>NZ_JAAVTF010000001.1:0-659185 GCF_012102665.1 Haematospirillum sp. 15-248 | reverse complement strand
TTTATATTAATTTGATAATTGCTCTACGCATTCCGCGCGGTCTCGTGCCTTGTCCTCGCCTTTCTTTTCGCAGATACACTTTTTGTAGTCTTCTATATACTTTTCAAAGATGATCTTTCCTTGCTCAAGGGGCTTGGAAGCCAAGGTTTTTACAGAATTAACAGTCCCGACTTCAAAATGTTGCATATCCATTGGGCTATCCCAGTACCCTCCCCAACGAATAAATCCATGCTGGGCAAATAAATCGATAACTTGTTCTGCCATGCCGGGGCGAACAGCTTTCCCAGGTCTTGCATCCAGACGGTTTATATAGGTTCCTGTTGCTGCAAGGGGCTTGACGGCAATTGTTCCATTCGTGCTTGGGTACAGGACAGGATTTTGCAGTGGATTCAGGTCAATTGCCGCGCCATAGGCATGCTTTGACCAGCTTGTGGAACCAGCAATTCTTCGACCGTTAAAGGCGGAAGTATTATTGGCTTCCATAGCGCGATCATCATCGCCGTCGAAGTGCTCCATGGGCATTGCCTGAGCGATAGGAAAGCGCATGGCATATAAATGGTCAAATATAGACTGTGTGCTTTCAGAAATAACGTCAAGAACAACAAGTGTGCCTTCGTGTTTATTTCCTTTGAAATCAATATATTGGAAATGAACATTGCGCAGCCGATCACATCCAACGGGAGGCTTGTCTTTATCCGGTGTGTCAGGATTTGTATCAGGCATTGTGCCATGATCTTTCATGTTCTGACATTGGGCCTCATCAACAGGAGTAATGTTTGCTGTAGCCATTCTTCCTGGTGCCATGAAAAGAGATGTAAAGGCAGAAAACAGGGCTATGCGTATTATTGTATTCATATATGTAGAACTCCTTGGTTTTGCGCATGGAACTTTGGTTGAAACATGTTCTGATATTCCTGCTCGGGGAGATTGCCTTCTTCTTTTCAATGACGTGATGACAGTTCTATTCACACGTATGTCCCCGCCAGAGGAGCAAGAATACTCTGTCACTATAGTGTCTGGATAGCAGACATGAGCCTGATATTTTGTTGGCTGTCATGGAGTAAGTGACGTGCTCTTTTCAGGACCGTTTCAGCCAAGATGAGCCGTAACATGCATATGTTTATGTCTTCAGGGTCACATATGCTCTTTCGAGTCTGCCGGTGTATCTGGCTGCCCCGGAACGAAAGCCCGGATTTTGCTTGATTATGTAAACTGTCCCTGTTTTTGCCAAAATGGTTGTGAAGTGTTAGCGTTTTCCGTCGTTCCCCCAAGCAGGAGCAGAACAATGTCATTTCGTCCCCTTGCGGCTGCCGTGATGGTGGCCTCTGCTTTCTTTACGATCTCGGCGGTGGCGTCCCCGCTTCAGCTTGACGTTTATAATCCGGGTGAGAAGAGCATTTTTCCTGTTACATCAACGATTGTTATGGGAAAGCATGAAGCCATTCTGGTTGATGCCCAGTTCCAGCGTAATGACGCACAGGCCCTTGTGCACAAGATCAAGGCCAGCGGCAGAAAGCTGAAGACAATTTATGTCAGCCATAATGACCCGGACTATTACTTTGGTCTTGATGTCCTGCATGCAGCGTTTCCTGACGCAGAAATTGTTGCTACGCCCCAGACGGTGGCTGCCATCAAGGCCAATAAAGACGGGAAGGTGGCCTATTGGGGGCCGATCCTGAAGCAAAATGCCCCGAAAGAGGTTATTGTCCCACGTCCGCTGTCGGGCAACACCCTGACCTTGGAAGGCGAAACGATCAAGATTATCGGGCTGGATGGTCCAAGCCCTGACCGCACGGTTTTATGGATACCGTCCATGCAGACGATTCTGGGTGGGGTTCCGATTGTTGCCAACCTCCATGTCTGGGTTGCTGATACGCAGACATTCCAGTCACGCCAGGACTGGTTGAAGATGTTGGAGCATTTCAAGGAAATGCATCCGAAAAAGGTTATTCCGGGTCATTTCCTGCCTGATGCCCATGGCAAGATGCCCTTTGATGTTGGTGCTATAGACTTTACACGCATCTACCTTAGAGCGTTTGAGGTTGAGGCCGCCTTGGCATCAAATTCCGGTGAATTGATTGCGGCCATGCGCAAGCGGTATCCAAAGCTTGCGCATGCAGATTCCCTGGAATTAAGTGCAAAGGTGATCAAGGGCGAAATGAAGTGGCCTGCGCATTAAGCCTTTGATGAATGCTGTATTCTTTCGTGGAGGGGCGCATTGCCCCTCCATTTTCTTTATGCCGTTGAAAAGAGTGGAACTTCCATGTGGTCCGTCTAATATCGCGTTCCTTTGACGGGTTGCCATGCTGGAGGCCATATGATGCAGGCTGCTGTGTACAGTCGTCGTTCTTTTCTCAAGACGGTGTCCTTGTTTTCTGTTGTTGCATTGTCTCCGGTTTACGGAATGGCTGCACAACACTCATCTGCTGATGCGGTACAGCGTCTGTCAGATCTGGAAGGAACGTTCGACGGGCGCTTGGGGGTTTTTGCCTTTGACACGGGCAGTGGGGCTTCCCTCGCATGGCGATCCGAAGAGCGTTTCCCGGTTTGCAGTACATTCAAGGCATTTCTGGCTGCGGCAATTCTGCACCGTAGCACATCGGATCACGGGCTTCTGGACCGGGTGATATCTTATCCTCTGGAAGAGCTTGTCTCTTATTCTCCAGTGACCCAGCAGCATGTGCATTCCGGAATGCGTGTGCGGGATATGTGTGCCGCAGCCATCCAGTACAGCGACAACACGGCGGCCAATCTTCTGATGCGGATTCTGGGCGGGCCTGATGCGGTTACCACCTTTATGCGTCAGGCAGGGGATACGGATTTTCGTCTGGACCGCTGGGAGACGGACCTGAATACAGCTATTCCCGGTGATCTCCGTGATACCTCAACACCGGTAGCTATAGCCCGAAGCCTGGACCGCCTTTTGTTTGGTGATGTGTTGTCAGATATGCATCGTGCCGTATTGCAGGACTGGTTGAAAGGCAACACAACGGGAGCATCCCGCATACGAGCCGGTGTTCCTGAAGGCTGGATGGTCGGGGACAGAACAGGCAGTGGGTCTTATGGAACGGCCAATGCGATTGGTGTGCTGTGGCCTCCCGGCAGGAAGCCTGTGATCGCGTCTATTTATACGACCCAGCATTATCGTGAGGCTGTCTGGCGTGATGACATCGTGGCCCAGGCTACCCGCATCATTGTTGACGGGTTGGCATAGCGCGAGACAGGGCGGTACGGAGCCTCAAGGCTCCGTACCGCCGTTGTTCAGTGTACAGTCGAGGATGGGTTCGCTGGTTGCTCTGTCGCAACCGTGTGGTCGTTCAGCATCAGATGACCGTCGCTGACGGTTACAGCCACGGTGTCTCCATCGCGGATTCTGCCTTCGAGCAACAGTGTGGCCAGTGGGTTTTCCAGTTGCTTCTGGATCACCCGTTTCAGGGGACGGGCCCCATAAACAGGATCATAGCCATGCTCGGCCAACCATGTCATGGCCTCTGCATTGACACTCAGCTCTATCTGACGATCGCTCAGACGTTTGCGTAACCGGTCAATCTGGATGGATACAATACCGGTCATATGACCCCGGCCCAGCCGATGGAACAACAGGACCTCGTCCAGCCGGTTCAGGAACTCCGGACGGAACGCGGCCCGTACCACATCCATGACCTGCGGGCGTACGGCTTCTGAATCCTGGCCATCCGGTTGGGCGGCCAGAATATCGGCGCCCAGGTTGGAGGTCAGGATAATCAGCGTATTGCGGAAGTCAACCGTATGGCCTTGTCCGTCGGTCAAGCGTCCGTCATCCAGGACTTGCAGCAGGACGTTGAAAACATCGGGGTGAGCTTTTTCCACCTCGTCGAACAAGATAACCTGATAGGGGCGTCGTCGCACGGCTTCGGACAGCACTCCACCTTCCTCATATCCAACATAACCCGGCGGTGCGCCGATCAAGCGGGATACTGCGTGCTTTTCCATAAATTCGCTCATATCGATACGAACCATGGCGTTGTCATCATCAAACAGGAAGCTGGCCAAGGCCTTTGTCAGTTCTGTTTTTCCGACCCCGGTTGGCCCCAGGAACAGGAAAGAACCCATCGGGCGGTTCGGATCTCCTAGCCCGGCCCTGGCCCGGCGAATGGCACTGGATACGGCGACCAGTGCCTCGTGTTGTCCGATGACACGTTGTCCCAGCATGGATTCCATGCGCAGCAGCTTTTCGCGTTCACCTTCCAGCATTTTATCGACAGGGATACCTGTCCAGCGCGATACAACGCCGGCAATATGCTGGGTGGTGACGGTTTCATTGACCATGCTGTTTTTACCGTCTTCGCGGTGCTCTGCTTCCTGTAGCCGGGCTTGCAGGGCGGGGATAACCGCATACTGTAGTTCCCCGGCCCGTTCATAGCGGCTTTCGCGCAAGGCCTGTTCCAGCTCCATCCGGGCCTGGTCTAGTTGTTCTTTCAGGCGGGTTGCCCCGGCCAGTGTGTCCTTTTCAGCTTTCCAGCGCGCGGTCAGCTCAGCTGATTTTTCTTCCAGCTCGGCCAGCTCCCGTTCCAGCTTTACCAGACGGTCGCGGGATGCGTTGTCTGTCTCCCGTTTCAGGGCCTCCCGCTCTATTTTCAGCTGCACGATACGGCGATCCAGCTCATCCAGATCTTCCGGTTTTGAATCGACTTCCATCCGCAACCGGCTTGCTGCTTCATCCACAAGATCAATGGCCTTGTCGGGAAGGAAACGGTCGGTGATATAGCGGTGTGACAACGTGGCGGCAGAGACCAGTGCCGAGTCTGAAATGCGGACACCGTGGTGCAGTTCATATTTCTCGCGGATACCCCGCAAGATCGATACGGTGTCCTCTACGTTTGGTTCATCGACAAAAACAGGCTGGAAACGGCGTGCAAGGGCGGCATCCTTTTCAACGTGCTTGCGGTATTCATCCAGGGTTGTTGCCCCGATACAGTGCAGTTCCCCCCGTGCAAGGGCGGGCTTGATCAGGTTGGCAGCATCCATGGCGCCGTCTGTTTTGCCTGCCCCGACCAAGGTATGCATTTCATCAATGAACAGGATAATGCCGCCTTCTGCTGCCGTGACCTCGTTCAGTACGGCTTTCAGCCGTTCCTCGAATTCGCCCCGAAATTTGGCTCCGGCAATCAGGGATCCCATGTCCAGGGACATCAGGCTTTTTCCGGCCAGGGATTCCGGGATATCCCCGTTGATAATCCGCAGGGCCAGTCCTTCGACAACCGCCGTTTTTCCAACACCGGGTTCGCCAATCAGCACCGGGTTGTTTTTTGTGCGCCGTGATAAAACCTGAATGGCGCGTCGAATTTCCTCATCGCGTCCGATAACAGGGTCGAGCTTTCCGTTCCGGGCTGCTTCGGTCAGATCACGGGCATACTTCTTCAGGGCATCGTACTGCTGTTCTGCCGATGCGGAGTCTGCAACCCGCCCTTTGCGAAGCTCCCGTATGGCCGCTACCAGCTTTTCGCTGGTCAGGCCGGACTGGGTCAGAATGTCACACACGGTGGTACCGGTGCGTGCGACCATGGCCAGAAGAAGGTATTCTGCGGTGACAAAGCTGTCTCCCGCCTTTTCAGCCAGTTCTTGTGCGGTGACCAGGATGCGTGAGAGATCCTGGGCATAAAACATCTGCGAGGCACCCTGTACCCGGGGCAGCTTTGCAACAGCGCTGTCAACCCCGGCCCGAGCCTTTGCGGCATCGGCGCCAGCCTTGTCCATCAGGTTCGAGGCCAGCCCTTCGCGGTCGTCAAGAAGAGCCTTCAGCACATGTTCAGGGACAACCTGCTGGTGATTTTCCCGGAGAGCTATGGTTTGTGCGGCCTGTATGAATCCCTTTGATCGATCGGTAAAGTGTTCAAAATCCATGTCTTTGTCCTCGTGATGAGCGACGGTAACGGTTCAGCCAATGTGAATGCTCAGCCGAACAATGACGTGTGCCCCGATGTACGGCGACACAGGAAAAACATAGGGAGTAAAAACAGTTGTCCGCAAGGGGGATCAGAAGGAAGCATCTTATAATTGTGACGAATTGACAATTCGCGCAAATAAAAGGAGAATTGTCATATGAAGGCGACTGTAGCGCACATATGCCGGTATCCGGTCAAGGGATTGAGCGCCGATCCGTTGCGGCGGGTTTTGTTGCGGCCAGGCGAAGGAATATCCGGCGATCGTCGTTATGCCATTGTCCGTGGTGGGACGTTGGCCGTTTCCCTGCCGGGCGTACGTCTGACCGAGAATCAGTTTGTAACCTTGGCCAATACGCCGCGCTTGGCCCTTCTCACAACGCGCTGGATTGACGGAGCTTCGACACTGACGATTGAGCGTGATGGCCGGCAGGTGGCTTGGGCTGATTTGTCGACCGTTGTTGGTCGCGCCAGGATATCGGACTTTTTCTCCGCCTTTCTTCATGACCCCGGTCAACCTGATGTTGGTCTTGTCGATCTGGGTGATGAGCTGTCCGGTTTGGCTGGTGGGACGCTGCTGACGGTTGTCTCGGAAAGCAGCCTGATGGATCTGGAGCGTGTTGCCGGCCATTCCCTTGATGCCCGCCGTTTTCGTCCCAACCTGATACTGGCAGGGTTGCCGGCTTGGGTTGAGCTGTCCATGATCGGACGTGAAATCGTTGTAGGGAAAGGGCTGCGCCTGCGTTTCGTTCAGCCTGCGGAATGTCGGCCATCTGCCAACGTGGATCCTGTACAGGGTCTTGTGGACCTGAATCTGGTGCGGTCTCTGCAGCGCGGGTTCGGGCACAGTTATTTCGGTGTTTTGGCCCAGGTTGTGACAGGCGGGGTAATGGAGGTCGGCTGCAAGGTTTCAGCGCCGGTGTCTTCTGTAACCTGAGACAGGAGGCTGTATTGCGCTCTGCCTATCCGCCGCCCCAGCCATTGGGCCTGGGATGGCGGCTGTAGAAGTCTTCAATCGCTTTCCATCCTTCTTCTGCCGTTTCGACGAAGCGGAATATGTCCAGATCTTCGGGTGATATTGTGCCTTCCTCGACCATGGCCTCGAAATTCACCACCCGTCGCCACCAGGCTTCTCCAAAAAGAAGAACAGGAATCTTCTGGATTTTGTGGGTCTGAATCAGGGTTAGTCCCTCGAACAGCTCGTCCATGGTTCCGAATCCACCGGGGAAGCAGGCAAGCGCCTCGGCCCTGATCAGGAAGTGCATTTTGCGGATGGCAAAATAGTGGAAGTTGAACGAGAGCTTGGGTGTGATGTAGCTGTTCGGTGCCTGTTCATGCGGCAGAACAATAGACAAGCCAACGCTGTCAGCACCAATATCGTCAGCCCCCCGGTTGGCCGCTTCCATGATGCCAGGGCCCCCGCCTGTACATACAACATAGCGGCGGTGGCTGGGTTGACTTCCTGCTTCTGACACCAGGCGGGCAAACGTACGTGCAATATCGTAGTAGCGACTGGTTTCAGCCAAGCGTTTTGCAATGGCCAGATTGCGTTTGGCTGTTGCATCGTCGGGATTGGCCGAGGCTGCCTTTTCAGCTTGCTGCAAGGCGGCTTGTGCGACCTTGGGCTCATGGATCCGTGCGCTGCCGAAAACAACCACGGTTGAAATAATGCCTTCTTCTTGCAGCAAGACTTCGGGCTTGAGCAGCTCCAGTTGCAGCCGAACGGGGCGCAGGTCGCGCGTGGTCAGGAAGTCCAGGTCCGTAAAAGCCAAGCGATAACTGGGGGAGCTGTTTTGCGGCGTGGAGTCCCTGGCGATTTCCTCGTCGATTGTGCGCCGGTCTTCAGCCGAACTGGCAAACGGGGAGTAGGGACGGTCGTGTGAATCAGATGACAAGGAACAATCTCCACAACAAGCATGCAGGAGCATTTTCCATTCATCAGATAATTGAACGCGGCAGACTGCAACCGTTTTCGGCGCACTTAGCCACCAAGCCAAGAATAGTGTCGCGCATGCCGATCCGGTTTACATCCCCGTTGTCAAGGTATGCTGTCTCTGTGGGGTGGTCTCGGCGCGGGCAGGTGGCAATGCGGGCTGTGACGGAGCTGGCGTATCTTCGGAAACAAGCTCCGGAGGCAGTTTCTTTGATGCTTTTCCACCCAGCTCATAGACCCGCTGTGCTTGCCGCAGCAGGTTCCCGTGTCCGGATGAAAGTTTGTTCATGGCGGCATCATAGCTTTTGTGGGTTTGGTTCAGACGTGTGCCGATCATCTGCATGTCTTCGACAAAGCCGGTGAGCTTGTCGTACATTTTACCGGCCAAGGCTGCGATTTCCTCTGCATTGCTGTTGCGTCGCTCCACCTTCCATACGGCAGCAATGGTACGCAGGGCAATCATCAGGGTTGTTGGTGTTGCAATGGCAATGTTGGCTTCTGCCGCACAGGCCGTCAGTTCCGGGTCTTCCTGCAGCGCCAGGGCCAGCGCCCCCTCTATGGGAACAAACAAGATGACGTAATCCAGCTGGATGCCGGGCAAGTTCTGATAGGTCTTGCCCGAAAGGTCGCGAATGTGATTGCGCAGGGATGTCACGTGAGCCTTGGCCTGGGCGGTACGTTCAGCATCGGTTTCCGCATTAATGCAGGCTTCAAAAGCGGTCAGGGATACCTTGCTGTCGACAATGACCTTTTGCCCGCCTGGCAGGTAGACAACAACATCAGGCCGCAACCGTTTGCCATCCTCGGTCGTGAAGGTTTCCTGACTCTGGTATTCCTCGCCTTCTCTCAGGCCGGATCGTTCCAGGATAGAGGTCAGGACCATTTCCCCCCACGCGCCTTGGGTTTTGCTTTTGCCCTTCAACGCCTGTGTCAGATTATGGGTTTCATTACTCATTCGTGCCCCGGTTTCTGTCAGGGTACGAATTTGCTCGGCCAGTGCTGCGCGGTCCTTGCTGCTTTCAACGTGGGCACTTTGCAGTCCCTGCTGGAATTCTGAAAGCTTCTGGCGCATGGGGGCCAGGATGGCTTCTATCTGTTCCCGGTTCTGGCGGGTAAAGGTTGTGCTATGCTGGGTTATGACGCCTTCGGCCAGAACCCTGAACTCCTTGCCCATCTGGTCGCGGGCATCCTTGAGCAAGGCCAGTCTTTCGTTTGCCTGCCGACGTTCTTGTTCCAGTGTTTCGGTGACAACGGCCAGTCTGGATTGCAGGTCGGCACGTTCGCGTTCCAGATGCTCAAGCTTCGTCGTCATCTGTGCGCTTATTCGTTCCGCTACGCCAAGGCGATCTTTCTGTTCCTGGTTAACGGTTTCAAGCCGCCCTGCTGTTTCACGGAGTGAGCCCAGTTCCTGCTCCAGATGTCTTCGCAGGGCATGTTGTTGCCTGAGTTCGTCTTCCAGATCAACCAGGTGCGATATGCGTTCCTGAAGCACGGCACGGGTGCACTCGGACTCATGCCAGGCTACGGACAGGCGTTCGCGTTCGTTTTCGGTGACAGACAGTGTTTCCCGTATTCTGGCGCCGTTGCGCCACAGGATGCCGGCCAGTGCGGCGCAGCCAAGGCTCAAGGTAACAAGAAAAACATCCAGCAACAGGGAAGGCATATCCAAAGATTCCAGGAGAGTGGAAGGGCACTATACTCGCCTACAGTGGAATATCAGGACAAAGGAATCAAGGTGATAAAGAGAACAAAAAGTGAATAATCAGGAAGTGGGCCGTACACGCCGGCATGGCCCACCGTGCTCTTTCAGGCTGCACGCCCCTTGTTGGCGGCTGACCAGCCCTTGGGATCATCAAGAAAGTTCTGGACCTCCACAGCATCGTTGTGGGTGATGCTGTTGGTCTTCAGGGCTGTTTGCAGTACATCGTGCCATGTACACAGATAATGTAGCTCCAGATCTTCCCGCGACAAGTGGTCCAAGGCCCCGGGGAAAATGCCATAAAAAAAGATAACCAGTGCATGGCGGCACTGTGCACCCGCCTCGCGCAGGGCTTGGGCAAAGTGAATCTTTGATCCACCATCTGTCGCCAGATCTTCCACCAGAAGAACCCGTTGCCCCTCTTTCAGGTCTCCTTCAATCCGGGCCATGCGTCCAAAGCCTTTCGGCTTTTTCCGGACGTACTGCATGGGCAGATTCAGGCGGTCAGCCAGCCAAGCAGCATAGGGGATACCCGCTGTTTCTCCCCCGGCAACCGTGTCCAGCCTGTCGAAGCCGATTCTGTGCTCCACATGCTCTACCGCCAAGCTGATGATTTTTTGTCTGGCCCGCGGAAAGGCAATAATCTTGCGGCAGTCAATATAGACCGGGCTTGCCCAGCCCGATGTCAGGGTATAAGGCTCGTCTGGGCGGAAGTGAACGGCCCCGATATCCAGTAAAATCCGGGAAACAGTTGAGGCTGTGGACAGGCTGTCCGGGGTGCGGATGGCATCCATAGCTGTTCCTTGTGCTTGAAGACGGAAAGGCACGGACGTTGTAAAGCTTTTGGTAGTATCAAACAATTCAAAACCTTCCGCTTACGCGATCTGGTCTTTGTTCCGGTGTGAGGCAGGACTCATCCGTCTGTCCGTGTCGGTACCAAGGTGGATGTGTCGCGAATCTGAACTTCGTGTCAGAGCAGACGTTATATGTAGCAAGAGGCTGGTTACGGAGTATTCTTTTTGTACACTTTATGTCATATAGTTTCGCAACGTATGCCGTGTTTCGTGTGATGGTATGTTTGTGCCATTCTTTCAGGGCTGGGCAAAATGAAAGTTCCGCCGCAAAAATCGCGGGGAAGCGCATCGGGTTCGTCACGAAGTTCCCATACAGGGGGGCGTGTGTCTTCCGGTCGCGTGGGCAGGGCACCTTTTGCGGCGGCTCCGTCGTTTCCTCATAAACAGGGGGCAAGGCTGGTGGATCCTGTGGATCCTGTCGTCTGGGTGTTGACCGATGACCGGGCTGGGAATGTCAGCCAGGCAACTGGCGTTGCCGAAGCTCTTGGCTGGCCCTTTGAGGTTCGCCCGATACACTATACAGCTCTTGGTCACATGCCCAATCTGTTGCGCGGGGCATCGTTGCTTGGCATCAGCAATGAAAGTCGTGTTCTGTTGGAAACAACCCTGACGCCGGACCAGGCACCTGATCTGGTTATTGCTGCCGGGCGTCGTACGGCGCCTGTTGCGCGCTGGATCAAGCGACGTGCGGGAAAGCCGTGTTTCCTCTGCCAGATTATGTGGCCCGGCATGCCCGGTATTTCCGACTTTGATCTGGTTGCCGTGCCGACACACGATAACCTTTTTGGCCAGTATGCCAATGTGATGAGGATTACCGGTGCTCCCCACCGGGTAACGGAAGGGCGACTTGCTGTCGAGGGTGCGCGCTGGCGTGATCGCCTGCGGCATTTGCGGGGGCCGGTGGTGGCTCTGATCGTCGGGGGGGCAACGCGCCGAAAAGCCTTTACACCAAAGATGGCGACAGACCTGGGCAAGCATGTTTCGTCCATGGTTGCCAGTGCGGGTGGGTCACTTGTTGTAACCACGTCACGAAGAACCGGGCGCGATGCCACGGATGCCCTTTTTGCGGCCCTTCCGGCACCTGGTCATTCGTTTCGCTGGGGTAGTCGGGATGAGAATCCCTATTTTGGCTATCTTGCTCTGGCCGATGCCATTGTTGTAACCGGAGATTCGGTCAGCATGGTCTCGGAAGCCTGTGCCAGCCCGGCACCTGTTTTTATTTATGCCCCCACCGGTCTGGTATCGCGCAAGCATGCCCGGCTGCACCGGAACCTTTATGCACTTGGTATTGCTGAACCGATGAAAGATACGTTTTCGACCTGGGTCCATCCGCCCCTGAATGCTGCCGTTGATATTGCGCGCATGGTTCGTCTTGCCCTCCTCGGCGAAGAGGGTGACGGTCAGTGACATTGCCTTTGTTTGACCTGACAGGTCGGGTTGCCCTTGTCACGGGGGCATCCCGTGGTCTGGGCCTTGAGATTGCTGTTGGACTTGCGTCTGTTGGTGCTGTTGTCTGGATGGGGGGACGTGACCGCGCCGCCTTGCAGGTTGCGTGTGACCGCGTTCCGGGAAGTCGACCGCTTGTGTTTGCGGTTGAAGACAAGGGCGAGCGTGACAGGGCTGTTCAGTCCGTATTCCGGGAAAGTGGTCGGCTTGATATCCTTGTCAACGCTGTCGGAATGCGTGACCGTCGCCCGGTCGAAGCTTTTACCGACCAAGATGTTGAGACTATGTTGACGGCAAATCTGATTGCCCCCTTTTCGTTGGCACGTCTGGTTGCTCCGGGGATGGCAGAGCGCGGGTTTGGCCGCATTATCAACGTTACGTCCGTTGCAGCCCATGTTGCCAGACGCGGTGATGCGGTTTACACGGCTTCCAAGGCGGCCTTGACCGGGATGACCCGTGCTCTTGCGATGGAGTGGGGGCATCAGGGCATTACTGTCAACGCCTTGGCACCCGGTTTTTTTGCCACAGAAACGAACCGGGAAATGTCTTCAGATCCGGATGTTGCTACGTGGCTTGCCGGTCGTACAGCCGTGGGGCGGTGGGGGCGTCCGGATGAAGTGACCGGTGCGGCTGTTTTTCTGTCTTCTCCGTCATCGAGCTATGTGACAGGTCATGTGCTTTTTGTCGACGGAGGTTTTATTTCCTGTTTTTGAGGGATGGACGGTGCAGCGGACAGTTCTTTCTGCTGCACCTTACGATCCTCCATGCATACCGCGATAATGCCCCGCCGTTCTTTCTCGTCTCCCTCCTCTGCGCTGAACGGGGTGAGAGAGCAGGCCATCAGGATATAAGAACCGTCTACATTACGAAGCCTGAAGCGAATGGATGAGGGTTCGTGTTTCTCGAAGGCGATCTGAAGCAGTGATCGTGTTGTGCGACGGTCTTCCGGGTGTATAGCTGCCATCCATTCATCCGGGTTAAGCGGATCAGGGCGCATGCCCGTCAGCACTGTCCAGGCATGATTGAAGTGTTTCCGACCTTTCTCATGGCTGCTCCACCATACGGGGACAGGCAGATTTTCCAGAATTTCGCGGAAACGATGTGCAGTTGCCCGTGCTTTTTCTTCAGAAGAACGGATCCAGGTGACGTCTTGGATGATGCCGGTTCCGTTGACCGGCTTGCCTTGCTCATTAAAGCCAAGTTCCGCCTTGATATGAAGCCACAGTTCCCTGGATCCATTGTGGGACCGGTACACGAGATCCAAGGGGGCACCACGGCGTGCGGCAGAGATGGCCTCAGCAAGCATTTCTGTTTCTGTACCATGAGATCCCACTGCCATTTCCAGGGGGCCTGTGTTCCCCTCCCTGTAGCCGAGAATACGGCAGGCCGTATCAGACCATTTGATTGTGCCGTCCTCCATGGCTGCCCAGCTGCCCAGATCCCCGATCTCTTCTGCCTTGAGAAAGACTTGTATGTTCCGTCCCATCTCTTTGTTCTGTTGTCTCCACGCCAAGGACCGCCTGAGAATAAAAATAACCAGAACGGTGAGCATGATCCCAACAGTAGAAAACAGGAAAGACAAGCTGAGGGCTCTGAGGCGCCACGATGCCAGACCATCGCTTTCAGACATTTCAACCAGAATGGTCAGGTCGAGTACGGATGTTTTATGGGCTGCTATCATCAATGAGTCCTGGCCCCCGGAGCTTCCCGTGGTTTCCAGAAGCGCTTCAAGCTTGTCTGATGCTGCAAACTGTGCGAGCTGGGTGAAGTCAGCCTTGGATGATCCGACGGCATCGGCATCCCGGTCCGGCAGTTGGGCCAGGATTGTCAAGCCAGAGTCAAGAAGGGTCAGTTTGCCGCTGGGATGGTCAGGGCGCAGCGGAGCCAGCAAGGTTGTGAAGGCATGGGTTGGAAACGTCAGGATAACCATGCCGCGAATGGAGCGGTCCGGCGTGTGCAGGGCATGAACGTACATGACGACCATGCGGCCCAGTGAACTCCGTACGGGACCAACCAGCACAGCTCGCCGCGAACGGTCACTGCGCAGTTCATCCATGGCCATTTCACTGTATTCAAACTGTGTGCCGACCATCTGGGGCAAGGAGGCGTGGTGGATAAGGCCCGCCCTGTCGCTGACAACGACGCTGACAAGAGAAGCCTCCCGCTTCATGATTCGTTGCAGGAGAGGGCTATATTCTGTGCCGGGTGGGGCTGTCCCCGGAGCCGGGGTTCCATACTCCACCGCAACCGCAGCGCGTTCCATATGGCCTACAAATCGCGTCATAGCCAGCTCTGCTTCACGGGCACTGTTTTCAAGGCTTTGTCCGGTTACGAAACGGCTTTCCTGACGTGTGTCAGAAAGATAAACCGTCAGGAGCGTTGCCATGGTGACAAGAAAGCTTAGGCCGAGGGTAATTACATACCCTGTTATACTCCCAAGCTCCGTGTCTTGTGTCGGTTCCCGGGGTGGCAGCACAAGCTCTTGCATGGAGGCATACAGATCCTCCTGCGCAGGTCTGGCCTTGTCAATCTGACCTTCATCCACCAAGCCGGAGATCTCCTGTTCGTGGGAGCAGAGCAGATTTGCTGCGCATGTCCTGCCATGAGGATACTGGCGAATCCAGCCTTCTGTCCAGAAGACCAAGGGGATGATGTGCCTGGTCCGCCCAATGCTGACCGTGAAGCGTTATATGGCCTTGGAGTGCTTGAGTTCGCCTTGTTTCAGATATTGGTCAAAACGTGCTGCGGCGACCCGGACCAGCGGCCTTCCCTCTTCTGTCATGCGCAGCATGTATCCGTGCCGGATAACCAGGTTGTCTTTCTCCAGGTCCTGCATTCCGTTCAGTTCAGGGGTGAAATAGTCATGCTCACGCCCGAAAGCTGAGGCTATCTCACCAAGGTCAACCTCCAGATCACACATCAGCCGTTCAATAACCATGCGCCGCATGCGGTCTTCATCGGATATGGCAATGCCGCGACGAATTGGCAGGATACCACCGGAGATCATGCGTCTCCAGGCGTGCACTTCCCCCTCGTTGGCAACGTATCCTTGGGGCAGGGACCCAATGCCCGATGCGCCCATGCCCAGAAGAACAGGTGCTGTATCCGTTGTGTACCCCTGGAAATTCCGGTTCAGCCGCTTTTCGGTCTGGGCTATGGCCATCGTGTCGTTGGCAAGGGCAAAGTGGTCCAGTCCGATACTGACGTAGCCGTACTGATGCAGGCGTTCTGTGGCGGCTTCGTACTGCTCCCATCGTTCCCGGAACCCGGGCAGGCAGTCTTCGGGCAACAAGGTCTGGTGCTTGCGCATCCAGGGAACATGGGCATAGCCGAACAGTGAAATACGCTGTGGCCCCAGACTGACAGCCCGGTCCACCGTATCCAGAATGCTGGCGGTGGTCTGGTAGGGTAGTCCATACATCAGGTCCATGTTGATCCGGTCAATGCCGTGCCTGCGCAGCCACTTGAATACCGAGGCAACCAGTTCGAAAGGCTGAATCCGGTTAACGGTTTCCTGTACCTTGTGATTGAAATCCTGCACACCAACAGATGCCCGGTTTACACCGGCTGCTGCCATGGCCTGGATGTAGGCTTCATCGGCTGTACGTGGATCCAGCTCGACGGCTGTTTCTGCATCAGGGGAAAACGAGAAACAGTTCTTGAGGCGTTGCATCAGCCGCGTGAAGTCAGGTGCCGACAGGATGGTGGGACTGCCCCCCCCAAAGTGGATATGCTTGGCCGTGAAACGTGCCGGAAGGGCATTGGCCACAAGGTCAATTTCCTGCAGCAGGGTTTCCAAGTACTCTGCAATGGGTGCATACCGCTTGGTGATTTTGGTATGACATCCGCAGAACCAGCACATTTCAGCACAGTAAACCACGTGCAGATACAGGGATACCGGTGTTTCGGGATCCAGTGTTTCCAGCCATGTCCGGTAGAGATCCGGGGTTACGGCCGCCGAGAAATGCGGGGCAGTTGGATAGCTGGTGTAACGCGGAAGCCGCAGATTGTATTTGTTCAGCAGATCGTGGTTCATCAGCTTTCCTCATCTGTACAACGGCCCCGTTCCGGTCGGGGAAGCCTTGCCGCCTGTTAAAACGTGCTTCCCCCCTTGCCTGCAAGCGCATAGTGTAGCGCCGTTTGTTCCGGAGGTTCCATGCCACGTTTTGCTGCCAATCTTTCTGTTCTCTTTACAGAACAGCCTTTTCTCGACCGTTTTTCCGCTGCGGCCCAGGCAGGGTTCAAGGGGTGTGAATTTGCGTTTCCCTATCTCTACCCCGCCGAGGAGGTGGCCGACAAGGCCGTTGCCGCCGGGATGAAGATTGTCGCGTTCAATGCCCCCCCGGGTGACTGGGCTGCCGGAGAGCGTGGCCTTGCTGCCGTGCCCGGCCGTCAGGATGACTTCCGGTCGGATCTGGAGCTTGCCGCCCACTATGCCCGACATCTTGGGTGTTCCTGTGTTCATGTTATGGCCGGCGTTGTTCCGGAAGAAGACTGGGAGGAAGCGCTGGATGTCTATATGGCCAATATCGACTATGCGGCCAGTCAGCTGGAAGCTGAGGGGCTGCGGTGTCTGATTGAACCGATCTCCCGGCAGACTGTGCCCGGCTACTTCCTGTCGCGTCCGGATGATGCCGCTTTGGTTCTGGAGCAAACGGGGCATCGTAATCTTTACATGCTGTACGATGTTTACCATGCCCAGATGACGCAGGGTGCCCTGACCGATTTTATTGAGGGCAATATGAGCCGGATTGCGCATATTCAGGTTGCGGGCGTTCCGGGGCGGAATGAGCCTGATATGCTGGGAGAGATCAATTTTCGCTATATGTTCGACCTTCTGGACGGGGCCGGATATGACGGATGGATCGGGTGCGAATACAAGCCCAGGGGGACAACGCTTGACGGTCTGCGCTGGGCTTCGGACTGGTTGCGGCCCCAAGGGGTGTGAGCAGTCTAAAAAAACGGGGCGCCGGAAAACCCGGAGCCCCGCTGAGTTGGGTGCGCAAAAAGTGAGTGCTACAACAATAACAGGAGAGGCACAGGGGGTATAATGCCTGTGTGTCCATGAACTGTATCTGAACAGATTGTGGCGAAAGAGCGGTTTTATGAGGGCGTCATGCCCCTTATATGTCCAGTTCACGGGCAAAACGGGCGTGGGCCTGAATGAACTGGAACCGCAGTTCGGGTTTGCGCCCCATCAGCTGTTCCACCAAGCTGGCTGTTGCCCGGCTGTCTTCCAGCTCTTCCTCGGTTTTCTTGCCGGGCAAGACAACCTGAAGCAAGGTCCGGGTTGCCGGGTTCATCGTGGTTTCCTTCAACTGGGCGGGGGGCATTTCACCCAGTCCCTTGAACCGGCTGATATCTACTTTCCCCTTGCCCTTGAAGTGCTTGGACATGATCTGGTCCCGGTGTGCATCATCCCGTGCATAGATACTTTTCCCGCCTTGGGTCAGGCGATACAGGGGCGGCATGGCCAGATACAGCCTGCCATCTTCGATCAAGCACGGCATTTCACGGTAAAAGAATGTCATAAGGAGGCTTGCGATATGGGCCCCGTCCACGTCAGCGTCCGTCATGATGATGACCTTGCCGTAGCGCAGTTTTTCTAAATCGTACCGGTTGCCGGGGCCACAGCCCAAGGCTTCCACCAGATCCTGCAGTTCCTGGTTGGCGCGCAGTTTCTCGGCGCTGGCCGAGGCGACGTTCAGGATCTTGCCACGCAGCGGCAAAATGGCCTGTGTTTCCCGGTTGCGGGCCTGCTTGGCCGATCCGCCGGCAGAGTCCCCTTCGACGATAAAGAGTTCGGTGCCTTCTGCGACAGAGCGTGAGCAATCGGCAAGTTTGCCGGGCAGGCGCAGTTTCTTGGTGGCGGATTTGCGTGACATTTCACGGCTTTGCTTCCGCCGCAGGCGTTCTTCCTGGCGGTTCAGAACGTGTTCAAGAAGAACATTGGCGGCAGCCGGTGCCCCGGCCAGCCAGTGGTCGAACAGGTCACGGACAGCCTGTTCGACCAAGCGGGTTGCCTCGCTCGATGACAGCTTTTCTTTGGTTTGCCCTTGAAACTGGGGCTCCCGAATGAATACGGACAGCATGACGCAGCTTCCGCCCAGCGCGTCTTCTGCTGTTAGCGTGGAGCCTTTCCGGTTCCCGGTCAGCTCAGCATAGGCTTTCAGCCCCTTGGTGACGGCATTGCGCAGTCCCTGTTCGTGTGTGCCACCTTCGGGGGTTGGGACGGTGTTGACATAGGAAGAAAAGAAGCCTTCTTGATCTTCCGGCCAGCACAGGGCCCATTCCACACTGCCCATATCATCAGCCAGTGATGCGCTGCCGGCATACAGGCCCGATATGGTGGCCCGTCCCCGGAGGGTCGTGGCGAGGAAATCCTCCAACCCGTTGGGGAAGTGTAGTTCCTCTGATGCGGGGACAGAGTCCGACCCGTCCAGGAGCACCGGATCACAGGACCAGCGAATTTTGACACCCCGGAACAAATAAGCCTTGGAGCGGGCCATCCGGTACAGGGTTGCCGGTCTGAACCGGGCACGGATACCAAAAATATCCGGGTCCGGGCGGAACCGTACCAAGGTACCGCGACGGTTTGACACCGTGCCGGCCAGTTCCAGCGGCCCTTGGGGGGTGCCGCGCACATAGCTTTGCCGCCACAGTTTCTTATCCCGGGCAACCTCGACAATCATCAGTTCGGACAGGGCATTGACGACGGAGCTTCCCACCCCGTGCAACCCCCCCGAGACCTTGTAGGCATCGCCCCCGAATTTTCCGCCGGAGTGCAGCGTGGTCAGAATGACTTCCAGTGCCGACTTGTCCCGATACTTCGGATGGGGATCCACGGGGATGCCGCGGCCATTGTCGCGGATTGTCACAAAACCATCGGCTGCCAGTTCCAGGTCGATGAAGGTGGCGTGTCCTGCCACGGCTTCGTCCATGGCATTGTCCAGCACCTCTGCTGCCAGGTGATGCATGGCTTTCTCATCAGTACCACCGATGTACATGCCCGGGCGTTTGCGTACGGGTTCCAGACCTTCCAGGACTTCAATGTCCTTGGCGGTATATTCCTGTGACTTCGGGGCAAGAAACTGAAACAGGTCTGACATGGCACTCGCGCGGTTTTGTGTGATGTACGGTGGCATACATCTCCGGTACGGGGCCGCCCCGGAGATGGCAGGCGGCCGAAGAGCCATGCCTGCCCAAGGGGACAGGGTTACTATATCCTGTCACAGACGGAAATAGCTGATTGCCTTCAGGGGTTCCGAAAGTCACAATCCGGGTGCTTGCCATTGCGTCAGAGGACAGGCGGACCATGAGAAAAGCCAGCGAAGCAAACCCCCATTCCGATGGATCCCTGTACCTGCGTACGATCGCCATGCCTGCGGATACGAATCCCGATGGTGACATTTTTGGTGGCTGGCTGATGTCGCAGATGGATCTGGCCGGCGCGTCCTATGCCCGTCTGGTTGCCGGAGGGCGTGTTGTTACAATCGCTGTGGATGGGTTTGTCTTCCATAAGCCCATGATGGTGGGTGACGAACTCAACTGTTACTGCTGGGAGATAAAAAGGGGGCGTACCTCGGTCGGGGTGCGGGTGGAGGCATGGGTCCGGCGCCGTTATACGGGAGTTGAGGAAAAGGTTACCGAGGGAACCTTTACGTTTGTTGCCTTGGGTGATGATCGCAAGGCCCGGCCTCTTGATCAAGGATAGAGCGGGTTTGTAGCGTCCGGTATGGTGTGTCAAAAAGGGTGGAGGACTTGCCTGTTTGCGATGCGCCGGTCGCCACAAACTATGCTACACGGCGGTACAGAAAAGATTGTTCTGGCACAGGGCTCTGGATTCTGTGTAATTCCAGAAGTCAGAGGAGCGTGTCGCTGGTCCTGCCCCGGGGAAGGGGTTGGAGGCCGCAGAAAGTAGAGCCGTTGGAGAGAGTGGTATGAAGACCGTTTACAAGCTGGGAGCAGCCGTCGGGCTTGCCCTTGTTGCCGTCGTCGGGGCGAAAGTGTTCGGTGGGTTGGTCTATTCGGCTGCTGCACCGGATGAAGCGCCTCGCGTTGCCGGGGCCATGACGTTCCGTAAGGCCGCAACCCAGTCAGGATCGGCTTCTGCTGAGCTGCGGCCCGGGGATGCGGCCTTGGGGAAGAAGGCAGTGAAGGTCTGTGCGGCCTGCCATACGTTTGATCAGGGAGGGGCCAACAAGGTCGGTCCCAACCTGTTTGGAATTGTCGGGGCTAAAATTGCGCATGCCGAGGGTTTCAAGTACTCGGATGCTGTCGCCGGTCATGGTGGACGGTGGGATGCCGGGAATCTGGGCAAGTGGCTGACAAATCCCAAGGACTTCATACCCGGTAACAAGATGTCCTATGCCGGGGTCAAAAGCGAGCAGCAGCGTCGCGATATTATCGCCTATCTTGAGACCCTGCGCTGATATCCGGGTGCCTCCGTCGTGTGTGCGGGGGCCTTTGGCTGGTGTCTGATGGGTTGGCTGCCGGTATTTTGCCCCACATGCAAACAAGGCCCCGCAGGTATGACCTAGGAGCCTTGATGGTGGGCGATGCAAGGATCGAACTTGCGACCCCACCCGTGTGAAGGGTGTGCTCTACCGCTGAGCTAATCGCCCGGTACTTTTCCCTTGTATTACCGCCCATTAAAAGGCCAGTGCATGCGGGAGGCCGGCTTTATAAGCTGTGTGCCCCCATTCGTCAAGGCTGTATTCCGAAAAGGTGTCTTTGGTCAGCAAGATGGCAGGCTGTATCCATAATACAGTGTAACATTCTTTGATTTTGGATAGCGGTATCTGGTATGGCAGGGTGCTTTGTCTTAAGGCGTTAGGCTTTTTCGGGCCTTTGCCGTTGTTCTTTTCCTTCCGGCTTCAGGGGGACCCTGCATGACTGTTACCCAAGACGTCCCTGATTCTGTTGCCATTATCCTGGCTGCAGGTCTCGGCACCCGTATGAAGTCAACCCGTCCGAAGGTATTGCATCCTGTGCTGGGGCGCCCAATGGTTGCTCATGTTGCTGATGCGGCGCGCTGTGCCGGCATTGAACGGCTGGTGGCGGTGATTGGGCCAGAGGGTGGGGCCGTTTCTGATTTGCTTGGTCCTGTCCCGACAGCGATACAAAGGGATCGTCTGGGAACAGCCCATGCTGTTCTGCAGGCGCGTTCCGTAATGTCTGGGAACGGCCGTGTGCCGGATACGGTTGTTGTGCTTTATGGCGATACGCCGCTTCTTCAGGCTGATACAATCCGTCGCCTTGTCCAGGCCCGTCGGGACAGTAATGCCGGGGTTGCCGTGCTTGGTTTCCAGGCGGCTGATCCCGGTGGTTATGGTCGTTTGGTCATGGGGCCGTCCGGTCTTGAGCGGATTGTGGAAGCCAAGGATGCTGACGAGGCACAGCAACGTCTGCGCCTGTGTAACTCGGGCGTGATGGCCGTTGATGGTGCCTGTCTTTGGCGCTGGTTGGAGCAGGTGGGAAATGCCAATGCCAAGGGAGAGTATTATCTGACCGATATCGTTGCCTTGGCTCGTGCGGATGGTCGTACCTGTGTTGTTGTGGAAGGCCCTGAGGAAGAGTTTCTGGGTGTCAATTCACGGGCGGAGTTGTCTGCCTGCGAGGCTATTGCCCAAAGGCGCATGCGGCAGCACATGATGGAGTCCGGTGTGACCCTGATTGACCCGGATACCGTTACATTCAGCTGGGATACTCGGTTGGGGCAGGATGTGGTCGTGTGGCCCTTTACCATCTTTGGTCCGGGTGTCTCGGTGGCTGACAACGTCGAGATAAAGGGCTTCTGCCATCTTGAGGGATGCCGGGTTGCCGAGGGTGCTGTTCTTGGACCGTATGCCCGGCTTCGTCCCGGTGCGGATATAGGGGCCGAAGCGCATGTCGGTAACTTTGTGGAAATCAAGAATGCGATGCTTGCCGATGGTGTCAAGGTCAACCACCTGTCTTATATCGGCGATGCTTCTGTCGGAACCCGGTCGAATATCGGAGCGGGGACCATTACCTGTAATTACGACGGGTACAAGAAGCACCGTACGGACATCGGTGCGGGGGTTCTGATTGGATCCAATACGTCTCTGGTGGCTCCGGTCACGGTTGGGGACGGGGCTGTGACCGGTGCCGGATCTGTGCTGACCCGTGATGTTCCCGCTGGGGCACTGGCCTTGGAGCGGGCAGAGCAGAAGAATGTGGAGCAATGGGGGATCCATTTTCATAAAAGCAAAAAAGAAGAAGCAACACGCGGCTGACAGGAAGCAAGAGCATGTGCGGGATTATTGGTGTCATTGGTGAACAGGATGCAGCTCCCCTTCTGGTGGGAGGACTGAAGCGTCTTGAATATCGCGGCTATGACAGTGCCGGTATCGCAACGCTGGTTGGCAGCGAAATTGCCCGTTGCCGTGCTGAAGGGAAGCTGGTCAATCTTGAAGCCCGACTTGCCTTGGCCCCCCTGTCCGGAAGCGTTGGTATCGGGCATACCCGTTGGGCTACGCATGGTGTGCCGGTTGAACGCAATGCCCACCCGCATTCCGATGGTCGGGTTGCGGTGGTGCATAATGGCATTATCGAGAATTACAGTACCCTGCGGGCCGAGCTGGAGGCGGCAGGCTGTGTGTTCCGCAGTGATACGGATACAGAAACCATTGTTCATCTGATCAGCTCGTATTGGCAGCCGGGTGCTGACCCCGTTGAGGCAACGCACAAGGCTCTCCTGCGGCTGGAAGGGGCGTTTGCCCTGGCTGTTATCTTTGCCGGACAGCCGGATCTTATGATAGCGGCCCGGCGTGGCAGCCCGCTTGCCGTTGGGTATGGGCAGGGGGAAATGTTTGTCGGATCGGATGCCTTGGCCCTTGTGCACGTGACCAACCGTCTCAGCTATCTGGAGGAGGGGGACTGGGCTATCCTCAGCCGCAGCGGGGTCGAGATCCGCAATACAGAAGGCTTGAAGGTCGAGCGGCCGGTTCATGTCAGCGCCCTGTCCAGTGCGGCGGTTGGCAAGGGGGGACACCGCCATTATATGGCCAAGGAGATTTTCGAGCAGCCCCAGGTGATCGGTGACAGTCTGCGGGCCTTGGTCAATCCGTTGACCCGTACGGTTACCTTGCCCGATCTTCCTTTTGATCTGGCTTCAGTCAGCCGCATTACGATTGTGGCGTGTGGTACGTCATTTTATGCGGGACTGGTTGCCCGGTACTGGCTTGAGCAAATCGCCCGTATTCCGGTTGATATTGATGTTGCCAGTGAGTTCCGGTACCGGAATCCGGTGTTGCAGCCCGGCGGATTGGCTCTTTTCATTTCGCAGTCCGGTGAAACCGCCGATACCTTGGCAGCCTTGCGGTACTGCAAGGCTCATGGTCAGAAGATTGTGTCCTTGGTCAATGTGACCGAGAGCACAATGGCCAGGGAAAGTGATGCCATCCTGCATACATTGGCTGGGCCTGAAATCGGGGTTGCATCGACCAAGGCCTTTACAACGCAGTTGACGGTTCTTGCCTGCCTTGTTCTGGCGTTGGCGCGCGCCCGTGGTGCTGTAACGGCCGAAAGAGAAATGCAGTTGGCCCATGCACTGGGTGAGGTGCCGGCACGTGTGGCAGAAATTCTTAATCA
This sequence comes from Haematospirillum sp. 15-248, assembly GCF_012102665.1. Lineage (NCBI taxonomy): Bacteria > Pseudomonadati > Pseudomonadota > Alphaproteobacteria > Rhodospirillales > Novispirillaceae > Haematospirillum > Haematospirillum sp. 15-248. Next base: position 635,719 of record NZ_JAAVTF010000001.1, on the reverse strand, counting down.
TGACGAGCATATTCGCCGTATTGCCGAAGATGTCATGCAAGCCCGTGACGTCTTGTATCTTGGGCGTGGCTCCAGCTATCCCATTGCTCTGGAAGGGGCCTTGAAGCTCAAGGAAATCAGTTACATTCATGCCGAGGGGTATGCTGCGGGAGAAATGAAGCACGGCCCGATTGCCCTGATCGATGACAAGGTGCCTGTTGTGGTCATTGCCCCCGGCGATGAGCTGCTGGACAAGACCATATCCAATGTTCAGGAGACGGTTGCGCGGGGTGGGCGTGTTATTGTGTTCTCGGATGCACGTGGCGTTGCCCGTATGCGGGACAGTGCTGTTCATGCTGTCATTTTGCCCGAGGTTGACCCCTTTGTAGCCCCTATCCTTTACGCACTGCCTGTTCAGCTTTTGGCCTATCATGTTGCTGTTCTGAAGGGTACGGATGTGGATCAGCCGCGCAATCTGGCCAAAAGCGTAACGGTGGAATAGTATTCTTTCCGTTGGTGTTGGTGGCTTGGGACTGCTCGCATGGTGGGCGTGGAAAAAAAATGCGCGGGTTGCCGTGGAGCCGGTGGATACCATCTTGGTTCATGGCAGCATCAGGCGCACGCTTGCAGACTTCCGGCGTGCAGGTTTTGCGGTTGATCCGGGGGATATCCTGCAAAGCTTTCTTGATGCGGTTGGGGCAAGAGGGACACTTCTGCTGCCATTGTTTTTACGTCCGGGATTCCCTTTGACATCAGGCATACCCCGTCAAAAATAGGCGCCTTGGCGGAAGCGGGGCGCGTGCATGCCGAAGCAGTCAGGACCGGGCATCCCATTTATTCGTTTGCAGTGATTGGATATCGCTCAAAAGAATTTGAGAACATCGATAACGAAAGCGGCTATTCAGAGGAATCGCCTTTTGGTCTTCTGAAGAGGATGGATAGAAAGATAGCGGCCCTTGATGTGGATGACCAAGATTGCATGATGTTCTATCATCACGTTGAAGAAGTCAAAAAAGTTGATTACCGGTTTTTCAAGCTCCATACCCAGATTGGAATGGCGTCACGGAAAGCAAGTCCTACAGGCTGTATGTCAGAGATCTGGAGCGCGGTGTGCGAACGCATGTCGTATATGGGAGAAAGGCTTGTACAAGGGCGACATGCCTAGGGTAGGGTCAGGTCTTCGTGTGGTGAGAAGCAAGGCCATGTTTGATCTTGTCGGGCAAGCTATCGAGCAAGGGAAAGCACTGGGGATGCTGTACTCTTTGGAGAATTCGCCTTGACAGGTCAGCATATTCACCAGTTTGCACGGCGGCTTTGGGGTATTAATCGGAGCCTTACAGGGGAAGGCGTCAGAGAGACGCTGCGAATAATCAAGGGCATTCTTCCGGATCTTGAGATCCATGAGGTTCCAAGCGGGACACGGGTCTTTGACTGGACGATTCCAAAAGAGTGGAGGGTCCGGAAGGCTTATATTATAGACCCGAGTGGTAAGAAGCTTTGCGACTTCAGCTCAAACAATCTGCACCTTGTCGGATACAGTATCCCGATAAAGCAGAAGATCAGTCTTGAGGACCTGCAGAAGCATTTATACTCCCTTCCAGAGCAGCCAACGGCCATACCTTATATTACGTCGTACTACACGGAACATTGGGGGTTTTGTTTGCCGCAGATCCTGCGTGATACTCTTGTTGATGGTGAGTATGAGGTTGTTATTGACACAGAACTTTTTGATGGATCCCTGACATACGGGGAAGTGTTACTGAAAGGTCGCTCCAAGGAAGAAGTGTTGTTGTCAACGTACGTTTGTCATCCTTCAATGGCAAACAATGAACTCTCCGGTCCAACCGTTACGACGTATATTGCGAAGTGGTTGAAAGAGAGGGAGCAGAACGCATTCAGTTACCGTATTGTTTTCATACCGGAAACAATAGGATCCATTTGTTATGTCAGCCGGAATCTCGACAGTTTGAAGTCCAGGGTTTTTGCTGGTTTCAATGTGACATGCGTTGGTGATGACCGTACCTATTCCTATCTTCCGTCACGCCATGGAGACACCATCAGCGATCGTGTTGCGAAGCATGTTCTGAAGCATATATGCCCTGAATACAAAGTTTATACATGGAGTGACAGGGGGAGTGACGAGAGGCAGTATTGCGCCCCTGGCGTGGATTTGCCTGTGGCCTCGATTATGAGGACAAAATACGCGGAGTATGACGAGTACCATACGTCGCTGGATGATCTGGATCACGTCGTCACCCCCGAAGGACTTGAGGGCGGATACAATGCCCTTTTGCGGGCTATTGAGGCTATCGAGCGGAATTGTTACCCCAAGGTCAAGGTACTCTGTGAGCCGCAGTTGGGAAAGAGGGGGCTGTATCCGACGTTATCAACGAAGTCGAGTGGCCTGGAGGTGCGCTTGATGATGGATCTGATTACCTGGTCCGATGGCACACGATCCCTGCTTGAAATTGCAGATCTGTGCAGGGTGCCAATATGGGACCTGTATCCGCTTGTTGACAAGCTGTCTGGTCATGGTCTTCTTGATGTTATGGATGGCCCGCTACCCTTGCAGGTTTGAGTTCTTACCCTTCTTCCGGCGCAGTGATCCCGCCCGCTCCTGATTTCCCCACGCCGTGTCATTTTGTCTTTGTCGTTGGGGGCATGGGTTGACTTTGCAGGGCAGGCGGGTGATTCCTTCAGGGAAAGACAGGGAGTATGCGGTGTGGCTGGATCTGATGGAACTGTTATTCGGGAAGCAACCCTGATCGATGCAGATGCATTGGGCCTTATACACAGGATTGGTTTGCAGGCTGCTGTTCCTTGGGGAATGCCGCCAACAGCCTTGGTTCTGTCGGCCGGTGACCGTGCGGCAGAATGGCGTGAATGGCTGAAGGCCCGCGCAACAACGCGCAATGGCGGCCAGGCTATGGTAGCGGATTCCATGCATGGTCCTGTCGGTTTTATCTGCGTTGCTCCCGGCCATCCTCCCGGTGTGCCCGAGCACTGGTTGATCAGTCACTTCACGGTACTGGGTGCGCATCAGAAGCAGGGCCTTGGGCGTCAGCTGTTGAAGGCGGCTTTGGAAAAGGTGGCGCGCGGGCGCGGTGTAAGGGCGGATCTGTTCGTTCCCTCTGGTGCTCCCTGGGCTGCGGCAGTCGAGCATATGGGGGGACTGCCCGGTGGTGCAGAGCCTTTGGTGCGGGCAGGGATGTCATTTATGGCAGAGCGGTACAGCTTCTCTGTGCTCTCTGCGTAAGTCAGGCGGACTTGGCGGTGCCGTTCGTTCCTTCGATGCACGGGCACAGTGCACCATGCAGGCCGGTGCCCGGACAATAATCAGGAAGATATAATGGCAGCTTTTGATTACGATCTTGTAACGCTTGGTGCCGGATCCGGTGGTGTTCGGGCATCCCGTCTTGCCGGTGGGTATGGAGCCCGTGTTGCCGTGATCGAGGAAAGCCGGGTTGGCGGAACCTGTGTCGTCCGCGGCTGTGTTCCCAAGAAACTGCTGATCTATGGGGCCGAGTTTGCCCGTTCCTTTCAGGATGCACGTGGATATGGCTGGAATGTTGGTGATGTCCATCTTGACTGGCCGGCGCTTGTGGCGAGCAAGAACCGAGAACTTGATCGCTTGGAGACAGTCTACCGCAATACGCTGAAGTCAAATCATGTCGAGCTGGTAGAGGGGCGAGGCAGGCTTGTTGATCCGCATACGGTTGAGGTCAATGGTCGCCGTATGACGGCACAGAGAATACTGGTCGCTGTTGGTGGGTGGCCTGTCCTGCCGGATATCCCGGGTGTCGAGCATGCCATAACATCCAACGAGGCGCTGGATTTGCCCCGCTTGCCGGACAGCATTGTGATTGTCGGGGGGGGCTTCATTGCGGTGGAATTCGCGGGCCTTTTCCGTGCCTTGGGATGCGCGGTGACCTTGGTTATCCGGGCCGACAATATTCTGCGTGGTTTCGATCAGGATATCCGCGAGCACCTGGTTGCCGAACTTGAACATCAGGGCATTACGATCTGTCGCAAGAGCCAGGTGCAATCTATCCGTTGCGAGAAGGATGATCGCCGGATGGTAACGTTGCAGGATGGCCGGGTCTTGGCCTGCGAGCAGGTTATGTACGCAACGGGTCGGGTCCCCAACACGGCGGGTCTGGGGCTTGAAGAAGCCGGGGTTGCGCTGGATCCCCGAACCGGTGCGGTACAGGTTGATGCTTGGTCCCGGACCAGTATCAGCAGCATATGGGCCGTGGGTGATGTGACAAACCGTATCAACCTGACCCCGGTTGCAATCCGGGAAGGCGCCTGTTTTGCTGAAACTGAATTCAACAACAACCCGATGACTCCGGACCATGAAAATGTGGCCTCAGCTGTTTTCAGCCAGCCCGCCGTCGGTACGGTTGGCCTGACCGAAGAGCAGACGCGTGCCCGTGGCCCGGTTGATGTGTATGTGACCCGCTTTCGTCCGATGAAAAATACCCTTTCAGGGCGCGAGGAACGCACCATGATGAAGCTTCTGGTCGATCGGGCAACCCAGATTGTGATCGGGGCCCATATGGTTGGTCCTGATGCGCCGGAGATCATCCAGGGGCTCGCTATCGCCGTAAAGGCCGGCCTGACCAAGAAGGACTTTGATGCGACGGTTGGTATTCATCCCACAGCAGCAGAAGAATTTGTAACCCTGCGTACACCACGGCCTGACCCAGTATCCGTGTGATTTGTTATAAGTACACGTCTTGATGCAAAGGGAATCCTGTTTCAGTGGTGTATTCTTTGCCCCAATGCGTTGCTCTGCAGACCGTTGCTCCGGGCCCATAAAAAGGGTGGCGAGGTAACCGGCTGACTTTTTTGCCTGCTTTTGGTCTGTTGGCTTGCGTCTGTATGCGGATGGAGCCTATATCTCGGACTCCCTGTTGTTTTTGTCAGAGTCTTTTTCTCTGTCTGCTTTAAGGAGGATGATGGTGTTATGTCTGGAAAATGGACCCCCGAAAGCTGGAGGAGCATTGTGCACTCGGCAGTAGAGGCGGGGTGGCCATTTGAGACATTCCAGATGCCGACCTATCCTGATCCACAGAAGCTTCAAGCTGTAGAAGATTCCTTGCGGGGCCTGCCGCCTCTGGTTTTTGCCGGGGAAGCTCGTCGTCTGCGCAGTGCCTTGGCCGAGGTCGCTGAAGGGCGGGCCTTTATGCTCCAGGGCGGTGATTGCGCGGAAAGCTTCTCGGAGTTCCGGGCTGATTCGATCCGCGATACCTTCCGTGTTATTCTGCAAATGGCGATTGTCCTGACCTTCGGTGCATCGTGCCCGGTTGTGAAGGTTGGGCGCATGGCCGGCCAGTTTGCCAAGCCCCGGTCTGCTGCAACGGAAATGCAGGATGGCCAGGAGCTGCCCAGTTACCGGGGTGACATGATCAATGGCCCGGATTTTACCTTGCAGGACCGTACGCCGGATCCGCAGCGCATGATGCAGGTTTACAACCAGTCTGCAGCGACCCTGAACCTGTTGCGTGCCTTTGCAGAAGGTGGTTACGCCGATCTGCACAAGGTTCATCAGTGGACATTAGGCTTTGTCAATGGCTCTGAACAGGTGGCTCGTTACCAGGAAATGGCAGACCGTATCCAGGAAGCCCTGTGCTTCATGGATGCATGCGGCCTGACGGGGGAGCGTGTACCCCAGTTGCGCAAGACGGACTTCTACACATCACACGAGGCGCTTCTGCTGCCCTATGAGCAGGCACTGACCCGTGTGGACTCCACAACAGGGGACTGGTACTGCTGTTCCGCCCATCTGCTGTGGATTGGCGAGCGTACCCGCGATTCCGAAGGGCCGCATGTGGAGTTTCTGCGCGGCGTCCAGAATCCGGTGGCTGTCAAGGTTGGTCCGGGGACAACGCCGGACGTGCTCCTGCGGCTGTGTGATATTCTCAATCCCGCTAACGAGGCGGGGCGCCTGACCCTGATTACCCGTATGGGGGCAGAGGCTCTGGGGGCGCGTCTGCCTGCCCTGATCCGTGCTGTGCAACGCGAGGGGCGCAAGGTTGTGTGGTCTTGCGATCCGATGCATGCCAACACCCACAAGGCTGCCAATGGCTACAAGACCCGTTGTTTCGACCGCATCTTGGCCGAGGTGCGGACATTCTTCGCCGTCCATCGGGCTGAAGGCAGCCATGCCGGAGCCTTGCACCTGGAACTGACCGGGCGTGATGTGACAGAGTGTATTGGCGGATCCCAGGCTATTACCGAAGCCAGACTGGGGGATGCCTATCATACTTTTTGTGATCCCCGCCTGAATGCGGCCCAGTCCTTGGATCTTGCTTTCCTGGTTGCCCAGGCATTGAAGGAGGAGCGACGGGGGCAGCCATTGTCCGGGTTTGCCGTGGGGGCTTGATCTGTCGCGTTGTTTGTTCTGCTTTGGTCTGGGGTGCAAAGGATATCATCTTGGAAGGATTGCTGGACAGGTTTCCTCCTTCGCCTGATTCTGTTCGGGCGTGGACCGATGCGTATTTTTCCCGTACCCGAAACATTATTGAGCGGTTTGGTGATATTGATGTCACCTATGCTATTTTCTTGCGCCGCCCGGTTCTGGCTGCAACGCGCATGGCGCGTGAGTGGCTGGAGGCTGTTGTTCCCAAAGACGGACCGGGTATCTGCATTGAGGAACCCTTTGCGGAAGGGGACCGTGTTGGTGCGGGGGAACCGCTTCTTTTTGTGACCGGTCGTTTCTCTGTTCTGGTTGAGCTGGAAACGCTGTTGTTGCAGAAACTGGGCGCTGCCTGCGTTGCTGCCTGGCAGGCGGAGGCCATGTGCAGCGAGCTGCCTCATGTTGATTTTCTGGCCATGGATGCACGGCATTGTGCCGGAACAGAGATGGCTGCCTTGATGGCCTATGCGGCATCTGTCGGCTCTGCTGCTGCCCGCAAGAGGGCTGGTGCACGTGGTTTTACGGGCAATGCCACAGATGCGACAGCGCACTGGTTTGGCCGTAGCGAGGGTATGGGGACCATGCCGCATGCCTTGATTGGTTATGCCGGGTCAACGGTGCAGGCCGCCAAGATGTATCACGAAACGTTTCCCGACGATCCCCTGACGGTTCTGGTGGATTACTTCGGGCAGGAAGTAGATGACACTCTGGAGGTATGCCGTACTTTCCCGGACCTGGCAGTGGCGGGGCGCCTTGCCGTGCGTCTGGATACGCATGGTGGGCGTTTCCTGCAAGGGCTTGATCCTCAATCCAGCTATGCTGTTCTGGACCAACATGCCCCCCAAGCCATTCGGGGGTACCGTACGGATCGGGAACTGAAGCATCTTATTGGAACGGGCGTATCGGCGGCAGCCATATGGCATGTGCGCGATTGCCTGGACAAGGCAGGTTTCCCTGGTGTGCGGATTGTGGCTTCGTCTGGTTTTACGCCGGAGAAGTGCCGTGTTATCGGGTATGCCCGGGCGCCGGTGGATGTGATTGGAACAGGCAGTTTTCTACCGGATTCTTGGCAAGAGACCTATGCAACGGCTGACATTATTGCCTATGGAGGGGAACCTAGGGTGAAGGTTGGCCGTGAATTTCTGCTGCGTCGTTCACGTTAACGGTATGCAGCCTGGTGATTGCTCCTTTCCTGTCTTTTTACCTGCGGCTTGGTGTGTTCTGTCGTCTTGCGCGTTGACAGGGGTCTGTCTCCATCCTAGCTTGCCGGACTTCGCTGGTTTTGATATCGCAGAATGATCATGGTGATGCCTGATACCCTGAAGCTGGCGCTGGCGCAGCTCAATCCGACTGTTGGTGCCGTCCGGGCCAATGCGGCACTGGTTCGGCATGCCAGGGGTAAAGCTGCGGCAGAAGGAGCCGATCTTCTGATAACCGGTGAGCTGGTCCTGTGCGGATACCCGCCCGAGGATTTGGTATACCGTCCGGCCTTTCTGGATATGATAGAGAGTGAGCTTCAGGCTCTTGCCGCCCTGACAGCGGATGGTGGGCCCGCCCTTCTGGTGGGTGCCCCCTGGCGGCAGGACGGTGCGCTTTACAATGCGGCACTGGTTCTGGATGGAGGGGTGATTAAGGATATTATTCTGAAGCATCACCTGCCGAACTATGGCGTTTTTGACGAGATACGGGTTTTTTCTGCAGGCCCTCTGCCGCAGCCGGTTACGGTGCGTGGTGTTCGCATGGGGGTCATGGTTTGTGAGGATATGTGGTTCCCGGATGTATCACGCTCTCTTGCCCGTAGCGGGGCAGAGCTGCTGGTGGTGCTCAATGGTTCTCCGTGGGAACTGGACAAAATTGCCGAAAGGCAGCAGCACGCCGCGGCCCGTGTGGGCGAAACCGGTTTGGCTTTGGTGTATGTCAACCAGGTAGGTGGTCAGGATGAATTGGTGTTTGATGGATCTTCCTTCGTTCTCGGGTGCGATTCTGCCGTGTGCCATGCCGCGCCGTCGTGGGATGAAGGCGTCACATTTTGCACGTGGTCGCGCCGAAATGCGCGATGGTGGCCGGACGGGGGCGCGTCGTCCCCTGCCGCGTATCCGCGGCGGGAAGAATATATCTACCGGGCTTTGGTTCTTGGCTTGCGCGACTACGTAACCAAAAATGCGTTTCCCGGCGTTCTGCTGGGACTTTCGGGGGGCATTGACAGTGCCCTGTCGGCCGCAATCGCGGTGGATGCGCTGGGTGCCGACCGTGTCTGGTGTGTGATGATGCCGTCGGTCTATACGTCGCGCGAAAGTCTGGATGATGCTGCCGAGGTTGCGCGTCTGTTGGGGTGCCGTCTTGATACCATTCCCATTGCTCCGGCTGTTGATGCGTGGGATCAGATGCTGGCTCCTCTCTTTTCCGGTCATCTGCCCGATATTACCGAAGAAAATTTGCAGTCCCGCACGCGGGGTGTGATCCTGATGGGGCTTTCCAACAAATTTGGCCCGATGGTTCTGTCAACGGGCAACAAGTCCGAGATGAGCACCGGGTATGCGACCCTGTACGGTGATATGTGCGGCGGGTATTCTGTTTTGAAGGATATCTACAAGACCACGGTCTTTGCTGTATCGGAATGGCGCAATATCCGTTGCCCGCAGGGGCTTCTTGGGCCGGCCGGGCCTGTCATGCCGCGGCGGGTCATTGACAAGCCACCCACGGCGGAACTGCGCCACGACCAGAAAGATGAAGACAGTTTGCCCCCATATCCGGTGCTGGATTCTATCTTGGAGAAACTGATTGAGGAGCGCAAAAGCGTTTCGGCTGTTGCGGCAGAAACAGGCTACCCTCAGGCCGAGGTTGAAAGGGTATGGGTGCTGTTGAATCGTGCGGAATACAAGCGTCGTCAAGCCCCGCCCGGTGTCAAGATCACCCGTTGTGCATTCGGGCGCGAGCGCCGCTATCCGTTGACCAATGCTTTTGTAAAACTGGCCTGAGGTTATCCGGGCTTTCTGGAAAACATACTGAATGTCTGTTCGTGTTCGCTTTGCTCCTTCCCCCACCGGTGCCCTTCATATGGGCAATATCCGTCTGGCTGTTATTAATTTCCTGCTTGCGGGCGGTGATCCGGAGCGCTTTGTTCTGCGCTATGATGATACAGACCGGGAGCGTTCCAGGCCTGAATTCATCGAAGGCATAGCCCGTGACCTGCGCTGGTTGGGCATTGAATGGGGGCAGGAGTTTTTCCAGTCGCGTCGGCTTGATCTGTATATGCAGGCGCGGGACCGCCTGATTGCCGATGGTCGCCTGTATCCTTGTTACGAGACACCCGAAGAACTGGAATATATGCGCAACCGGCAGCGTGCACGGGGCTTGCCTCCTGTTTATGACCGCTCGGCATTGGCGCTGACATCGGAGCAGAAGGAAACCCTGGAGCAACAGGGACGGCGCCCGCACTGGCGATTCCGGCTCGATCCCGGAGAGATACGCTGGACGGACCTGGTTCGTGGTGAGTGTGTTTATAACGCAGCCCACTTGGCCGATCCGGTTGTGATACGGGAAGATGGCAGCTTTTTATATTTGTTACCGTCGGTTGTTGACGATGTTGCGATGGGCATAACCCATGTTGTGCGGGGTGAGGATCACGTAACCAATACGGCGGTCCAGATCCAGATGTTCCATGCCTTGGGGGGAAGTCTGCCGGCGTTTGCCCATCTTCCCCTGTTGGTTGGAGCGGATGGGCACAAGCTGTCCAAGCGCAGCGGCAGTTTGTCTGTGGCGGAGTTGCGTGACAAGGGGGTTGAGCCACTGGCTGTCCATGCCCTTTTGGCGCGCCTTGGCTCTTCAGGTGCGGTGGAGCCGATTCAGGATGTGCAGGTTCTGATCCAGGATTTTGATCTCGGGCGCTTTGGGCGTGGTACCCCGAGGCTTGATGAAGCCGATTTGATGCGTCTGACAGAAAAACTGGTCCATGGCATGGGCTGGGATCGGGTTGCCCAACGCCTTCGGTCCCTGGGTTGTGATCTGGCCGACGAGTCCTTCTGGTTGGCTGTTCGTCCGAACGTGCAGACAGTTGCCGATACCCTGCCGTGGTACCGTATTTTACATGGCCCAATGGTTCCTGTTTGCGAAGATCCAGCTTTCCTGGTCGAAGCCGCTTCCTTGCTTCCGCCAGAGCCATGGGACGAGCAGACCTGGAAGCAGTGGACAGGGGTTGTGTCCACGCAAACCGGGCGAAAAGGCAAAGCCTTGTTCATGCCACTGCGCTTGGCCCTGACCGGTTTGGATCATGGTCCGGAGCTTAAGATTCTTCTACCCTTGCTTGGGCGTGGTCGCGTTCTGCAGCGGCTGGGGGGTGCTGCCTAACTCTGGAGATTCCAGAGCATGCGCAGGCTTGTCACGAAAAGAAAGAGGGCAAAGACTTGGCGCAGTCTGTGTGGTTTGACCGTATGTGAAACCCGTGCCCCCCATGGGGCAAAGCAGGCGCTGAGTGGTGCAAGAACCAGTGCGCCGGGCAGGCTTATGTAGCCCAGTGACCAAGGGGGGCGCCCGGGGGTATCCATTCCGGCCATGGCAAACCCGACCGCGCCGGGAATCCCTATCGCCAGACCAAGGGCACTGGCCGTTGCAACAGCGCGGTGTATGGGGACAGAGAAAGCTGTCATGGCCGGCACGCTTAATGTTGCTCCGCCAATGCCCATCAATGTGGCAAGTGTGCCGATCAGGGTGCCCAGGCAGAGTTGCCCCAAAGTTCCCGGCATCCGGATGGTGAAAGAAGGTCCTGACGGGCCGAGGGCCATGTGGAGGGCGACCAGAAGAGCTGTAACCGAGAACACGGTAGTCAGGACGTATCCCTTGACTGATGCTGCTATGATACCTGCCAGAACAGAGCCTGCGACAATACCGGGTGCCCATGTCTTCAGCAGGTCTGCATCGATGGCATGACGACGGTAGTGCGACCATGACGATGACAGGGCCGTCGGGACAATGACGGCCAAGGATGTTCCAACGGCCATGTGCATCCGTATACTGTCATCAATGCCCGGGGTTGCCAGCAGGTGGAACAGGGCAGGGACCATGATGATCCCACCGCCAACTCCCAGAAGCCCGGCTAGGAATCCGGCAGCAATTCCCGTTCCGACAAAGCCGGCAGCCAGGGCGAGAATGCTGAGTGTTGTATCGGTGCTCACTGTGTTGGTCCATGCCATGTGCAGGGCCAGCCAAGATGAGCCACATTCATGGGGCTGTCAAAGTGATGGGTTCCCTTCGGGCAAGAGATTATGTCTTGCTAACACAAAGGGGGGGGCTGTTTTATGGATTTGGAACCAGCCGTTTGTCGTGAGGGGTCCTTGTTTCGTGCCTGTTGGCGTTGCCTGCCGTTGTAATGTGTGTGCTTTCCGTAATGCCGGAGCATTCCAGGATACGATGGCCCGTGCGGGCCTCAAAGTCATGGAACATGTGGTCCGGCAGGGAACCTGTGTCAGACAGGAACAGGCGGATATTCTGGGTGGATACGCGACCCAGCCCGGATTTTTGCAACAGCTTCTCGTAGGAAGATGGTGTTCCCGTGAAGATGGTGCAGCGGGGTAGGCTGGCCAGAACGGTGTCTACGTTGAAGGAGGGAAGCCATATCATGCTTGCCCCCGCAAGCAAGGCGCAATGGCACCCGATAGACAGGCCATAAGCCTGAAACATGGGTACGGTATGCAGAACGATATCCTGATCTGTGATATGCCACGCCTGTATGATGTTCTGCGCCACGGACAGTAGATTGCCGTGGGACAGCAAGGAGCCACTCTGCTGTCCTTTGGTGTCAGAATGATACAGTATGACTGCCGGGTCATCGGGGCGACATTCCACGATCGGGAACTGATCTGATCCTTTGCTGCCATGAATGGCAAAAGTTCCGTTGTGATGTGTCCCCAAAGTCAGCACATGATGAATACCGAAGCGCTGTGCCAAGGCATGAAAGTGGTCTTCCTGTTCCGGTTCCACGATCAGGACCTGTGGTCTGGTGTCATGCAGAATATGGTCCAGTGCCTGCCCCTCATGATCCGGGTTGATGGGGATAAAGACCACGCCCGCCCTCAGACAGGCCAGATGCAGCAACAGAAGCTCGGGTGATTTTTGTACCCGTACGGCGATACGGCCACCTTTTTGCAGGCCAAGCCGGTACAAGCTGTCTGCATAGCGGGCCGACCATTCTGCTGCCATGGTCCAAGTGATGGTTCGACCACCGGGTGTATCCAGCAGAATACGATTCCCGTTGGCAGGTGATCGCGCGTATATGCTTGCGTAAAAAGAGCCTGTCATGAATCTTCTGCCTTTCCCCATGTGATGTCTGTTCTTTGTGCCCCCCGGCATCACATCCTATTTTACCTGGTTTCCTGGATCTGTCAGGTTTTTGGTATTGTCGATTATCTCTGCTTGGTCGTGGCGCCATGTGTGCGGCGGGATTTTCATGCTACGGTGACCAGAAAGGAAATCACGGAGCTGAAGTCCGTATTCATCCGGGTTCAGTCTGTGCATGGGGATGGGGGATCGCATGCGTGTTCTGGTTCTTGGCGCCGGTGTGATCGGTGTTACAACAGCGTGGTACTTGTCTCGTGCCGGCCATGAGGTAGAGGTTCTTGACCGCCAGAAGGGGAGTGCCCTGGAGGCCAGCTATGCCAATGCAGGGGAAATATCACCGGGCTATGCCTCTCCGTGGGCGGCACCGGGCATTCCTCTCAAGGCCCTGTCATGGCTGTTCTCACGGCATGCGCCCCTAGTTCTCCACCCTGCTGTTGATCCGGACACGGTTGTCTGGATGGCGCGTGCCTTGGCCAACTGCAATCCTTCTTCTTATGAGATCAACAAGGCCCGTATGGTGCGTATCGCCGAATACTCGCGGGATCTTCTGAAGGCGCTGCGGGCAGAAACCGCGATTACGTATGACGAACGTATGCTTGGAACCTTGCAGATTTTCCGTACGCAGACGCAACTGGACGAGGCTTCCCGCGATTGTCGAGTTCTTGAACGCCATGGTGTGCGCCATGACATTCTGGATCAGGTCGGCTGTATCGCGGTTGAACCCGGGTTGGCACCCGTTCAGCACAAGATTGTCGGTGGTTTGCGCTTGCCCGGAGATGAAACTGGTGACTGTCTGAAATTTACCCGGTCCCTTGCCGCCATGGCAGCCGATGCGGGCGTTGTTTTCCGTCATGGTGTGACGGTCAAGGCCTTGCAGGTGGATGCGACGCGGGTTACGGGCGTCCTGACATCTGAAGGCTTGACTATGGCTGATGCCTTTGTGCTGGCTTTGGGGAGTTCATCGCCTCTTGTCGCCCGCGAGATTGGTATTTATCTGCCGATAGCGCCTGTAAAAGGGTATTCCATCACCTTGCCCGTATTGAGCGAGGATGTTGCGCCACGTTCCACCATTATGGATGAGACATACAAGGTGGCGGTGACCCGTTTGGGGGATCGTATCCGTGCTGCGGGAACGGCAGAACTGGCTGGCTATGATTTGACGCTTTCTCCGCGTCGTGTTCGTACGATCCGGCATGTGGTGCGGGATTTGTTCCCTGATGCCGGCATGGTAGACTATGCAGATGCTTGGTGTGGCCTGCGTCCGATGACGCCTGACGGAACCCCTGTTCTGGGCGGATGCCGGTATGGCAATATGTGGATCAACACCGGACACGGAACCCTGGGATGGACCATGGCCTGTGGCTCGGCGCGGATTACGGCAGACCTTGTCAGTGGATGTTCTCCGGATATTGACATGGACGGTCTCAGCATTGCCCGTTACGGAGAACCGGACCGTCCGGTCTGATCAGGTGGCTGTATCAAGGGCCTTCAAGGCTGCAAGGGCACGGTCGCGCGCATGCCCATGGTTGACAATGGGAGGTGGGTAGGCACTGCGCGCAAACAGGTCGTCGGGGTCAACAGGGTGCTGGACAGACCGTGTGCTTCGGGTTCGTAACTCGGGAATCCAGCGGCGCACATACGCACCGGCAGGATCGAATTTTTCACCCTGCAGGACTGGATTGAAAATACGGAAGAATGGAGCCGCGTCGGCGCCACAGCCAGCTACCCACTGCCAGTTGCCCGGATTATTGGCGGGGCAGGCATCCACCAATGTATCCCAGAACCAGTCTTCACCCTTTTGCCACGGCACCAGCAGATCTTTCACCAGAAAGGAGCCAACGATCATGCGTACGCGGTTGTGCATCCAGCCTGTGTGCCATAGCTCCCGCATGCCGGCATCTACAATGGGGTAGCCGGTCTGGCCACGACACCAGAGCCGAAATGCTTTTGGGTCATCCTGCCAGGGGAATCTGCGGAATTCCGGTCGCAGCGGTTCTGTATGCAGGGAAGGGTGCTGGAACAGGATGTGATGATTGAATTCCCGCCATCCGATTTCTGAAAGGAACTTCAGGCCCTTCTCGCCCACAGCTCCCAACGTTGCATCCCATATCCGGCGGACAGAAATTTCCCCGAACCGCAAATGGGCCGACAGGCGCGATGTTGCCGCCCGGTCCGGAAAGTCACGGCCCGTGGCATAGTCATCGATGATACCATCCAGAAAATGCCCGAGGCGTTGGAAAGCGCCGTCTTCTCCCGGTTCCCAAGTATCCCGCAGCCCTTGTGTCCAGTCCGGTCCTGATGTGGGGAGAAGGCCGAAATCCTGCAGGTTTGAACCGCTTGTACGGGAGACGTGTGCAGGCCGTATCTGCGATGGTACGTCCAGCGGTTTGTGTGGTGGGTGGAGTGTTGACAGTGTCTTCCAGAATGGTGTGAAGACACGGAACCGCCCTCCGGCCTTGTTACGTACAGCCCCTGGATCAGCCACCAAGCCGGAGCGTGTCATGATGCCCTGTATGGAACGGGACTTCAGGGCGTCCTGTACTGCGTTGTCCTGTGCCGTCATCCACGGTGTGTGGCCTTGATTCCAGAAAACCGCACTGGCATTCAACGCTTTGGCAAGTGAGGGAATTTCTGTCGCGCTACTGCCGTGGCGAAATATCAATGTCACGCCATGGCAGGCAAGCTGGTCTGTCAGGCTTTTCAGGCTGTGATGCAGCCACCAGCGTGATGCGGCCCCAAGCGGGCGGCCATCACTATCCGGATCCAGAACAAAGACTCCTGCGACAGGGGCTCCACTTTCGATGGCGGCAACAAGGGCGGGATGATCATCCAGGCGCAGGTCATAGCGAAACCAGACCAGGGCAGGGGAATGCGTGTTCATGGAGAGATCCATCGTGACGGGAACGTGCGGCTGGTAATGATATATAGCTCTTATCCGGCTGTTTGTGGCGGGGTCATATTACCGCGAAGCATACGGATTGTATGAGAGAGGCTGGCTTGATCATAAGGTTCGGGGCGGACAACACCCCATACAGGATCGGGCCATGCCGGGTCATCGTGAAAACGGGCAATCACATGTACGTGCAGCTGGGGCACCTGGTTCCCCAATGCGGCTACGTTGATCTTGTCCGCCTTGGTTGCATCTTCCAGCAGACGTGCTGCCAGCGCCATTTCATGGACCAGGCGGGTACGATCCTCCGGTGACAGATGGTGCAGCTCACGGACATCTTCCCGCTGGGGGACCAGGATCAGCCAAGGGTACGTACGATCATTCATCAGCAGAACCCGGCTCAGGGGCCAGACCGCAATCTCAACGGTATCGGCTTCAAGGCGGGGGTGCAGCCTGAACATTGCGCGCTCTTTCCTGGTGCTGTGACAGTGCACCCCATGCTGCCCTAATGAGGTTGTTTTGTCACGGGAAAGCCTGCAAAACAATTCTGTATGCCCATGGTCCTGGATGCTGGAATGAGGAACCCCCGCCATTCCTGAAGACCCTGGGGGAGAGATGGGTCTCAGGCTTGGCGGGGGTGGGCAGAAGGTTTTACCCCTCTGCCGGTGTTTCAGTGCACCGCTGGTCCGGGTGCGTATGTCTCTATCATCTTGACCTGACTATCCAGTCCGACCAGGGACAGCAGGCCTCTTGGCTGACCGGGCGGGCACAGGAGTGTCAGTGCCCGACCACTGGAAACCAGGCGTTGGTTCAGCGCGATGATCAACCCGATTGCGGCGGCGTCGATGACCGCTACGCTGCTCAGATCAAGGGTTACGTCCTGCTTTGCGTCTTGGCTGATGTCTATAAACACCGGCAGAACGCTGTCCAGGGTCGAGAGGGTTAGGTCACCCATGACAACAGCAATAATGTCTTGGTGGCTGTTGAGCAGGGTAACGGACATCTCTCTGTACTCCTTCATCGGCTTACCCATGTCAGAGCAAGCCCGATGCCAGGATTAGGGAGGCTTTTATATCAAGGTATTATTGTTTTATGTGTGCTGATGTCCCTGCTGCATTCGCAGGTTGCGACGCGCTTCGGGGCCTGTTTTGCGGGATATGGGGTCATTCAGGCAAAAAGCCCCATGACGGCGGTGCCGCCGAAAAGGATAAGTCCGGAAAAAATTATAAGGGCGATTAATGACAGGCACCATGCAATCAGAAGAACAATCCCGTCACGCTCAAAAAGCCCAAGCCCCAGCAGGCAGAGGATGATTCCTAAAGGGATATTGGTAAAGGGAACCGGGAGGAGAAGAAGGACAGACACAATAACCATCATAAGGCCTGTCAATCTTTCTCCTGCGGTTGATGAGAGCCATGGCAAACGATAGCGCAGGATTTTTTCAACTTTCTTCATTCTGGGTAGAATGACAGCAAGTGACTTTTTCCATGTCTCAAGGTCAATCGATTGGCGGCTTAGAATAGCCGGAAGCCATGGTCTTTTCTGTCCGGCTGCCAGTTGCAGACTTATAACCAGCAGGGGAGCCCCGAACACAAGGCCAAAACCCGGTATCGGCATAGGAATGAGGCAGGGAAATGCCAGGGCCAGAACGATGACACCCCATGCTCGGTCATCAAGAACCCGTGTGATATCACCGATACAGATTCGTGAAGAACCAGCTGGTGGTGAAAGAGCTTCCAGAGCTTGGGAGGCTGGAATGTGGCGGTAGGAACGCGGCTGATCAAAGGACATGCAGAAACCTGGGTTATCGCAGTTCAGGTACGTTGTAGTGTGCTGCGCGATGGGAGACGGGAGAAAACAGAGCACGTTTTTACGGTATTCTTCAAGCCTGTGCATCTTATGAATACAATCTGTACAGCTTCTGTGAAACGAATTATCTCAACATAAAGAAAAATTTGCCTTCATGCATTTCATAAGCAGATCCTTCCTGATCTGATCATTGCAATTGTTTCTCAGTCAAAATACTGCGGTGGAGTATTGGATGTATTTGTGATTGTATTCATGGCTCTGCACTGTTCCTTTCTCAGATGAATGCGGATTGTGCTTCAAAGGTTTTTCCGGCGTGTTTGATGTCTTTGCATCATGGGAGGGGATATGGGCACAGATCATGACACAACTCTGCATGCTGCTGTCAGTGCTGAGCGCTCTTTGTCAGGTGTTGATGCGGATGGTAACGCCACCGGGATGTCCTATATTCCTTACCCTGCCGATTCTGTCTGGGAATGGCGCATCCCATACGTTCAAGGTACAGGGGACACCGCAGTCTATGGCGTTCAGGCTGATCGCCTTTCTTTTACCATTGACGGGCATAGCTATCATGTTACGCGTGGTTCAGGTCCCAAGTTCTGGGACATCAATCGTCTTGCCGAAGACATGGAGACTGCGCTAAGCGGAAGCATGCATGAGGCGGCAAGGATCAAGGTTACCCCGGATGGTCATTCTCTTCGGTTTATGAACATGGGTAGTGTCCGTATTGGCAAGGTCATAGCCCACCGCGATGATATTGGCAGTACAACAGAATTTCGTTTCAGTCCCGGTGAATTCAGGATCATGTTGGGCGACAATCCGCCAACCGAAGGGCCCGGTCGTGCCCTGCCACCTGTGCAGTATGCGCATGCATCTTTTCCGGGCCCTGATAGCGGGGCTGTATCCACGATGACATTCAGGTTGCCTCCATTATCCGATGGGCTGTCCCCAAAAGGCATGCAATTCAAGATTGGTGGCCATGATGTCAATATTACCTTTGCCGGCGAGCAGGATGTTTTGGGGCTGTTCGCCAAGGCCCGTTTTGAAGTTGCTGCGGACAGTAATGGGGTTATTACCATAAAAACAACGACCAAGGCTCCCATGGGGGCTGGGGAGGTAACTCTATCCAGGCCACCTGTTGCATTACAGATCCGGGATGGTGAACCTGGTGGTCTTGCGCTGGATCCTGTTCCATCTTCGATAACGCTTTCTGGCCTTTGGCCATCAGGTATACCGAACGGTGATGGGGGAGAGCCTCTCGACCTCAACATTATTTTACGCAAGGGAGAAATACTGAGGGAATCTGTTCACATTGCAGTCGATTATCGTGAGAGTACCAGCCCTGACCAGCTGGTTGAGATCCTCAATCAGGCATTCGTGAATGATCCCCACGAACTTGTTGCGTCACTGGACAGCCAGAACAGGCTTGTTATCAGTAGCCCGGAAGGATTTATCTTCGAGCGTGTGACGCTTGTCATACCTGATGGGCGTGGTCAAGCCGACACAATTGGTGCCCAGACTGAGCCCGGCAAGCCGGGTGTTATCCCGCCGCAGGATACATCGTACCGTCATTTGAATGAGCCTGCCTTGCAGAGAACTCTGCGTCTTGACCGGCAGTATCACGAGGGTGACGAGGCGTATGATCCTGCTGCCATTCCTGATCTGAGTCAGGATGCACCGTCCTTGCCCGGTGCATCCCGTATCCTGCAGCAGGATGGTGCAATGGCCTATGCACAGCCATCTTTTGCCCGGTTTGACCTGTCAGGTAACACCATGGCGATGTCGGGATCTGGCAATTCCCCGCCAGATACAAGACCGGATTTGCTGATTGTGAATCTGCAGTTCCAGATCGGGGATGAGGCCGTTACGGTTCGGGATACATTTGCGACGCTTAAAGAAATCCAGCAGGCGGTCAACGATGCCATTCGGAGCAAGCCCGGGTTGGAGAATACCTTGGCAAAAATCAGTGATGGTGCTCTTGTTATCGAGAATGCAGCCGCACAACCCTTTACGGCGGCTCATTGGTCCGTAACGCCGGCAATCGTATGGTCACCCGATATTCTGGACCGTGTGGACGGGCGTATGGCCTCAGACGCTGTGCCGTCTACTGCCTTTCTTGATATTGGTGCATATTCGGGGCATGCCTTGTCCCTGCCGTTTGAGTTTATCCACCCTGTTCTCAGTTCACCGGGCGTTCTGCATATTCAGGCGCAGTCGTGGCGTACGCCAACTGAACTGGCCAATGTGATAACGCAGGCCGGCTCTGCACACGGCATTACGGCATCCTTCCTTGTTGAGAGCAATATCGGAAAGATTATTTTGCAAGATCAGCACGGGCGCGATTTCCGGGCTGAGCGGATGACGGTTTCTGTCGAAATGCCAGACGAAAAGCACGAAGGTTTCGCTGGTGTCTGCCTGCCCTCATCTCATGGATATACCCCGGGGCCCATTACTTCGGACATTTCGGGGGACTGGATTGACCTTGATGCTATGGCATGCAGAACAGAAGAACTGCCAACGGTTGCATCCAGCCTTGTAAAATCAGAGTTTGTCCAGGATGTCTTCGAGCTTTTGCCTGACGATATGAAAGCGGCTGTAGCATTTTTTGTACCAGAGTTCGCAGAGCT
Source organism: Haematospirillum sp. 15-248 (assembly GCF_012102665.1). Classification (NCBI taxonomy): domain Bacteria; kingdom Pseudomonadati; phylum Pseudomonadota; class Alphaproteobacteria; order Rhodospirillales; family Novispirillaceae; genus Haematospirillum; species Haematospirillum sp. 15-248. Next base: position 615,663 of record NZ_JAAVTF010000001.1, on the reverse strand, counting down.
GCTTTGACATTCCTTATGCGGCGGCAGCGTTGATCCTGAGCGGGTTTCTCCGCTCAGGATCAACGTACGCTGTCAGACCGACGATGCTGCCCGGGCAACTTGGTCATAGAATCCCGAAAGATCTCTTAATGCCGTTGCAAGATGGTGAAAGCCATCCCCGCTGTCATCCTGTCGTTCAGCAGCGTCGCGCAGACATTTGGTTCGAATGGCAAGATAGGATCTACAGACGGTTTCACCTTGTGTTGTTGTCCTGTAAAAGCGCTCCTTACCGCGGCGCTCTCCCTCGACCAATCCTGACTTGAGCATTTTTTTCAAGGAATAATTAACTGTGTGCTGGTCTTCCACATTCAGGACAAAGCAAATGTCTGCCAGTCGTTTTGCCCGTCTGCGGTGATTGACACTGTGAAGAACCAGAATATCAAGCGGGCTGAAATCCGGGTATCCAACGGCAGCCATGCACCGTGTAATCCAGCGATTGAAGGCGTTATGGGCAACGATCAGGCTGTATTCATGATCGCTTAACTGCCATTCGTGGCACAGGCTCTGTTCGTTGTGTTCGCAAACAGAGACCGGCATATTGATATCAAACCGTTGTGTGATGGCTTCATCCGGCCGTGTTTGTTCCCTTGCTTCTCGCACGAGACGTCCTCCTCTCTATCTGATTGTTTTTTATTTTCGTGCATTAGTTACACTTAATAGAGCCATCAATGACGATGTCTGCAAGGTAAAATCATAGGACATCACAAGTTTGCGGCGCGAATGTCGTGTTTACTGGGCAACCGTGAGATTTTTTCGGGATCAAGACGGTGGTATCCTGCTTCAGGGAGATCGGTTCAGCACTATGACCAACAGCATCTCATTCCGATTCGGATTTGGATATGGTGTATTGCAGGTTGGCTTACGTGTTTTCTGTCGGCGTTTTTGTTTGTGATGCAACAGATGCACAGCCTTGTGAGGGTGTCATGTGGTTTGGTGCGCAAGAATGCCTGCTGCCCGGACTACCACGGAAATGGCGGCTTGTTCCGTTCTCTTCATAAGATCAGGCGATGGCATTTCTTGTTCAGTTCGGTTCACGATTGCACCCGCCACCATACCGGCTTTTAGGCCCATAGCGGAGCACATGGTAAACAGGGTGGCTGATTCCATCTCGTAATTCATAACGTGCAGGGCCTGCCATTCCGAGAGTGACCCAGCCCATTGGCGGCGGACATGCCCAGAGTAGGTATCATAGCGCTCTTGCCCTTGGTAAAAGGTATCCGAAGACGCCGTAATGCCAACGTGCAGGTTTACGCTTTCCTCTTTTGCGGCCCGAACCAAGGCTGTTGTACAGTCAAAGTCAGCTACAGCAGGGTAGCTGGCCGGTGCGAAGTGGTGGCTTGCCCCATCCAGACGTACAGCGCCAGTTGTCACCAGAATATCACCGACAGCAATGTGCTTTTGTATAGCTCCCGTTGTGCCCACGCGCAGGAAGGTGCGAATGCCAAGCTGGGCCAGTTCCTCGACCGCGATCGATGTAGACGGGCCACCAATTCCTGTTGAGCATACGACAACCGGTATGCCCTCCAGCTCACCCAGCCACGATGTGAATTCACGGTGACTGGCCAGTGGACGCGCATTATCCATACGTTCGGCAATAAGGGGGCTTCGTCCCGGGTCTCCCGGCAGAATGGCGACGGTTGCGCCCGCGAGTATGGCGCGGTTCAGGCCAAGATGAAAAACTTCGGGCTGGGTGCTGACATTGGGCATGAGAACGGCACTTCCACTTCAGGATTGTGTTGTTTCAGGATCAAGGTAGAACGCACCTGGCAGCAACGCTGATGCCGTGGTTGTTTCCATATCACCTTTCAGATTGGTCAAGACAACCTCCAGGGCAGGTGATCCAAGCTCTATGATAACTTGGCGGCAGGCCCCGCAGGGTGTGATCGGGCCATCTGTATCGCCAACAACGGCAAGGCATGTGAATTCACCGGGTTTATACCCTTCCGAGACAGCCTTGAACAAAGCCGTTCGTTCCGCGCAGTTGCACAGTCCGTATGATGCGTTCTCGACATTGCAGCCGTGGAAGATACGGCCGTCATGTGTTTGCAGGGCAGCACCAACCTTGAAACGGGAGTACGGTGCATAGGCTTTCTCGCGGGCCTTTATCGCTTCCTGCCTGAGCTGTTGATGATGGTTCATAAAACAAGTCCGGTTCTGACAAGGTGTAACACGATGGTGTGGTCAAGGCGAAAGCGCGCGCGCCCACGGCATGACGGTTCCATCCGGGAATGGTGGCAACCTGAACATGTGTGCCAAGCTTTGCCCCACATCGGCAAAGGTTTCGCGGATGCCTTCGTTGCCCGGTGGGATCCGGTGCCCAAATGCAAGAACGGGAACGTGTTCCCGTGTATGGTCGCTGCCTTGCCAGGTAGGGTCGCAACCATGGTCCGCAGACACCAGCAACACGTCATTTTTGCCCAGGCAAGCCATCAGTTCGGGCAGTCTGTTGTCAAAGTGCTCCAGCCCGGCGGCATAACCAGCCACATCACGGCGGTGCCCCCAGGTTTGATCAAAGTCGACAAAGTTGGTCATGATAATACTGTTCGGCCCGGTATCTTTCATGGCCCGCAGGGTGGTGTCCCACAGTGCATTGTGGCCGCTGGCCTTGATGCTGCGGGTAATACCGACGTGGGCATAGATATCGGGGATCTTACCGATGCCGACAACGGTCCCACCAGCATTCGACAACTTCTCGAGAACGGTTGGGGCAGGGGGTTTGACAGCAAGGTCGCGCCGGTTTCCTGTTCGTTTGAAGGTATCTGCTGTTGTTCCGATAAAGGGCCGGGCAATCACACGGCATATATTGTAAGGCCTTACTTCCTCAAAGGCGATCTCACATAAATCGTACAGCCGTTGCAGGCCAAAGCTTTCCTCGTGGCAGGCAATCTGGAAAACAGAATCCGAGGATGTATAGAAAATGGGCCTGCCCGTTCGTACGTGTTCCTCACCTATCTCGGCGATAATGGTCGTCCCGGAGGCATGGCAGTTGCCAAGCCAGCCCGGCAGATCAAACCTGCGAACCAAGTTCTCCAACAGTGTGGGGGGGAACGTATTGTCCTTTTTCTCGAAGTAACCCCAGTCAAACCTTATGGGCACACCGGCCAGTTCCCAGTGACCGGATGGGGTGTCCTTGCCGCTGGAGATTTCACGGGCGGCAGCCCATGCGCCGATGATATCCGGTTGAGGGTTAAACCCGGCTGGTAGTTCCCCTGTCGCAAGACGCGCGGCCAAGCCAATCCCCAGGCGTTCAAGATTAGGAATCCGCAGTGGTCCCGAGCGCTCCGGGCTATCGGCCCGCCCATCACGACACCATTGGGCTATATGGCCGATGGTGCTGGCTCCTTGGTCTCCGAAACGCTCTGCATCAGGCGTAGCGCCGATGCCAAAGGAGTCCATGATCAAGATAATGGCGCGCATGCCGGTATTCTCCTGCCTCGTCGCCTTAGTACCCATGCCCTGCCGGGGGGGCGCCTTTGTGGCCAAGGGTGGCCAGAATATCTGCCAAAAGCCCCGATGCACCAAAGCGGAATGTTTCGGGGCTTATCCAGTCAGGCCCCATAATCTGTTCTGCCAGATCAAGATAAAGCCCGGCATCGGCAACGGTCCGGATTCCACCCGATGCCTTGAATCCTACCTTCCTGCCGCAGTCCCGAATGGTTTCAAGCATGATGCGGGCGGCGTCAGGCGTCGCATTGACATCAACCTTTCCGGTAGAGGTTTTCAGGAAATCAGCACCGGCTGTGATACTGATTTCTCCGGCCTGGCGGATCAGGGCAGGATCACGCAGCATGCCCGTTTCAAGAATGACCTTGAGAACCTTGGAGCCAGCGGCTTTGCGGCTTTGCGCAACCACAGACTGACCAGCCGCCGTATTGCCATCCAGCAGGGCAGACCAAGGGAAGACAACGTCGATCTCGTCGGCCCCTTGTTCAATGGCAGATTCAGCTTCCCGTGCCGCTGCTGCGGCATTTTCCCCGCCGTGTGGGAAGTTGGTAACCGTAGCCAGCCTTACATTCTTCAAGTTCTGCTTTACCAGCGCTGCCCTGGCTGCGGGAACAAGGTGTGGCCAGATGCACAGGGCGGCCGGTGCCCCGAAAGGTGTATTGGCCCTTTCAGCCATTGCGGAAACAGTTGCAGTATTATCTGCTGTATCCAGTGATGTCAGATCCATCAGGGACAGGGCCCGCTTGGCTGTCGTGGCCTGTTGCTGCAGAGTGCCTGTATCAGTCATGCATCATTGTCCACAAAGTCAGGTGAAGCTATTAAAGCCCCGCAGGTCTACCCTGTCAGGCAGCCTGCGGGACAGCTGAAATTAGAGCGACAAGAATATACCGGCAATTGTGGCGCTCATAAGGTTGGACAATGTGCCGGCTGTTACAACCCGAAGGCCATACTGTGTGACCTCTGAACGGCGTTCGGGCGCTACAGCTGCAAAGCCGCCGGCAAGGATAGCAATTGAGGCGAAATTGGCAAAGCCGCACAGGGCAAAGGAAACAATGGCAATGGTCCGTGGGTCCAGAGCCTGCAGGCCGCTGGCTGCAACCGTTCCGGCATCTTTGAGATAGGCGGACAGCTGGCTGTAGGCCACAAATTCATTGATGATCATTTTCTGGCCGATAAAGTTACCGGCGATCTGTGCATCCTGCCACGGTACGCCAATCATCCACGCCAAGGGAGAGAAGGCCGCCCCCATCAGGAATTCCAGATTCCATTCCGGATGACCAAAAAGACTGAAGAACCCCCCCACTGCTCCATTGCACAGGGCAATCAGGGCAATGAAGGCGATCAGCATGGCACCGACATTCAGCGCAATCTGCAAGCCGACCAATACGCCCGAGGCTGCAGCTTCGATGATGTTTGTTGGGCGTTTCTCGTCAAAGTGAATTTCGTTGAATTCGACCTGGCTGGGTTCGGTATCCGGATGAATAAGTTTTGCGAACAAAAGCCCACCGGGAATAGCCATGAACGAAGCCGCCAGCAGGTATTCCATCTTGACGCCCATGCCGGCGTATCCTGCCAGTACCGAGCCAGCAACAGCGGCCATGCCGCTCGACATGACCGTAAACAATTCTGCCCCGTTCATACGGTTGATGAAGGGCTTGACGACGGCGGGCATTTCGCTTTGGCCAACAAAAATAGTGGTGACAGCCGAGAATGATTCCAGTCTGGATACGCCAATTACCTTGTGGAACAGGGTGCCCAGTATGATCACAAACCACTTCATCAGCCCAATGTAGTAGAGCACTGAAACAAGGGCGGTTACAAAAATGATGGCACTGAGGACGCGGAAGGCAAAGACAAAGCCGCTGTCGCCGAACAACACAAACATCTTGCTGTCAACAAGGCCGCCGAACAGAAAAGCAGCGCCTTCGTGACCATAATCCAGAACATGGTTTACGCCATTTGCTGCAGCAGCCAGAACATCCTTGCCCAAGGGCACAAACAGAACCAGTGCCCCAATAGCAATCTGGCAAAGCAAGGCCGCAACAACAACCCTGGGCCTGATCGCACGGCGGTTATTGGAAATGGCCAGGCCGATCAACAGAAGGATGGCCATTCCAAGGAGGCTGCGCCAAATATCCATAAGTGTCACCTAAATCGTTGACTCAATCATTCGCTTTGCGTGCCACAACCTGAAAAGACAGGCGCCATGTTTCCATGGGTCCAAGCGGCGGAATTCTGCCATGTTCAGAATTGGTCACCGTCATATGTCTAGCCGTCTCCGGCAGGGCACCAGAACCATAGCAATTCATTCTGCGAAAGCGAGACTTTTGTGATGCAGGGATAAAAAAGCACTATCACAGTCATGATATTGATTAAGAAAGAATTTTATGAATGTACTTTGTTTGCATGTTTCTGATTTTTTCTGCTTATGTGAGAAAGCTAGTGAGTGCCATAAGTTTTTGCCGTACCCCTTGATTGCAATAGAGTGGGCGGATCGCCTTTCGGTAAATTCCTGTAGAAAAAATGTTATCCCCTGAAAAATAAGGCTTGATTGTTTCGGTGCGGACGGCTACAAACCCGCCGTGCCTACGACGTCCCCATCGTCTAGAGGCCTAGGACACCGCCCTTTCACGGCGGCGACCGGGGTTCGAATCCCCGTGGGGACGCCAAGAGCACAAGCGGGAGAGGCTCCTTTTCAAATGAAAAGGCGCCTTTTTTATTACTTTTTCTTTGGGCTGTTCCGCGATCAGAAGCGTTGCCGTGTTTCTTGATTCTGACGGGTGCCTCGTGTTTGCAGGATGGACCAACCATGACCCCCGATGAAGCCAGACAACGTGTTCTTTACCGGGACCGGCTTGTTCTGGTTCTTGATAAACCTGCTGGAATGCCTGTTCATGCAGGACCAGGGGGCGGTGATACGGTCGAGGATTATTTCCGCTATTTGTGTTTTGAACACCCGCGCCCCCCTTCTTTGGCCCATCGTCTGGATCGGGATACATCCGGATGCCTGATCTTGGGCCGTCATCACAAGGGGTTGCGGCGGATGGGCAAGCTGTTTCAGCAGGGGGCTGTTGGTAAAGTCTATTGGGCTGTCACAACGGGAATTCCAGAGGTTGGTGCAGGTGTTGTAGACCAGCCCTTGAGCAAGCTGACTCCCGCCGGTGGGTGGAAAATGGTTGTGGATCCAGCGGGAGGGCAGCCTTCTGTGACCGAATATCGGGTTCTTGGGCGTTCTTCGCAGGGGCTGGCGTGGATTGAATGTCGCCCCAGAACAGGGCGTACCCACCAGATTCGGGTGCATATGGCGCATATTGGTGCCCCGTTGCTGGGGGACCGGGTTTACGGCGATGTGGGTCAGCGGGTCCGTATGTATCTTCATGCCCGTTCGGTCCGCATTCCCCTGTATGCTGAAAAGCCACCGATTTTTGTAGATGCCCCCCCGCCAGAGCATATGCGGGATGCCTTGAAGGCATGTGGGTGGGACGGCATTCCCTAGGCTTGGGAGTCTGCCCAGTCCTCTGGCCAGCTGGGGCCAAGTGGAACCTTGCCCAGGGCACCGGGACGATCCAGGATATAGTGTGGCAGGGCGATGCCCGTCAGGCGTCCGCGCAAAGCTTTCAGCAGGGCACGTCCCTCCTCTATTTCCAGCCGGAAGTGGCTGGTTCCCTTGGCCATGTCAGGGTGGTGAAGGTAGTAGGGCTTGATCCTGTTGCGCAGGCAGGCACGAAACAGGGCCTCCAATGCATCCACGTTGTTGTTGACGTCTTTCAGAAGCACAGTCTGTGAAACAAGTGGAATTCCCGCTTTGCTCAGGCTTGCAACAGCATGGCAGACTTCGGGGGCAAATTCATCGGCGTGGTTGACGTGAATGGCAACCCAGACGGTGGCCCTGTCCAGGGAAGCCAATGCGGTAACAAGGTCTGGTGTAATGCGCTTGGGGTCATGGATGGGCAGGCGCGTATGGAAGCGAATCAGTTCGATATGATCCATGCTGTCCAATGCGCCGAGGATGTAGTGCAGGCGCCGGGGTGACAGCAGCAGGGGGTCTCCGCCTGTCAGGATGACCTCGCGCAGTTCCGTGTGGTCTGCAATGTAGGACAGGGCTTTCTCAAGCTCTTCATCATTCAGGCTTTCAGAGCCTGGTCCCACAACTTCGCGGCGGAAACAGAAGCGGCAGTAGGCTGCGCAGACGTGTACTGGCTTGAGAAGAACCCGGTCCGGGTAACGATGTACGATCCCTGCTACCGGGCTCTTCAGGTTGTCGCCGATCGGGTCAGCTAGTTCATCGGGGGTTGTAACCAGTTCCTTGACAGAGGGGCGGAATTGTCGTGCCAGAGGGCTGTCTGCCGGCATACCCGCCAGTTGACGTTCAAGGAAAGAGGTCGTGCGTACGGCATAACGGCGCGCAACATCCTCAAGCTGGTCCTGCGTTTCTGTCATCGGGTTTGTCATCATGGTCGGCAGCGGTATACCCAGTATGGCCCGGAAAGCAAGACGTTTGCATAATAGTTTGTCTTTACAACAGGATTTTTTAACCAGATCCGTGGACACTGTTCCCCACAAGCGATGAACAGGGGGGGGCAGTGCGGTGCATTATAAGGCTATCAAGGTGGAAATTACGCAGCCTATCCCGTATACGAACCAGAATTTTTATGAAATCGTGTGGGCTGCGCGGCTGGAAGTCTTTCGTCAGGCCTTGGAGGGTGGAGCCAAGACGCCCTTTGATATTATGGCTTGCCTCGTTAACCTAGAGCAACAGTTTACTTTTGGTGTAGAGAAACTGCCTTCCCCGACAGGCGATGGTACATTGTACCTCAACGGTGTTGTAAGGCTGGTGCCAAATCCTGATAGCAATCAGCAAAGCCTATCCGCAACATCATACAGCTTTAATCAGATACTCGCTGTGGTCGTGCAGCATTGCGATGATGGGGTCAAGGCCATTGTAGAGCTTGGTGCCGGTTATGGTCGCAACCTGATTGAACTGCGCCATCATCTGCGGCGTCCTGATCTTGCCCTCATCGGGGCTGAGTATACCCAGTCCGGACGGGACGCCATGGAGTTCTTCAATGCCAGTTTTCCGGATCTGAGCCCGATACAAACAGCTTTTACCGATCACCACCTGGCATCCTTCCCTTTTGTTCCCGGTAGGGACAAGGTGCTGGTTTTTAGCTGCCACTCTCTTGAGCAGGTTGAGAAATTACCATTGGATTTCTTTGTCAATCTTGCAGCCTCCGCTGAGGACATCACCGGTGTTCATATCGAACCGTTCGGTTTTCAGGCTGTGCCAAGAAGCGCGTGGAACCGTTCTCATTATGATCATAATGCCTTTATCCGCTCCAAGAATTATAACCTGAACATGTGGGCGTGTCTGGAACATGCTGTGCGTGAACAGGCCATCACGATAACAGGTGTGGCTCTCAATGTATCCTTTGCCCAGCCGGAGAATCCATCGTCTGTCATTGTCTGGAAAAAGTGTACCGCTTGATCAGGTCTTGCGTTCCAGGGCGCCCACTTCGACATCATTCCAGCTTTCAGCCCAGTGTGGAAGCGGGGGACGCAACCCTGAATCGGCGCCAAGCATTGTGGCAATGTGACTGGGGTCTACAACGCCGGCAGCGTCGACAAAGCAGGTTTTGACCATGGCGATACAGGCTACAACGCCCTTGCGGGTCACGAACTTCTGCTCGATCCACAGCCAGCGCTCATCCCAGCACACAAGCCGTGTTTCAAGCTGGAACGGCTGAAAAGGCCGCAATCCCTTGCGATAGCGCAGCATTTGGGCCCCGACCATCGCCTGCAGCCTGTTTTTCAGGATCAGCTTCCACATGCCACAGCGCACCATCAGGTCGATCCGGCCAAGATCCATGACCGCAGCATAGTGTGCGTTGTTCATGTGCATATTCAGGTCAACATCCGATGGCCAAACCCGACCCTTAAGGACCGAGGTTTCGGTAAAGCCCAGCCGTGGCCGGAACCAGACACATATCAGAAGCCACAGGAAACGCAGCCAGAGAGTCATCGTGTGTGGCCTGCCTGAGGGGAGGGTCCGTCTTTTGTACGTAGTTAAGGAACAAAAGACGGACAGGAAGAAACTATCCTAGAAGGCGTCGTCGGGGAAGTCCATCATGCTTGAAGCACCACTCATCAGCCCGGAAAACAGCGCGCCCGTCTGTGGCAGGACCCGCTGCATGAAGAAACGGGCTGTAGCAATCTTGGCCTCGTAGAATGCGGCATCTCCGTTGGTACCCGTAGCCAGTTTGTCACGCGCGACATCAACACTGCGACACCACAGATAGGCAATGGCTGTCAGGCCAAAGAGCCGCAGGAAATCAGACGATGCCGCGCCGGCTTCATCGCGGTTGGCCATGGCCTTTTGTGCGATAAAACCTGTGGCTTGTTGCAGACGTGTGAACGCCTTGGCCAGCGGGGCAACAAATTCTTCCATCGTCTCATCTTCGCCTTTGGCGGCGATGTAGTCGGATACCGGGTGAAAGAAACGCCGCAGGTAACGTCCGGCAAAAGCCGGCATCTTGCGGCCGACAAGATCCAGAGCCTGGATGCCGTTGGTGCCTTCGTAAATCTGGGCGATACGTGCGTCGCGGACGTATTGCTCCATACCCCATTCACGAATATAGCCATGTCCGCCGTAAACCTGAACGCCCAGGTTGGTTGCCTCTGACCCCAGGTCGGTGATCAGGGCTTTGACGATAGGGGTCATCAGGGCCACCAGATCATCCGCTTCCTGGCGCACATCTGGGTCCGGATGTGCGGTTGCCAGATCCAGTGCATGGGAAACCCAGGCCACCAAAGCACGTGATCCTTCCATGGTGGCACGCTGGGTCAGCAACATCTTGCGGACATCAGGATGAACCAGAATGGGATCGGCCTTGGCTTCGGGCTTTTTGGCACCACTCAGGGCGCGCCCCTGAATCCGGTCACGGGCATAGGCTACGGCCCCTTGGTATGATGCTTCGCCCAGTCCAAGCCCCTGGACACCAACGGCCAGCCGCTCGGTGTTCATCATCGTGAACATGGCACGCATGCCTTTATGTGGTTCTCCTACCAGCCACCCGGTTGCGTCATCAAAATTCATGACACAGGTTGCAGACGCCTTGATCCCCATCTTGTGTTCAATCGAACCGCACATGACACCGTTGCGCTGGCCCGGGTTTCCTGCCGGATCCGGCAGGAATTTCGGTACCACAAACAGGGAAATGCCCCTGGCGCCCTCGGGTGCTCCGGGTAGTTTGGCCAGAACCAGGTGGATAATGTTCTCGCTCAGGTCATGTTCCCCGGCCGAGATAAAAATCTTGGTGCCCGTAATGCGATAGCTGCCGTCCGGGTTGGGGTCAGCCTTGGTGCGGATCATACCCAGGTCTGTTCCGCAATGCGGTTCGGTCAGGCACATGGTTCCTGACCATTCACCAGAGACCAGCTTCGGAAGATAAACGTTTTTCTGCTCTTCCGTGCCATAGGCCGACAGCGAGACATACGCGCCATGGGTCAGGCCGGGGTACATGCCAAAGCTGAGGTTTGCCGAGCAGATCATCTCTTCCACCAAGCTGTTGACCAGCTTGGGCATGCCCTGGCCCCCATAGTCCGGAGAGCAGGCAATGGCCGCCCATCCAGCCTCGCAGAATGCCCGGTAGGCATCACGGAAACCCGAGGGTGTTCGTACCACCCCGTTTTCATAGGTGCAGCCTTCCTCGTCACCGGGACGGTTGAGAGGGTAGAGGACCTGCTCGCAGAACTTGGCAGCTTCTTCCAGCACGGCGTCCAGGACATCCGGTGTCATGTCTTCATAGCCGGGCAGGGTATGCAGCGCGCCACCGTCAAAAAGCTCGTGCAGGACAAAGCGCATCTCACGCAGGGGGGCCTTGTAGGGAGCGGCCATGGCGTTTTTCCTTCAGCTTGTCAGTTGCGCAGGGGCTTGCCGGTCAGCAGCATGTGCTCGACCCGGTCCAGTGTGCCTTTCTGGCGCACCAGCCGCATGAAAGAGGACCGTTCCAGCGCAAGAATATTTTCTTCTGTCAGGGTCTCGGTATGATCCGTTTCTCCGCCGGACAGGATGTTCGCCAGTTCCAGGGAAACCACTTCGTCGTACGGTGTTGCCTTGCCCATGCGGCGGAACTGGCCCAGTGCCATTTCCATGGCAACCTTCCCGGTTTCACCCGGCAGTTTGAGTTCGATGGGCTCTGCCGGTTTATAACCCTGAACCATGGCCAGGGCTTTTGCCTTGGCGTCGGCCAGCAGGCGGTAACGGTTCATGGTAATGCCGTCACTGTCCCGCAGGAAACCACGTTCCTTGGCATCCATGGCGGACTTGGCCACGGTTGCGGTGGAAATGGTCTCAAAGGCTTTTGCAACCGGTGGCATTGGCCCCTTGGGCAGGGCCGGATGAACACTCAGGCGGTGCAGCATTTCCTTGCAGCCACCCCAGCCCGGGATCAGGCCAACCCCGACTTCGACCAAGCCCATATAGGTTTCTGCATGGGCTTGTACGGCATCACAATGCAGGAGGATTTCGCACCCACCTCCCAGCGCCATGCCCGATGGTGCTCCGACAACCGGGAACGGGGCACGCTTCAAGGCCATGTAGGCTTTCTGACCGTTTTCCACCATCTCTTCGATCATGGGCCAGGCTGCAATATTGGCCGCAAAAATAGCCAGACCAAGATTGGCACCAACCGAGAAATTGGAGCCTTCGTTGTAGACCAGAAGAGCCTTGAAGCCGTTTTTGGGAATGAAGCGAACCGTCTGGCTGATCATTTTCAGGATCTCGGGATCCAGTGAATTCATCTTTGATGTGAATTCCAGACAGGCAACCCCGTCACCGATATCCCACAGAGAGGCTGAGCCATTCTTCAGCAGTGGCTTTGCCGTACGCTTGATATCCTCCAGAAGGATGACGCCATCCGGACGGGTCAGTTCTTTCCATGATCCGTCCGGAGACAGGGCCATCCGCCGCCCGTTCTCAATCTGGTAAAAGCTCTTGCCCGCTGCTGTCTCCAGGAAGGCAGGTACAGGCATGCCTTCTTGTTTGAGGGTGGCGATCAGCGCATCGGGGCCGATCTGGTCAGCCAGCTGGAACGGGCCGAATTTCCAGTTATAGCCAAGGCGCATGGCTTCATCGATGTCATCAACCGATGCGGTAACGTCTGGTATCAGGGATGCGGCATAAGACAACGTGCGGGCCATAACGCGCCGTGCATACCGTCCCCCTTTGTCCGGATGGGACAGAAGAACCTGACCGGCCTTCTTTCCGGCTTCTTTTGCGGCATCAAGCGAAGCCAGCTGAGGCTTGACGGAAACCCGGTACTGCCCAGTCTTCAGGTCGATTCCTTCCTTGATCTTTTCTGTACTGGTCCGGTTGATACGGTAAAAGCCCCCCTTGCCTTTGCGGCCGGTATAGCCATCGGCAATCATGGTCCGGATCAGTGCAAGATCGCGGTTGATAACATGGAAGGCATCGGTTTTGGGCAGCAGGGACAGCATGGACTGAAGGATGTGCGGCATCAGGTCCAGGCCGACCAGATCCATCAACCCGAAAACGCCGGTTTTGGGAATGCCAAACGGACGACCGAGAATGGCATCGGCTTCTTCGATACTGATATCGTTGTCCATTGCTTCGACAACGGCAGCCAGGATCCAGAGAACGCCAAGGCGGTTGCCGATAAAGCCCGGTCGGTCCTGGCAGTGAACAATCGATTTGCCCAGCTTCAGGTCGCAGAACGCGGATACGGCATCGATCGCCTCCGCCCTTGTTTGTGGGCCACGCACCACTTCCAGCAGCCGCATGTACCGTGGCGGATTGAAAAAGTGCGTGATGCAGAAATCACGGGCAAAGGCATCGGAAAGTCCCTTGGTCAGGCTTTCCAACGGAATCGTTGACGTGTTGGAAGAGACAATACAGCCCTTTTTGCGCACGCTATCCAGCTTCCGGTACAGGTCCTGCTTGATATCCAGCCGTTCGACAACGGCTTCGATAATCCAGTCACAGTCGGCCAGCCGCGGCAGATCATCTTCCAGATTCCCGGTCTGGATATTTCTGGCGCATCCTTTGGTCATGAAGGGTGCCGGGTCTGCCTTCAACATTTTCTGTACAGCAGTTTCGGCGATGACGCTCCGGTTTTCCGCATCGGCTGGAACAATATCCAGCAACACAACGGGAACGCCGGCATTGGCAATATGAGCCGCAATGCCGGCACCCATGACGCCGGCTCCAATGACCGCTACCTTGTTGATCGGGGTTGCCATCTGGTGTTTCTCCCCGTGGTGTCAGGATATGGCTTCAAGGATGGTGGCAATGCCCTGGCCGCCGCCGATGCACTGTGTTGCCAGGGCGTACTTGCCGCCTTCGCGTTTCAGGACGCTGGCTGCCTTTCCGACAATACGGGCACCGGTTGCCCCCAAGGGGTGCCCCAGGGCAATGGCACCGCCATCAAGGTTGATTGATTTCGGGCTTAGTCCCAAATCGCGGATACAGGCGAGGGACTGGCTGGCAAACGCCTCGTTCAGTTCAACAACGTCGATATCCTTGACGGCCAGTCCCGCGCGGGACAAGGCTTTGCGGGTTGCTTCCACCGGCCCGATTCCCATGATTTCCGGTGCACATCCTGAGACGGCAATGCTCTTCAGTCGGGCAACCGGGGTCAGGCCATGCTTCATGGCATAGTCCTCGGAACAGACCAGAACCGCTGCGGCCCCGTCGGTCAGGGGGGAAGACGTGCCCGCTGTCACGGTTCCCTCTGCATTGAACGCCGGCTTCAGGATGGACAGGGTTTCCAGCGAGGTATCCGCCCGGATGCAGCCATCGCTGTCAACCACGTCACCTTTTGGCCCGGTTATACTGACAATCTCATCCTTGAAAAGACCAGCCTTGCGTGCCTTCTCAGCTTTTGCATGTGAGGTGACGGCAAACTCTTCCTGTTCCTTGCGTGTAATCTGGTATTTTTTGGCAACATTTTCGGCGGTATCCCCCATGCTTGCAAAAACCTGGGGCATTTTGCGGTACAGTTCCGGATGGGGCATGGGATTGAAGCCCATGATCGGAACGCGGGTCATGCTTTCGACCCCGGCACACAGGAAGGCTTCTCCGGCGCCCAGCTGTATGGCACCGGCTGCCTGATGGATGGCCTGCATGGATGAACCGCAGAAGCGGTTGACGGTCACAGCGCCGATTCCCTGTGGCAGTTCAGCGAGGAAGCCGATGATCCGTGCGATGTTGAAGCCCTGTTCACCTTCCGGGAAGGCATTGCCGACAATCAGATCTTCCAGGTCTTCCGGTTTGACGCTGCTGCGCTTTACCAGAGCCTTGACAACCTGTGCTGCCAAATCTTCCGGGCGTACCTTGGTCAGTCCGCCTTTGCCGGCAAGGTGAAAGGGAGACCGGGCATATCCGGCGATGACAACATGTCTGATACCCATATTTCTGTTTCCTCCACGGAGCATGTCTGCTTCTTGGGCTGATACCAGCCTGAAGTCAGGATGTAGCGATGCCTGTCTGTGTATGGTCCAAGGCCGTCTGTGTGATGTGTTCTTGAGGCATTGAGGGTAGCTTGAAGCCGTTAGAGGGGTGGTTGTTCCTGACCGCTCTTGGCAGCCTCTTCGGCAACCAGCTCTTTCTTGGACAGCTTGCCAACGGGGGTCTTGGGCAGTTCATCCCGGATTTCGATACTTTTTGGCATTTCTATTTTCGATACCTTGTCACTCAGGAAATCTTTCAATTGTTCCGGCGTGATGTCGCCTGCATTGTCGCGCAGCCGTACGAAGCATTTCGGGGCTTGTCCGCGATAGGGATCGCTAACCGCAATGCAAACGGCTTCAGCAACATCCGGATGCAGATACAGGGCCTCCTCGATGACACGTGGGTATATGTTATACCCGCCGGCCAGAATCACATCCTTGATCCGGTCCACCAGATAGACGTACCCATCATGGTCAATAGTTCCGACATCGCCGGTGTGGAGGCGTCCGTCCCGAATCGATCGGGCGGTTTCCTCGGGGCGGTTGTAATATCCCTTCATGACTTGGGGCCCGATGATACATACCTCGCCTTTTTCCCCTCGTGGCATCAGGGTATCATTGCCATCCAGAGAGCGGATTTCGATCCGTGTGCCGGGCATGGGGATACCTATGGACCCCGGCTTGTTGATCCCGACCATCGGATTGCAGGTAGCGATGGGAGAACTTTCGGACAGGCCATATCCTTCCACCGCAACGCAGCCAGTCAGTTTCTCGAACTGCAGCTTGACCTCAACCGGCAGCGGCGCCCCGCCGGATATACAGGCCCGCAGGGATGACAGATCATAGCGCGACAGATCCGGAGCGTTCAGGATGGCGGTGAACAGGGTGGGTACTGCGACCATCAGGGTTGGTTTGCTCTGGTTGATGGTTTTCAAAAATCCCTTCAGTTCGAACCGGGGGAGCAGAACCAGTTCGGCCCCGATAGCCGTTCCCAGGTTTTGCAGGGCTGTCATGGCAAGAACGTGAAAGAACGGAATCACGCACAGCAGTTTTTCCTGCCCCATGCGAACGCCCGGAAACCAGCGTATGGCCTGCTGGCAGTTTACCGCCAGGTTGGCATGGGTCAGCATGGCTCCCTTCGGGATTCCGGTGGTGCCCCCTGTGTACTGCAGGACTGCGACGTCCTCGACCGGGTTAACGGGGATACGCCGGAAATCGCCGACATTGTCGGTCAGGTGATCAAACCAGATCGTCTTGTCGTCGTGATCAACCGGCGCTACCTCGGCCCGTTTCAGGGCTGCAAACAGGAAACCCTTCAGGGGTGGTAAAATGCGGCGCATTGGGCAGACAACAATGCGGCTGAGCGGGGTGTCCTTTTGCTCCAGCACGTGTCGTACCTTGGGGTACAATTGAATCAGGTCCAGCGTGACCATGATCTGTACGCCGGCATCCCGTACCTGATTGGCAATTTCACGTTCTACATAAAGCGGGTTGAAATTCACCACCGTGCCGCCGGCTTTCAGGATGGCAAAGTACAGGATGGTGTAATACGGGCAATTGGGCAGGAACAGGCCCACGTTTGTGCCTTGGCCTACCCCCAGGTCCTGCAGGCCGCGGGCCGTGCGGTCAACCAAGGTTGATGCATCCCGGTAGGTCCAGGTTCGTCCCATGAAATGAAGGTAGGGGCGGTCGCCATAGTTTTGTACCGAACGATCCAGCGCCGCATACAGGGGCTCCGGGGTAAACGGGCTGTCCCAGTCCACATCCGGGGTATGGTGGCGAACATCGGCCGCAGACAGGGAAGACAGGGCGGCTGTCGTCTGGACGTCAGGTGTCATCGCAGAATCCCTTGGCATCGACGAGGAGCGGGGAAGGAGCGACAGGCGTATGCGCACGGTGCTATACAATGCCTGTCGCTGAAGAAAGAGGAAGCACCCCCGGCCCATGCCGGGACAGGGGTGATCCTTCAGGTCAGAACCGGGCGGTCAGGCCAAGCGTGACAATATCAACCGATGTATCGAATTTTCCCCGCAATACATCAGTGGTGATGCTGCTCTTGCTGATCGGTGCTTTGCCAGTCCAGATATGGGTGTAGGCGCCGGTCAGGTTGATGCTGTCGGTGATGGCATAACCTGCCCCGAGCGATGCCCAGACCCGGTTGGAATCCGGAATGCGCGGGGTGCGGTATCCATCCGGTACCGGGGCTTCATCAAAGGCAACACCAAAGCTGAGATCCAGCTTGTCGGTAGCTTGATAGTTGGTACCAAGGGCAAAGAACCACGTGTCTTCCCAGTTCTCCGGATTGACCGTGTCTGCACTGCCATTGGCTTTCTTGACGCGGGTTTCGTCAAACAGGGACCAGTTGGTCCACGCGGCTTCCCCCATGACTGCCCAAGCCGGGGTAATGTTATAGGTGATCCCAAGGCTGAGCATGTCGGGGGTGGTCAGCTTCACGCTTCCCTTGGTGTTGACAAAACGTGAGTCAGCGGCAAGCGCTCCCACGTTGGAGAATCTTACATCACCCTCCAGCGTGTGCTCAATCCGTGACTTGTAGGCAATGCCAAGACGCGTGTTGGAGAAGGGCTGTATGGTTGCCCCCATCGTGTAACCAACAGCCCAGTCATCACCGCTGAGTTCCGTGTATCCTTCGCCGGCCCCGCCTAAGACAGCGTTGTTTATTGCATTGCTCAATGTGGCATCGGCTTTCTGGATGTTGATGCCACCGCCAACAGACACCCAGTTGCTGATACGATAGGCAACCGTGGGCTGGACGTTGATTGTTTTCAGCTCGCTCTTCAGGGCATGGAAGCGCCCTTGCCACCCGCTCTTGTAGTCTGTTTTCAGGCCATAGGGTGCATTGATCCCCAAGCCGAACTTGAGGTCATTGCTGTGGGAATACAGCGCATACAGTGATGGGACCAGTTCCAGCCCCCCGGCATCACCGCCGTCATTGCTTCCCAGTGCGGCAGTGCCCGCCAGCGTCGAGCCATTGTTCTTGAACTTGGCGGACGGGATGACAAACGACATGTTGGCCTGCGCAGCATGCCCCGACAGACGGGTCAGCCCGGCTGGATTGAAGTAAATTGTGGACAGATCCCGTGCGCTTGAAGTGGCGCCGGCAAATGAACTACCTTGCCCTGCTGAACCCTGTTCCCGCAACTGGAAGCCTGATGCCGCCGCGTTCCCTGCCGCAAGAGACAGGGCCAGTGCCGGAGCAAGGGACAGGCAAGCACGTGATATACGATAGCGTGATTTCAAGGTAACGGACATATAACTTCCCCCCTGGATGCTATACGATCTGTTCGGGCTCCCCCATGGTGCATGGCCCCGTAACAGCTTCGCCTCTGGCTCACGGTATCTATGCGGGTAGTTCCGTCAAGTATTTTCGTACTATGCGTGTTCTCTTTGCATGTCGTGCAGCATCGGGATGCTTGTATTTGTACTGGACAAGATGATGTGCACAATGGATGTTTACAGTCATGATTGACCCTGAACTTCTTGATCTTTACTCGGCGCGCATGAAAGTGTTGGCGGCCTCGATGGCTGACGCTGTTGTCGTGGATGCTGCGCATGCGGTTGTGCAGCGCCGCAGCCCGCTGTGCGGCAGTCAGGTGACGTTTTCTGTTGTGCTTGATTCGGCCGGGCGGGTTTCTGCCCTTGGCTATGATGTCCAAGCTTGTGCTCTGGCTGCAGCAGCGTCGGCTATTGTCGTGTCTGCGGCTCCCGGACTTTCTTTATCCGATCTCTGTGCTGTTCGTGATCAGGTCAAGGCCATGCTGAAGGGACAGGATGTCGTCTTTCCCGGTGGGCGCTGGGCGGATCTTGACATCCTGCGTCCGGCAGAGGTTGTGCCGTCCCGCCATGGGTCGGTGATGTTGCCGTTTGATACCCTTGTCGATGCCTTTGCGCAGGCCCTGGACGCACACTCTCTCGACAATCCATAATACTGCCTCTTGCAGGCAAGGTGTGCGTATCCTACACATAGGGCCCGGCCTTTGCTTTCAGACCCTTGCCAACGGAATCCCCACCGATGAGTCGTCTTGTCCTTGTTCTCCGTCATCCCTGTCTGAAAGACCTGTACCAGTTCTGGTTACGTTTGTGCGATGACGAGACACTTCCTATGGCCGATAATCTTGATCCGTCTGCCATGCGTCCGTGGCTTGACGATCTGGCCGTTGTTGATGTGGCCCGCAACGAAGACGGACAGTTGTCCTACACCTATTGTGGACGTGGTTTGCTTCCTGTCTTCGGGGCTGATCCAACGGGTTGCCCTGTTGATGACGAGGTTACAGGCGAGGGGCCGGCACAGGCACTTTGCGACGATTACGATCAGGTTGTGCAGGAGCATATTCCCTTGGCGCGCGTCTGTGGTGGGATGTCCGAAGACAGCGACCATGCCTGGGAGCGGCTTGTTCTTCCTCTGTTCAGTGGAGAGGGACAGGTGGAGAAATTGTTGTTGTCTGTTTATCGTCTTTCCCCGCCCGCCGGAGCCGTGGTTTCCTGAAGCCATCTTCCCCTGACCCATATTTCAGAGCTAGCTGCATGACCATAGACCAGTTTCCTGCTGACCAGGCAACAAGCCGGGAAGACATTGTTATTGTGCGGGACGCCATGACGGCCGCAGAGTTCAATCTTTGGTGCGCGCTTCAGTCCCGGCCCTATCGCCTGGTGCAGAATGTATGGCCAGATGGTGTGCTGGAGTGGGATGTTGAATACAAGCCAGGACGACCCGAGGCTGCCATTGTCTATGGGACGGGCCAAGAAGAGGAAGCCTTGGCTGTGATTGCCGCCTTTGCCTTTCTGGCTGGCGTAGAGTGTCACGACCCTGTCGCTGATGTAGAGGATATCGCTTCCGTCGATAGTCTGGAGACATCTGAGCCTGCTTTGCCGTCTGCTGATAGCTGCAATGCAGAGGATAATCCCGAAGTTGGTGTATATGACCCAGAGGATCCGGAACCGGAAGAAAATGTGGGGGAATACAGCATCCCCGACGATCCTGTTTCTGTTGAGTGTACGCATGAAGTTGACAGCGATGATGGCTATCATGCTCCTGCCTTTGATGTCTTGCAGTCTCCCCCCGTACGCGATGGAGAGGAAGCCGACGAAACTGTTCTGGCCGAGCATGCGCGGACCCTGGAGACGGTTCTGAAGAATTTCAAGGTTCGCGGCGAGATCATGGAGGTCAAGGCCGGGCCAGTAGTGACGCTGTATGAGTTTGAGCCTGTGCCGGGGACCAAGTCCTCGACAGTGATCAATCTGTCTGATGACATCGCCCGTTCGATGAGTGCGGTAACAGCTCGTGTTGCTGTTGTCCCCGGGCGCTCGGCCATCGGGATTGAGCTGCCCAACGAGGAGCGGGAAACTGTCTGGTTGCGCGAGATGCTTGAGTCCCCCGCTTTCGGAGCTCATGGCGGTCGGTTGCCGTTGGCCTTGGGTAAAGATATTGGTGGGGATCCGGTAGTCGTTGATCTGGCCCGGATGCCCCATCTCCTGATTGCCGGGACGACGGGATCCGGCAAATCGGTTGGCATCAACACCATGATTCTGTCGCTGCTGTACCGTTTGTCGCCGGAACGGTGCCGTTTGATCATGGTGGATCCCAAGATGCTGGAGCTGTCTGTTTACGACGGTATACCGCATCTCTTGACCCCGGTTGTTACCGATCCAAGGAAAGCTGTTGTGGCCCTCAAGTGGGCAGTGCGGGAGATGGAGACGCGCTATCGCAACATGGCTGCCGTCGGGGTGCGGAATATCGAAGGTTACAACGAGAGGGTTCGTGATCTGGCCGCACGGGGGGAGCAGGTTACCCGCAAGGTTCAGGTTGGTTTTGATCGTGAGACCGGCGAGCCGGAATTTGAGGATCAGATTGTTGACCTCTCACAGTTGCCCTACATTGTGATTGTGGTCGATGAAATGGCAGACCTGATGCTGGTTGCCGGAAAAGAAATTGAGGCCACGATCCAGCGCCTTGCTCAGATGGCCCGTGCTGCAGGTATTCACCTGATCATGGCCACCCAGCGCCCCAGCGTCGATGTAATCACCGGCACCATCAAGGCCAACTTCCCGACCCGTATCTCGTTCCAGGTCACCAGTAAAATTGACAGCCGCACCATCTTGGGCGAGCAGGGCGCTGAACAGCTCCTCGGCCAGGGTGATATGTTGTATATGGCTGCGGGTGGGCGTATCACCCGTGTGCATGGGCCCTTTGTATCAGATGCCGAGGTGGAGCGTGTCGTGCGCCACATCAAGGACTTCTGTGGTGAGCCTGATTACCTGCACGCCATTACCGAAGAGGGAGATGATCCGGATGGAGATTCCTCTGACGGGGCAGGGTCTGTCTTCGACAACACGGCCTTGGGTGAGGGGGGCTATGACGATCCCTATGACCAGGCGGTTGCACTGGTGATGCGCGAGCAGAAAGTATCGGTCAGCTTTATCCAGCGCCACCTGCAAATCGGCTATAACCGTGCTGCCCGTATTGTCGAAAAGATGGAAACAGAAGGAATTGTCAGCGCTGCCAACCATGTCGGGAAGCGTGATATCCTTGTTTCGGCCAGCCGTTATCTGGCTGGCCGTGACGATGGCTCCAGCACGCTGTAGCCAGAGTGTTGGGGGCTTATCCCTGTTGCAGGAACTCCAGCACGTGACCGATAAATGTTCCCGGGGCTTCAGCATGTGGCCAGTGCCCGCACCCGTCCATACGGACCAAGGCATGATACGGGAACAGGGCCTGAATGCGTGCTTCGCCCCTTGAGGTCACGTAGCCTGATTGTCCACCGACAAGAAACAGGGCCGGGTTTCTGTACGGGGATGTTTCAACGGTCGCGGGGAATGCGCGGATGGCATCCATGCTGTCATCCAGGGTCCGCAGGTTGATCTGCCACTTCAGATGGCCCCTGCTTTCATCGGTGATCAGGTTTTGGGTCAGGAACTTGCGCAGGGATTCCTCCGGGATGGCATGGGCCAGTTGAGCCTCGACTTCGGCGCGGCGCGTAACGCCGACAAGGTTTACTGCTTCCATGGCTTGAATATAGGTGCGATGTTCGGCGCTGCCGTAATCGACGGGTGCAATATCGACGACCAGAAGGCGCTCCACGTGCTCTGGATGGTGAAGAGCCATGGTCATGGCAATCTTCCCCCCCATGGAGTGGCCGAGCACAATGGCTTTGTGCAGCCCCTGCCTGTCCATCCACTCCATGACAGTGTTTGCCATGGATACGTAGTCAACCGGGCCATCGGTCCATGGGCTGTTTCCATGATTGGGCAGATCAAGGCAGAAGACGTGGTATCCGTGACCGGACAGCGTCCGGGCAATGGACCCCCAGTTGCGGCCGGATCCGAATAAGCCATGCAGGATAATCAGCGGCGTCCCAGCGTGGCCATGGTCTGTGTGGGCAAGTAACATGAGAAAAGCTCCGGGGTCGTTCAGGGTTGGGGGCGGGAAAAGACCCAGGTCGTGGTGTCCGAGCGATCCGGAACAAAGCGGTAGCCACCATCATTGAAACGCTTCAGGTCGTCGGCCTGTTTCAGGCGATTGATAATCATATAACGGGCCATCATGCCCCTGGCCCGTTTGGCCATCAGCCCGATGACTCGGCTTTTGCCGTTTTTTTCCTCGTGAAAGGTTGGCGTGATGACCCGGGATTTCAGCTCGGCTCCGGCGGCCTTGAAATATTCGGCGGAAGCCAGATTGATGAGAACTGGTTGCGGCTGGGCTTGTACGTCCCGGTCCAAGTGTGGCGCGATGCGGCCTTTCCAGAAGGCATATAAATCCTGCCCCCGTTCGTTGTCTAGGCGGGTTCCCATTTCCAAGCGATAGGGTTCAATGGCATCCAGCGGCCGAAGGACCCCATAAAGACCGGACAGGATACGCAGCCTGTCTTGTGCCCACTCCAGATCGGCTTGGTTCATGGTGCCGGCTTGCAGGCCAATGTATGTGTCGCCGGCAAAGGCAAGAACAGCGTGTTTGGCCTGCTCTATGCTCTTTGTTTGGCCCATATGCTGGAAGCGGGCGTAGTTCAGGTCTGCCAGCCGATCGGAAAGCTTCATAAGCCGGCGCAAGTCATCCGGAGTCAGGCGTTGTGCCCGTTTGGCCAGTATGGCTGTATCCTCGGCCAGAACAGGCCGGGTTTGGGGCAAATGGGGTGGAGGGGCGGAGAAGTCCAGGTTTTTGGCCGGAGAAAGAACGGCAAGCATAAGCACCAGCATCTGTGGATTCGAAACGCAACGTGTATATTTGACTGTGAAAGACGCCGGGGGCAAGTCCCGGTCATGATCACGGTGCGTGTTCTATCAAGCGGGCCGTATGGCGGGCGATCATCAGTTCTTCGTCGGTGGGAATGGCCCAGACAGCAATGGGGCTGTCATCGGTACTGATGCGCAGGGCATGGGTTGTATTCGCCGCAGGGTCCAGCTTGATTCCCATCCACGATACCAAGGCGCAGATCCGTTTACGGATTTCGGCCGAGCGTTCGCCAATGCCGGCTGTGAAAACCAGGACATCAAGCCCGCCAATTGTTACCGCAAGGGCCCCGATTTCCTTGGCGGCCTTGTATACGAACAGATCAATGGCTTCTTGTGCTGCCGGAGAATCACTGTCCAGGAGTATTCTCATGTCATTTGACAGGCCGCCGGAAACACCGAGCAGCCCGGACTCCCGGTACAGCAGTTTCTCCAGTGACGGTACATCCAGTTTCTCTTGCTGCAAAAGGTGCAGGATAATCCCCGGGTCCAGGGAGCCGGGGCGCGTGCCCATCATCAGCCCATCCACGGCCGTAAACCCCATGGAGGAATCAATGGCAACCCCGTCTTTCATGGCGCACATGCTGGCACCGCTGCCAAGGTGTGCGGCAATAACCCGTCCCTTGGCCCGTGTTGGTTCCAGCTCAGCAAGACGGCCTGCGATGTATTCGTAAGAAAGCCCGTGAAAGCCGTAGCGTTTGATCCCGGCATCCAGATAGCGTCGGGGCAGGCCAACCAGTGATGCTTCCGGGCGTTTATGGCGGTGGAAGGCGGTATCAAAACAGGCAATCTGTGGAAGCTCGGGATACAGCTTTGCCAAGGTTTCAATGGGGGCGAGGTTGTGGGGTTGATGCAGCGGGGCCAAGGGAACAAATGCCCGCAGTTGCCCCAGAATAGCGGGCGTTACCCGTACCGGGGCATCATGGAGCATACCCCCGTGTACAACCCTGTGCCCGGCAGCCCGCAGGTGCAGCTGATTTCCTTCTGTTGCGTGAATCCAGTTGATCAGGCGTTGCAGAATGTCCTGGTGTGTTCCGGAAGGCCACGCTTCGTCGGCAACCGGTTCACCAGAACGGTTTCGGGCAATAAGGCGGGGTGTAATACCGGTTCCTATCCCTTCAACCTGTCCATGGAGTTTTGGTGCAAGGGAACGGCCAGCCAACGCAAAGACCGTGAACTTGACCGAAGATGAACCCGCGTTGAGAACCAGGATGCCTTCTTCAGCCATGACCTAGCCAACCCCCGTCACGAGTTTTTGTTTTCCTGTGCGCCGGGCCTGGGCATAGCGTGCCGCGACCACACAGGATGCCAGACGTGCCTTGGCGCTGTCGGCCCTGCTGGTCAGGATAATGGGGACCCTTGCCCCCAGAACAACGCCGGCGGCTTCGGCCTCAGCCAGATAGCACAGCTGTTTGGCCAGCATGTTGCCGGCCTCCAGATCCGGTACCAGAAGGATATCGGCATTGCCGGCAACCGGGCTGCTGATGTTTTTGATGCGGGCGGCCTCGCTGGAAATAGCGTTGTCAAATGCCAGGGGCCCATCCAGGATTCCGCCACGAATCTGACCACGGTCTGCCATCTTGCACAGCGCGGCGGCTTCGATGGTTGACGTGATTTTGGGGTATACCGTTTCGACAGCCGACAGGATGGCAACCAAAGGTTGCTCCACACCCATGATGCGCACAAGGTCGATGGCATTCTGGCAGATATCGGCCTTGTCTTGCAGCGACGGATAGATATTGATGGCGGCATCCGTGATAAACAGGGGCTTGGGGTAGGCTGGCGTATCAATAATATAAACGTGACTGATCCGTCGTCCGGTGCGCAGGCCCGTATCACCTTTGGCCACTTCGTGCATCAGTTCATCTGTGTGGAGGCTTCCCTTCATCAGCGCTTCGCATTCCCCTGTGCGACACAGGCCGACAGCCGTAGATGCGGATGCATGGGAGTGTTCTGTATCGATGATCCGGCAGCCATCAATATTGATGCCAAACTCCCGTGCAATAGACCGGATTCGTTTTGATGGCCCGATCAGCACAGGGGTGATCACGCCATGCTTTGCAGCATCCATGGCTCCGGTCAGGGATACCTCGTCACAGGGATGACATACAGCAACTTTGACGGGTTCGGTTGCTTGCGTGGTTTCCAGAAGCCGGCTGAACACGTGGCTGCGTCGCCGCACCGTTATTTCAGGAAGTGGGTCTGCTGAAACAGTTACTTTCTCGATCGGCGCTTCTACCGTTGCGTAGCCTTCCACAACCATTTCATGGCGCTGGTTTACACCTTGGCAATGAAAGACGATGATATGCTCATCTTCCCTTTTTTCCGTTGCCGTCAGCGTCAAGGTCAGAGTGTCACCCAATTCCACCGCCCTGAGGAAGCGCAGTGTTTGCTCCCGGTACACAGTTCCAGGGCCGGGAAGTTCATTGCCAAGCAGGGACGAAAACAGGGAGCCTGCCCACATGCTGTGCCCGCTGACCTTGCCGTTCTTCAGAAGCTTCGCAGCCCATGCATCATCAAGATGTGTGGGGTTATGATCAGAAGACATGATTGCGAATACTTCAGCATCTTCCCGGGTCAGGGTACGGGTCAGCGATGCTGTGTCACCGATACAAATTTCGCTGAACGTACGGTTTTGCAGCGTGATGCGCATGAAATATTTCCAGTTTTCCCGACGATTCCTGATCATCTACAATGAAGCGGGCAACAGGCAACGTGCAAGCGCGAAATGGTTACAGACTGTCACGAATCCAGGTACCAGAACTTGAGAAGACAAGGTGTGATGGGCACAATACCTGTCTTGGCACAGTGTTCTGGATTATACCCTGCATGATGGATCTTGATGATGCGATCGACTTTCTGCCCGAGCCAGCCGGTACCGGCGTTGCTGCGGATGGATTGATACCGCTTCCGGCAGAAACAGATCCTGCCATGCAGGACGCATGGAAGGTCCTGGTTGTTGATGATGACGTCGAGGTTCATCATATCACACGTATTATTTTCAGCGATTTCAGTTTCCGCAGTCGTCCTGTCCGGATGCTGTCGGCATACTCGGCCCGTCAGGCAGTCTCTCTCCTCGAGCAGAACCGCGATGTTGCGCTGATGCTTCTTGATGTTGTCATGGAAACCGAGAATTCGGGCTTGGAACTTGTCTCGCATGTTCGTGATATCATGAAGCTGGATGCCATGCGTATTGTGCTGCGGACCGGACAGCCCGGGCAGGCGCCGGAGCGGGATGTCGTGATGCGTTACGACATCAATGACTACAAGTCGAAGACAGAGCTGACGGCCCAGAAATTATTGACCCTGACTATTTCGGCATTGCGTGCCTATGAGGCTATCGAGGCACTGGAAAACAGTCGTCGTGTTCTGGCTGACAGCAATGTGGCGCTGGAGCAGATGGTAGAGGAGAGAACACGGGCCTTGTCGGCAAGCGAGGCTCATTACCGTGCGGTTCTTGACGCTGTTCCGGAAGGTGTTCTGGTCACGGACGACCAAGGTACCATTCTTTCAGCAAGCCCTGTTGCCTCTGCTATTTTTCGCTCGTCGTCCCTGGTTCACAACGGTCTTTCGTTGAAGGACCTGGTTGCTCCTCCGCACAGTACGGATGTTCTGCGTACTTTGGCCGAGTGCCGCGCCGGTCGCGTTATGCCGCAGCAATGGACGGAAGCCCGCGAGGTAACCGGGCAACGTCCGGATGGGTCTGTCTTCCCGATGGATCTGTCCATCAGCCGTATGGAGCATCAGGGCACTCTGGAATTCGTTGCAACCGTGCGTGACGTGACCCAGCGCCACCAGTATCAGGAAACCCTGCGTCAGGCCCGCCTGGATGCCGAGCAGGCCGCACGGGCAAAATCAGATTTTCTGGCTGTCATGAGCCATGAAATCCGGACACCCCTGAACGGTATTCTTGGTATGGCCCAGATCTTGCGCGATGATCTGGATGATGAGCACCTGAAGGAACTGTCCGACCTGATTTTACGATCCGGTGAATCCCTGCTGAAAGTTCTGAATGACATTCTGGATTTCTCCAAGCTTGAATCGGGTCACTTTGATCTGGAGACAGTGCGTTTTGTGCCCCGTGACATGATCCGCGATGTGATGGCGTTGATGGCAGGCGCTGCTGCCGAGAGGGATATCAGTCTGTCATGGGATGCCGAGGGGCCTGTTGATCTTCCGGTCTTTGGTGATCCATCCCGGCTGCGGCAGGTGTTGCTCAATCTTTTGTCCAATGCCCTCAAGTTTACAGAAAAGGGATATGTGTGCCTGCATGCGGAAGCGGCTGTTGTTCCTGCAGAAGAGGAGCATGCTGACGATGATTATGGATCCATGTTGCTGGATCTCCGTGTTGTGGACAGTGGTATTGGCATTCCGGATGAACAGATCGATCGTTTGTTCGAGCACTTCTCGCAAGCAGATAGTTCCATTTCCCGGCGTTTCGGGGGTACGGGCCTAGGGTTGGCCATTTGTCGGAAGATTGTTGGGGCGATGAATGGCCGCATTACCGTGCACAGTCAGGAAGGGCAGGGATCATCCTTTACGGTTCGGGTCATGCTGCCGTGTGCTCCGACAGAGGATAGCAACCCTGATCGCGTAGAGGGGGCAGATGGTCGCTCCCATACCCTAGACTATACGATCCTTGATCACCTTGATCGTGCTCTTGGTTCCGAGCAGGTGGATGCGTTGCTGGATATTTTCCTGGATGATGTCCGGGCCCTGTGTGGTGGAGCAAGCACCAGGAATGGTACGTTGTCCGTTGCCGATCTTCAACTGACAGCCCGTCGTATGGGGTGTCAGAAACTGGCAGAGCTTCTGGTTGCTGGTGGCCCGGACGGGGTTGTTCTGAGGCAGGCTCTTGATGAAACGCTGGGTGCATTGGCCCTGCGTGGCAAGCAGCGGTCCGATCTTTCTCCGCTCACACATATGTGATCAGTATGACTCCCTGATTTTGTTAGACTATCGCGTCCGCAGGCTTGAGATCTCAGTTTGAGCAGGGGGGGATTTCATCATGAAAAGTGCAACTGTAACCGCAAGCAGTTCCAAGGTTCCCGGTGTTTACCCGGACTCTGAACTGTAGCGGCCGGTGAGGTTCTTTCCTGTGGGCGTGCAGATTTTGGATACAGGCCTTGCTCCTTGTTCTATGGCCGGAATTGGGTTCAGGCCACAGCATTGTACTGACCTTGTCAAACTGCGTGGGTGTGAGAGGTCCATTCCGGGATGGTTGGAAATTCATCCCGAGAACTATTTGATGGACGGTGGAAGTTTACTGGCCGGACTGTATCAGATTGCGGATCTGTGGCCCCTCTCCTTTCATTCAGTAGGGCTGTCGCCCGGGTCATCCTGTGGGGATGATACCGCATTCCTCTCACGCATATTGGCATTACATAACCGCTTCAAGCCGTGCCTTTTTTCTGTCCATCTGGCGTGGAGCCGTCATGATGCTGCCTATTTTCATGATCAGCTTCCTGTACCGTTGACGTATGAGACCCTGGAAGTGGTGGTGCGTAACGTTGATACACTCCAACAGGTGTTGGGGCGGCCTGTTCTGGTTGAGAACCCGTCCCGTTACCTGTGGTTTCGCCATTCGGTTATTCCGGAGCCTGAATTTCTTGCAGCCTTGGCACACCGGACGGGCTGCCGGTTGCTGCTTGATCTCAATAATGTGGTGGTCAGCTGCCACAATATGGGGCTGGACTACCAGCTGTGTATGCGATCGTTTCCACTCGACCTGGTGGACGAGATCCATGTCGCCGGCCATCATCACACGGTTCTGGACGATGGACGGATACTGAAGGTCGATGATCACGGCAGTCGTGTGTCATCTGCTGTCTGGGATCTTTTGCGACAGGTTGTTGCGATACGGGGTGCGCTCCCAGTCTTGGTGGAGTGGGACAACAACATCCCCCCCTTGATTACGCTTCTGGATGAAGTCGTTGTCGCACGGGATATCCTGCTTCAGGAGGAGGATGTCCGTGCCTGTCTTTCCTGATCGCTTGGCCCCGCCTTGGGCGGATTTGCAAGCGTGTTTTGCAAAAGTAATGCTTGGGCAGGACGACATCCGGCATCACCTTGATGAATGGCTGGAGGGACCGGGGCTGTCTGTTTATTGCAGCAGGATTCTATCTGTTCAGATCGATGCTATGGCAGCTGTTTTTCCTGCTGTGCGCCGCGTGGTTGGCGCAGATTGCTTCCAAGGTTTGGTTAGAGCCTTTTTCAGGGCTTATCCGGTTCATGTTCCGTGCTTGCTTGATGCTGGAGATGGGTTTCCTGCATTTCTGGGTGAGCAGGACAGCGTGGCTGGGACGCCTTGGCTGGTCGATGTGGCGGCCCTTGAATGGGAGTGTCATCGTGTCAGCCGGCATGCAGAAAGCCCCTGTCTTGATATTGCAAGCCTTTCAGGCCCCATTGATGATCTTATTTTTGTTCCACGTACAGCGTCGTGCCTGTTCTCGTCCTTGTGGCCGATCAGTGCCATTCGGTCGGCCAGCCTGCTACAGGATATGTCCACTCTTTCTCTTGGTGATGGGCCCGAGTTTCTGTTGCTGGTGCGGCCTGGCGACCAAGTTCTGGTGGAAAATGTTGGTCAACCTGGTTCTGTGTTTTTGCAGCGGTGTTTTTCCGGTGAATGTTTCGGGCAGGCTGCATCGGGTGTCTTGGCGTCACACCCGGATTTTGACTTACAGGCTTTTTTGATCAGGGCGCTGGACGGGCAATGGTTTGCTGGAGTTCGATTTCAGGGATCTGAATGATGTCTCTTACTAATTGATTGATCAATTTTTTGATTGTTATCTCCTGATGCGCAATTCTCCGGTGGTATGCGGAACAACTCTTTTCTAGTGAAAGAATTCTCTTTCGTCTTTAGCATGTATTTTTGGTACCGTTGGACGACGCTGCGGGCGTATGTATGTCCGCTTGGCTGTGGGAAAGGCCGTTCCCGTGCGCCAGAACAGGTCTGTTATTGTTATCATGCTTTCTGCCTTGGGCCTTCTTGTCCTGTGGACAATCTGGTTCGAGTGGCAGAGTCATGGCCGCGCGCTGGAATCATCGCGCCGGGAGGCCGTGGCGATGGTTGGGGCGTCTGCTGCGGCTCTTTCGTCTTCCCTGCGGGCGGTCGATGTGGCCCTGATTTCGGCGCTGTCTGTTCTGGAGGCAGGCAGTTTTGACGTTCAGTCACGCTATGCCAGCATTGTATCCCAGTTACGCCGCCATGCCATGTCTACTCCTGCAATTGATGATATCCTGGTCTTTGACCAGAATGGTGATGTTGTTTTTCACAGTGGTTACGACATTCTTCCCCGTCTCAATGTTGCAGACCGGCAGTATTTTCGTTTCTTTGCTGATGGGTTGAACGAAGGCAATGACGTCCTGTTTGTCGGCGACCCCGTAACCGGCCGTATCAGCGGCGAATGGTTTATTGCCATGGCGCGCCGTTTGTCCAGTCCTGAAGGGGCATTTTCCGGAGTAATCCTGGCAACAGTCGGGACGGTCCCTCTTGCATCGCATGTTCGTTATCTTGCCTCACGAACCGGAGCGTCTGTTGTCCTTGTGACAGGAACGGGTGCGGTGGTTGAGGCCGAAGTGCCTCCCCAGCGTAACAACTGGACAGGGCGCAAGGTGTATAGCCTCCCTCTGGGCCCATTGCCGGTAGAAGAGTCCCTGCTGGTCGATACTGTTCTTGAGGATGAACAGTGGATGACGGTCATACGCCGGGTCGATGATCTGCCGTTGGGCCTGATCTTGTCCCGGCCATGGTCGGTTGCCTTGGCAGAGTGGTACAGCACCCTTGTCCGGGAACTGTTTCTTCTTTTCGGAGCGTTGGTCGCCCTGTCCCTGCTGTGGTGGCCACTTTCCCGGGCCATTGCAGATCGTAACCGTCTGTTCGAGCTGTCTCCGGATCCGGTGTGCATTCTGGATCCAGAGGGTGCTTTTGTGTCAGTCAATCCTGCGTGGGGGTATGTACTGGGGGTAGAACCGGGCAGTCTGCTCCGCAAGTTGTTATCAGATTTTGTTGTTTCCGATGACCGCAAGGCATTTCATGATGTTGTCGCCCGTTTGATCGAGGGGGCAAGGGTTGAGGAATTTGTTGTTCATGTGACGGGGGCAGGGGGTAGCAAGACGCCCCTGTCCTTTACGGCGGTTAGTGACAGTGCCGGTATTTTCGCGATAGCCCGTAATATCAGCCGCCGCCTTTCGGCTGAAAGTGCCTTGCGGCAAAGCGAGCAAAGGTTCCGGGATGTTGCTGAAGCATCAGGGGAATTTGTTTGGGAAGTCGATGCGGCCGGTTGCATCGTCTTTGTGACGGAGCGCGTGCAGGGTGTTCTTGGTTATCGCCCGCCCGATATGAAGGGCTGCCTGTTTGTCTCTTTCATGCGTGGAGAGACCCGGAGGTTTCTTGAGTCCTCCCTGGGGCGCTTGACAGGATTTCGGATGGAAGCCGATGCTTCACGAGCCGATGGAACATCTGTTCGCTTGCGTTTGTCCGGGCTTCCTATTCTGACAGAGGATGGCCATCTGAATGGATTTCGGGGAACGGCCCTGGACATTACGGAAAGTTACCTGGCACGTCAGGCTCTGCAGGACAGCGAGGAGCGGTTCCGTACCATTGTCAACACCGTTGTTGATGGGATTATAACAATCAATGAGAAAGGCAAGGTTCTGTCTGTCAACCCTGCAGCGGAAAAAATGTTTGGTTATGCGGCGGCTGATATGATGGGCCACGATGTCTCCATGTTGATGCCAGAGCCTTATGCCGCTCATCATGGGACCTATCTTGCTGATTATCTGGAGCACGGCCTTCCCAAGGCTATTGGGATGGTTCGCGAGCTGGAGGCCAAACGAAAGAACGGGGAGCTTTTCCCGGTTGAGCTGGCTGTCAGTGAAGTCTGGATTGGTGGTGTTCGTCTCTTCATTGGTGTGGTGCGTGATATTTCCGAGCGCAAGCGTGTGGAGAGAATGAAAAGCGAGTTCGTATCTACAGTCAGTCACGAACTAAGAACGCCCTTGACGTCAATCCGTGGATCACTGGGGCTGGTTGGTGCTGGTGCGGCCGGTGTTCTTCCCGAGAAGGCGAATGAGCTGATCCATATTGCCCATTCAAACTGTGAGCGTCTTATCCGGTTGGTCAATGACATTCTGGATATCCAGAAGATAGAAGCAGGGCGCATGGTCTTTGACATGCAGGTTATTGACTTCTCTGATGTCATAAGGCGATCCATTACGGATAACGAGGCTTTTGCCAACCAGTACAAGGTCAAGGTTATTGCTGCGGCCTTACCAGACCATGTCATGGTGCATGGGGACAGGGACCGGCTTTTCCAGGTTGTGACAAACCTTCTGTCGAATGCAGTCAAGTTTTCTCCATCTGGCGGTGCGGTCAACGTTGGCGTCCAGTTGTCAGGACCAATGGTGCACCTGACGGTAGAGGATTTCGGCCCCGGTATTCCTGAAAGTTTTCGTGATGATATTTTTCAGAAGTTTTCACAGGCCGACTCCACGGATCGCCGCGCCAAGGGAGGGACCGGACTTGGCTTGTCCATTGCCAAGGCGATCGTCGAGCATCACGGTGGACACATTGGATTTCATTCAGTTGAAGGGCAGGGAACAACATTTTATGTTGATATTCCGGCTGTTGGTGATTCCGGGCGTGCGCAACCGACAGGACATGGCAAGGAGGGTTCATGGTGACCCTGCAGCGGGTGCTTTACGTGGAAGATGACCCTGATATTCAAGCCATTGCCACTCTGGCCCTGGTCGATGTCGGAGGATTGAAGGTAACGGCCTGTTCATCGGGAGACGAGGCACTGTCTGCTTTTCCTTCGGCAGATCCTCAGATTGTTCTTCTGGACGTCATGATGCCGGGTATGGATGGTCCGGGTACCCTGCAAGCCTTGCGGAAGCTTCCCGGCGGTGATCGTGTTCCTGTTGCTTTCATGACAGCCAAGGTTCAGTCGCACGAAGTGGCCCGTTACCTTGATATGGGAGCGGCTGGTGTTATCAGCAAGCCGTTTGATCCTATGACATTGGCCGAACAGGTCCGGACAATCTGGCAGCGTGCGGAGTGCATATGACCGAAGGCAAGCTGCGTGATTTGATCATACGCTATGTCCATTCCCTTGATGCACGGCGTGTATCGATGCAGGAAGCCGTTGACCATTTTGTGTCGCTTGCCGAAAAGGGGAAGGATATCCGTCGTGATCGTTACTTTGCTGATTTCCGGCGTGATTCTCATCAGTTGGCCGGATCTGCCGGCAGTATGGGGTTTGCGGCGCTCGGGCGTGCGGCCATGGCGCTGGAAGTGATGATCAATGCATTGGTCGAGCGTCAGTCTTCACCTTCTGTACGTGATATCCGGCAGATGCGCGCTTTGTTCGAGCGCGTTGTTCTGCGTATGGAAGCAACCAATGCGGAAGACAGTACCCTTTTTGCCCTGTCTCATGACGGGACAGAGGATGCACCATCAGGACAGCCCCGTATTATTGCGCTTGTATCCTCTGCGCTTGGGGAGTTCACTCGGTTAGCTCAGGAGCTCCACCCCTTTGGTCTGGAGCTGTCCCTGTGCAGTAACCGTGATTGTTTCATGATGTTGCTACAAGACAACCAATTGCGGGCTGTGTTGATTGACAGGCATTCTACAGTATCCGGGCTTTCCGCTGATCAGGTTCGTGCCCTGTGCCCACCTTCTGTGTCCTTGGTTATTTTATCGGACAAGATAGATCTGCGGTGCCGTGTTGATGCGTGGCATAACGGTGCCGGTTCTGTCATCGACATCAGCAGTGGTGGTGCCGAGGTTGTTGATGCCATAGAGCATGCAGCCGGTCCTATTGGTTATGCCGTACCGCGTGTTCTTATTGTTGATGATGACGAAGCCATTTTGGCTGTCTGCGAGCACGTGCTGTCCGAGGTTGGTATTTCGTGCGAAACATTGCCGCACGCCGAAAATATTCTGGATGTGATCAGTGTGTTCCGGCCAGACTTGCTGGTCATTGACCGGCATATGCCTGACTTTAGTGGTCTTGAGGTTGCAGCCGCTATACGCCAGCAACCCGCTTATACAAACTTGCCGCTGATTTTCCTGACGCGGGATGACAATCTGGAATCACGCATTGATGCCATTCGGGCTGGTGGAGATGGCTATGTCACCAAGCCGGTTGACATGGAGTATCTGATTGCCTTGGTGCGGCAGCGTATTTTGAGATCCCGGCAGTTACAGGGTATGATCAGTCGTGATGGCTTGACCGGTCTGCTCAATCACGCCGCTTTCTACAAGCGCCTGGAGGTGGAGATTGCACAGGCCCACCGTAGCGGTAATCCGCTTTCCGTCATGCTTCTTGATCTTGATTATTTCAAGAAAGTTAATGATACGTGGGGGCATCCGGCTGGTGATGCCGTATTGCAATCCTTGGCCCGTCTTTTGCGCCAGCGGTTACGGTCCGGTGACCTGTGTGGTCGTCTTGGTGGAGAAGAGTTTGCCATTCTACTGACTGGTACCAAGGGGTCCGATGCCCTGCGGGTGGGGGGGGAGCTTCTGGATGCCTTCCGTGACATTACCCATCACAGTGGTTCGGAAACATTCACCCTCACATTCAGTGCCGGTGTGGCGGAACTGACAGCAGGTATTGCTGCGGATCAGCTTCTTGCTTCTGCAGATCGTGCGCTTTATGCCGCCAAGCGTGGTGGTCGTGCGCAAGTATACCGTGACGTCGATATCTCGCCTGACTGACATCCTGTCCTTGCTTGTCTGGTGGTATCTGTGCTTCCTTTACGCCTTGGGGTATGTATGGGTGGGCGAGGCACTGTGTTCTGGTTCGTTGATGTAGGTGAGGGTGCATTTTCGTCGGGTACTTCTTGTCAATTGCGTGAGCATTTGCTCAGGAGGTACTTGTCTGGCTCCATAGCTGCACGCGTTCTGGCCAATATAGCCGCCTCCTTGGCTGTTGTTGCACTATTGTTCGCTGTTCCGATTGACATGGTTGGCGGGATCCTCTGGGGGGGTAGTGTTCTTGTATCTGGGCTGCTTGCTGTTGTCTGGAGAATATACTGGCGTTCCCGCCTTGCCAGTATCTCATCTGCACTTTTGACTTGTGAAGTCGGCCTTTGTGTTCTCGCTGTCTTGCAAGGCTTGGCCTGGGGAAGCGGCATTGTAACATTCGGGGGTGTTTTGCCCGGACCTGAAGCCTTTTTGTATCTGCTGGTTCTGGTTGCTGTTGCCGCGATTACGGTGTTGAACTACGCTCCTTTGCCTGCGGGTATGTTTGGTTTTGCAAGTGGGGCCTTGTTCTTTCCTGCGGCTGTCCTTGCCGGCGATGAAGGACCTATTTTACCGCTGATTGGGCTTTCCGGTATCGGTTACGGTATTTTCCTCCTTGCCGGTGGATGGGCACGTTATCGCGAACTGGTCCATCAGTACTGTATCAATGCCAGCCACCGTGATGTGTCAGAGCGGCTTGCCGAGCACGAGGTTCGCCATCGTTCGGTTCTGGAGTATCTGCCCGAATTGGTGGTAGTTCTGGATGCGGATCTGCGTATTACCTTTCATAGCGCTGCTTCGGGGGATCTTTTCGGCTATCCTCCGGGTACCATGCAAGGGATGGATCTTCTCGCTGTTATTGCTCCGGCAGACCGGAGCCGCCTTCACTGTGCCCTGCATGGTCTTTTCTTGGATCCGGAGCAGACGTTTGCAGAGTTGATCGGCGGGCTTTCCCGTGACGGACGTTCTGTCCCCTTGTCGCTGCGTGGGCGGGCTATACCGGGCGTTTCTCCGGAGCGTCGGCCACAGGAACTGGTGATTACCCTTCGTGATGCAACCAGGCGCCTTCATGTTGAGGAGACGTTGCGACGGGCAAAACATGAGGCCGAAGCGGCAGGAAAAGCCCGGTCAGACTTTCTGGCTATGATCAGTCATGAAATTCGTACCCCGATGAGTGGGATCCTCGGCTTGGTTGACCTTCTGTCAGTCAGTGACCTGACGGAAGCACAGAGAGAGCACGTGCGCGTCTTGCAGCGCGCCTGTGATCATCTGTTGGATCTTTTGACAAGTGTTCTTGATTTTTCGCGTATCGAAGCCCGCGGTATACGGATTGAGGCTGAACCATTTGACCTGCGGCGTGTTGTGGGGGCTGTTACGGACATGTTCCGCGGCGAGGCAAAAGCCAAGGGAATACAAATGCGTGCGGTTGTCGCCCCGGAATTGCCGGCAACATGGGTGGGAGACTCCCGTTGTCTGCGTCAGATTTTGGCCAATCTTGTCGGCAATGCCGTGAAATTTACAC
Source organism: Haematospirillum sp. 15-248 (assembly GCF_012102665.1). Lineage (NCBI taxonomy): Bacteria > Pseudomonadati > Pseudomonadota > Alphaproteobacteria > Rhodospirillales > Novispirillaceae > Haematospirillum > Haematospirillum sp. 15-248. The sequence goes on along the minus strand of NZ_JAAVTF010000001.1, from coordinate 579,205 downwards.
AGGTTGGTCATGTCGAGGTCCGTGTGCGGGGCTCATTATCCGGAGATCAGGGGGTCCTTTGCTTTGATGTTGAGGATACTGGTGTAGGTATTGCACAAGGGGCTTGTGATTCTGTCTTTGACCCCTTTGTCCAGGTCAATCGCGAGTTGATCGGGAAGTCTGTTGGTTCCGGTCTTGGCTTGGCTATCTCCAGACGTCTGGTCACCTTGCTTGGCGGTAAGATTTCTGTATCCAGCGCTGTTGGGCAGGGGTCTGTTTTTAGTTTTACAATCCCTCTTTCTGTCGGGCCGGAACGTGTCAATCTTGTAAAAGATGTTCTTCCAGTCCGCATGCCGCGGGTTTGGGAGAGGGCGCCTGAGGCCATAAAAGTTCTGGTGGTTGATGACTCGGACCTTAACCGACTGGTGATTTGTGAAATGTTGAGTCGCCTTGGATTTTGTGTTGTCGAGGCGCGGAATGGTGCGGAAGCCATCAATTGTCTTCAATCCGGGCCAGAGGGGTATCATCTCGTTTTCATGGATATCCAGATGCCCGAGGTTAACGGGATAGAAGCTGTACGGCGTATTCGTTTTGCAGAGCAATGCGCTGGCCGTCAGCCTGTTCCTGTTGTTGCTGTTTCGGCCAGTTCCCGGGATGAGGATCGTGAAGCGGCTTTGGAGGCGGGTTGTTGCGCCTATGTTATCAAACCCCTGCGACGCGAACAGTTACTTGAGCTTCTTGATCGCTTCCTTTCGGGGAATAATATTGTGGCCTGTGTTGATCCATCCATGTGTGGGGCTGTCTCGCGCCTTCCTTCCAGTAGGTCGGTTTCTGTTTCCCCATCCCTTGTGACGTTGTTGCCCAGTTTTCTTGAAGCGATGCAAGCCCATATTACAGAGTTACGTCAGATGGTTGTTCAGGGCAGAAGTATGGATGTTGTGCGTATTGCACATGCCGCGAAAGGGAATGCAATGCTGTTTGGTTGCCCCCGCCTGGTAGAGGCATTGAGACGTCTGGAGGATCAGGGACGAGTCTGGGCGAGTAAGCCGGGAGAAGATTATGACGAGTTAGAGCAAAGCTTCATGCAGGCCCTTGTTGAGGCTATCGAGCGTGAAGTGCTGTCTCTGGAGCACGAGTCCGGTGGCCAGTTATCTGAGGCTATTGCCTAGACGGGGACTCCTGCGACTTCCTGGATAAAGCTGTCCTACCGGCTGGCGTACGTGAATCCGCCCTCTCCAAAGGCCAGGAAGGAGTCGACATCCAGGACGATCAGCAATTCTCCCTCCAGCCGTACAACGCCGGCCGATATGCCGCGCCAGCGTGGATCCAGCGTGGATGGATTCTGTTCTACACCACGTGTTGGCAGTGTCAGGACATTCCCTACGCTGTCGACCCTGAGGCTGTATAGTTCCTGACCAAGTTCCACCGTGACGCACATAACGTGTCCCTGCGTTTCGGATTCTGCTTGTTTGGGCAGGCCCAGACGGGTGCGCACGTCTATAACGGTTACAATGCGGCCACGCAGGTTGATGGAGCCCGCGACTTCGGGGGGTGCGAGCGGGATGCGGGCAATCTTTTCGGGGACCAGAATGTCCTGGACGCGCTCTACCGGGATCCCAAACAGCTGGCGTTCGACGTAGACAGTTACAAAAACCTGCTCGTCGCGACCAGCGGCGGTACGCCCTCCTGTTGAAGGTACGATATGCCCTTGGCTGGGGGTCAAGTCACCCATGTTTTCACACTCTCCAGTGATCCCCTGTTGTGCACGATAATGAACGCAATGAACTGCCTGTGCCAGATCTTTTGCCAGACTGATGTTGGCCTGTGACGGGATGGACACGAACAGGAAGGACCAAAAGCGAGCAGGCAAAAAAACCTTGGTATGCAAGGTGGAATTTGGCTGTTTCGGCAGTTGTTGTCCGTATCGTCATTTGACTGTGCAGACAAGTGTACATCTTGGTTTCGGTAGGGGGATAGCCCTGTCGTGGTTTTTATAATATCAGTCTATCAATCCAAGGTTTTTTTTCGCGTCCTCCGCTTCATGCTGCCACAGCATACCGGGAATCAGCTGCAATCGCATACAAGCAAAACCACGGCGCCGCGATGATTCGGTGTGTAGATCAAGCAAGTGGTCGTGGGTACCTCAGTTGCGCATGTCGGGCTGTTGTTGCATGACATCTTCAGCTGCGCTGATAGCTGAATGGATAGAACTGGCAAGTTCCGGGCTCAGGGCTTCAGCCTCGTGAAGCAAGTATGTCAAACAGGCGTGAATGCCGCGAATGGCAACTACGCGACCCGCCGGGGAGCAGGAATCCGGATCCAAGCCTTCTGTGCATGTATCATGGTACGTTCCATAAATATCAAACGGCATGGCAAAGATTATCCGAAGCAGTTACTACCGTTCCCGTATTTTACCTTTTATTGCTCAGTATTCAATTCTATTTATATGCGCAAATGATAGCATACAATGCAGGCTTTATTCTGGTTTTATGACGGTGTTTTGCCGTTCATTTTCTTTCGTTCTTATAATTTGTGTGGTGTGAGAAGTATTATGGTCTCTGTGATTTCCACGCCTTTCAGCTTTCTGATGTATGACAGGGCATTGTCCAGCTCTGACAAGGATTGCGCCTGCATTTCCATAACAATGTCCCAACGTCCATTCGACGTGTAGATGGTTTTTGCTTCGGGGATTTCACGCAGGGCCCGCAGGGTGTTTTCGCTGGTGCGCGCTTGTTCGTGGATCAGCGTAATGGCGCGTACCCCTTCTGTGGGGCCAGTTACCTCAGAGCGGGTTCGTACTGTGAAACCAAGAATTTCCCCGTCTGTTTGAAGGCGATCCAGGCGGTTCTGGACAGTGCCGCGTGACACGCCAAGAATGCCCGCCAAGGAGGCAACTGGTAGCCGCGCGTTATCACGCAGCAGTGCCAGAAGGCGTCGATCCAGATCATCAAGAGCCATAGTCCACCAAGAAACCTATTGTTCAGTTTTGTCCCCATGATGCACGCTCGGCCCATTTGGGCAAGCGCCATGATTGGGTCATGCCCGGGTTCATGGCGCGTGAATGGGCCTTGGCTTTCAGGTTTTGACACTGCTATGGTCCGCGCCGGATCAGGCTGGAAAGAAGAGATGTGCACATCTGTAAAGGCCGTGAATGTGGCTATCATTGGGGCAGGGCCGGCTGGCTTGATTGCCGCACAAAAGATTTCATCTGTTTTTTCGGATGTGCATGTCTTTGATGCCATGCCTTCCCCCGGGCGCAAATTTTTGTTGGCAGGTCGAGGGGGTCTTAACCTGACGCATTCCGAGCCTGAGGATCTTTTCCTGGGTCGTTATGGTGAGCAAAGGTCTTGGCTGGAACCTATGATCAGGGCTTTTGGTCCAGAAGACGTTCAGCGTTGGGCTGCCGATCTCGGGATTGCGACATTTGTGGGTACATCGGGGCGTGTCTTTCCCGTTGACTTTAAGGCAGCTCCTTTAATGCTTTCCTGGCTCAGGCAGCTGCGCAGCCAAGGCGTTGTCATTCACACCCGTTGTCGTTGGATCGGGCGTGCTTCGTCCGGAGACTGGGTGTTTGAGAGTCCGGAAGGGCATGTATCTGTCCGTGCGCGTGCTGTGTTACTGGCAATGGGCGGTGCCAGTTGGCCGCGGCTTGGGTCTGACGGGGCCTGGGTTGATATTCTGTCCTCTGCAGGTCTTTCCATTGCCCCGCTGCGTCCTGCCAATTGCGGTTTTGAGCGGGCTTGGTCCGATCATTTTATGGCCCGCTGGGAAGGAGAACCCCTCAAGGGTGTGGCGTTGTCTTTTGAAGGCGTTACCCGGAAGGGCGAAATGATTGTCAGCCGCAGCGGGATAGAGGGTGGCCTCGTCTATGCTTTTGCAGCCGCTTTGCGGAATGCGCTGGAAAGAGATGGTCAGGCTGTGCCCTGTCTGGATTTGTTGCCTGATCGTGGCTATGGGCAGGTGGTGCGAAGTCTCTCATCACCCCGCGGTCGTCAGTCCTGGTCAACATTTCTTAGAAAAACTGTTGGGCTGGGGGGCGTCAAGGCCGCGTTGCTGCGCGAGTGTGTCGATCCCTCTACATTGTCCCGTCCTGATGATCTGGCCCGGTTCCTCAAGGCGTTGCCTTTGTCGCTGTTAGCCCCCCGACCCATAGCCGAGGCTATCAGTTCAGCGGGGGGAGTGGTGCGGGCAGAACTGGACTCCTCGCTGATGCTGTCATCTTGGCCGGGCGTTTTTTGTGCCGGAGAGATGCTGGACTGGGAAGCACCGACCGGAGGATATTTGCTGACAGCCTGCCTGGCAACAGGTGCGCACGCGGCTTCCGGTCTTGTGTCATGGTTGCAGAAGCAGGATCGTTGTGAAGATTAGTCCTGCAAGACACTGATCCGGGTTATGGCGTTTGCTGTACAGAAGACCTTGACGCCCCCCTGGGTACAGACCTGGGAAAGGCGAGGGGAGGTCACCTCGTCTGTGAACAAGGCCGAAACCTGGCTTATATGAGCGATCCGTACAGGTGCCGATCGTGACAGCTTTGTGCGGTCTGCAACCAGAAATACCTGTCTGGCATTTTCAATAATAGCTTGGGCCACGCGTACTTCCCGATAGTCGTAATCCAGAAGAGCGCCATCCTCGTCCATGGCAGATGCCCCGATAACAGCGTAGTCAACCTTGAACTTCTTGACGAACTCGGCTGTGGCTTCCCCGACCAGGCCACCGTCAGAGCGGCGAAGCATGCCACCGGCGACAATGATCTCGCATGATGGGTTCTGGGTCAGTGTATTGGCAACATTAAGATTATTGGTAATGACAAGCAGATTCCGGTGGCCCAGAAGGGCACGGGCAACAGCCTCTGTTGTTGTGCCAATATTCATGAACAGGGATGCGTTGTGCGGTATTTCCGACGCACACAGTCGCCCGATTTCATTCTTTTCGTCGGCAGCAATGACACGGCGTGTTTCGTAGCCGACATTCTCGATCCCTGAAGCCAGCACTGCACCACCATGGACCCGGGCCAGCATGCCACGTTCACACAGCTCGTTCAGATCCCTGCGGATTGTTTGTGGTGTGACCTGGAAGCGGGATGCAAGGTCATCAACCAGGACCCTTCCGGTTTCACGAGCCGCGTCCATGATTTCCTGCTGCCGGAAAGACAGGATCATCGTGTGTCCTTTTCATGCAAGATATGAGCGAGGAAGCATAAGGATCATCTTTTCCCGGTCAAGGTGTAAAAACACGATAAAGATGTCTGGTTTCTACCCCTTGTTTTCGGCTTGTTGTTTTAAAAGTTAAGAGGGAATTGTCGGTATATAGATCTATGGTAGATGCGCTGATATAGTTCTATAACTGTCTTGAACCTTTTTATCTTTATATGAAAATTGATCATCCTTAAGAATATGGGCGTAGAAAATTTGTTCAGTATTTTCTGTTTAACAGGGTCGGGAACAACGTAAGGGGTATGCAATGACAGCGTATAACGCACCCTATGATCTTGCCGTTATTGGTGGCGGCATTAATGGGTGTGGTATCGCGCGAGATGCTGCCGGACGTGGCTTGTCGACGTATTTGTGCGAGCGTGATGACCTCGCATCAGCAACCTCATCGGCCAGTACCAAGTTGATTCATGGTGGCTTGCGTTATCTTGAACATATGCAGTTTCGCTTGGTTCGGGAGTCTCTGGCTGAAAGGAACGTTTTGTTGCGGTCCGCTCCGCACCTTGTTCGTCCTTTGTCCTTTATCCTTCCTTGGGCACCGGGTTTGCGCCCGTACTGGATCCTGCGTTTTGGTCTTTTCCTGTACGATTTTTTGGGGCAGCGTCAGTTTTTGCCTGCATCCCGTGCCTTGGACTTGCGAGTTGATCCGTCCGGTGCGCCCCTTTTACCGGCTTTCCAGAAGGGGTTTGAGTATGCCGACTGTTGGGTAGATGATGCGCGGTTGGTAATCCTTAATGCGCGCGATGCGGCCGAGCGTGGTGCTGTTATTGACAGTGGTACACGGTGTATCAGGGCCCGCCGTGATGCAGGAGGGTGGTGCCTGACTGTCGTGTCGCGTGATTCATCCCGTGAACAGGATGTATGGGCAAAAGTTCTGGTCAATGCATCCGGACCGTGGGTGAATGATGTTATGGCCAACGTGATTGATGGTGCATCGTCTCATGCAGGACCGAGAGAGAAGGTACGCTTGGTCCGTGGAAGTCATATTGTGGTTCCCAAGCAGTTCAGCCATGAAAAAGCTTACATGCTTCAGCACACGGATCGTCGCGTTATTTTTGCCCTGCCTTTTGAAGATGATTTTACCCTGATTGGCACAACAGATCTGGATTACAGTGGTGACCCATCGGATGCCTGCTGTTCGGGGGAAGAGACTGCGTATCTATGTGCGGCCGTTTCACGTTATTTTCGCTATTCAGTTTGTCCTTCGGATGTTGTCTGGACATATTCCGGTGTTCGGCCTTTGTATGACGATGGCGCCTCGGCGTCTCATGCTGTGACACGTGATTATGTTCTGCGTGTTGAGCGACCTTCTGATTCGGCCCCTGTTCTTCACGTTTTTGGTGGCAAGATAACGACGTACCGCAAGCTTGCCGAGTCAGCCCTTGAACGTCTGCGTGAGTTCTTTCCCGGTCTTGGCCCATCGTGGACAGAGGATTCCTGTCTGCCGGGCGGTGATTTTGATCCCGTTGACTTTGACAGACACATTGCAGATCTGTTGAGGGCTTATCCTTTTCTGGACGCGCGTCAGGCGCACCGTCTTTTCAGTGCATATGGTACGTGTGTAAACGATCTTCTGGGTGATGCGTCGTGCTTTTCTGATCTTGGGGAGGCTTTCGGGGCAGGTCTGACCGTTCGGGAGGTGCAGTGGATGATCCAGCATGAATGGGCCCGCAGCGCAGACGATGTGTTATGGCGACGGTCCCGCTTGGGATTGCGCGTGACCCGAGAGGAGGCAGGGGCTCTGGATACCTGGATCCGTAGTCAGGTCTCCTGATTTTCCTAAGTAACACGGCATCAGGTCTTCTATTGTCGGGTTGGATTACCGAAATCCGGCAAGTCAACCGGCTGGGGAAGGGGTGGTGTCTGATCTGTGGCCTTGGTTTCAGCCTGTTCTTGTCGGGCCTGTAACAGCTCCATCATGTGTGCTGCCCTTGCTCCGGCTTCCCTGGAGTCCTGGCCGGGTCTTCGTGTCGTGTCCCGCTGCACTTTGCGTGGTGCCTGTTGCCGCGCTGCGTTCTTGTAAGCGCGGGATATGTCATCCTCGATCTGCGCAAGGCGTGATGCAATGATGCTCATGTGTTCACGTACAGCGGCTTCGTGTTTGCGTATGCTTTCTTCCGTTGTGGCGCGCAGGTCGTGTTCCATGCGATCAATGCGTACCGCGCTGTCCTGTTCCAGCGACCGGCGGATCCTGCTGACATCCTTGACAAGCTCGGTGCGCAACTGGCGTGACTGTTTTCCAAGCTCATCCCGAATATGGCGCAGGTTTTTCTCCATGTCAGAGCGGAGTTCCACCTTTATCTGATAGGCTGATTTGACAAGGGATGACAGATAGGAGAGCAGGAAGAAAAGACCGACAACCAAGGCGGCAACGGATACCGTCAGCCCCGTCAGAACGGCATAATCCATGGCTTGGTCCTCCTCCCCCCGGAAGTCCCGGACGCCGTATGTGGACCACGGCACGGGCATTCAATCATTCTACGTCCGCCCGTTCCGCGTGTACATACGGCTGTTTTCGTCTGTTGTCATGGTTGTCTCTGCGGGGGATGTCGGGCTATCATCTGCGAGTGTATGACTTTACAGACGAGGCGTTGCATGTCTGAGACCGAAGCCGCGCCGAGCGGCGCCCCGGCCTCTTCTCCTTCCTCTACCGATAGTGGAGGGCCCCTGACAACAGAAGATCTGGTCCAGTGGATCACAGAGCGAGGCATGACCGAAGTGGAATGCCTTGTTCCCGATCTTGCGGGCGTACCAAGGGGTAAAATATTACCTGCCCACAAATTTATTGCTGGTCTGAAAGACCGTGGGCTGCGTTTGCCTGAAAGTTTGTTTATTCAGACAATCACGGGGGACTACCCCGAAGAGGATGTGATGGAGGATGTGGATCAGGACATGTATTTGCGTCCTGATCCATCCACGGTCCGAGTCGTTCCGTGGTACGACGAGCCAACCTGCCAGGTTATCAACGATTGCTATTACAGGGATGGCAGTGCTGTTGATATTGCGCCCCGCCACGTTCTTCGCCGGGTGTTGCGCCTGTATGAGGAAAAGGGGTGGGCCCCCGTTATTGCCCCTGAGCTTGAGTTTTATCTGGTCAAGGTCAACACGGACCCTGACTATCCTCTGGAGCCTCCCATCGGACGTTCAGGTCGGGCTGAAATCGGGCGTCAGGCTTTTGGGATCGATGCGGTCAACGAATTCGATCCTTTGTTCGAGGACGTGTATGACTATGCCGAGGCTCAGGGGCTTGATGTTGATACGCTCCATCACGAGTCCGGGCCTGCGCAGATGGAGATCAATTTCGAGCACGGAGACCCCTTGGATCTGGCGGACCAGGTTTTCCTGTTCAAGCGTACGGTGCATCAGACAGCGCTGCGTCACAATGTGTACGCGACCTTTATGGCCAAACCCCTTGAGGGACAGCCGGGCAGCGCCATGCATCTGCATCAGTCTGTGGTTGAACGTGACAGCAGGCTCAGCCTGTTTGTTGATCGGGACGGCAAGGAAAGTGATCTCTTCCGTTGGCACATTGGCGGCTTGCAAACCTACTTGCCCCAAGCCATGTTGCTGCTGGCACCGCACGTCAACAGTTACAGGCGGCTGGTGAAGAATTTCTCGGCCCCGATCAACATGCACTGGGGGCGTGACAACCGGACGGTTGGTTTGCGTGTCCCCAACTCGGAAGCCGGCGATACCCGCATCGAGAACCGTTTGTCCGGAGCGGATGCCAATCCCTATCTTGCCATTGCGGCATCGCTGTTGTGCGGCTATCTGGGCATGGTGGAGCGTCTGGAGCCATCAAACCCGATAACGGGATCGGGCTACACCAAGGCCCATGATCTGCCAAAACATTTGCCCGATGCCATTGAGAAGTTCCAGAAAGCACAGCGCCTGCACGAGCATCTGGGGGATTTGTTCGGGGCTGCCTTCACGGCGGTGAAGTGGGCGGAGTGGGATGCCTATCAGGATGTCATCAGCTCTTGGGAGCGTGAGTTCCTGTTGCTGAACGTTTAATGATGGCGTGAATGGATGTCTGGTCCCCGCGTCTGATCAGGGTGACATGACGCGGGGATATTCCTGTTTCGGGCAGCGGTTCATGATGACAGACAGGCCCGCGGCTTCGGCCGTGGACGCAGCGTGGTCGTTCCTTACGCCGATCTGCATCCATATGATCTTTATATGGCGCTGTTGTGCCAGGCGAATGGCCTCGTCCACAATGTTGGGTACGGCATCACTTTTCCGGAAAATATCTACCATGTCAAAATCATGGGGGATATCGCCCAAGGATGCAAAGACCTGCTCCCCCAACAGGGTTTGACCGGCCAGTGACGGATTGACCGGGATGACCCGGTACCCTTTCTTTTGCAGAAAGGCCATCACGCCGTAGCTTGGGCGTTCCGGCCTGTCAGAAGCCCCCACCATAGCAATAACACGCACAGTTTCAAGAATGCTGCGCAGGACGGAATCCGGATAGGCAATCAGGGCATGGGGATCTTGTGGAAGCTGGTCTGGTGTGTGACGGAAGTGCATGGGGTTTTTGTCCATCGTCATGATCTCCATTACCGGCTGCTGTGCTTAATTACTCGTGCGTATGTATATGCACCCGCAGCCATCGGGGCAGGTATCGCAGAATTTTGTCCCACAGGTCCAAGCGTGTCGGGTCAAGGCGAATGCCGACAGAGATGATCTCGTCACCTTCCGTTTGCACGACAACAAGCTCGACTGGGCCGGCTGATACCGCATCTCCGATTGATGGAGTGTCAGCCAAGTGCTCCCTCAGCCATTCTGCAATGGTGACGCCTTCGACAGGCCCATCAACGGGTATTTCGTATGCCAAAGAGACGGGCCCCAGTGCCGTCGCTCCGGGGATAACAAAATCCCCTAGGGCTGTATTGCTTTTCTTCCGGCTATTGGACAGGAATTGTCGATCAAGGGTCAGGCTGTGTTCCGGTGGCGCCAGGAACAGCACAAAGTCACCGGTTTTCAGGGTATGCAGCATGCGTTCGGGCACAACAAGGCCAGATCGCAGGACAGCCAGAATACGCGTTCGCTGGGGGAGGCTGAGTTCTGAGACAGGCCGACCGGCCATGGGGCAGCTTTCCCCGACGGTGTAACCAACAATATCACGGTCCATGTTTGACGGGATATCGACCTCGAGGCGTCCCTCCTGTGCCGGGGCCGGGGGGATCTCAATTTTCAACAGCCTCGCTGCCAGGCCAATGGTCCACCCCTGCAGGGTCAGGGAGACAAGGACGACCGTGAAGGTAATATTGAAAATGCGCTGGGCTTCCGGAATCCCGGCCAGAACCGGGATGATGGCGAGATAAATCGGAACCCCGCCCCGCAGGCCAACCCAGGCAATAAAGGCTCTCTCCCGCAGGGCAAAGCGGCTGCCAGCCAGGCAAAGGGCCACCGCCACCGGTCGGGCAATGAAAACCATAGTCAGTGCGATAGCCAAGGCCGGTCCTAGATCGGGCAGGAGCTGGTGCGGAGTGACCAGAAGCCCCAGTCCAACCAGAAGGACAAGCTGGCTGACCCAGGCAATGCCATCGTGGAAACGGAGAATGACGCTTTGTGCCCGTAGCCGCTGGTTGCCCGCAACGATGCCGGCCAGATAGACGGTCAGGAAACCAGAGCCACCCATAACGTGGCTGATTCCATAAAGTGACAGGGCGCCCGCAATCAGCATGACAGGGTATAGACCCGGGGCCAGCAAGGTGCGATTGACCAGAAAGGCCAGGGCGGCCCCCCCGCCAATGCCGATTGCCGTGCCCACGCTGAAGGCCTGAAGGAGTGACAGACCTGAGGTGACAAGGGAGTCAGTTGTTGACCCATTGGTCTGGATCATGCCTACCAGCGTAACGGTCAGGAGAACGGCCATGGGATCGTTGGCCCCTGATTCCAGTTCAAGAGTCGAGGACACTCGCTCCCGGACGGCCGATCCTTGTTGGTGCAGCAGCAAAAAGACTGCAGCCGCGTCTGTTGAGGCGACGACTGTGCCGGTCAGAAGGGCCACAAGAACGCCGCTGTCAAAGGCAACCCAGGCAGTTATGCCGGTTATGACGGCCGTAATCACAACGCCCACCGTCGCCAGTGCGGCGGCCCGCCCCCACGATCGTCGTACAGACCGGAATGATGTCCGTAGTCCACCATCGAACAGGATAATCGCAACAGCAACCGAGGCTGCGGTGTAAATGGCCTCGAAGTTGGAAAAACGGATGCCCCCGGGGCCATCTTCGCCCGCCAGCATGCCAAACCCCAGGAAAACCAGAAGCAAAGGGGCGCCAATGCGCGTTGACAAGGCGCCAGTAAGAATTGCAACCAGCAACAGGCTGCCACCAATCAGGATAAGGTGGTTTGCCGTTTCCACGGGCGGAATTCCCTTTTCTTTCAGGACGGCAGGCTTTTTTCCAGTATAGGGCGCGTACCCCGTTACAGATACTGCTTTCGGGGCGTTGTCATGTTTGAGTGATTGCAATGTGTTGTGCACATAATCTCTGTAATGCCTTGCTTTATGCGGCCCTCAGTAAAGGTACTATAAAACCGCACCATTAGTGCATTGATATAAAAGAATTAATTTTGGTTGACGTCTTCTCTCTTCGTGGCATACTCCGCGCTCCTGGTTTCACCGGGGTGCTGGCTTATGGTGCCTGCGCCCGGCGATAAATAAAGTGAGAGCCATGAAAACCTATTCCGCCAAGCCGACGGATGTGTCTCGCAAGTGGTATGTGATTGATGCCGAAGGCGTCGTTCTGGGCCGCCTTGCCGCCACCGTCGCCAATATACTGCGGGGCAAGCACAAGCCAATCTATACCCCGCATATCGACACCGGTGACCATGTGGTCATCATCAATGCCGAGAAGGTCGCCCTGACCGGTCGCAAGCTGTCCCAGAAGCGTTTCTATTGGCACACCGGGTATCCGGGTGGCATCAAGGACCGTACCATGGAGCAGATTCTGACAGGTCCTTTCCCGGCCCGTGTTATTGAAAAAGCCGTGGAGCGTATGGTGCCCCGTGGTCCGCTTGGTCGTGCCCAGCTGAAGAAGCTTCGGGTTTATGCCGGCGCCGAGCATCCGCACGAGAGCCAGCAGCCTGAAGTGCTGGACTTGGCTGCCCGTAATCCAAAGAACAAGAGGAGCGCGTAATCCATGTCCCTCGCGGATTTGAAGGGCTCCGTCATGGAGATGCCAAAAGTCGAGCCGAAGCGTGATGCACAGGGTCGTTCCTATGCAACCGGTCGACGCAAGGATGCTGTCGCCCGTGTTTGGGTAAAGCCAGGTTCCGGCAAGATTATTGTGAATGGCCGCTCCCTGGAGCAGTACCTCGTGCGTCCTGTTCTGAGAATGCTGGTCAACCGTCCGTTTTCGGTTGCCAACGTGTCCGACCAGTTTGATGTGATATGCACCGTCAACGGTGGTGGTTTGTCCGGTCAGGCTGGGGCGATTCGTCATGGTATCAGCCGTGCCCTATCCCTGTTTGACCCGGCGCTGCGTCCTTCCCTGAAGGCTGCCGGGTTCTTGACCCGTGACCCCCGCGTGGTCGAACGCAAGAAGTACGGTAAGCCCAAGGCTCGCCGTTCGTTCCAGTTCTCGAAGCGCTGATTGCAGCGTTCTTTGTTGCTGTTCACTGGGGGCTGGCATGTGTCAGCCCCTTTTGTGCATCAGGAGGGGGCTTTTCACCCTGTTTCGGGCTGATATGTCTGGAATATGTCTTTGGGTCTTTCCCCTTTATCTTGTTTTGCTGACCTGTTTTCCCCTATCGCTTTATAAAGTTTATTCCTGCACTTTTATGAGTGCATAAGTATGGCATTCCGGACCGCAAAAACCGTTTGCATTGTCTGTCGTCCGGAGCTACAGAAACATTGTCCGTATTCGCACGTGCCCGTCGTCGCCGGACAGCCATAGTTCCTGATTTTCCGGGGCTTTGGGGGCGACCTAAAGCAACGACGTAACGCGGCTTTTTTGGTCTCCGCCAGCCTTCCACCGTTGGCGTTACTGAAGAGGCACTTTACATCATTGCCAAGCGTGCGGGTTGGTTCTCCCCAATCCGAAAACTGGCCCCATGACCCAACAGTCGGCAACCCCCGGCTGCCTGGTGTGCCAGCCACGAACAGCAAGCACTGCCATTCGCCTGCAGGTGCCGGAAGCCTGCGGGATATCCGGAAAAGCATGGGGGTGCTGTCCGGGTGGTTTTCCGGTTTCGTGAAACCTGACAGCCGAAAGCTCGCTGCCATGACTGAAAGAATTCATCATTTCCTTGAAACCCGTCGTCCCGAAGGCCCTTGCCTGGTTGTGGACCTTGATGTGGTCCGTGCTAATTACCAGGCATTTGCCACGTGTTTGCCCGATACGCGTGTTTTCTATGCCATAAAAGCCAATCCGGCCCCGGAGATCCTGTCGCTTCTGGCAGGCCTCGGGTCGTGTTTCGATGCAGCTTCGGTCCCCGAGATCGAAATGGCACTGGCGGCAGGGGCAACACCGGATCGTATTTCCTATGGAAACACGATCAAGAAAGAGACTGATATTGCCCGGGCCTATCAGATGGGCATAACGCTTTTTGCATTTGATGCCCGTGAGGAGCTGGAGAAAATTGCCCGGGTTGCCCCGGGAGCGCGGGTGTTCTGCCGTATCCTGTTCGACTGTGAAGGGGCAGAGTGGCCCCTGTCCCGTAAATTCGGCTGCGATCCCGAGATGGCTGTTGAGCTTATGGTCTATGCTCATGCGCTTGGCTTGCGTGCCTACGGTGTTTCCTTTCATGTTGGATCGCAGCAGAGTGATGTTGGATCTTATGATCGCGCCTTGGAGCGTGTTGCGGAAATTTTCCAGTCTTTGTCGGAAAAAGGCATCGACCTCTCCATGGTCAATATGGGAGGGGGGTTCCCGGTTCGTTACCTGCGCGATATCCCTGATGTTGACAGTTACGCCCGTGCGATCAGCGATGCCTTGCACCGGTATTTCCGGAATCGTATGCCGGAAACAATTATTGAGCCTGGCCGTGGCATGGTCGGCAACGCAGGTATATTACAGGCTGAAGTCGTTCTGATTTCAAGAAAGTCATCCCGTCCGGATGAATTGCGCTGGGTGTATCTGGATATCGGAAAATTTGGCGGGCTTGCGGAAACAATGGGGGAAGCCATTCGCTATCCCATTCACACGCCGCGTGATGGTGCAGAGATGGCACCATGTGTTCTGGCGGGGCCTACTTGCGATTCCGCCGATGTGCTCTATGAACATACGCCCTATCCCTTGCCTGTTTCCCTGGAAATTGGAGACAAGGTGCTGATCGGCTCGGCCGGTGCTTATACCACGACGTATTCGGCCGTTGCTTTTAACGGCTTTCCCCCTCTACAAGCATTTTATATCTGAACACGTTGTCATACTGTGACTCGACTGCCCCGGACCATGGTTCGGGGCAGTTTTTTACGTCACTTTTGCACTTTCTGCAGTCGTGGATATCCATGTATAGATGATACGATATACCTATGGTAGTTGCATGGTGTGTTGTATTCCAGTATGGGGTTGTCCTTGGGTTGCTTCAGTTTTTTCAGGGGTTGGGCATTCTATGGGGCATGTGCCTGGACGGACGGTTTTTAACGGTCCTATTGTCATTATTGGCTTTGGTGGTATCGGTCAGGGTTTCTTGCCGCTTTTGTTCAGGCACATCGATCTACCGGGCAGGGACGTTACTGTTGTCAGTGCAGATGACAGGGGGCGGGGTATTGCCGAAGAAATGGGCGTACGCTTTATCCAGCAGGCACTGGATGCCGACAACTTGCGGCAGACCTTGGCGCATCTGTTGCAGGGGCGGAGTGGTTTTATCGTGAACCTGTCGGTGAATGTCAGTTCGGCCGCCCTGGTTTCCCTGGCCCGGGAGTGGGGTGCCCTTTATATTGATACCTGTATAGAGCCTTGGGCCGGCGGATATACGGACCCTGCGGCTTCTCCGGCTCAGAGGAGTAACTATGCCCTCCGGGAAGAGGCCATTATGCTGGCAGGCCAGTATGGGAAAGGGCCGACGGCCTTGCTGGCCCATGGTGCTAATCCCGGATTGGTCAGTCATTTTGTCAAGCGCGCCTTGTTGCACATTGCGCGTGATACCGGTGTTGCCGCTACGGCCCCGGAAGAGCAAACGGATTGGGCCTTGCTGGCGCAAAAGCTGGGTATAAAAGGCATTCATATTGCAGAGCGGGATACCCAGCGATCGGCGTGTCCGAAAGAGCAGATGACGTTTGTGAATACCTGGTCTGTTGACGGCTTTATTTCGGAAGGCCTTCAACCTGCAGAGCTGGGATGGGGAACGCACGAGAAATTTTTGCCACAGGGTGGGCATCATCATGACTTTGGCTGCAAGGCTGCCATCTGGCTGGATCGCCCCGGAGCCGTTGTTCGGGTGCGCACGTGGACGCCGTGCGAGGGACCGTTTTTTGGGTTCTTGATTACCCATAATGAATCTATTTCATTGGCGGATTATCTGACGGTCCATGATGGAGACCGTGTTGTGTATCGTCCTACATGTCACTATGCCTATCATCCTTGTGATGCCGCTGTTCTCAGCCTGCATGAGCTTGCAGGAAAAGGGTGGGATGCCCCGCAAGTACCGGTACAGATTGTTGATGACATTCAGGATGGGCATGATGAGTTGGGTGTCTTGTTATTCGGACATCAGAAGAATGCCTACTGGTATGGATCACGGCTTGATATTGCAACAGCACGTGGTTTGGCCCCTTTCCAGAATGCAACGGGGCTACAGGTTACGGCAGCTGTACTGGCGGGCGTTGTCTGGGCTATCGAGAATCCGGATGCCGGTATCCTTGAAGCCGAAGCCTTGCCGCATGAAGATATACTGTCTCTTGCACAGCCCTATCTTGGTGTTGTGGAGGGTGTATATACGTCATGGACGCCTTTGAACGGACGTAGTCGTTTCTTCGATGAATGCTTGGACCGTGATGACCCGTGGCAATTCCGGAATGTTATTGTGTCCTGATCGGGGCGCACAGCGGTGGTGTTGTGGAAGCTTCTGCGTGAGCGGGTTTTCATTCTTGTTTGCATCTGCTGGTTCTCATGATTGGGTGCTATTCAGAACACCTTTATATGGCAGATATTTTTTATGGAATTTATGGACATAGCCTCTTGAAAAGAGAAGGGGTGACAATGATACTGCATTATCGTTGATCGTGATGGGCGGCCAGTATTCGTGTTGCGGTTCTGGTGCCGCTGGTTATGAAACGATGGGGAGAGAGCATCTGCCGGTGGGGAAAGCAGGCAGGTGTTTGGCAAGAAAAGTGGGGCCGGGGGGCTTCTATGAACAGAACACGCGTCGGTTTTGTACCGGTATTGTCGTTTATGGCGGTTTATTGTCTTTCAGCCGTCCAGACTCTCGCTGCTGACGGTGGACAGCCGCAGCCGTGGCAGATGGGATACCAAAAGGCCGCAACCCCGGTCATGGAGCACATCACGTCGTTGCATGACTTCATTACGTGGATCATGGCCGGGGTTGTTGTTCTGGTTCTTGGTCTACTTGGCTATGTGGTCGTGCGTTTCAACGCAAACCGGAACCCGGTGCCGGCAACGTTTAGTCATAATGTGGCGGTAGAGGTTCTGTGGACGCTTGTACCTGTTCTTGTCCTGATCAGTATTGCTGTTCCGTCCTTTCGTCTACTCTATATGATGGACAAGGCACAGGATGCCGAGATGACCCTAAAAGTAACAGGTCATCAGTGGTACTGGTCTTATGAATATCCTGATCACGGCGGCTTGTCTTTTGACAGCTTCATGAAGGATGCGGCGTCGCTTCAGTCAGGCGAGCCACGCCTGCTTTCTGTTGATCGTGAAGCCGTTGTCCCGGTTGGCACAACAATTCGTGTTCTTCTGACTTCGGAAGATGTTCTGCATTCATGGGCTGTTCCGTCTCTTGGTGTGAAAACGGATACAATGCCCGGGCGTTTGAACGAGACCTGGATCCGGATTGAAAAGCCGGGTACCTATTATGGGCAGTGTTCGGAACTGTGCGGTGTTCAGCACGGCTTTATGCCGATTGCTGTCCGTGCTGTCGCAAAAAAAGATTTTGATCGTTGGGTTGCTGCTCAAACAGCCGCTTCAGGGCGTGGTGGAGAGAATGCGGTCGCCTTGAACGTGCACTAGCAACAGCGGTACGCCGAGACAACAAACCCGATACAAGAAACGCAAGGGGAAAAGCGTTATGGAAAGTCATACGGTAGCTGCGCATTCCGGGGGGCACGGACATGCGTCCCCGACAGGATGGAGGCGATGGGTTTATTCAACCAACCACAAGGATATTGGCACCATGTATCTGGTGTTCGCTGTTGTGGCGGGTCTGGTTGGAACCGCAATGTCGCTGGCCATAAGGGCTGAGCTTCATGCCCCGGGGATGCAGGTCTTTGGAGACAATTACCAAAGCTATAATGTGTTTCTGACATCTCACGGCCTTATCATGATTTTCTTCATGGTCATGCCTGGTTTGATCGGTGGGTTTGGCAACTGGTTTGTGCCGTTGATGATCGGTGCACCGGACATGGCTTTTCCGCGGATGAACAACATCAGCTTCTGGCTGTTGCCGCCGTCTTTCCTGTTGTTGGTTCTTGCGGGTCTTAGCGGTCTTGGTCCCGGTACAGGCTGGACCTTGTATCCTCCGCTGTCGACCTTGGGGCATATGGGGGAGCGTGCGGTTGATCTTTCCATTCTGGCTCTTCATATCGCAGGGGTCAGCTCTATCCTCGGGGCCATCAATTTTCTTGTGACGATCATCAATATGCGGGCGCCGGGCATGACCATGCACCGTATGCCCTTGTTTGTGTGGTCTATGCTGGTTACGGCGTTCCTGCTTGTCTTCAGCTTACCTGTTCTGGCTGGTGCCCTGACCATGCTGCTGACAGACCGGAACTTTGGCACGGCGTTCTTTGATCCAGCGGGTGGTGGTGACCCGATGCTTTACCAGCACTTGTTCTGGTTCTTTGGGCACCCTGAAGTTTACATCATGATTTTGCCGGCGTTTGGCATTATCAGCCATATTGTTTCAACGTTCTCCAGAAAGCCTGTGTTCGGTTATCTGGGCATGGCGTACGCAATGGTTTCTATCGGTCTTGTTGGCTTTCTGGTCTGGGCGCATCATATGTACTCAACTGGACTGGCTGTGAATACCCGTGCCTATTTTACGGCTGCTACCATGGCCATTGCTGTTCCCACCGGTATCAAGGTTTTTTCTTGGATTGCCACGATGTGGGGAGGCTCAATTCGCTTTACCACCTCTATGCTGTATGCGATTGGCTTTATTTTCCTGTTTACCATTGGCGGGGTAACAGGGGTTGTTCTGGCCAATGCTGGAGTCGATATTTCCCTGCATGATACCTACTATGTTGTGGCCCACTTCCATTATGTTCTGTCTCTGGGCGCCTTGTTTGCCATGTTTGCGGCCTTTTATTACTGGATTGGCAAGATGAGCGGGCGCCAGTATCCGGAACGCCTTGGCCAGGTGCAGTTCTGGGTGATGTTCATTGGGGTCAATTTGACTTTCTTCCCCCAACACTTCCTGGGTATTTCCGGCATGCCGCGGCGCATCCCTGATTATCCGGATGCCTATGCAGGATGGAATATGGTGTCTTCTATAGGCTCTTATATTTCTGCCTTGGGGGCGCTTTTGTTCTTGGCGGTTATCTGGCGTACCTTTGCTGCCGGTGCCCGTGCAGAAGCCAATCCATGGGGTGAAGGGGCAACAACCTTGGAGTGGACCTTGTCCAGCCCTCCGCCGGAGCATTGCTTTGAAACCCCGCCGCATATCGCTCCGGCCGGTGGTCGCTGACCATGCGCGGGGGGGAAGCGCGGACATCCGTTTATCCTGCTGTGCAGGATTCCAGGCGGGCCAATGTCCGTGCTGCCCTCCTTCTCGCTGGCTTGGCCATTGTTATGATCGGTGTTGCGTTTGCGGCAGTGCCGGCTTACCGGATGATCTGTGCCTTGACCGGACTGGAAGGAACTCCCCGTATTGGTCAAGTCTCTGGCCAGATTGGTGCGCGTTTGGTCAAGGTGCGCTTTGACGCAAATATTAACCGCGATATGCCATGGCGGTTTGTTCCCTTGGATCGGGAGGTCACTGTCCGTGTGGGGGAACCTGTTCTGGTACACTACCGTGCGACCAATACATCCGCCGCAGCTGTTTCGGGTACGGCCACGTTCAATGTAACACCAATGAAGGCGGCCCAGTATTTTGTGAAGCAGGAATGCTTCTGTTTTGTTGAGCAGCGGCTGGAGCCAGGTCAATCCATGGACATGCCGGTTCTGTTCAGTATTGACCCGGCCATGGTTTCGGACAAACACGTCAATGATGTTGGAACCATGACCCTGTCCTACACGTTTTTCCGGATTCCCGAGGGAGGGAGCGATTCTGCAGCGTCTTCCCACGTGGATCAACCGGATGGAGTGCCTGTCCCCACGTCATCAGGAGTCTTGTGATGAGTCATGCCGCGTCAGCCCGCAGCCATCCATTTCACATCATAGATCCCAGCCCGTGGCCGGCCCTTGGTTCCTTGGGGGCCCTTGTCATGGCATGGGGTGGCGTTGACTATATGCACGGTGAGCCTCCTTTCATACTGCTGTGTGGTTTGGGCCTGGTTCTGTTGACCATGGTTCTGTGGTGGCGGGATGTGATTCGGGAAAGCCGTATTGACAGGGCGCATACCCCACCAGTGGTAACGGGCCTGCAAATGGGCATGGCTTTGTTTATTGGTTCGGAAGTCATGTTCTTCGTGGCGTTCTTCTGGGCTTATTTTCATAATGCCCTGCATTTCAGCCCTGTTATTGGCGGTGTTTGGCCACCTGCCGGTATTGAAACAGCGCATGCCTTCGGGCTTCCACTTGCGAATACCCTGATTCTGGTAACATCCGGTCTGACCCTGATGTGGGGTAAGGGCGGCATTGCCCTGCGGCAGCGCTGGCGCCTTGTGGCGGGTTTGGCTGCCAGTATCGCCCTCGGTCTGATTTTCCTTGGGCTTCAGGCGTGGGAGTACGGTCTTCTGACATATGGTTTCCGCGAGGGTATTTTTCCTTCCACGTTTTATATGGCCACAGGTTTTCACGGTTTTCATGTGTTCATCGGGGTTTGCATGCTGAGCGTCATGTTGGTGCGGGCCTTGCTGGGCCATTTTGATGGCCCCAAGCATCTGGGCTTCCAGTTTGCCGAGTGGTACTGGCACTTCGTGGACGTGGTCTGGATTTTCCTGTTTGTTTTTCTTTACTGGTGGGTTGGGCTCTGATCGCGGCCTTCTCCCTGAAAAACAGATGCTATGCAGGCCGGGGAAGACACCCGGCCTGTTTCGTGGCAGGGTGCGGCCGTTGCAGGCAACGGAGTTCCTATGCGCGATACCTTGGGTGATCCCCGCTTGGTCTGGCGGGATGACGAGACGCCGGTTTCCGGTATTTTTGACGATGTTTATTTTTCGGTGGATGGCGGAGATGCCGAAAGCCGTCACGTGTTCCTGGACGGGTGCGATCTTCCCCGATCCTGGCAAGGGCGGGCGCACTATACCATTGCCGAAACCGGGTTTGGTACAGGCTTGAACTTTCTGCTGACATGGAAGGCGTGGCTGGATGATCCTGCCCGCAGCCAGTTTCTGGACTATGTTTCTGTCGAAGGTTTTCCTTTACCAAAGGATGCCTTGTGCCGTGCCTTGTCCGCGTTTCCTGCCCTTGCATCCTTGGCAGAGCAACTGGTTGCTGTTTGGCCCCGGGCTTTCCAGGGTGCCCATGTGCTGACGTTTGCAGAGGGTAGGGTGCGTCTTCACCTGCGGTTCGGGGAGGTTGGTGCGGCGCTGGCCAGATTATCAGCCCGCGTTGATGCCTGGTTTCTGGATGGTTTTGCGCCATCCCGCAATCCGGATATGTGGCGTGCCGAGGTTCTGCAATCTGTTGCATCCCTGTCTGTGCCCGGGGCACGCCTTGCCAGCTTTACGGCTGCGGGGCCTGTGCGGCGTACGCTGGAGTCCTTGGGGTTTCGTGTCGAGAAACGTCGAGGTTATGGGCGCAAGCGCGAATGTATCGCTGCCGTCTTGCAGCAGTCATCACCGTCTTGTCCGCATCCCTGGTTCAGGCGCCCGGCTCCTTTGCGCACCGGGGTCCGTATTGCCATTGTCGGTGCAGGAATAGGGGGATGCAGTGCCGCTGCCGCCCTGAAACGCCGTGGTTTTGATCCGGTCCTGGTTGATCGTGCCGGACAGGTGGGTCAGGGTGCCTCGGGAAACCCGTGTGGTTTGCTGAAGCCGCGTCTGACTCTGGACCAGGGTATACACGGCCGCTTTTATGGCTTGGCTTTCCTGCATACCCTGCGTGTTATGGCCGAGCTGGAAAAGATGTGTCCGGATCTGGATCTGGTGGTTGGCCGGGGTATTTTGTCGGTGGCCCGTAGTGATGATGAATACGGGAAAATGACCGCCCTCGCTCCCACCCTGCCGCCGGGGGTCGCTGTTTCTGTTGATTCTGTAGAGGCACATGCTCTTGCCGGTATCGGGGTGTCTTCGTCCCCCGGTGGCTTGTGGTTTCCCGATGCCCTGTCCATTTGCCCCTTGTCTGTGTGTCAGGCCCTGAGTGCAGATATTCCCTTGGTGCAGGGTGAGGTTACGGCCTTGGCCAGAACGGCTTCCGGATGGCATCTGGAAGGAACAGGCATCGAAGCCGATGCTGTTATACTGGCGGCAGGTCCCTCTATTCCGCGTCTTTGTCCGGAGGCTGACCTGCCTGTCCGGGCAAACCGCGGGCACATTGCCTTTATGCCCGAGGTTCCGGGTTTGCCCGATGTTGCCTTGTCTTTTGGTGGATATCTGTCCCCGGCTGTATCCGGTACCGGTGATGCGGGCCGTATGCGGGTGCTGGGGGCAACTTATGACCGATGGGCTGATATTGGCGATAACAGCTGGGCGATGGAACGGGCCGATGATGCGCGCCGGTCCCTTGATCTGCTTGGCAACCATGTGCCGACGGTTGCAGACCGTTGGCAGGGCAGGGAGCCGTGTGGCGGGCGGATTTCGCTCCGGGCAACCATCGCCGACCATATGCCGATGGTTGGGCCCTTGTTCCGGGTAAAGGACTGGCAGGAAGCATACCGTGACCTGCATCATGGCCGCCCCGGGACCTCATACCCCCAAGCTCCCTTGATTGATGGCCTGTATATTCTGGGTGCCCTTGGATCCCGGGGCTTTCAGACAGCTTTCCTTTTGGCGGAGGTATTGGGAGCTCTGTGTGATGGTTCCCCCTTGCCCCTTGATACCGATCTGTACGAGGCGTTGCACCCCGGTCGTTTTGCAATACGCGCACTTCGCCGCCGATCACGGTGAATCAACGCAGCTCATACGTAATATCCGATCCGCGTGATTTCAGCGCGGTTCGGACCAGCTGTCCCTTGGTGTTGTACCAGAAGGTCCGCTCCAGATCCCCGCTCATGGTGTAGCGGCGGGTGTCGAAGCTTTTGCCGTTGATCTCGATGGTTTCGTTGGTCGGTCCTGCAACGGATACGTTCAGCACTTTGCCATCAAACGGGGAGAGCAGGGTCTTGCGGGTCAGGTTATCCAGATTCCACTGATTATGGAGAAGGGTATCCGCCGGGACCTGCTTCTCGGTGCCGTCTGCGGTAACGCTCAGGGCGTTCTTGGCTGCTGTAACCGAGACATTGTGATGTGTACCATCATCATTCGTTTTTGATACCAGGCTTGCCAGCTTCTTTCCTTTCCACGTTTCTGTTGACTCATGCTCATAGCGGAATGCCGTGATAAAGGCGATCTGAACGGCCAGCTCTGTCTTGATCTGGACCGTGGTTGTTTCCCCCTGACGATTGAATGCAATGCTGTGCGTCCCGATGGGATTGCTATCCCTGAGGACAGAGTAGACCCAGGTTTCATTGGCCGGGGGCTGGGCCTGTCCTGCAAGCGGGGTTATGGACACAAGCAAGATAAAGACAAAGCTGACAATCTTCAGTGCGGAGCATGTAAGTCTGCGATCAAGCATTGCGGATACCTTCCCGGCTCTTTGGTCATGAAGATATAAAGGTGGGTAAAAAAATTTGTGCGTGTTTCCCGTCACATTCTTCAAGACACACATTCATGGCTGCAACAAAGACAAGGTTAAAGAATTTTTGTGGTTGATGTAAATGCGTTATATGATGAGATCCCTTCTGATTTTATTCTGTCTTGTCTGTTTACTTTTATTTTCCACAGGGGAATGTATGTGGTGAACCAGTTACAGACAGAACTGAATCCATTGTCTGGTTTCTTGGCCGCTTTCCCTGCAAACTATGAGGAGGCACGGCGTAATTTCTGCTTGGCTGCAGAGGGGGAGCGCTTGCCTGTTGATAGCCGGCGTCATGCCTTGACGGGGCCCTTTGGTGAATTGCTGGCCTGTGACGTGGTATGGGCTGGTTCGCGCGCAGCAAGACGCGTTCTGGTGTTGATATCGGCTACGCATGGCGTTGACGGGTTTTGCGGATCTGCCATTCAGACAGACTGGTTGGCTGGTGGTGGTCCCGGCCATTTGCCCGACAGCTGTGCGGTGATGTTGATACACGCTATAAATCCATGGGGATTTGCCTGGTTACGGCAGGTGACCGAGGATGGCATAAACCTGAATCGCAACTTTATCGATTTCTCTTCCGCTCTTCCTGATGACACGGCTTACAGTGCCGTAGCGGATGATGTGGTTCCGGCATCACTGGATGCTAAAATTCTTGCCCAGGCAGATGATCATCTGAAAGCTTTTATCGAAAGCAAAACGGAGGCTGTTGCAGAGCATCTTCTGGCGTCAGGTCAGTACAGCCATCCAGAGGGGCTGTTCTATGGCGGTTCTGGCCCATCCTGGTCGCGCGTTATTCTGGAATCCCTGGTCCGGGATTATGATCTTGCGGGGCGTGCCAGCCTGTGTGTTGTTGATGTCCGCAGTGGTTCCGGTCCCTTTGGCTATGGTGGGTTGTCCTCTGCGTGCTCTCCGGAGTCACGGGCGGCCCGCACGGCCCGCTTGTGGTTCGGGGCCAGTGTTTCTGAGATGCCGTCTGTATCTACGCTCTATCCTGCCCGGTATGGTCTGTCTGATTATTTCTGGCATCCTGTTGTCGGGGAACGCGGCTGTATGCTGGGTCTGGAATTCGGGACTTGGCCGTGGGCAGAGGTCTTTGCGGCCCTGCGGGCAGATCACGGGCTGTATCGCACCAGCCGGACCCTGTCCTGGCACGATCCAGGAACACGGGTGGTCAAGGCTGCTGTGCGGCGTGCCTTTTATCCTGATACGCCGGATTGGCAGGAGATGGTTATGACGCGTGGTCGTCAAGTGATCCGCCAAGCCTTGGTCGGGCTTTCTGAAATGGGGGGCTAGGCTTTTTTCCTTGGTATCAGGGGTATTGGACTGTATGTCTGTGTTCCTCGGTTCACCTTGACACGTCCAGCTGATGAATTATCGCCACGCCTATCACGCCGGAAACTTTGCCGACGTCTTCAAGCATGCTTTTCTGCTGATAGCCCTCGAGCATTTGAAGCAGAAAGAAAAACCGTTTTTTGTTCTGGATACCCATGCAGGAACGGGGTTTTATGATTTGCAGGGTACGCAAGCCGGCAAAACCGGGGAATGGACCGAGGGAATAGGGCGTCTTCTGGATGTTGCGGTCGTCCCGGATCCCCTGATTTCCTATTGTAATCTTGTGCGCCGTATTGGCGGTGATACCGGGCGTTTTTATCCAGGGTCCCCGTATATCGTCCGCGAAACCATGCGGCAGAATGATCGTTTGGCCCTGTGCGAGCTGCACCCCGATGATGCGGCTTTGCTGTCGGCCAATATGGGCCGTGATCCGCGCGTGCGGGTTCAGGCTTGCGATGGCTATACAGCGATCAAGGCGATGTTGCCACCGCCCGAGCGCAGGGGGCTGGTGCTGATTGATCCACCGTTCGAGCGTCGTGACGAGTTCCAGCTTATGGAGCATGCTGTGCGGGACGGCCTGAGGCGCTGGGCCAGCGGGACCTATGCTCTTTGGTATCCTGTCAAGGATCCGGACAGTCATAGGGCATTCCGGGCAGCGCTTTCCAGTTTGACAGGAACCAGGATTTGGTTTGTCGAGCTTTGTGTTTATCCTGATCTTTTCCCGTCCCGTCTGAATGGATGCGGTCTTGTTTTTGTCAATCCACCCTGGTCTGTAATCAAGGCTGCCGATGACATGATGCCGTTTCTGTGTGACGTCCTGCGACAGCAGGAAGGCGCGTTCTGGGATTCCGGGTGGTGTGCCGGGGGGGCCTAGGGTTGCATCCCTCTCTTTCGGGGTTTTATTTTTCGGTGCTGTGCCCTATATCCCTGCACCGGTACATTTGGCCGATACACGTGCAGGACCCAGCAGATGACCCGCATATTCTCCGAGACCCTTCACCGTGGTTATGCCCAGACAATGGCCATAGATGGTGACATGCTGGCTGATGAAAGGTCGCCTTTCCAGCATATCCAGATTTTTGACACGCCCAGTGTCGGGCGCGTCATGGTTCTGGACGGGAACGTCCAGATTACCGAAAGGGATGAGGCCAGTTATTCCGAGATGCTGACCCATCTGCCAATTCTGGAGACGGGGACCGTAAAGCGTGTGCTGATCATTGGCGGTGGCGATGGCGCCGTGGCTGAGGAAGCCCTGAAGCATCCTGATCTTCATGTTGACATGTGCGAGATCGATGAGCGTGTTATTGCCTTGTGCAAGACGCACCTTGCCTCTGTCCACAAGGGGATCTTTGATCATCCACGCTTCACCCTGCACGTGCGGGACGCCTTTGATTTTATGCGGCAAGATGAGAACAGGGGGTGTTTTGACCTGATTATTGCCGATCGTCCTGATCCAATTGGTCCTGCCGAGGTGCTGTTCCGGACAGAGTTTTATGAATTGCTGCGGGAATCCCTGACCGACACTGGTGTGGTTGTATTCCAGAATGGTGTTCCCTTCTTCCAGCCCGAAGAACTCTCTGGAACCTTGGTCCAGTTGCGTCGGGTGTTTCCGCACTCCGGTTGTTACCTGACCGTAACGCCAACGTATGTCGGCGGCTTTATGGCCCTGACCTGGGGATCACGCGGAATGGCCTTGGGGTCGGCTCCACGGCACGCAGTGGAGGAGAGATTCCGTAACAGCAAGATACAGACTGATTATTACAATGCTGATGTACATGCGGCTGCTTTCATGCTGCCAGAGTGGATCCGTCGTTTGACGCATCGTTGAGTATTTGCCAAGTTCATATCGTTATTCTGGTTCTGTATAGAAAATTTTAGCTGTTTGTAACGATTCTTCTTTACGGCGTCTTTCGGGGTCGGCATACAGATGCCTCGAAAGCTTGCCCTAAGCACGGCTACTCCACCGAACATCGTTCTCCGAGTATGCACGGCGATCGGCTCTTCGATCGAATTTGCGCCATCGGGTTTTGTGCTCGTCCGGTCCGGTTTGGTTGGGAGTAGGTGCCATGAGCCACCTTTATGCTTCCGCACAGGAAGCAGTGGGGACGCTGCGTCCACGCGATCCACTTATGCTGATCCGCCCTCGCGTTATTGCGGCCAGGGCGACCCGCCTTGTCGGGGTTTTTCCCGGGCGTGTGATGTACGCTGTAAAGTGTAATCATACGCTGTCTGTATTGGATGCCCTGTATGCAGGCGGGATTCGTCATTTTGACGTTGCTTCTCTTACGGAACTTCGCACGGTGACAGCCCGTTTTCCCGGGGTTGAATGTCACTACATGCATCCAGTCAAAAGCCGTGATGCTGTGCGTGAAGCTTACTTTGAGCACGGCGTCCGTATGTTTGCACTCGATCATGTCGATGAGCTGGAGAAAATTCTGGCTGCGACAGATAATGCCTTGGATATGACGCTTGTTGTCCGTCTTGATATGCCCCATGGGCAGGCCATGATGTGCCTCAGCGGGAAATTCGGTGCCTCGGTTACGGACAGCGTCCTGTTGCTTCAGCGTATCCAGGCAACGGGAAATTGTGCCGGTCTGACCTTCCACGTTGGCTCGCAGTGTGTCGATACAGCTCCTTTTGTCGAGGCGGTCCGGCTGTGTGGACAGGTTATTCAGGCTGCGGGCGTGCCTCTCTCCGTGTTGGATATTGGTGGTGGATTTCCTGGAATCTATACAGGAGAAGAGCCTGAATTCGAGTTATTTTGTCATGCCATTACCCCCGAAGTACAGGCGCTGGATCTTCCTGACAGTTGCCGTTTGTACTGCGAGCCTGGTCGTGCCCTGGTTGCGGATGGGGCATCGGTCATTACCCGCGTGGAATTACGTCGTGACACCAAGCTTTATCTGAACGAAGGAACGTATGGTTCCCTTGCCGAGCTGAAATATCTTGGCAATTGTTTCCCGATGCGGCTTCTCAGAAGCACCTGTCGTGATTTTTCGACAGCGCCCATGCAGGGGTTTGATCTATATGGGCCGACCTGTGACAGTGTGGATACCATGCCGGGGCCATTCTGGTTGCCGTCAGATGTTCAGGTTGGTGACTGGATCGAGATTGGTCGGCTTGGTGCTTACTCTGCGGCCTTGATGACCCGGTTCAATGGCTGTGCATCGGTAACCCCGGTTCTGGTTGATGATGCCGAGGTTCTGCCTGTCTGTTCGGTGGTTTCGCTGAAGGATTTGCGACGACGTGCAGCCTGATGGGCTCTTGGTCAGGCAACGAAGGCCGCAAGCAATTCCTCTGCGGCTTTTGACGGGTCAATGATTCCCCGGCTGATGTCGGCCTCGATGCCTGGGATTCGTCGCCTGACGTCTGGGTGCTCGCGGAACAGGGCATCCAGACGATCCTGTACCAGAGACCACATCCAGGCATGCTTTTGCTGCTGCCTTCTGGTTTCCAGTGCGCCGCTGCTTTTTTGCAGGGTGTGGTAGGCTTGTATTGTGTCCCACAGCGTTTCCAGGCCCCGCTTATGAAGGGCCGAGATTGGCAATACAGGCGTTTTCCAGCCAGATGGTGTCGTATGCCCCACAATATTCAGGGCGCATCGGTAATCTTGGCATGTTTGCCGGGCCGTGGGATCGTCTTGATCGTCTACTTTGTTAACGGCGACAATATCAGCCAGTTCCAGGATGCCTCTCTTGATGCCCTGTAATTCATCACCGGCATTGGGCAATATCAGCAGCAAGAAGACATCTACCATATCGGCGACGCAGGTTTCCGACTGTCCGGTTCCCACGGTTTCAATCAAGACAATATCATACCCCGCAGCCTCGCAGACAATAACGGATTCCCGCGTTGTGCGGGCTACACCGCCCAGATGACCGGATGTGGGAGAAGGACGGATAAAGGACAGGGGATCCGCCGCCAGCTTCTCCATTCTGGTCTTGTCGCCAAGAATAGAGCCTCCCGAGCGACTGGACGTTGGATCAATCGCCAGGACGGCGACCTTCATCCCCCGTCCGGTCAGAAGCATTCCGAATGTTTCTATGAGTGTTGATTTCCCGACGCCCGGTATGCCCGATATTCCCATGCGCAGGGCTGTTCCGGAAAAGGGAAGCAGGGCTGATATCAACGCATCGGCTTCCTTGCGGTGATGCGCGGCGCGGCTTTCGATCAGGGTTATGGCGCGTCCCATAATTCCCCTGTCTCCGGATCGTATGCCGGCAACATAGTCATCTGTGGTCAGGTGACCCGATGGGTTCAAGGTATAGCTCCTGTCGTATGGTGGGCTTTGAGCGCCATCTCAGGGTTTTCTGTCGTATCCCCGTTGTGTGTTGAGCGTGTTC
Source organism: Haematospirillum sp. 15-248 (assembly GCF_012102665.1). Classification (NCBI taxonomy): domain Bacteria; kingdom Pseudomonadati; phylum Pseudomonadota; class Alphaproteobacteria; order Rhodospirillales; family Novispirillaceae; genus Haematospirillum; species Haematospirillum sp. 15-248. Next base: position 550,273 of record NZ_JAAVTF010000001.1, on the reverse strand, counting down.
AGAACTGTGGCTGCAGCCTTGCTGATCTGTGTTCCGGGGGGGAAGATGGCGGCTGCTCCGGCCTTGTACAGGGCGTCAAAGTCTTGTGGCGGTATAACGCCGCCGACAAGGATCAGGATATCGCCGCGGCCGAGCTTCTCCAGTTCATGCTTCAGGGCGGGTACAAGTGTCAGGTGACCAGCGGCAAGAGATGAGACGCCAATCATGTGGACATCGTTTTCCACGGCTTGCCGGGCAGTTTCTGAAGGCATCTGGAACAAGGGACCAATATCAACATCAAATCCCAGGTCGGCAAAGGCCGTGGCAATAACCTTCTGACCCCGGTCGTGACCATCCTGCCCCATTTTGGCAATCAGAATACGCGGTCGGCGGCCATCAAGGGCTGCAAAGTGTTCGACCTGTTGCCGGACCTGCTCAAAGACTGTGTCCATCCCGCTGATCTCCCGGGAATAGATGCCGGAAACAACGCGTGCGCTGCCTTGGTACCGACCGTACACTTTTTCCAGAGCTGCCGATATCTCGCCCACGGTGGCTTTGGCGTGGACAGCCTCGATTGACAAGGCCAGAAGATTGCCGCTTTTGTCTTCTGCTGCCCTGGTCAGGGCTTGCAGCTTTTGCTCTACTTCAGTGGTATTACGCTCACGCTTCAAGACAGACAGGCGTTCCAGCTGACAGGCCCGTACGGCGGCGTTGTCAATTTTCAGAACCTCGGTTGTTTCGTCATCAAGAGGACGGAAGCGGTTGATGCCGATAACGGGCTGCATGCCGGAGTCAATGCGAGCCTGGGTCCGGGCTGCGGCTTCTTCAATACGCATCTTGGGCAGGCCCGTTGCAATGGCTTTTGCCATGCCGCCTTCGCGTTCAATTTCTTCTATGTGTTCCTGTGCACGTCGGGCTAGGTCGTATGTCAGGCGTTCCAGGTAGAAGCTGCCCCCCCATGGGTCGATGGTTCGGGTTATTCCGGTTTCCTGTTGCAGGAACAGCTGAGTGTTGCGTGCAATGCGGGCCGAGTTTTCTGTTGGCAAAGCCAGGGCTTCGTCAAAGGCATTTGTGTGCAGGGATTGTATTTGTCCATGTGTTGCGGCCAAGGCCTCTATGCATGTGCGCACGATATTGTTGCTGACATCGCGGGCCGTCAGTGACCAGCCGGACGTCTGACAGTGCGCGCGCAGGATGCGTGATCTGTCCAAGCGGGGATTGAACGGTTCCAGCAAGGAAGACCATAGCATGCGTGCCGCCCGCAGTTTGGCTATTTCCATGGCAAAGTTCATGCCTGTTGCCCAGAAGAAGGACAGGCGCGGGGCAAATTGATCAATATCCAGCCCTGCCGCCAGCCCTGTGCGGACATATTCGATGCCATTGGCCAGTGTGTAGGCCAGTTCCAGGTCTGCTGTTGCCCCAGCCTCGTGCATATGGTAGCCCGATACGGATATCGCGTTGAACTTCGGCATATGCTCTGCAGTATAGGCCAGGACATCGGAGACAATCCGCATCGATGGCTCGGGCGGGTAAATATAGGTGTTACGGACCAGGAACTCCTTCAGGATGTCGTTCTGGATGGTTCCGGACAAGTGCTGGGGGTGTACGCCCTGTTCCTCTGCGGCAACGATGTACAGTGCCATAATCGGCAGGACCGCACCGTTCATGGTCATGGAGACACTGACCTTGTCCAGCGGGATCCCGGAGAACAGGATGCGCATATCCAGCACACTGTCGATCGCGACGCCGGCCATTCCGACATCCCCGCCCGCGCGTGGATGATCACTGTCATATCCGCGGTGTGTCGGCAGGTCAAAGGCCACGGAAAGCCCCCTTTGTCCTGCAGCCAGATTACGGCGGTAGAAAGCGTTTGATTCTTCTGCTGTCGAGAATCCTGCGTACTGACGGATTGTCCAGGGTTGCTGGACATACATGGTCAGATAGGGGCCGCGTATAAAGGGTGGCAAGCCTGGAAGGCTGTCGATGCACGGCAGTCCTTCTGTATCGTGGGCCGTGTACAGGGGTTTTACGGGTATGCCTTCTGCTGTCTTCCATACCGCTTCATCGGGGTGGCAGCCTGCCTCGCGCGTGAAATGTTCAGCCCATGTTTCGATATCGCCGTTTTGTGCATGTTCGGACAGGGACCCATTGTCATAAAGGGGAAGGGTGCTGAAATCAGGAATGGATGACATGGGGCCATGCTCCCGCGCGGTGCAGGCAGGCCCGCAGAAAGTCCGGAGTGTGGCTTGTCCGGGACAGAACGGTATCTGCACCGGGCCAGTCCACATGTGTTTCTGTTACGGCGGTGATGTGCCTGATCCCGGTTCGGCGTAGGCGTTCACACAGGGAGGGCCATAGATCCGGGCTTGTGCACAGGCATACATCAAGCCCGGGATGCGCTTCAAGGCGGCTTGTCATGGCATCAACGGACTCAGGTCTCCCGCATTCCACAACATCCAGGCCGCCCGATAACAAGACATGACGGGCAAACGTCATGGCATCAGAACATCCATCCGTATACGCCAGAAAAATAGCGGGTCTTTTATTGGTACGGGCTGCGTGGTCCGATGCATCCTGCAGACTTTCAAACTCCTCAGCCACGCGACGGCATGGCAGCGGGGCAAGGCTTGTCGGTTGGTGGTTGCCGGCAATCCACGCCGTAAGCCCCGACAGACGTGCTGTCTCCGCGGCGTGGAAGAATGCATCCATACCGTTGGCCTGTACTGTTTCGGGTACAGTGCGCAGACGCGCGGCCACACCCTTGCGCAGGGCATAATGATTAATGCTTTGCTCGGGCATGGACAGCCTGTCAGGAGAAGGAAACCGGTTGACGCCAGTGATCAGGTCAGCATGACAGCCAACAGCCTTGGTCCGTGATTCCCATGCGGCATCCAGCATCTGTTGCAGAGAGCCATCAAGGAGGCTTGGCAGAATACCCCCGTGTCTTTCCAGCTCCTGGAAGTGCGTCCACGCTGTTTCTGCTACCTGTTGTGTCAGCGTTTCCAGAAACCAGGATCCGCCGGCAGGATCAAGAACACGTCCGATGCCACTTTCATCGCGCAGGATATGCTGGATGTTGCGCGCAATCCGCCGTACATCACGGGATGGAAATCGGCTTGCAGCGTCAGGGGGTAGTGTTGTGATGCTACCGGCCCCCCCCAGGACAGCAGCCATCCCGGCAAGGGTTGCGCGCAAGATATTGGTCCACGGATCACGGTGGCACAAAATGCGGCTTGCTGTGGTGGCCCGAAGGCGCATGCTTGTTGCTGGCCCCGAAGCACCGCAGGCTGATGCAACTCGGGCCCAGGCCATGCGTGCTGCCCTCAGTTTGGCGATGCCCGCAAACAGGTCTGTTCCGGTTGTCAGAACAAAGCAAATGCGGGAGCATGCCTCTTCTGCCTCAAGCCCGGCAGCCATCATGGCGCGTAAATAAAGAAGTGCTGTAGACAAGGTGCAGGCGATTTCCTGGCAATCGGTTGCTCCAGCGTCAGACCAGATGGTCCCATCTGCGGCGGCTACCCCGACATAGGGAAAATGCTGCACGGTTCTGCGCGTGAAGATGCCCAAGTCTTTCAGAGCCTGCTCATGCCCCTGTATCAGAAGACCGGTTCTGGCCAGTGTTCCGACCGGGTCGATATTAAAGGAGCCGCTGCATTCATGCGTTGCCAAGCCTCGCTTGCGCCAGACGGCCTGCAGAAAGGCAGCTCCCGCCCATGCACCATTCCCCATTTGCAGGTTAACAGGAACAGCCTCCAGAAGAATACCAGCCAGAGCTGTATCCAGATCGTCTGCAGTGAACATCAAAATCCCATCGCAGGGTGTTGTGTCGTCAGCGGATACATGCTGCGTGTCTGTTCCGTGCTGGGCCGTGGCATCACATTTCAGCAAGACGGATGTGACGCCATTCTCCAGATCCTCAAGAAGCTCCTGGTTTGTAACCTGAAGGTCAGGATGCTTGAACTCCTGCTGGATATCCCAGCCATGAACAACAGCCCCGGAGGCAGCTCCCCCGCGTATGAAGGGAGCAAGTCCCGGGGGGGCAATGTCGGCAACATCTGTATTGTGCCTGCCATAAAGCGGCTTGATAGCAAAGCCGTCGTGCAGGCGGGAGGAGAGAACCTTTTCCGCATCTTCTTGAGCCAAGGCACGGGCTACCATCTGATACCACAGTGCGGAATCCAGGGTAACAGGGCCAGATCCGGCGTCTGTTGTGGCTTCTGCGTCCATGGTTCTTTCCGTCTCTTTCTTGGTGCTGTTTCGCAGGTTCCCGACTCTATATTCATAATACGATACCGTTGCGTCAAAACGATATATTCTGTTAACCCATCGCCTGTTTATCGAATCAAGGTTAGATCCGGATCATGTTGATTGCTTTTAAGCAGTCGCTTCCACCGTGTGATACATTTGTCCCGGTGCTATGGGGCGGTTATGAAATTCTTTTCTCTTGTTGCCTTGATTCTTTTTTGTTTGCTCTTTCCAGCTTCTGCCCTTGGCCTGTTGACTGATGGTAGGTCCATCAGCGTTGGTTTCGTTTACCCCGGTAGTTGGTATGTTTGGATGGTCATTCCAGCATGATCAGGGGCGGCGTGCTGTTGAAGAGTATTTTGATGACAGGGTTATAACATCTTATGTTGAAAGCATTCCTCCCGGTACAGATGTATAGCATGGCCTTATCTCTGTTTGCCCGTTAGGACTACGATGTTGCCTTTGTCGCATCCTTTGATTTTATGGACCCTACACTTGTTATAGTAGCACGCTTCCTCCGTGCCCGGTTCGAGAATGCAATGGAGTACTTTTCGGCACCCAATGAGGCAGTCTGCGATATCCGGTTTCATGAAGGGTGAGCCATTCTGAGGACGTTTGCCGCTCATGTGACACGCTCAAACCTTATTGGTATAGGGGTGGTTACTATATACATCGTGTTCGGGTCGTTCTGGATGGAACGTGGGAGCTTGGTATTTTTCTCGAGGGCGTTCAGTCCAACATGATCAGGATTGCACTGTTCAGTGTAGCAGTTGGCCCTGCGGCTCGTAGAGATACATATGTGATACAGGATGACCTTCAGTGCGGAACGTTTTTCCGTTTTGTGGCCCTGTCCGGAATCAATCCGGAGCCTTGCTTATCAAGGATGGGGAGTGTCTGACAGAAGCTCGCATCAGCGATCATGAACTGGTTTGTTGAGTGTGCACAAGGTTATTTGGGGCATTGGATGGCTGTTTGGTGGTGCTGGGTCGCCTGTGTCATGTTTGGTTTTGGTGAAGGGTGGGGTTGCCGTAGCGTGCTGTGCCTGATAAGTCACTTTGCACCACTATTCGTACCCCCCCCGCTTGCAGGAGAAGAGAATTCATGCCGCGTCGCACCGCCGTATTGAGGACAGATGCCGTACGTCCGTCACTCAAACGTGATACCTTGGTAGAAGTCGCCGAGAGACTCTTCGATCGCTACGGGTTTCACGGTACCGGCGTTGACAGGCTGGTTCAGGAGTCCGGGGTTGCAAGAATGACTTTCTACAAACATTTTCCGACCAAGAATTCCTTGGTTCGGGCTGTGTTGGAGCGCCGTGACGAGCGATTCCGCAGCTTTCTGGAGAGACATGTCGTCGAACGTTCTGATCCGGCTCAGCCTGAAGTTCTGGCAATCTTCGATGCCCTGGCAGACTGGCTCGGTAATGAAGGGGCGCAGGGGAACCTTTTGCTGCGCGCAGTTGGAGAGTTTTCCGGGCATGACGTCAGTATAGCCGGTGATGCTGTGTTTCGCTGCCGTTGGGCGGGTCCATGGTTTGCAGAACGGTTGGGTGAGCAGGGTGTTGGTCAGGCAGACGCGCGGGGGTGGGATCTTGCTCTTCTTTTGGAGGGGGCGGTGGCCCTTGCGCCGGTTGTTGGTGGGCGGGATGCAGCGGGGCAGGCCAAGCATGCGGCAGCGGCCCTTCTGTTTTCTTGGACCCGGAGTGCTGAGATATAAGGGGTGGAGTACGGATGTATGTCTGCCTGTAAGGAAAGGGTAGCCTCGCATGGTTGACGTACTGGATAAAATACCGGCCGCTGAAGCGTTTGCGCGCGTCTTCGAGGGGTTGCCGCGGCAGGGGCCGGGTCTGGACTGTTTTGCGCAATCATTGGCGCTTCGTCTGGGAAAAAGTTTGCCCCACAGTCCCAGAATTGCAGACATGGGATGTGGGAATGGCCGCAGTTCTCTTGTTTTGGCCAAGTCATTGGGTGCCCATGTTATTGCTGTTGACCTGCACCGTCCTTTTCTCGAAGAACTGGAACGATCCGCTGCTGTGGCGGGATTATCGGAAAATATTGATGTTCAGGCCGTTGATATGGTGGGGTCCGGCTTGGAAGAGCAGTCTCTTGATGTTGTCTGGTCCGAAGGGGCAGCCTATGTAATTGGTCTTGAAAACGCCTTGGATTCCTGGTGGTCGCTGTTGAAGCCCGGTGGTTTCTTGGTGTTGTCGGACTGGATGTGGTTAACCGCCCGTCCCCCCCATGATGCCGAGCAGTTCTGGAAGGCAGCGTATCCCGATATGCAAACCGTCTCGTCTGCAATGGTTCTGGGAATGGGAGCCGGGTATTCATTTGTCCATGCCGAGATTTTGCCCGAAGAGGGATGGTGGCTGGATTATTATGGTCCCTTGGAAAAGCGGGTAGAAGATCTGGAGGCTGACGCCTGTACAGATCAAACTCTGTCTGCTGTTATCGCGGGTGTTCGTGATGAGATTGCAACGCGGCGTCGCTTTGCCGGGAGCTATGGATGCGTCTACATGATCCTTCGTCGTCCTGTTACCGGTTCCTGATCATTCTTGTTCCTTATGATGCAATTGCGGTTTGGCATCGAAAGTAAAAAGGTTGCTTGACGCAGGCTGTAAGACGGACTACAAAGCCGTCCTCCGATAATGGCGGGTGTAGCTCAGTTGGTTAGAGCACCTGGTTGTGGTCCAGGGGGTCGCCGGTTCGAGTCCGGTCACTCGCCCCATTGAAAAAGCCTCTTCGTTATGAAGAGGCTTTTTTATTCTACCGGAGTAGGTGCTACTGTGTCGGATACAGCACGGTGACCTGATCAGGCATGTGGTTGCCCTCCTGTATTTCCTTCCCCGTTCCCCGAAGGCTGGGGCTGTCCTGCCGTTCCTTGGCCATAGGAGACCTCGAATAGCTCAACAGGATCCGGAACACCCTTGAGCTCTTGCGCCCCGCGAGAGCTGATCAGGAGATCAACGCTATCAGGAATAAGGGCCTTGGTTGACTCTCCCAGCCATATCTGACCGACACCCGCGCATGCACATACCCTGGCGGCAATTTGTACCGTTGCGCCAAAGTAGTCATTCTCTTCGACAATCGGATCACCACTGTTCATCCCGATGCGCAACTTCAGAGCAAGACGTGGCCATCTGGCAGTGTGTTCAGCGGCTTTTTCCTGGATGTTGATCGCGGCCTGAACTGCATCCAGTGCACCATCAAACGTGGCCATAATGCCGTCACCGGTATGCTTGACCTCTTTGCCCCTGTGCATGAGCAACGCATTGCGCACAATGGTATTGTGTGCACGGATGATGTCCTGCGCTGCCGCATCACCCAGTTCTTGGGTCATGCTTGTTGAATTAGCCATGTCAGTAAACAGGATGGTAACGCCGGAGGTGCTGAGTTGTTGGGTCTGCGGTGTGTTCCACTGCTTCATCACACCGCCCAGTGCGTGCAGGGGGTCTGAGTCACCGGACAGATGGGCACGCATGGCGCTGATTCCCGCTGCAATCATGGTGCGATAGCGCACTTCCTGCCGATAGGTATCAAGGCGCTGGATCATCTGCCGGGCTTGTTCCGGCTTGGTGCCGATAATCTCCAGAGCCTGCTTGCTCAGTTCTTCTTGTTCTTTTTTGCTCAGAGACTGGGATTGAGCCAAGTGCTCGCACGCGCCGCACAGGTAAAGATTAAGGCCAAAGCGGTTGTAGGCATCCAGATTGGGATAGGATGTTTTGATGGACTCAATAATAGAGCCCAAGAACTTCATGGATTCCAGGCGTGCCTTGTCAAATGTGGGGGATGGAGCCTGTGGTTCTCCCGCTGTATCAGCCTTTGCAGGTGGCCGTTCCGGAGATGCGGTATCTGTCTTCCCGGTCTGTGTAGCCTGTTTGTCCTCTGTTTTCTTCTTTTTCTTCTTCTGTGGGTTTTTTTTGGGATCGCTTGCCTTCAGGGCTGGCCATTCGGCCTCGTCCTCTGGCAGAAGAGCCTCCAGTATATCGCCCTTGTTCGTGTTGGACCCTTCTATTTTCTCGGGACGTGAGTCGGGTGCCCTGTCAACGCGTTCAGCCAAGGCTTCTGTTGCGCTGCGTGATGAGCCGCGTGGAACGGCTTTCCGGGTGGGGGAGATCTTCTTGTCCCCGCTGTTGTCACCACCAAGAGCATCCAGCGGTACGTAGGTCATAATCAGCGGAACTGCGCCCAGCAGGAACACGCCAACAAAAACCCCGAACAGAACAATAGACTGTGTGCCGTGTTCGACGGGAAGACCGCTTTGGGCGATTTGTTTCATGACCAAAGAGGTGATCCCAGTTGCAACGATGGCAATCAGGCCGGACAGAAGCAGCACCATCGAAAGGCGAAAAATGAAATCCCCTGTTTTGTTGGCGGGTTTTCCAAATTGTGGGCTGCTGCTCCGCGTACCAGTGGAGGGTGTAGACTGACCCCCATGGGAATGACGGACCGGCGCAATACCGGACTTCATCATGGATCCCGATGTTTCCGGTCTTGGTTTGACGCGGCCCGAATATATGATGTTCTCTTCCGTGGTGTTGTTCTCAGGGTAGTAGACTTCCTTGACAACCCGGACTGGAATATTCCGCAGCCGCTCAACTTCCTTTGCCTCTTCCATGGCGTCTTCGCGGTCACGGCCGGGATAGCGGGCGTGCAAAGTCCAGTTGCCTCGCCCGTCTTGCGTGTAAATCTCATAGTTTGTTACAGCGGCCATCTATCGCGTCTACTTGTCTGTTTTGGCAAAGTATTGAGGGGGTAGCTAGCTGAATTCTACCTGATCACAAGAGGAGAGCCAAACCGGAACTCCAGAAGAACTTGTGCCCAACGAGGAGCGGCTGTCTGCCGAATTACGGCAGCATGCCGAATATATGCCTCTTGGGAAAAGGGAAAACGCCCGCAAAAGCGGACGTTTTCCAAGCTGTCAGTAAAAGAGGCAATTTGCCTTCTTTCTTCATGTCAGCTCTTGAGGCCGAAGCCGGCGAAGCGCTTGTTAAACTTCGCGATCTGCCCGCCACTGTCAACAAGACGGTGCACACCAGTCCAAGCCGGGTGAGACTTCGGGTCGATGTCAAGACGAAGGGAATCAGCCTTCAGGGTCGAACGTGTCTTGAACTCGGAACCATCCGTCATGATGACGGTGATCTCTTTATATTCAGGATGGATGTCCTTTTTCATGACCCTTGCTCTCCAAAAAACGAGGCGACTGTATACCGCCATTGTTCCGGGCATGCAAGCCTATAATCCACAGAATATGTCACCGGCAGATCAATACGTTCTATCTTTGGTCAAGTTTTATTTCTATGCGCCGGTTCCGTGCACGTGCCTGTGGTGTTTGCCCTGCATCCAGAGGTTGGTATTCTCCAAAGCCGGCAGCGGCAAGGCGATGGGGATCAATGCCTTGGGATATAAGGAAATTGACCACTGATATGGCCCTTGCTGATGACAATTCCCAGTTCGAGCGGAATTGGGCTGTGTTGATCGGAACGCTGTCTGTATGGCCGTCAATACGCAGGATCCAGTTGATTTCCGGTGGGATTGTCCGGGCAATATCGATCAGCGTTGTGGCCAAGCGCTGCAACTTGTCTTGGCCACTATCCTCCAGATCAGCCGATGCCGAGGCAAACAGGACCTCTGACTGGAAGACAAAGCGATCTCCCTCTATCCGAACGTCAGAGCGGTCCCCTAATACCTCACGCAGGCGGCCAAAGAATTCAGAGCGGTATTTTTGCAGTTCTTGAACACGTGTTGCCAGTGCCCTGTTCAATTGGCGGCCGAGATCCGAGATCTGAACCTGCTGTTCACGATTGATCTTTTCTGTGGCTTCCAGGGCTTGTGACAGTTTGGCTATTTCAGCGTTCAATGTATCAAGCTGCTGTTGCAGCAGGGCTGCCTGTGTTCGGGCCTGTTCGGCCAGACGTGTCTGTTCTGTTAATTGGCCGCTGTTGTCTGCCAGTTGCCTGTCCTTTTCCGCAATTTCCTGCTCCAGCTTTTTATGAAGAGCCTCCAAGGCTTCAATATCAGCTGTCAGCTGGGCTGTGAGCGAGCTGTGACCCTGGTTGCGATCTTCCAGCTCACGGGCACGGCTTGAAACCGTTCCCAGCTCGGCGGTCAGCGTTGCAATACGGGCCCGCATTTGCGCGCCAGCCTGTTGTTCCAGCTTCAATGCCTCAGCCAGATTGGAAATCTGGGCTGTCAGGCTGTTCACTTCCTCTTCCTTGCCTGACAGGCTGCGCCCCAGGAAAAATTGGGCCAGAACAAAAACCAGCAGGACAAACATCAAGATAATGACAAGATTGCCCAAGGCATCAACAAAGCCGGGCCAGATATCAATGGTGCGCTGGCGGGATCGACGTGTCATCAGCAGGCTGTCCAGTCAGGGGTGCTATGGGCGGGCTTCGTCAGTAAGATTGGCAATGGTCCTTGCCAACAGCTTGATCTCATTCCTTATTTCCCGCACGGCCTCTTCCCGTCCTCGTGCGCCTTCATCGGCGATACGGCCCAAGGTTATATCAATATTGCGCAGGTAGGTGCGCCCATGGTCATCCTGGCTTCCGGGCGTTTTTTCCATGGTTTCTGCCAGGGACCGTATTAGGCCCTTCATATCCACCTGGCTTTCGGCCATTTTCAGCAAGACTTGTTGTTCAGCCCGCATTTGGTCTGTCAGTGTCAGAAGGCGCTCGACCAGTTCCCGCTGGAAAGTCAGGGCCGATGTTCGGCCTTCCTCGCCGCGGGCAATCGTTCTTTGTAGCTCGTCTATACTCTCGGCTGTCTGTTCAAGCAGGGCCTGGATATAAGCTGGGACTGACTGTTCGCCTTCGCTGCCAATAACGCCGGAGGTCAGGCGGGTTATCTGCGACAGCCATTCTTCCAGATCATTATAAAAGGCGTTCTGGGCTTGCCCGGCCTGCAGGTCCATAAACCCAAGAATCAGCGAACCTGCCAGTCCGAACAGGGATGACGAGAATGCGGTTCCCATACCTTGCAGGGGTTGTTCCAGGCCCGATTTCAAGGCTGAAAACACAATGCTTGTATCGCTCTGGCTTGCGATTTCCAGCGACCCGATCACATCGGAGATCGCGCCAACCGTTTGCAACAGACCCCAGAACGTGCCCAGAAGTCCAAGAAAGATGCATACCCCGATGAAGTAGCGGGACAGGTCGCGGGCTTCATCCATGCGTGATGCTATGCCATCAAGCAGAGACCGCATTGCCGGTGCCGAAAGGGTGAAGCGGCCGCGTCCCTTGTGTTCATGGAGCATGGTCGCCATGGGTGAAAGCAGACGCGGTCCCCGTGATACAGCTTCACTGGATACGGCAGTCTCATCGCGCCGGAACCGTTCGATCCACTCCAGTTCCGGTCCCAGCGTTGTGACTTCACGCAGGTTCATGATAATACCCGCGAAAATAACCCCGATAATCAGGCCGTTCAGAACAGGGCTGGCCATAAAGAAAGGTAGCACGGCGGGCGTGAGAACAGCTCCAACACCGGCTACAACAGCAAGAAAGATACTCATGCGGACCAGGAAACGGCGGGGACGGGTCATGCGCATGCCAAGGGGCCTCATATTCAGCAATAGTCCAACACTTGTATGCATGATACCTATGATCCGGCCAGAAGTATATCAACCCTGTCTTCTCTTCCGTCCGCCACTTGCCCGCCAAGGGCGCGTACGCCGATCCGGTTTGACGGAATGCCTTTTTCCAGCAGATACGAGCGTATGGCCAAGGCTCTTGCCAGCGATGTCCGGCGTGCACGCGATGGGTTGTGCGGGTCTTTTCTGGCATAGGCCATCAGACGCGCACTGGTTTTCTTTTGTTTCTGCATGTCACGAGCCAGCGTATCCAGATGTGTTTTTGCTGCCTCGGGCAGGGTAATTTCATCGGGTTCGAAGGCAAGGGACAGGGCTGCAGGTGCAAAGGCAAAGGGATCCGTTCCCGGTTCTGTGACCTTTACGGATGGTTCTTTGCTGGTTTTAAGAGATACAGGCGATACATCCCCTTTTTCTGCGCGAGCCGGAGGTGTGATTGCCTGTAATGATACGGGCAGGGATGGTGTTACCGTGTGGTGACTCTTTTCTGTTGCCGGAGCTTTCTCTCCTCCCGCTTTTTTTTCTGCCAAGGGCTGTTCTGGCTGCGTGGGCAGCTTGTCATGAACAGGGGGAGGGACGTGAAGCCTGCTCGGCAGGCTTCGGCGCACCTTTCTTACCGGCCCTGTAGCAAGTGATGATGTGTCAGAAATGGCATGCGGTGGGCCAAGGGCATCAAGAGCCTTGAGGTCCACAAAAACAGCGGGTCGGGAGGATGCGTCCGTGGCCCCTGCGTGAGCTGATAACGATAGCAGCATGGGCAGGCTTGCGGCCAAGGATAGTCTGAGCAAGGGCAGGGGTGAGAAGGTGATTGCACGCTTCACGAGGCAGTCTCCCGGCGGTTGCCAAAGAAGAAACGGCAAGCTGACAGCAGAATTGTCAGGCAGCTTGTCGCTTCTTTCCCAGAGACTATATCACCTGTTCCGTGTGCCGCAATCAGGTTACAACCCAAGCAGGTTCCGTGAACGTGGCGGAATTACGATTTATCTGATCCGGTGGAGCCAGGTTCCCTCAGCAGGGTAAGGAGGCCATGGTGCAGAGGTTCGTTGGATGCCAGAAGATTACCCGATGCAACCGGATCGGCAGTGGTGTCCAGCGAGCTGACATATCCGCCGGCTTCCCGTACCATCAGAACGCCTGCGGCGACATCCCAGGGAGACAGGTGCGATTCCCAGAATCCATCAAAACGTCCGGCAGCGACCCATGCCAGATCCAGGGATGCGGATCCCATGCGTCGTACTCCGGCCACCGTATTCATGATCCGCTGTAGCTGACGCACAAAGAGGGGGTGCTCTCCACGTCCTTTGTGGGGAATTCCGGTGCCAAGGACTGCTTCATCCGCTTTCCGGCGACCGGACACGCGCAGGCGTCTGTCGTTGAAAAATGCGCCACCACCTTTTTCAGCAGTGAAGAGTTCATTGGTGATGGGGTTGTAGGTTACGCCTGCCACAATTTCCCCCGCACGCTCCAAGGCAATAGAAACGGCAAAATGCGGGATACCGTGCAGGAAATTGGTTGTTCCATCCAGTGGGTCGATGATCCAGCGGTGTTCGGTGTCATGGCCTTCGACAACACCGCCTTCTTCCAACAAAAAGCCGAAGCCGGGCCGGGCCTTTGACAGTTCTGCACGCAAAATCTTCTCGGCCTTGAGGTCTGCGGCTGATACGAAGTCACCCACGCCCTTGATCGAGACCTGAAGTTGCTCAAGTTCGCCAAAGTCGCGCACCAGCTTTCGTCCGGCTTTTTCAGCCGCCATAACCATGACATTGAGTACAGGAGAGCGAAGAGCCATTGCCTGAAAGGTTCCCTCAAAAAAGTCAGGCGGGTATGCTGCGCAGCAACAAAAACCCGCCACAAAGCCTTGCTGCCCCGGAATGCTATGTACTGTAACCGGCCCGGGGTGTTTCTGGAACTTATCCCTTGTAGCGTTCCACGTAGGAGCATTCCTCGGTGTTGACAACCACCTTGGTGCCCGCCTCGATATGCGGTGGGATCATAATCCGCATCCCGTTTTCCAGCATGCCTGGCTTGTAGGAGGAAGAGGCTGTCTGCCCCTTGACGACGGGCTCACACTCCACAACGGCCAGAACGACCGAGTTGGGAAGCTTCACGGATACGGGCTTGCCCTCGATCAGATCGACGACGACATCCATGCCATCCTGCAGAAAGCCGCCCTTTTCACCAACCAGATCGGATTGAAGCGGAAACTGGTCGAACGTTTCCTTGTCCATGAAGTTGTAGCCGGATTCATCCTGGAACAGATATGTGCAGTCAATCTGCCGGACATCCAGCTTTTCCACGGTATCAGCCGTGCGCCAGCGTGCGTTGGACTTGTTTCCGGTATCGACATCCCGGATTTCCACGGTGATGAAGGCGCCGCCCTTTCCTGGCTGCACAATCTGGGTCTTCAGGACGCTCCAGCTGCGGCCTTCGTGTTCGATGACCATGCCGGGGCGAATCAGGTTGGCGTTAATCTTCATGTGTAAACTTCTGAAAGCTGTTTCAAGGAGAATTGGTCATAGATCGCAGCGGGCTTCCTATCAGATCGTGGCGCCTCTGGCAACAGAGCTGGCATTGTTTCTTCAATTGCTATATCAGGTGCGCTTATGACGCAGGATAAGAACAGATCATCGCTTCCACGCTGGTGGGACGCCGATTCGTTGGCGCGCCGGCTTCCTTTTCTGCGGGCTCGCCAGAATGTTATGGCCAATATCCGTACCTTTTTTGCGGCCCGGGACTTTCTGGAGGTGGAAACGCCGGCCCTGCAGTGTTCGCCGGGTCTGGAACCGCATTTGAAGGCCTTTCGTACGGTTCTTGAGGATCCGGATGGTAGGGAGCGGACATTCTATCTGCATACAAGCCCCGAATTTGCCATGAAAAAGCTTCTGGCAGGGGGCCTTCCGCGCCTGTTTCAGATTGCCCGTGTTTTCCGTAATGGTGAGCGGTCTGATACCCATCATCCAGAGTTTACAATGCTGGAGTGGTATCGGGCGCAGGCCAGCTACACGGATCTGATGGTTGATGTCGAGGAGCTTTTTACGGCTGTGGGCATCCTTCAACCGGTTTCCCGGCTGACTGTGCAAGATGCTTTCCTCCGTTATGCCGGTATCGATCTGCTGTCGACAGTATCAGATCCGTCTGATCCCGCTCCGCCACCGGATCGTTTGCGCGCAGAAGCATCCCGCATCGGGGTGTATACCGGGGCTGGTGATCGCTGGGACGATGTATTCTTTCACATCTTTCTGGACCGTATAGAGCCTTCTCTGGGCTGTGATGGCCCCGTCATCCTGTACGATTGGCCCGCATCGATGGCGGCGTTGTCGCGGCGTTCAGCGGTTGATCCCAGGGTGTGTGAGCGTTTCGAGGTTTATCTGAACGGGGTAGAGCTGGCCAATGCATTTGGCGAATTAACCGATGCTGCGGAGCAGCGCCGCCGTTTCGAGCATGATATGGGGCTGAAACAGCGCTTGTATGGCGTGCGCTACCCGATTGATGAAGCCTTTATGGATGCGGTGTCCTGTTTGCCGGAATGTGCGGGTATTGCCTTGGGGGTAGACCGGCTGGTGATGGCGGTGGCCGGGGCCAGCCGCATCACCGATGTGCTATGGTCCGAGGTTGACTGATCTACCCTTTCAGGGGGTCATAGCTTGGTTCAGCTTCCTGATCGCGTCCGCAGGTCCCTCCGGCCAGTCCCATACGCCACTGCATACGGCCAGAAAATCAGCGCCGGCTTCAACCAGTGGGCGGGCATTGTCCGGTGTTATGCCTCCGATGGCCACGCAGGGCGGGGTCATGGTTTCTTGCCACCAGCGCAGTAATGAGACGTCGGCCATGGCTGGTGGTTCTTTGGTCTGCGTCGGATAGAAAGCTCCGAAGGCGATATAATCAGCTCCATCTTCAGCCGCCAGCATGGCCAGGTGACGACTGTCGTGGCAGGTGACGCCGACGATCCGGTCAGAGCCCATAATCCGACGTGCCTCTGTGCATCTGCTGTCATCCTGTCCGACGTGGACACCGTCACAACCGCTTTGGTTGGCCAGGTCCGGTCGGTCGTTGAGGATAAAGGCAACATCGTGCTGCTGTGCAACAGGCATGAGCTGCTCAATCGCCCGTAAAACGGTCGCATCATCCGCCGTTTTCATGCGCAGTTGCAGCGCCGCAACATCGCCTGCGCCCAAGGCTGATTCGAGTTGTTCGGCAAAGCGCGGCACATCGTGCAGGTTTGGTGGCGTGACAAGGTAAAGGCGGCATGCGTGTGAAAAGGCGACCATTATGGTTCCTGCAGGAGGTTGAGGGGCCGGCGCGGGCCGGTGCAAAGTGCCCCCTTGATAGCGTCACGATCTCCCCGGAGCAATGCTTTGCATGCATAATCTACATCTGTACACAGTCCCAGATCCAGGCGTTCCGGATAATCCAGGGCCAATCGCTGACCCAATTGCCCGGCCACGCCCCCAAGGGTTCGGATTGCTGTTGCGTGCAGGCTGTGCACAGCTACGGCAGGGATTCCGTCGCGCAGGGCTGTGAGTGCCATCCCGGCTGCATCACCGCAGTCCAGCACTAGGGTCCACCGATCCGGGGGGGTCCCGGTTGTTTCGGTCAGGCAGAGAAGCCAGAGCCATCGAGGCCCCTGCCAGCGGACGGCATCGGGCGGACTCCAGAATTCCAGGGGGCAGGCGTTGTCCATGGCGCGATACGCGTGCAGGGCTGCGCGGATGTGGTCGCGTCCGTGGATGATCATGCGCAAGGGGGCGGGGGATGACAGGGTGGGTCTCCGGACAAGCTGGACACGGCAGGAGGCAAGAATGTTGACCGGTGCCCGGGTGGTGCCTATTCTGTGCCGCCGTATGCACAGCGGCTGTGCAGTGTATTGAAACCCAATGAGGATGTCTATGTCGAGCCGGATTGAACAGGCCCTCGGCCGTCTTGATGATGCGGTGGCCGCCCTTGAGCAGGCCGGCCTGAAGGCTGCCGGAGCGTGCGACAGCAGCGAGGTTGCGCGCCTGAGCGCTGATCTGGAGGCTGTGCGTGCCGATTATGAGGCGTTACAGCTGACCAGCCAGCAGGCATCCGGGCGCATAGACGCCGCTATCAGCCGTTTACGCGCTGTACTGGAGGTATAGGCCCATGGCCAAGGTTACGCTGACGATCAACAGCCGTCATTACACCGTTGGGTGCGAAGACGGGCAGGAGGCAGAGGTCGAACTGCTTGGCCGTGATATTGATCGTCGTGCCCGGGCGCTGGCCAATGAGGCCGGTGCGGTTTCTGACGAGCTGGTCATGGTTCTTGTATCCTTGCTCTTGGCTGATGAAGCCCGCGAAGCCACCAAGGCGCGGGATGCTCTTGTCCGAAGTTTTGAGGAGGCTGTTGAAGCCCGTGACAAGGCGCAGGAGATGTCCGAGCATATCGCGCTGGAGGCGGATCAGG
The DNA here is from genome assembly GCF_012102665.1 of Haematospirillum sp. 15-248. Lineage (NCBI taxonomy): Bacteria > Pseudomonadati > Pseudomonadota > Alphaproteobacteria > Rhodospirillales > Novispirillaceae > Haematospirillum > Haematospirillum sp. 15-248. The sequence goes on along the minus strand of NZ_JAAVTF010000001.1, from coordinate 533,040 downwards.
AAATCCGGCGGGTTGTGGATGTCCGTGATCGCCTGGAGGCGGACCGTGACGCCGCTTTGTCGGCGCATAAGGCATTGGAAGCCAGTTTCTGTGCGATGCAGCAAGAGAGAGACGCCTTGCGGGCACAGCTTGAGGAAGCGCGTCAGGCCCTTGAATCAGCCCGTCTGCACCTTGAGCAAAGGCGCGATGAGCAGTCTACCCTGCGTTTGAGCGAGGAGAATTTTGTCAGTGCGATCGAGCACATGGCAAAACGTGTGGAAACAGTTGCGCAAACGCTTTTGGTCTCCTAGACTAAGGATGTGCGAAGCTGCCCGGTTCGTCAGGTTGCACTACTCCCGGGGGCTATAATCTTAGAAAGGGGCCTGTCCCTGTTGTGGCTGTGGCTGCAGTATCATGGGTCCCACTTTGTGCTCGCGGCCTTAGTGGAGGTTGCGCTTTGCCAACGGCCCAAGGTGGCTTCGCCTCTTGATTGCGTTTTATTCGGGCCCGTGCGTCTGTGCGGGTCCGTCTTTATATGTACGATGTTTCTGATCGTGCCTTTCTGGCCTCCAGCGTGGATTATGGGTGCGTGAGCCATTGTTCCGAGGACAAGAGCCTGTTGCGTCGCGCTCTGTTGCAGCGGCGTGATGATTTTGTGGCGTCCGGAGCAGCCTTGGCTGCTGGATCGGCCTTGACGGGCTTTGTTGCGCGCCTTCTCCTTGAGTACCCTGCCGGCCGTATTGTTGCGGCTTATGTCCCTATGAGGGGCGAGCCGGACCCCATTGCGGGTGTTGCTGCTGCGGGTCGAGCCTTGGCGCTGCCGGTTGTGTGTGGTCGTGACCAGCCTCTAGTATTCCGGCGATGGCAACCTGGTGATCCTCTGGAAGAAGGCATCTGGGGAACCCGTCATCCCCCGTCATCCTGCCCGTCTGTTGTTCCGGACCTGGTTCTGGTCCCGGCTGTCGGGTTTACGGGATCCGGTGCGCGTCTTGGGTATGGTGGGGGGTTCTATGACCGGACGCTGCCTGCGCTGCATGCCCCCGGTTCCCGGGCGCCTGCTTTTGCTGTGGCGTGGGAGTGTCAAAGGGTTGATGTTCTGCCAACTGAGTCACACGACATTCCCCTGGATGGTTGGGTAACAGAGGCAGGCTTTTGCCGGCTCACCACGTCCGGGACAACCAGACAATTATAAGCAGAAGAAACGAGAGAGGTTCTAGCGTATGCGTTTGATGTATCTGGGGGATGTTGTCGGACGGGCCGGGCGCGAAAAGGCTTGCCAGGTCATTCCGGATTTGCGCAGGAGTCTCGGGCTGGATTTTGTCGCCGTGTGTGCTGAGAATGCCGCTCATGGCTTTGGTCTGACAGCGAGTATTGCCCAGGACTTTTTTGCCAGCGGTGTTGATGCCCTGACCTTGGGCAACCATGCCTGGGACCAGCGGGAGATGATCGCCTATATTGACCGGGAACCCCGGATCCTGCGCCCGATCAATTATCCTGTCGGGACCCCGGGGCGTGGGGCCATGCTTTATACAACGGCGTCGGGGCGAAGGGTTCTGGTTGTCCAGTGCATGGGGCGCCTCTTTATGGATCCGCTGGATGATCCTTTTGCGGCTGTTAATGCAGAGCTGGAGCGGTTCCGTCTGGGGGGCGGTGTTGATGCCGTGATTGTGGACATTCACGCCGAAGCAACCAGTGAAAAGATGGCTCTTGGGCATTTCTGTGACGGACGTTCTTCCTTGGTCGCGGGGACGCACTCCCATATTCCGACCGCCGATGCCCAGATTCTCCCGGGTGGTACAGCCTACATCACGGATCTGGGCATGTGCGGGGATTATGACTCTGTCATCGGTATGAAAAAAGACGTGTCCGTATCTCGCTTTGTGCGCAAGATGCCGGCCGACAAGCTTTCCCCCGCGACAGGGGACGCAACTGTGTGTGGCGTTGTCATTCAGACAGATGATCGTACAGGCTTGGCTGTGTTTGTGCATCCAATCCGGATCGGTGGGCGGTTGCAGTCAGCCATGCCTGTTTTTGACAGGGAAACACTCTGAAAACGGTGTTCTGGCCCTTGTCTTTCAGGGGGTAGTCCTGCCATAGTGCGCCGTTCGTGCCAACAGGCAGCATGACAGCTGTCCGGGTAGAGCCGGGGTTTTGGCGGGGTCGCCGTACAAATCCCGAGTTTCTGTTTCAGTTCCAGGATATCAAGATACCATGGCCGGTCATTCCAAATTCAAGAACATCATGCATCGCAAGGGTGCACAGGACGCCAAGCGCGCCAAGCTGTTTACCAAGCTGGCCAAGGAAATTTATGTGGCCGCCAGAACCGGCGGGCCGGAGCCGGAAGGCAACCCGCGCCTTCGCGCTGCGATTATGGATGCCCGCAAGAACTCCCTGCCCAAGGACAACATAGAACGTGCTCTGAAAAAGGCCCAGTCCGGTGCGGACGGGGAGGATTATGAAGAGGTACGCTATGAAGGCATGGGGCCGGGCAATGTTGCTGTTATCGTTGAGGCATTGACAGATAACCGGAACCGTACCGCTTCTGATGTGCGGGCTGTTTTTTCCAAGCATGGCGGGACGTTGACCCCGGTACAGTTCAACTTTGAGCGTGTTGGCTATATTGTCTATTCATTGTCGGTGGGGTCGCCGGATGATGTGTTGGAAGCTGCCGTTGAGGCGGGTGCCGACGATGTGGTTTCGTCTGAAGAGGAGCATGAGATCTTTTGTGCCCCTGATAGTTTGGGAGCGGTTCGCGCTGCCCTTGAGCCGGTTCTGGGAGAGCCGGAAGCCGCCCGACTGGACTGGAAAGCCCTGAATACGGTCTCGTTGGATGAAGACGGTGCACGCAGCTTGCTGAAGTTTCTGGATATTCTGGAAGATAATGATGATGTGCAGCGGGTTTTCTCCAACGAAGAGATTCCCGATGCGGTCATGGCGTGTCTTGATTGATACCATGTGGTGCCCGGGGGTGGTGCGATGACAATCCGGATATTGGGCCTTGATCCCGGGCTGCGTCACACCGGTTGGGGTGTGATCGAAGTTGCCGGGAACCGTATGCGTGTGCTTGCTGATGGCACCGTTCATACCGATGCCTCCCGGTCACTTGCCGAGCGCCTTGCCTGCCTGTTCGAAGGGCTGTCGGACGTTGTCGATCAGTGGACCCCGGATGAGTCTGCTGTCGAAGAGACCTTTGTTAACCGGAATCCTCATTCAACCCTGAAACTGGGGCAAGCGCGCGGGGTATCCCTTCTGGTTCCGGCGCGTCGGGGTGTTCCTGTGGCGGAATACCAGCCATCCCAGATCAAGAAGGCTGTTGTGGGAACGGGTGCTGCAGGAAAGGAACAGGTGCAGATGATGGTGCGGACGCTGTTGCCTGGCTGTAGCATCAGTACAGCAGATGCGGCTGATGCACTGGCTGTTGCTGTGTGTCATGCTCACTTCCGGTCCTCGTCGATGGCATTGGCGGCGCTGGCAGGAGGGAAACGCTGATGATTGCAAAGCTGCGGGGTGTGGTTGACAGCACCGGTGATGACTGGGTTGTCATTGATGTGGGTGGGGTTGGCTATCTTGTCTTTGCTTCCACCCGTACCTTGTCACGCGTTTCAGTAGGGGAAGCCGTTGCCCTGATCGTGGAAACCCATGTCCGGGAAGATCATATCCACTTGTACGGCTTTTCAGCCGAAGCGGAGCGCGCTTTCTTTCGCCTTCTTCTGACAGTTCAAGGAGTTGGGGCCAAGGTTGCCCTGGCGATCCTGTCCGTTGGATCACCTGATGATATCGCACGTGCAATTGCGGCGGCGGATCGGGGTATGCTAACCCGCGCCACGGGGGTGGGTCCCAAGCTGGCCGGCCGTATTGTTGCAGAGTTGAAGGACAAAGTTGTGGCCTTTCCTGCTCATGCTGGCGGGGTTGGCGCAGAGAGTGTGTCCCGGATTGGTCCTGTGTCTGTGGCTCCTGTTGCAGGTGCTTGTGACGTGTCTGGTGATGCGGTATCAGCCTTGGTCAATCTGGGTTATGGCCGTGCTGATGCGTTTGCTGCCGTTTCTGTCAGTGCCCGTGACCTGGGTGAGAATGCGACTGTACAGGGGCTGTTGTCGGCCTCGCTGCGTTATCTGGGCCGGGGGCTTCAGGCATGAAAGGCAATGCGGAGGATCCGCGCCTGATTTCCGGTGCTTTGCAGGAGGGGGATGGAGAACTTCACATCCGTCCCCAGACCTTGGGTGAGTTTATCGGTCAGCGCTTGGCGTGCGAAAATCTCTCGGTCTTTGTCAAAGCAGCCCGCGCACGTGGTGATGCCCTGGATCATGTGTTGCTGCATGGCCCGCCGGGGCTGGGCAAGACAACCTTGGCCCAGATTGTATCCCGCGAACTGGGCGTTGGTTTCCGGGCCACGTCCGGTCCGATGATTGCCCGTGCCGGTGATCTTGCGGCCTTGCTGACCAACCTTGAAAAGAACGATGTTCTTTTTATTGATGAAATTCATCGCCTCAATCCGGCCATAGAAGAAGTTCTGTATTCTGCTATGGAGGATTTTCAGCTTGACCTGATTATTGGCGAGGGGCCTTCGGCGCGTAGTGTGCGGATTGATCTTCAGCCGTTTACCCTTGTCGGGGCCACGACCCGTTCCGGTCTTCTTACAACGCCTCTCAGGGATCGTTTCGGGATACCCGTGCGCCTGAATTTCTATGAACCGGAGGAACTGGTGGCAATTGTGCGCCGTGGTGCCGGCATTCTGGGGCTGGATCTGACAGAGGATGGTGCGATGGAAGTCGCATGCCGGTCACGTGGCACCCCGCGTGTGGCCGGGCGCCTGCTGCGTCGCGTCCGGGATTTTGCCATGGTATCAGGGCGCACGCCTGTTGATGCCTTTGTCGCCGATGCCGCCTTGGCCCGCCTGGAGGTTGACAAGAAGGGCCTTGATGCCATGGATCTGCGCTATCTGACCTGTGTCGCCCGTAATTATGGAGGTGGTCCTGTCGGGGTGGAAACCCTTGCTGCGGCGATGTCTGAAGAGCGAGATACCCTGGAGGAAGTGATCGAGCCATTCCTGTTGCAGCAAGGCTTGATCCAGCGTACTTCGCGGGGTCGTATCCTCTCGGAAGCCGGGTATGCCCACTTGGGACTGCCTGCCCCTGTGCGGGACTATCAGCAGCTGGATCTTCTGGCCAGCTCATTCCCCGGAGGTGGTGAGGGATGAGCGGGCTTGGTCCCCACGTTCTGCCGGTGCGGGTCTATTATGAAGACACGGATGCTGGCGGTGTTGTCTATTACGCAAATTATTTGAAATTTGCCGAGCGCGCCCGCACGGAGATGATCCGTACGCTGGGTATCGAACAGGAAAGATTGCGGCAGCAGCAGGATATTACGTTTGTTGTTCGGTCGTGCTCGGTTGAGTTCATGCGTCCGGCCCGGTTGGATGACCTGCTGCATGTAGAGACCCGGATACGCTGTATATCAGGCGCCCGCGTTGACATGGAGCAGGCTATCCACCGTGTATCCGATCCGTCCGGATTGACGGATGATGCGCTTCTCGTCACCCTTTCTGTGCGCCTTGCGTGTTTGAACGGATCGGGTCGCCCGGTTCGTTTGCCTGCACGTGTGCATAGAGCCTTTGTTGGCAGCATGGATTCGTCTGTGTCTGTCTTTCCTTAGACACTTTACTTGGTTCGGAACGATCATGGACCCCACTGTCCTGCCTCAAGCCGCTGTGGCCGCTGCCGATCTCTCTCCTCTTGGCCTGTTCTGGCAAGCTGACCTTGTCGTCAAGACGGTCATGCTGGGGCTTGTCCTGGCTTCGATCTGGAGCTGGGCCATCATTTTCGACAAAGCCCTGAAGCTGCGTTATCTCAATACCAAGGTAGACAAGTTCGAGGAGAAGTTTTGGTCAGGTGGATCGCTGGAAGAGCTGTACGAGCGTCTCAGCAACCGTCCTGCCGATCCCATGTCGGCTGTTTTCGTTGCCGCGATGAGGGAGTGGCGTCGCTCATCGGGACGCCCGGGAACCGGGGATACAGGCATTCGTGCTCACTTTGCCCAAAGGGTAGAGCGTGTGATGCACATAACCGTTGCCCGTGAGATGGAAGGGCTGGAGAAACGGATTGGTTTCCTGGCTTCGACCGGGTCGGTGGCGCCCTTTGTTGGCTTGTTTGGAACGGTGTGGGGTATCATGCACTCGTTCCATTCCATCGGTGTCAGCAAGGACACCAGCCTGGCAACTGTCGCACCTGGTATCGCGGAGGCTCTTTTTGCCACAGCGATCGGTCTGGTGGCGGCTATTCCAGCCTTGGTTGCCTATAACAAGATTTCGTCGGATCTCGATCGTTTTGCCCAGCGGCTGGACAACTTTTCCGGTGAATTCGGGGCCATTCTATCCCGTCAGCTTGACGAGCGCGGCTGATAGCAGGAGTACGATCTTATGGGCATGACGGTGCAATCTTCAGGTGCTCGTGGAGGCGGGTTTCGTCGTCGCCGCCGTCCTGTTGCTGAAATCAACATGACGCCAATGATTGATGTGATGCTGGTCCTCCTTGTTATCTTTATGGTGACGGCGCCGTTGTTGACAACCGGTGTCAGCGTTGATCTGCCCCGGGCCAAGGCTCCTCAGATTTCCGAGCCGGATAACAAGGCTCTGACCGTTTCTGTTGCAGCAGATGGTCAGGTGTATCTGAACCAGACACCGATTTCCCTGGATCTATTGCCGGCCCGGGTTCGGGCCATTGCCGGTGTCAATCCGGATGTACGGATCTATGTCCGCGCCGATGGCCAACTTCAGTATGGTGTTGTGATGCACATTCTGGGCAGCCTGCATGCTGCCGGTTTTTCCAAGGCTGCCCTGGTTACGCAGACGCCCGCGGCTTCCGCGGCTAAACGTTAGTTTGGATGGCGCAGTGTGCACATGAAACGTCGCGGTATGTGCAACGGGTTGGTTGTTTCTGTCACGCTGCATGTTGTAGTGCTGTTGCTGGCTGTGTTTGGTTTTCCTTCCCTGTTCGATGAGCCGGAGCCAATTGAGACGGCCATGATTGTTGATCTTGTCGAGATTGCTGAGCGTACGGCGGCACCTCCCCCTGTCAAGAAGGTTGAGGAGCCAAAGGAGGAACCGAAGCCGGAACCAAAGCAAGATGATCAGCCCAAGCCGCAGGTGCGTGCCGATGCTGCTGTCCCTCAGCCAAAACAGGCACCGGAGCCAGAGCCGAAGAAAGCAGAGCCAAAGCCGGTTGAGCCTCCGAAACCTGATCCTGAAAAAGCAGAGCCCAAAAAACCGGAACCCAAGAAGCCAGAGCCAAAGAAACCTGAACCGAAGAAGCAGGACACGCAGAAGGCCAAGCCCAAGGATGATGACCCGTTCAAGGATCTGATGAAGAATGTCGAAAAATTTCGCGAGAAGTCAGAGCCTGCCACACCGGAAAAGAAGTCAACCCCACAGCAACCTTCCAATCAGCCGAGAGTTCTGAATGCCCCTCTTGCCGATCGGGCTACCATGACGGAGCTGGATGCCATAAGGGCGCAGATTGAACGGAACTGGGCTGTTGATACCGGTGCCAAGGGGGTGGAAAGTATGGTGATCCCGCTTAAGGTTCGCATTACCCCGGAAGGGATGGTAACCAGTGTCGATGTTCTTGATACACAGCGTTATGGCAGTGACTCATCGTATCGGGCTGTTGCGGAATCAGCGCGTCGGGCTGTGTACCGGTCGCAGCCAATCCGCTATCCTTTGCAAAAGTATGAGACGTTCAAGTCCATGGAACTTGTCTTCAGTCCTCAGTCCCGGATGTAACCGGAGCAGAGGGTATGATTTTTCCGGAAGGAACCAGGAAGCGATGATAAAGTGTGGTCGTTCTGTCACTGCAGGTGCTTTGAAGTTCGGTATTCTTGTCTTTGTGATCGCGGTTGGCCTTGGCATCGGTACTCCGTCATGGGCAGAGGTGCGCATTGATATTACCCGTGGCCGGGTTGAGCCAACGCCTGTGGCTGTTCCTGATTTTGTGGCCTCGGACTCAAACCGTTCGGTTGGCGCAGATGTCGCGTCGGTGGTTTCAGCCGACCTGGAGCGTTCGGGACTTTTCCTGCCATTGGACCGGTCAGCATTCATTCAGCAGTTTTCAGGTCTGGATGAGCCACCGCACTTTGCCGACTGGCGCACGATCAATGCACAGGTTCTGGTGCAAGGTGCCGTAGAGTCACACGGGCCTGGCACGGTACGGATTGCCTTCCGTCTCTGGGATATTTTCACGGGGCAGCAGGTTCTGGGTAAATCGTTTACAGCGGCCCCGGATAACTGGCGCCGTGTTGCGCATATGATTTCTGACGAGATCTACAAGCGTTTGACCGGTGAAGACGGTTATTTTGATACCCGTATTGTCTATGTTGCAGAAAGCGGGCCGGTAACACGCAGGGTTAAACGCTTGGCGATCATGGATCAGGATGGTGCCAATCACCAGTATCTGACTGATGGCTCGTCGATGGTACTGACTCCGCGCTTTTCGCCGACTGCGCAGGAAATTACCTATATGAGTTTCTATGGCGACAGCCCCAGGGTCTATTTGTACAACATCGACTCTGGCCGGCAGGAGCTTCTGGGTGATTTTCCAGGCATGACATTTGCACCGCGTTTTTCACCTGATGGAAACAAGGTTGTCCTGTCTATGGCGAAAGATGGTAACACCGACATCTTCGAGATGGATTTACGAACCCGGCGCCGTATTCAACTGACGAATGCGTCTGCGATTGATACGTCGCCTTCTTATTCGCCTGATGGTTACCGTATAGTTTTCAACTCGGATCGTGGCGGCACCCAGCAGCTTTACGTAATGGACTCCGATGGAAGCAGTGTTCGCCGCATCAGCTTCGGCGAGGGACGTTATGCCACTCCGGTTTGGTCCCCGCGGGGAGATCTGGTTGCTTTTACAAAGATGAAGGGCGGTGAATTCTACATTGGCGTCATGAAGCCGGATGGAAGTGGTGAACGCATGCTGTCATCGGGTTTCCTGATGGAAAGCCCGACATGGGCGCCAAATGGTCGTGTCCTGATGTATTACAGAAGCGAGAAGAGCGGAAATCCCCAGCTTTATTCGATTGATCTCACAGGTTACAACGAGCGGCGCGTTATCACACCCCAGGCTGCGTCAGATCCGGCGTGGTCACCACTTTTGCCGTAATCGTGACATGGCATTGCATCAAACGGACTGTACGGAGTTGAGAAAAACCAGTATAAGGCCGTCTTGGGGTCCGTTTTCGGGCCTGCCTGCTCTGTGCGCAATATCCTTGTGGTCTTGCGTCCCGGAGCTTCCTTAACCCCATTACGTGAGCTGAGGGGAAAAACAATGAAGTTCCGCCTGTTGCCCGTTCTCGCCGCCGTAGCCCTTTTGTCCGCATGCGGTACCGCCTCTGATGAGTCGGCCAGCGGTTCCATGGGCAAAGCCGCTCCTGCTCCCGGGTCGGTTGAAGAGTTCATGACCGTTGTGGGCGATCGTGTCCACTTTGGTTTTGACAAGTACACCCTGACTCCGGAAGCACAGGCTACCCTGCGTAACCAAGCCGCTTGGCTGAAGCGCTACTCCAGCACGACCCTGATGATTGAAGGGCATGCTGACGAGCGCGGTACGCGTGAGTACAACCTTGGTCTGGGTGAGCGTCGTGCGAACTCCGTCAAGAAGTTCCTGATTGCCCAAGGTGTGAGTGCCAGCCGTCTGAAAGTGACCTCCTATGGCAAGGAGCGTCCGGAATGCGGTGATGCAACTGAAGCCTGCTACACCAAAAATCGTCGCGGTGTTTCTGTTCTGCACTGATCAGCTGCATTAGACTCCGCTGCGCTTGTGCGGCGTGCGGTGTCGATACGGCAACACGTGTGTTAAAAAGTACCCGTCAGCTATTGGCTGCTTATGCAGCTGGTGGCTGCGGGTGCTTTTTATTTTTCCAGGCCATATAGGTTGCTGTTTTTTTGTTGGCTTTCTGTAGACGTGTAGGATGTTATCGTGTGTCTTGGACACGGTGTTCTGGTCTACAGAAATTCGGGAATGTTGTATGACTGACGGGGCTGCTCTTTTCTCTTTGCCTGTGCTGTTGCGTTTTTCATGTGCCGGCTGTGGCGTGATAGCGTGTCTTCTAGTGTCTGCTCCGGCTGTGGCCCGTGATGGCTTTTCCTCCTCGGGTGTTCGTATGGCCCAGGCCGATAGCGCCGGCCTTGTTTCCGAGCTTCTGGTCAAGGTTGGTGAACTGGAGCGTCTGAACCAGGAATTGACAGGCCGCCTGGAAGAAGTCCAACACGAGAACCAGCAACTGTCCGAGCGCTTTGATGCCTATGTCAAAGATGCGGAGTTTCGTTTCCAGGAACTGGAAAAAGGACGGAGTGGGGCATCCCCTGCACCCGGTTTTTCTTCTGAGCCTGCGTCTGGTGGTCGGGCCTTTGTTCCTTCCGAGCCTATGGATCCCGGTCAGAAATATACGCGTGCCTTCAATTTATTGCGCACAAACGATTACCCGGCAGCGCAGGTGGCTTTCCAGGATTTCATCAAAGAAAATCCTGGTCATGATCTGGCGGGGAATGCCCAGTATTGGCTTGGTGAAACGTTCTATGTGCGCGGCAATTACAAGCAGGCGGCTGTCTCTTTCCTGGATGGGTACAAGAAATATCCCAAGAGCACGAAGGCACCCGATAACTTGCTGAAGCTTGGGTTAACCATGGGCAAGCTGGGTCAGAACAAGGAGGCCTGTGCTGCTTTGGGCAAGCTCAAGTCCGAGTATCCTGCTGCACCGGATGCGATAAAGCGTCGTTTGGGGAGCGAGAAAGAACGTCTGAAATGTTCATTCTGACCCAGTCGGTTGTGTATGTCTGCCTTTGATCCAGATGTGCTCTATGCGGTCTTTAGTGAGGCAATGGAAGGTCTTGGGCCTTTCGGGTGCCCGCCGGTTGTCGCTGTTGCTGTTTCCGGCGGTGCAGACAGCCTTGCTCTTGCCTTGTTGGCCCGGCGATGGACTGTCGATCGTGGCGGTTGTCTTTATGCTTTGACGGTTGATCACCGTCTGCGTCCTGAATCAGCAACGGAGGCGTGTCAGGTTGCTGGCTGGATGAGGGCCTATGATATCAGGCACCATATCCTCGTTCCTGGTAGCGCGCCTCCACCGGGGGCAGGGCAGGAGTGGGCGCGGCGATGCCGTTACACGCTTCTGGACCAGTGGTGCCGGGAACAGGGAATTGTTCACTTGTTGCTCGGTCACCATCGGCGTGACCAGGATGAGACCCGGGTTCTGCGTCGTAATGCCGGCAGTGGTCCTCTTGGTCTGGCGGGAATGGCACTCCTTGTGACCCGTGAGAATATATGCCTGCTGCGTCCCTTGCTTGATGTTGATCCTGATGCCCTCAGGGCCTTTCTGATACACAGCGGCCAGCCTTGGATTGAGGATCCTTCCAACAAGAACCTGCGCTACGAGCGTATCAAGATTCGTCAGCGTCTTTTGGCGGGTGATGAGCAGGGCCACCCGGGAACGCGTGCTGCCGAGCGTTTTTGTTTTGAGCGGCGTGTTGATGAAGTGTTGGCTTCTGCCGTCCGGATTGACGCGTCTGGTTTTGCGATCTGTGATTATCAGGTGCTGCGGGATGTCTCGCCAGATGAAGCGATGCATGCCTTGCGTCGTGTTCTGATGTGTGTTGGCGGCCTGGAATACCCGCCACGTCAGGAGCGTTTGTCACGACTGATGGACAAGCTCCCTGCGAGGGCAACGTTGGGGGGATGCGTTCTTGTCCCCCAAGAGTCCGGCTTGCTTGTTGCACGGGAAACGCGGGGTTTGCCGGATCGGATTCCTGTGGCTTTGTGGCCAAGTGTCCAACGATGGGACGGTCGCTTTCTGATTGGACATGAGGGAGATGTCCCGGAGCATCTGTCCCTTGCGCCTTTGGGGCATGAAGGGACCGCCTTTCTCAAAGCATTGGAGGGGTGTATAATGCCTTTGCAGGGGGTTCCCCTGATCGCGTTGGCGACACTTCCCGCTTTTTGGCTTAACGGGGTACTGGTATCTGTGCCGCAAGTAGGCTATTTCTCAGTAAAAACCGGGGTGGATCGGGCTTTTTCTGTGTTTGCCCGCTTTTCTCCCTGTCATCCGCTGGGATCATGCAGTTTCCGCCTTGCGGGGGGTCCATCCGGGCCTATGTAGATTGGATATTAAGTGACTGTACGCTGCAGAGTGGAGCCGGTTGGCACCGGCAGCGGGTTTGATGGAAGGGCAGTGCTTTGAATTTCAGCAAGAACTTGCTTCTGTGGGTGATAATAGCCGTCCTTCTGGTGGCGCTGTTCAACCTGTTCCAGACGTCTTCGCCTCGTAATGCAGGAAGTGCCATTGCATTCTCTGACTTCCTTGAGAGGGTTGACCGGAACGAAGTGGTTGCCGTGACCATCCAGGGTGGTCGTATTTCCGGCTCCTTGCAGAACGGTCAAGCTTTCTCCACCTTTATGCCAGACGGGTCCAATGTGGTGCAGCAGTTGCGCGACCATAACGTCCGTATTGCAGCGTTGCCACGGGAAGATGATGTTCCCACGATTTGGGGGGTCCTGATTTCGTGGTTCCCGATGTTGCTGTTGATTGGCGTGTGGATTTTCTTCATGCGACAGATGCAGGGCGGATCACGCGGGGCCATGGGTTTTGGAAAGTCCAAGGCGCGTCTTTTGACCGAGAAGGCCGGACGTGTGACCTTTGATGATGTTGCCGGCATCGACGAAGCCAAGCAGGAACTGGAGGAAGTGGTCGAGTTTCTGCGCGATCCCCAGAAGTTCCAGCGTCTCGGTGGCAAGATTCCCAAGGGTGTTCTGCTGGTTGGGCCTCCGGGGACGGGGAAAACGCTTCTTGCGCGTGCGATTGCCGGTGAAGCAAACGTTCCCTTTTTCACGATTTCAGGGTCTGATTTCGTTGAAATGTTTGTTGGCGTCGGTGCCAGTCGTGTCCGTGACATGTTCGAGCAAGGCAAGAAGAACGCGCCCTGTATTATTTTCATCGATGAAATTGATGCTGTGGGTCGTCATCGTGGTGCCGGTCTTGGTGGCGGTAATGACGAACGTGAGCAAACCCTGAACCAGCTGCTTGTGGAGATGGACGGTTTCGAAGCCAATGAGGGGGTTATCCTGATTGCAGCGACCAACCGGCCCGATGTTCTGGATCCTGCTCTTTTGCGTCCGGGCCGCTTTGACCGTCAGGTGGTGGTGCCGAACCCGGATGTTCTGGGACGCGAGAAGATTTTGCGTGTGCATACCCGCAAAAGTCCGCTGGGACCGGATGTCGACATCAAGGTTATTGCGCGCGGGACACCGGGCTTTTCCGGTGCTGACTTGTCCAATCTGGTGAATGAGGCCGCCCTGCTTGCTGCCCGCAAGGGAAAGAAAGTTCTGACCCACTCTGATTTTGAAGAGGCAAAAGACAAGGTTCTGATGGGTGCGGAGCGTCGCTCCATGGTCATGACCGAGGATGAGAAGCGGATGACTGCTTACCACGAGGGGGGGCATGCCCTTGTGACCTTGCACTGTCCGGCCTACGACCCCATCCACAAGGCCACGATCATCCCCCGTGGGCGGGCCTTGGGGTTGGTACAAAGCCTGCCGGAGCGGGATCGCTACTCCGTCAGCCGCGAATATCTTGAGTCCTTCCTGGCGATTGCCATGGCCGGTCGTATAGCAGAGGAGCTGATTTTTGGCCCCGAGAAAGTTACGACCGGAGCCGCGCAGGATATCAAGATGGCCACGGACCGTGCCCGGAGAATGGTGACGGAGTGGGGGATGTCGGAGAGTCTGGGGCCATTGGCCTATGCCGCGCCAGAGGGGGAGGTGTTTCTGGGGCATACGGTAACGACCCAGAAGAACATTTCTGAACAGACAGCGCGTGAAGTGGACATGGAGGTCCGTACACTGGTTGATCGTGGCTACAAGCGTGCGCTGAAGATTCTCACCGAGAACCGTGACCAGTTGGAGCGTATTGCTCAGGCTTTGCTTGAGTATGAGACCCTGACCGGTGCCGAACTTCGTGGCCTTCTGGATGGACAGCCTATCGTCCGTGACGATGGTGACTCGTTGCCATCTGCCACGGGGTCTGGCGCTGCGTCTGGTCCTGTGCGGAAGTCCTCTGTACCTTCCAGCGGGAAACCTGATACAGGCTTGTCAAACCGGCCCGGGCCGGAACCTCAGCCGGAAAGTTGAAAGTTCTGGTTATGGGCAGCTTGTTGTTTGCAAACAAAAGTCCCGCGTTGCCGCGGGCCTTTTGTTTGGCTCCTTCCGCCATTTCAGGCTCTTTCCCCCTGTACGTTGTTCCGTTGGGTGTGACTCCGGGCGGTGTGCATGACAGCCCCACCTGGATGGTTATCTGGCGTGATGAGACGGGTGTTGCCGGTCGCGCCGTTGTTTCACGCGAAGCCTTGGTTCAGTGGGCCTGTCAGGGGGGCGATGAGATTTTGGCCCATACGACGCGGCGTATGCGTTTGTGTGAAGGAAAAGGGCCCTCCTCTTTTCTGGAAACAATGTTGCCGGACGGTCCTGTCGTTATGGGGATCATTAATGTAACACCAGACAGCTTCTCCGATGGCGGAGACTACCTGGATGTCGATACGGCCGTTGCGCGTGGTATCGCTATGCTGGAAGCAGGCGCCGGTATTCTTGATGTTGGGGGAGAGTCAACGCGGCCTGGCGCTGCACCGGTGTGTCATGACGAGGAAATCCGACGCGTTGTTCCTGTCATTCGGGCTTTGGCCAACTCCGGTGCGGTTGTTTCTGTTGATACCAGGCATGCGCCGGTCATGGAAGCTGCCGTTGCGGCCGGGGCCTCCATTATCAATGATGTTTCGGCCCTGAGTGGTCCGGGTAGTCTGGATATGACTGCTCGTTTGGGAAAACCTGTCATCTTGATGCATATGCAGGGTGAACCGGGGACAATGCAGCAGGCACCTTCCTATATGTGTTCTGCTCTGGATGTTTTTGATGCGTTGGAAGAACGTATTCATGCTTGTCGCAGGGCTGGTATTGACCAACAGAATATTTGTGTTGATCCCGGTATAGGCTTTGGCAAGCTGGCATCACATAATGCAGATATTCTGGGGCATCTTGGTCTGTATCGCGGGCTGGGCTGTCCTGTGGCCCTGGGTGTGTCACGCAAGAGTTTTATTGGTCAGGTTGCGGGTGTTGCTGATCCTCTTCAGCGGCTTCCCGGTTCATTGGCTCTTGCGACCCTTGGGTGGGAGCAGGGCATCAATATTGTGCGTGCGCATGATGTGGCTGCAACAGTGCAAGCGCGTAATGTATGGCAAGCTGTGCGCTCTGCCGCACAATAGAGAGACCGAGGCAGTTTATGGGAACAAGAAAGTACTTCGGTACAGACGGTATACGTGGGACAGCCAATGTAGAACCCATGACGGCCGAAACTGCGTTGCGGGTCGGAATGGCTGCCGGGCGTATTTTTACCCGTGGTCCTCATCGACATGCTGTTGTTATTGGCAAGGATACCCGGCTGTCAGGCTATATGCTCGAACCTGCCCTGACTGCCGGTTTTATCTCGGTGGGGATGGATGTTCTGTTGGTGGGACCAATGCCAACGCCGGCAGTTGCCATGCTGACCCGGTCGCTGCGCGCTGATCTGGGCGTAATGATTTCTGCGTCCCATAATCCTTACCAGGATAATGGGATCAAGCTGTTCGGGCCCGATGGTTACAAACTGTCCGATGAGGTCGAGGCTTCGATCGAAACCCTGATGCAGGAGCTGGATGCACCGGAGCATCAAGCCGTAACCTTGTCCTCGCCAACAGGCCTGGGTCGGGCCAGGCGTCTGGATGATGCCGGTGGCCGGTATATTGAATCCGTCAAGCAGACATTCCCCCGGGGGCTTCGTCTTGACGGGTTGAAGGTTGTTGTGGACTGTGCCAATGGGGCTGCCTATCGCACAGCGCCCTCTGTTCTGTGGGAACTGGGGGCAGAGGTGATTCCCCTTGGCGTTGATCCGAACGGGGTCAATATCAATGATCGATGCGGCTCTCAGCATCCAGATGCCATGCAGGCTGCCGTTATCAGCCATGGGGCTGATATTGGTATTGCTCTTGATGGCGATGCCGATCGCTTGGTGTTGTGTGATGAGCACGGACATTTGGTTGATGGCGACCAGATTCTGGGCCTGATTGCCCGCGCTCTCCGAAACAGGGATGAGTTGCCGGGCGACACCGTTGTTGCGACCGTGATGTCCAACCTGGGGCTGGAGGCATTTCTGCGGTCAGAGCGCATCCAGTTGCTTCGGACTGCAGTCGGGGATCGCTATGTGATGGAACAGATGCGTGCCAGCGGTCTTGCGCTTGGCGGCGAGCAGTCTGGTCACATCATTCTGGGCGATCATGCAACAACGGGTGATGGGCTTGTTGCGGCTCTGCAGGTTTTGGCAGAGCTTGTGCAGTCTGGTCGTAGTGCGAGTGAGCTGCTGCGTGTTTTTCACCCATATCCCCAAGTGTTGCGGAATGTGCGTGTCGCTGGCCGTAGCCAGGCAGATCATGCTTTGGCTTCCGATACGGTAAAAGGCTGTGTTGGTCACTGGGAAAAGCGGCTGGGCGTGACCGGGCGCGTTCTTTTACGGAAATCCGGTACAGAGCCTTTGATCCGCGTTATGGTGGAGGCAGAGGATGCCGGCTTGGTCGAAGATGTCGCGCTGGATTTATGCCGGGCTATTGAGTCCAGTGCGGATGGAGGCGTGTTATGATGGTCTCTTTATCCCGTGGGCGTGTGTTGATTATTGCCGGCTCTGATTCTGGCGGTGGTGCCGGTATTCAGGCTGATATCAAGACAGTGACATGTCTGGGTGGTTTTGCCGCAACGGCGATTACAGCATTGACGGCCCAGAATACAAAGGGTGTGTTTGGTATACACCCTGTCCCAGAGTCTTTTGTACGCGACCAGATTGCAGTCGTCATGGAAGATATTGGGGCTGACTGTATCAAGATCGGGATGTTGGCAACAACAGGCATCATTCGTGCTGTCTCGCAGGCGCTTGACGACTTTGCAGCGGATGTGCCGGTTGTTCTTGACCCGGTCATGTACGCAAAAGGGGGACATGCCCTGCTTGAACCCGATGCGGTTCAGGCCATGAAAGAGATACTCATCCCGAAATCATTCTTGATCACGCCCAATCTTCCCGAGGCGGGGGCCTTGGTTGGTCAGGATATCCTCGATGAGTCTTCCATGGTTCATGCGATAGATGCCCTGCGTGCGCTTGGTTCTTCGGCTGTTCTGTTGAAGGGTGGGCATCTGGATGGTGATCTGTTGGTTGACTTGCTGATTCATGCCGATGGCGTGGATCGTTTCCAAGGTGAGAGAATGTTGACCCGTCACACGCACGGGACAGGGTGTACGCTGGCTTCTGCTGTTGCTACGGGTCTTGCTCAAGGGCTTTCGCCTTTGGCTTCTGTGACGCGTGCCCGTGATTATGTGCGTGTTGCCATTGAAACGGCACCCGGATTTGGGCACGGGCACGGACCTCTCAATCATAATCATACTCTTCAGGTTCATCGGGCAGCACATTAAGGCCGATGTTTTTCTGAGCGATGCCTGCCTCCAGGAGCTCAGGGTGTGATCCATCTGGGGAATATTGTTGTTCTACAGTGGGCTTGTATGCTTGACAACGCCCCTATTGATTGTATTTTTTAACATAAACTACCTGTGCTTGAATATTAGGGGCAGGCAAGCTACCCTTCGCGCGCTTTTGCTTCCAGCAACTTGTGTAGGGGGGGTCAATGACTCGCAGGGTGGAACAAGACAGTTTCCTGGGGAACAGCGCTGTCTTCCGTGTTTCTGAGTGTTTCTTTCCAACAAAGCGCCTTCTTGCCGGTGATAGTACGCGTGTGCTTCCTTCTGAAGCCCTGACGCATCGTATTGGGAGCTCCGGAGATGACACGATCCGTGCCGAACCTGGACCAGAATTGATTGATGGCTTGGATGGAACAGATCTTGTTGATTATTCAGAGCAGGAATCGTCCGAACTGGTTCAGCTTCCCTCTGCTATCCCCACAACAGAGGTAGATGTGCAGCTCCCTGATCAAGAAGAGTCTTTGGCCGCTGACCGTACTGGTAACGGCGAGGCTAACCTTTTTATAGATGCGCCTGCAGCAGAAGTGATTGATGGGCATGGTGGGGTCGATGTAGTCGATTACTCCAGATCCTCTGCGGGTATACGCGTTTCGCTTGCCGGGAAAAACGATGCATACGTCTATGTTGACGGCATCTGTCAGGATGTTTTGCGCAACATCGAGGGTGTTGTCGGTACGTCCTTGGCTGATGAGTTGCGTGGTGATGACGGTGTCAATGTCTTGATCGGAAATGGTGGCGACGATCTTATTGAAGGTGCCGGCCAAGGTGATTTGCTGATGGGGGGAGCCGGGGCCGATATCTTTGTTTATCGCCACGTCTCTGATTCCAGTCCGCAGTATCAGGACTTTATCGCAGATCTGAACAGCTTGTCTGGAGATCGGATTGATCTTTCAGACTTTGATGGGAACGTGATGCGTGAGGGCTTCCAGCCTCTTGCGTTCTCGGGTGATGTCCCGCGTGTTCATTCTATCTGGTATCAGGGTGATATGGATGTGGGGTGGGGAGCAGGAAAAGTTGTTGCAGATGTCAATGGTGACCTGGAACCGGATATTACGATCGGAGTGTGGGAAATGTCAGCCCGGCAAGGAAAAATCAATGTGGTGTTAAGGCATGAAGTCCTTGGCACGGATGGTGATGATATGCTTGTGGCAACGCCGGGGCGGGATCTTGTCGATGGTCTCGCCGGGTTTGATTTTCTTGATCTTTCGGAGAGCAAGAAGTCTCTGTATGTAGAGCTATCCGGATCACAGGACAGCACAGTTTTTGTTGATGGCTTCTCGGATGACATTGTTCGTAATATTGAAGGAATAAAGTCAGGGGCCGGGAATGATGTCATAAAAGGGGATTCCCTTAACAATGTCATCGTTGGTGGGGCTGGTGATGATGTCCTTTTTGGTGGAGAGGGTCAGGATATCCTGACCGGAGGATCAGGTTCTGATCGTTTCGTTTATAATGCTTCGCTTGATGGTGGGGATACAATCCTTGACTTCAGTATCGCTGAAGGCGACGTCTTGGATTTCGGTCTGACACCAGTCGCGTCTCTTCTCCATTTCTCTTCAGATGGTCCGAAAGCACATGCTGTGTGGTGTGTGCCGGGTAGTCCGGGGAACCCGGCTCTTGTTCTTGCAGATACCAATGGTGATACCGTCCCTGATTTTACGGTTACGCTCTTGGGGTTATTCTCTGAAGAAACGCCCAAGGTTTTGCTCCCGGGGTCTTCTGATGCCACCGCTGCTCTTACTCCGCCTGCGTACAAACCCTATGGGTCTGGTAGCGTGAACCCTATTGAGGAGTCTACGGTGCCTGTCAGTGCCCAAGATCTCGTTACAGAGCCGGATCCGGTGGAAGATTTTATAACCGGTTCTGCTCCATTAAGTGTTGTTGAAGTGAGTCCTTCCGGGGGGCATATCAGCTCTGATGTGGAGCTCTTTTCCTGATGTTTTCTGGCAGTATGGTGTGTTGCTTGGAAGAGAGGGTACACGGTTCTGCAGCGCAATGATAATTATAAGAAAGTCGCCCTCATGTTAATGCATGGGGGCGATATAATACTATATATCGAATACATTGATAATTTTATGATACTATTGATATGAAATATGAAATGAATAAAGTGGGAGGTCTTGATCATGAAACCATACGACATGGACCCAAAGCTGTCGATCGTCGGGACAAATCAAAATGATCTTTTCATAGGAAACGATGAAGGTAACATTTTTCGTGGAAGAGGTGGTCGCGATATCCTGGATGGCTCTGGTTGTCAGGATACGGCGGATTATTCTGACAAGCTTGATTCTGTTGTTGTTACCTTGAAACGATCCTTGCCTGCCAATGTTTTTGTCGGCGGTGTAGCCGAAGATGTTCTCATCAATATTGAAAATGTCATCGGGGGTTCGGGTGATGACAGGCTGATTGGTGATGATGGCCTGAATGTATTCCGGGGAGGGCCGGGGAAAGACTACATTGATGGTGGTGACAGTACGGATTGCGCAGATTATCTGGACAAGGATTTGCCGGTTCACGTTACCCTCAATGGGAAGCACGAAGTCACAGTTTACGTTGGGGGAGAGCCGGAGGATACGATACGGAATATCGAGCAGATCATTGGTGGTTCCGGTGATGATCGTCTGATCGGGGACGACGAGGGTAACACCTTCCATGGTGCTGGCGGACGCGACTACATTGACGGCGGTGCCGGTATGGATACGGTTGACTTCCTTGACAAGATGCAGCCGGTACATCTGACCTTGGCCGAGAAGGGGATGGAAAGTGTGGCCTTTGTCGGGGGTGTTCCCGAAGATACGATCAAGAATATAGAGATTGTCGTGGGGGGATCAGGCGACGATCGTTTGATCGGAAACAGCTCTCTCAACTGGCTTGCCGGTGGGGACGGGAATGACACCCTGCAGGGGAATGGTGGCAGGGATCTTCTGATTGGCGATAAAGGTGCCGATACATTTGTCTATATTTCCTTTGAGGATTCGCTGGTAGATACGCCCGACTACATTGTTGACTTCAACAGCGCAGAGGGAGATCGCGTTGATCTTTCGGCCATTGATGGAGACCGTTTTGCCGATGGATTCCAACCGTTGCGTTTTGGCGGAACGCTTCCTCATCCCAATGGGGTTTGGTACGAGGAGTGTGGAGAGGTCAATCAGTTGGGGGGTATGATTGCAGGGCGCAACATCAAAATTCATGTTGATGTTGATGGTGATGCCTTGGCGGATATGATGATAAACCTTTGCGAAGGGGCACCCGAAGGTGCGCCTAATCTTGTATTGTCCGATCCACTCTACCTGTTGCCCTAGTTATTCCTTGAACCGGAGGCAGGGGTATTGCCCCTGCCTCCTTTCTTTATGTCACAGCAGGAAGCGTGTTCGTATTGTGCCGGGAATTGTTTCCAGCGCCGCGCGGATGGCGTCCATGTCTCCTTCCCGGGTGTCGACGTCAACAACAACATAGCCAATATTGGATGATGTTTGTAAATATTGGCCTGTAATATTGACTGTGTGTGCCGAGAGAACTTCGTTGATTCGGGCCAAAACCCCCGGGACATTCTTGTGTATATGCATAAAGCGTGATCCACCCTGATGCATGGGGAGCTGTACTTCGGGGAAGTTGACAGCGCCTAAAGTTGAACCGTTATCAGAGTACTTGACCAGCTTCTCTGCAACCTCGGTGCCGATATTGACCTGTGCTTCCAGGGTGGAGCCTCCGATGTGAGGGGTCAGGATAACGTTGTGCAGACCGCGAAGAGGACTGATGAATTCTTCCTTTGAATCAGCAGGTTCCTGTGGAAACACGTCAATGGCTGCACCGGAAAGATGTTTTTTTCTCAGGGCGTTGGCTAAAGCATCAATGTCTACAACCTGCCCCCGGGCCGCATTGATCAGTGCTGCACCGGGCTTCATCACGGCCAGTTGCTCCGCGCCAATCATGTTTCTGGTTTCGGGGGTTGATGGAACATGCAGGCTGACGAAATCGGATGCAGCCAGCATCTCATCCAGGCTGGCGCACGAGCAGGCATTGCCAAGCGCCAGCTTTTCAACGATGTCATAGAACAGGACCCGCAGCCCAATATTCTCAGCCAGGATAGACAGCTGGGTGCCGATATGGCCATAACCGATGATGCCCAAGGTCTTTCCCCTGACTTCACAGGCCCCGTCTGTGCTTTTCAGCCAGCTTCCGCCGTGGGTGTTCCAGTTCTTTTCCGGGATACGCCGTGCCAGCATGATGATTTCCCCCAGAACCAGCTCGGCAACGGAGCGTGTATTGGAGTAGGGTGCGTTGAAGACCGGTATCCCCATGGTCCGCGCTGCATCCAGATTGACCTGATTGGTTCCGATGCAGAAGCACCCGACGGCAATAAGTTTGTTGGCTGCAGCCAGAACATCAGATGTCAGTTTTGTACGTGAGCGAATTCCGACCATGTGAGCATCGGCAATGGCTTGTTGAAGCTCAGCTCCATCCAGGGCGCCCCCATGACATTCCACCGTTGTATAGCCTTGAGCGGTAAGGTAGGTGACGGCGCTGCTGTGGATATTCTCCAGAAGCACAATTTTTATTTTGTCTTTCGGAAGAGAGAGCTTGCTCACAGATATCCCCTTGAATCTGGATAGGGACGACAGGCGTGGCGCCAGTTCCCTTTTGGATTGCCGAATATGTGGCCAGGGTTTATCACACACACACGTCTTTGGGCATCCCCGTATTGTGTGTAGAGCGGGAATTTATCCGTAATAATCTTCCCTAGGTGATGTTTGTTCTGTTGTAAGAATTCAGGAGCATGTGTGATGCAAAATGGTCGTATTGATGCGTGTCTGGAGAAGCTAGGGCTTGTTCTGCCCCCTGCTGTGGCCCCCGTTGCCAATTATGTGCCGTGGGTTGTTCTTGGGACGCAGGTCGTGATTTCCGGGCAGCTTCCCATGCGTGATGGAAGCCTGATGACAACCGGTCTTCTGGGGCGCGAGGTCAGCGTGGACGATGGTGCCGCTGCAGCACGTCAGTGTGCGCTTAATCTGCTGACGCAGTTGAAGGCAGCGTGTGGTGGTAATCTTGACCGGGTTCAGCGTGTGGTTCGCCTGGGTGGTTTTGTTGCGTGCACACCTGACTTTACCGACCATCCCAAGGTGATCAACGGGGCTTCTGATTTGATGGTCCAGGTATTTGGTGATGCAGGACGTCATGCCCGCGCTGCCGTTGGGTGTCCATCCCTGCCGCTGGGTGCTGCTGTGGAAGTTGACGGGGTCTTTGAAATCGCCCCCTGATATCACTTAGGGATTGCTCTAAAATCGGGCGACGGGCATTTCGGTGTTGCTATTGTTCCGTCGTCCGGCTCCATAGTGAGCAAAAAACAGATCCCGGAATCCCCCGTGTTCCTCGTCAAGGAGAGGTTCCCGGCGTGGTGCGAGAAAGAACGACTTGACCTGCTCCATCGCCAAGGGGCTGAGTGAGTCGGGCCGTACAAAGGTTGACATGCGTGGTGCCAGGCATTCGGCGACCTGCTGGCATCCAGCCATTTGTGGTGACAGTGGCAGATGGGTGCGCGAGAGAGCTTCCATCGCCTGTATTAGACTTTCTTCAGTCGATGGGGATGTTTTTCCATAAGTGCTCTGGTCCATTTCGTTGATGTGATGGACAACCTGCTCCAGAAACTCCGTCATTGTCCTGGCTATGCTTTTACAGCTTGCGGCGGAGATTTTCAGCGGTGAAAAGACCCGGTTATCCCACCATTGCGTCAGGGCCGTATGGGCACGGCAGTGCTGACGCACAACGGATGGATCGGCTATACCCTTCATCAGAGCGCCGGCCATGTCTTCCTCTTCCATCAGGCAGTGAACAAGCCAATAGATGGTGATGGTATCAACGAAGTAGTGTGTCAGTTTCTCGTTCTCATGGTTGGCCGCATGGGCCCCACGAGTCAGCAGGATCAGGAACATGCCGTGATGGATATCGCAGTACCAATGACCTGTTCTCAAATGCTCCGGCAGAAGAGGGGATCGGACCACGGGAGCAATGTCTGATTCCTGGAGAATGGTTTGGTCCTGTGCGGTGGCCAGCTGCATGACAGTGTTCCCGTAAGAGAATCGCCCGTATATCGTCATGCTGTTGCCCTGCCGCGTCAATTGCGCGGCAGGGCCTTGTGGCCAAGGCTATATGTACAAAAACTACCTTCAGTTTGTTTCATGGTCGGAAACCAGAAACGGTAGGTTTGCTGTATCGGCCTTCCCGGATGGATCCCGTACCGTAATGAAGAGGCGATAGGCCCCGGGTGCCGGACTGATAAACGTCAATTGCTGTACGCTGTTGTGTCGGATGTGCACAGGTATCTGTTCCGGAATCGATTCAATATCTCCACCCTTTCTCAGATCCGTTGATTCCTTTCTTACAATCCATTCCGTGACAAGGGCCTGTCCTTCCGGGTCAATGGCATCAACGTGGGCAATGATATCGTCACCGGAATGGTGTACATCAGTATTGATACGGGCATGGCGTATTTCCGGGGCCTTGTTCGTCACGGTCTTCCCCCAGGACTCAATCAGGGCGTCGGTCATTGGGGTCAGGCTGCCGTCTTTGAGTAGAAGGCCGTGCCATGTTTCGGTTTGTTCCTGTTTGGCTCCCCACACGAAAGCAAATCCACCGACAAGTTGCGGGCTTTCCTTTATGAAGGCCATTGCATCCCTGAAAAATTTGGCCTTCTGGCTGCCTGTCAGCTCCAGCGGAGCACCCCATGCCTTCCTGGTTGCATCCCACTGTCCCAAGGGGCCAAATTCGGTGATGGCAACGGGTTTGCGGATACCTGCCTTTTGCAAGCGATCCGGAAGTCCATACAATCCGTCACCATAGGTGTTGATGCCAATAATATCGGCATGCTGGCTATGATCTGCCAAGATTCTCAGGCGGTCATCCCCCATGTTGGCTACAATCATGATGGTGGGGTGTTCCTGGTCTATGGCCTTGACCATGGCTGCTGTTTTGTTTACAAGCCGCCATGCCGGTCTGGGATCGCTTTGAAGAAGCTCGACTTCATTGCCAATGCCCCATGCGAGAAGAGCCGGGTGATCGCGGTGTTGGGTTACAAAATCGCGGATCTTGGCGTTTTGTTCTTCTACAGCTTTTGGGTCGTCAAGATTGAAGCCCCGGCGTGGATGCTCAAGCCATACCCCCATAATCACTTTCAGCCCCAGTTTGGCGGCTTCATCCAGAACCCACGCATCTTCCTCACCGTAAAGGCGAATGAATTTCCCGCCATTCTTGGCAAAGGCTTCCAGATTGCTTTTGTCGCCTGAAAACGCAGCGCCAAGCCACGGAGTTCCTTCAAGGGGTTGAGCGCAATGAGCTTGATGGATCATCATCGACAGCAGGAGAGCTGCAGTCAGGGGCGCAATGTAACCGCGTGTCATGGCGTGTCCTACCCAACTTATATATGTGCAACCTGCACCCTATAGGTCTTTTTCTTGTGTCAGCAAGGTAAACTTGCTCTTGAAACAGGACCTTTTCAGTCTTATTAAAGAAGGACTGAAAAGGTCCTGTTTCCGTGGCTGATGGTAGGCAAATGTCAGGGGTGTTTGTATGCTTCGCATTAACAAGTTGACCGACTATGCCGTTGTTCTGTTGGTATACATGGTAAAAGTTGGTGGGCGGCACTCTGCTCAACAGGTTGCCGGTGAGACCGGCATTCCCATGCCGACGGTCGCCAAGATTTTAAAGACCTTGACACGGGAAGGGCTGGTTGTTTCGGCCCGGGGTGTGTCCGGCGGCTATGGTCTGGGGCGTGGAGCCGAGCAGATCACGGTTGCCGATATCGTGCAGGCTGTCGAGGGTCCTATTGCCCTGACATCATGTGTAGACGAATCGCCGGATGGATGCGGGATCGGGAACCTGTGTCCGATGAACGGCCATTGGAATCGGGTGAATGGCGCTGTATACCGTGCGCTTTCAGACGTGACCCTGGCCGATATGGCATCAGATCCGCTGCCGTTTGTGCCCCGGACCGTGACCGTGGCCTGAGCAGCACAGAGTTTCAAAGGGAGCAGGACGGAGCATGGCGGCAACAGACAGCACAGCCAGAACCGTAAAGGAACTGGAACATTACCGATACGGTTTTGAAACCGATATCGAAAGCGATCGGGCTCCTAAAGGCTTGAACGAGGATATTGTCCGCTTCATTTCCGCAAAGAAGGGGGAGCCGGAATGGCTGCTGGAATGGCGCCTTAAGGCCTACCGCTTGTGGCTGACGATGGAGGAGCCTGACTGGGCAAACCTGAATTATCCAACCCCGGATTTCCAGGATGCCTATTACTATGCGGCGCCCCGTCAGAAAGTGGGTCCAGCCAGTCTGGATGAAGTGGACCCGGAGCTTCTGAAGACATACGAGAAGCTTGGCATTCCGCTGAAAGAGCAGGAAGTCCTGGCCGGTGTTGCCGTTGATGCCGTCTTTGATTCGGTATCCGTTGCAACAACCTATAAAAAGCGCCTGGAGGACATGGGTGTTATTTTCTGCTCCATTTCCGAGGCAGTCCAACGGTTCCCGGACTTGGTGCGGCAGTACCTTGGATCTGTCGTGCCGGTGGCTGACAACTTCTATGCCTGTCTGAACTCGGCGGTCTTTACGGATGGCTCCTTTGTGTACATCCCAAAGGGGCTGCGGTGCCCGATGGAGCTGTCGACCTATTTCCGTATCAACGAAAAGAATACCGGGCAGTTCGAGCGGACCCTGATTATCGCCGATGAAGGGGCGTACGTTTCCTATCTGGAAGGCTGTACGGCCCCGCAGCGTGACGAGAACCAGCTGCACGCTGCGGTGGTTGAGCTTGTTATCCTGGATGATGCCGAGATCAAGTATTCCACGGTTCAGAACTGGTACCCCGGTGATGCCGAAGGACGGGGTGGGATCTACAACTTTGTGACCAAGCGTGCAGCCTGTCGCGGGCGGAATGCCAAGGTTATGTGGACCCAGGTTGAAACCGGGTCGGCCGTAACGTGGAAGTATCCCTCCTGTATTCTCCAGGGCGATAATTCGTCAGGGGAGTTTTATTCGGTTGCCATCACCAATAATTTTCAGCAGGCCGATACGGGCACAAAGATGATCCATATTGGCCGTAACACGACGTCCAAGATCATTGCCAAGGGTATTGCTGCAGGCAAGTCGGATCAGACCTATCGTGGACTGGTGCGCATTATGCCGGGTGCAGAAGGGGCGCGGAATTTTACGCAGTGTGACAGTCTTCTGATCGGCGATCAGTGCGGTGCGCATACCATTCCCTATATCGAGAACCGCAATCCCTCGGCCCGGACTGAACATGAAGCAACGGCAAGCCGTATCTCCGAGGAGCAAATGTTTTACTGTCTGCAGCGCGGGCTTAATCCGGAAGA
Organism: Haematospirillum sp. 15-248; assembly: GCF_012102665.1. NCBI lineage: Bacteria > Pseudomonadati > Pseudomonadota > Alphaproteobacteria > Rhodospirillales > Novispirillaceae > Haematospirillum > Haematospirillum sp. 15-248. The sequence goes on along the minus strand of NZ_JAAVTF010000001.1, from coordinate 506,101 downwards.
AGCGGTTGGTCTGATCGTCAATGGGTTCTGCAAGGAAGTTTTGCAGACCCTGCCGATGGAGTTTGCCGTCGAGGCCCAGAAGCTGGTTTCCATTTCGCTTGAAGGCAGCGTTGGTTGAGCCTGCGACAGAAGGAATAACAAGATGTCACTGATTGAAATTCGTAATCTTCATGCCTCTGTTGACGGGCGGGAAATTCTAAAGGGTGTTGATCTGGTCATTGAGCCGGGCACGGTTCATGCCCTGATGGGGCCCAATGGAACTGGCAAGTCCACCCTGTCCAACATCATTGCCGGGCGTGATGGATACGATGTCACACAAGGCGAGGTGCTGTTTGATGGCCAAAACCTTCTGGAACTTTCGGCAGACGAGCGCGCCCGTGCCGGGGTGTTTCTGTCATTCCAGTATCCGGTGGAAATTCCGGGTGTGGCCATGTCAACCTTTCTCAAGGCTGCGCTGAATGCCTGTCGCAAGACACGCGGGGAACCCGAGATCGACCCTGTGGCGTTCCTGAAGTTGGTCAAGGACAAGGCGCGCGAACTTGGTGTCAGCGATGACATGCTCAAGCGCCCTGTCAACGTCGGTTTCTCTGGTGGTGAGAAAAAGCGGGCCGAGATCCTGCAAATGTCGGTGCTTGATCCCCGGTTTGCCATTCTGGATGAAACGGACTCCGGTCTGGATATTGATGCACTGAAGATCGTGTCCGAAGGGATCAACGCCCTGCGGGGGAACCAGCGTTCTTTCCTGGTGATTACCCATTATCAACGGCTCCTGCGCTATATCGTGCCTGATGTGGTCCATGTCTTTGTCGGCGGCAAGGTCGTTCGCACCGGTGGTCCGGAGCTGGCGGAGGATCTGGAGGCAAATGGCTATGCCGGATATCGTGATGCTGCGGCTTGAACGGAAGGTTCTGTCATGATGAAGAATGCCGCACTGCCTTTGTTCGGGTGTGACCATGACGTGGATGTGCCGGGTCAGGCTGCCTGGTTGTCTGACTTGCGTCGCCTTGGTATGGAGGCTTACGAGAAGCAAGGGCTTCCCGGGCGCCGGAGTGAACGGTGGAAGTACACGCAGGTTCGTGACCTGACCCGTCTTGACTGGGCCTTGATACGTGGCGGGGCTGTTGAGAGCGTGGATTCTGTTATCACGAACCATGCCTTGGCTCTTGAACAAGCCTGGACCGTTGTTCTGGTGAATGGCTGCTACGACGAAGCCCTGACCCGTTCGGTTAATCTTTTGTCAGCATGTGAGCGCCCTGATGGGCTTGACCTGCGTCCCCTGGGGCAGGTTATGGCACAGGAGCCGGCAGCCTTGGAGGGGCTTCTGGGGCAACTTCTGCCCTATCACGAACATCCCTTTGCGGCGCTGAATACCAGTGTGCTGGCTGATGGCCTGTTCGTCAGAGTGCCGGACAACGTCGTTATTGATGTGTCTGTTCATGTGGTAGCCATTTACACCGGTGAAAGACAGGCACGCAGCGTGCAGCCCCGTCTTGTGCTGGATCTTGGGCGGAATGCCCGTCTTGTCATGGCAGAGAGCCATGTCTCTGCGGACGAGCACCCTGTCTTTGCCAATTGGGTTCGTGAAATACGGATGGCCGAAGGCTCTTCCCTGGATCATGTGGTGCTCCAGAACATGAACGGTGCCAGCACATGGTTTATGGCCGGACAGTCTACCTTGGCCGAATCAGCCTCCCTTGACAGCTTCTCTGTTCTGACAGGGGCACGCCTGTCCCGCTCCGATCTCTGCGTCGAGCTTGCAGGCCAAGGTGCCAGTGCCCTGGTCAACGGGGTCTATGCTGTGGGGCATGATCAGCACGTTGATACAACAACCTTTATGGATCATGCTGTGGCCGGCTGTACCTCGAACCAGGTCTGGAAGGGTGTCCTGGACAGCAATGGGCGTGGTGTTTTTCAGGGGCGTGTACTGGTTCGTCGTGATGCACAGCAGACCGATGGCCAGCAGTTGCACAAGGCATTGATGTTGTCGCGTGGCGCCGAAGTGGATACCAAGCCGGAACTGATGATTTACGCTGATGATGTCAAATGCAGCCATGGTGCGGCAGCAGGTGCACTGGACGAGGACGCACTCTTTTATCTGCGTGCCCGGGGTATTCCGGATGATGTGGCGCGTTCACTTCTGATTGAGGGCTTCTTGGACGAGGCTGCTGTTATGGTCCGTCATCCAGCACTGCAGGCAGCCATTCTGAAGCACATTCATGCGTGGTTGGGGGCACGAAGCCAATGACGGTGGCTGTAACCCCAACAAGTGCGATTGTACGGCCTTTTGATGTTGAGGCCATCAGGGCTGATTTTCCTATTTTGTCCCGTACGGTGCATGGCAAGCCCCTTGCCTATCTGGATACGGGGGCTTCTGCCCAGAAGCCGGCTGTGGTTCTCGATGTCATGCGGCGGGCTTATGAGGAAGAGTATGCCAATGTCCACCGTGGCGCCTATTGGCTGTCCGAGCGTTCTACGCTGGCTTATGAGGCCGCGCGTCGCAAGGTTCAGGGGTTTCTGAATGCAGCTTCGGAACGGGAGATTGTCCTGACCCGTGGTGCGACAGAGGCGATTAACCTGGTTGCCAACAGCTATGGTCGTGCCTTTCTGAAACCCGGAGACGAGATTGTTCTGACCGAGCTGGAACACCACTCCAATATTGTACCGTGGCAGATGCTGCGTGATCAGTTGGGGCTGGTTCTGAAGGTGGCACCTGTCTGCGACGACGGTTCCCTGGATCTTGATGCCTTCTCTGATCTTCTGACCCCTCGTACCCGTTTGGTTGCCGTTGCCCATGTGTCCAATGTGCTGGGGACTGTCCTGCCTGTCCGCGACATATGCAGCCGGGCCCATGCGGTTGGTGCCGTTGTGCTGGTGGATGGATGCCAGGGTGTGGTGCATCAGGGTGTCGACGTTCAGGAGCTGGGCTGCGATTTCTACGTCTTCTCTGCGCATAAGCTATACGGGCCGACCGGTGTTGGAGTTTTGTGGGGGCGGGAGACGCTTCTTGACAGAATGCCGCCATGGATGGGCGGGGGAGACATGATTTCCTCGGTCACGTTCGAGAAAAGTGAGTGGGCGTCCCTGCCTGCGAAGTTTGAGGCCGGAACACCGCCCATTGTTCAGGCCATTGGTCTTGGTGCCGCGATTGATTATGTCGCAGGAATAGACAGAGGGGCTGTCCTTGATCACGAAATGGATCTTCTGTCCTTTACGATGGAAGCCCTGTCTGATCTGGGGGGGCTGACTGTCCATGGCACCACGGCAGGGAAAGCTGGTCTTGTGGCTTTTTCCACCACATGGGCCCATCCCCATGATCTGGCAACCGTTCTGGATCGGCAGGGTGTATGCGTGCGGGCAGGGCATCACTGTGCCCAGCCCTTGATGGCGCGCCTTGGCGTTTCATCCACAACACGGGCCAGCTTCGGACTTTACACAAACCGTGCCGATATTGATGCCTTTATCAAGGCATTGCGTTTGGCACGCGATCTTTTTGAATAGGGCGCCTGCCATGACCATGAGACCGCCTATGTATGCGTATGATCCTCCTCCTCCGGCTGAAGATGGAGAGGCCATCGAGATTGGAACACCTCTGGAGCCTGGAACACCGGTTGCCAGCGAGGACGAGGTTATTGCCGCGTTGAGAACGGTTCACGACCCGGAAATCCCCGTGAATATTTACGATCTGGGTTTGATCTATACCCTTGAGATCGGAGATACCGGAGATACACGGATTGTCATGACGTTGACGGCTCCGGCTTGTCCTGTCGCCGGGGAGATGCCCGAGGAGGTCGCTCACGCGGTTGCACGGGTAGAGGGCGTTGGCCGCGTGTCGGTGTCGCTGACGTGGGATCCACCCTGGACTCCCGACCGGATGACCGAAGTGGCCCGTGTTGCCCTGGATATGTTCTGAAGCCTGCTTGTGTGGAGAGACAGACGATGTTTGCTGAACCCGGCAAGAAGATCCTGCAGCTGACAGATGCTGCTGCGCAGAGGGTGCGGGACCTTGTGGCCCGCTCCGAGAAGCCTATGATCGGTCTGCGGGTTGGGATCAAGACCCGTGGCTGCTCCGGCATGTCTTATGTTGTTGAGTATGCGGAAGAGAAGAAGCCTTTCGAAGAAGTGATCGAGGACAAGGGGGTAACCATTCTGGTGGACCCCATGGCCTTGATGTTTGTTCTTGGCGCCACGATGGATTATCGCGTCGACAAATTTTCATCGGGGTTTGTTTTTGACAATCCCAACGAAACAGGCCGTTGCGGTTGTGGTGAAAGTTTCAGCGTTGATAAATCGGTTGCGACCGATTAGTGCGTTTGCTGTTTTGTAGGTTTCGGTTGGCCCAGATCTGCACAGCGGTCTGGGCTTCTGTTTGTGCTCATTCTTTTTCTTGTTTCAATCACGGCATTCACAGCTATATGTTGGCCGCCGGCTGCGGGTCTGCGCCGGCCTTTCCGGTCCGTGTTTTGACTTCACAAGGCTTCCTGTTTCGGGGCATTGTGATTGCCTTGCGGTGCGCCGTTGCTGGTCTGTTTTTGATGTGAGGAAGAGCTGATGAAAATTGCCATACCGAAGGAGCGGCGTGACGGAGAACTCCGGGTGGCGGCTACTCCGGAAACTGTGAAAAAGCTGATCGGCCTTGGATACAGGGTTTCTGTTGAAACGGGCGCTGGGCTTCATTCGTCTGTTGCAGATGCCCAGTATGCCGAGGCTGGTGCTGAAATTGGTGCCGATGCGGCCTCCACGCTTTCTGACGCTGATATTGTCCTGAAAGTCTCGCGCCCGATGATGGCAGGTGACGGGTTTGACGAGGTTGCTCTTCTGCCAAGGGGCAGCCGTCTGTTTTGTCATCTGAATGCCCTGTCAGAGCCAGCCTTGATCAAGGCTTTGGCTGAGCGTGGCGTTGATGCGTTTGCAATGGAACTGATGCCCCGCATCACACGTGCGCAATCGATGGATATTCTGTCATCGCAAAACAATCTGGCTGGCTATCGGGCTGTGATTGATGCTGCGGCTGAATATGGCCGTGCTTTCCCGATGATGATGACGGCGGCAGGTACTGTGGCTCCGGCCCGCGTTCTGGTTTTTGGCGCCGGTGTTGCCGGCCTTCAGGCTGTCGCAACAGCGAAACGGCTTGGGGCAATTGTCCATGCTACCGATGTACGCCCAGCTACGCGTGAGCAGGTTGAGTCCTTGGGTGGCAAGTTTGTTGTCGTCGATGAGGCGATGGAAAAAGAGGCGGAAACAGCCGGAGGCTATGCCAAGGAAATGCCGCCGGAATATTTTGAGCGCCAGAAGAAGGTTGTCGGCGATTTCCTGCGCAAGGCCGACATTGCGATTACCACGGCCCTGGTTCCCGGGCGTAAGGCACCTGTTCTCATCTCTGCGGATCAGGTGGGAGACATGAAGCCGGGTTCGGTCATCGTTGATCTGGCCGCAGAGCAAGGGGGGAACTGTGCCCTGACAGTCCCCGGTCAGACGGTTCTTCATAACGGGGTCAAGATTGTTGGCAATCGTGATGTTGCCAGTCGGCTGGCGGGCGACAGCTCTGCCCTTTTCTCGCGCAATCTGTTCAACTTCATTCAGTTTCTGACCGACCGCGAGGCGAAGAAACTGGAAATCAATCCGGATGAGGCCTTGGTCAAGGGGACATGTGTCACCCGCAATGGTGCAGTGGTGCACCCGCAGCTGACCGCTGTTTGACAAAAGGAAGGGAGACAATGGATACCCAATCTATTCAGGAAGCAGCCAAGGCCCTGTCTTCTTCGGCCGCCGATTTGGCTGAAAAAGCATCCCTGCTTGCTACTCAGGCATCTTCGGCCGCCCATGCGGCTGCAGCAGGGCAGGGTCATGATTTCTGGTACCTGATGATCATTTTTGTTCTGGCCTGTTTTGTCGGATTTTATGTGGTTTGGTCTGTGACACCGGCCCTGCATTCCCCTTTGATGGGCGTCACCAATGCCATCAGTTCCGTCATTATCGTCGGGGCGTTGATTGCTGCCGGTCCTTTGGATATGTCCGCATCGGGTGTTCTGGGGTTCTTTGCGGTCATGCTGGCTGCAGTCAATATTTTTGGTGGGTTCATCGTGACGCAGAGAATGCTTCAGATGTTCCGTAAAAAGGATAAATAGGGAGCGCCACGCCATGATGAATGTGACAGGTTTGACCATGATGGCCTATGGGGTGGCGGCTATCTGTTTTATTTTGGCTTTGCGTGGACTCTCCAGCCCGGTCAGTGCCCGGCAGGGAAATCAGCTCGGGATGGCCGGCATGGCGATTGCCGTGTTGACAACGCTGATTTCTCCTGCAGTTCATAGTTATGGACTGATTGTTCTGGCTATCGTCATTGGTGGTGCTGTCGGAACAGTTGTTGCTCTGAAAGTCAAGATGACGGCCTTGCCGCAGCTGGTCGCTGCCTTCCATTCCCTGGTTGGTATGGCAGCCGTTCTGGTTGCTACGGCGGCGCTTCTGTCGCCGGAGAGCTATGGGATCGGTACGGTCGGTCGTATTCAGGCAGGGTCGCTTGTCGAGATGAGCCTGGGGGTTGTGATCGGGGCTATAACATTTTCGGGTTCCGTTATTGCCTTTGGCAAGCTTCAGGGGCTGATTGCCGGGAAGCCCCTACAGTTTCCGATGCAGCATAAACTGAACGCTTTGCTGGGCGGAGCGCTTGTTTTCCTGATTATTGTGTTTGCCTTGTCTGAAAGCCACAGCATCTTCTTTCTGCTGATGATCATGGCTTTTGTCCTGGGGTTTTTGTTGATCCTGCCCATTGGCGGGGCTGATATGCCTGTCGTTATCTCCATGCTGAACTCCTACTCTGGATGGGCGGCCTGTGGTATAGGCTTTACCCTTGGCAATGCCTTGCTGATTATTGCCGGGGCCCTGGTGGGGGCTTCCGGGGCTATTCTGTCCTATATCATGTGCAAGGGCATGAACCGCTCTATCTTCAATGTGATCCTGGGTGGTTTTGGCGGTGAGGCTGCGCAAGGGGCTGCTGCTGGTTCCGGCACAGATCGTGCCGTCAAGGCGGGTTCAGCAGATGATGCGGCGTTCATCATGAAAAATGCTTCCAAGGTTATCATCGTTCCGGGCTATGGAATGGCGGTTGCTCAGGCCCAGCATGCCCTTCGTGAAATGGCCGATGCCTTGAAGGCAGAGGGAGTTGAGGTCAAGTATGCCATTCATCCTGTCGCGGGTCGTATGCCGGGGCATATGAATGTGCTGCTCGCCGAAGCCAATGTCCCCTACGATGAGGTTTTTGAGCTGGAGACCATTAACAATGATTTCCAGACAGCCGATGTTGCCTATGTGATTGGTGCCAACGATGTTACCAATCCGGCGGCGCATACGGATCCATCCAGCCCGATCTATGGCATGCCTATTCTGGATGTGGAGAAAGCGCGGACCGTCCTGTTCGTCAAGCGCTCCATGGCTTCGGGCTATGCTGGGGTCGAGAACGATCTCTTCTTCCGCGATAACACGATGATGCTTTTTGGTGATGCCAAAAAGGTAACAGAAGAGGTTGTCAGCGCGCTGAACTAATGTACGTCATGCATGTATGAGGGCTGAAGGCCGGATGTGTGGAGTCCGGCCTTTTTCTTTCAGTGTTGTGTAGGTCTTAGGTCAATAATGCGCCTTGCCTTCCCGGAGGAGCGCTCGATCGTGTTCTCGTGGGCAATTGTAATTTTTGCGGGTACCCCCAGAGTGCGCTTTATGCAATGGGCCAGATCGGTTCTGGCCGCAGTTTGCACGTCCTTATCATGAAGGCCGGAGCGTAACTCTGTCTTTATCTCCAAATAATCTTTGTGCCCTTTGCGACGTATAACAAGCTGATAAACAGGAGCTAGTCGAGGGTCACGCAGAATAATGGCCTCGACTTGCGTGGGGAGCACCTTGACCCCCTGTATTGTGAGCATGGCATCGGAACGGCCTGCTGTCCGTTCCATACGCCTCAAGCCTCGCCCGGTGCCGGGAAGAAGACGGGTCAGGTCATGCGTACGATAGCGTATCAGTGGCATGGCTTCCCGGGTTAGCGTGGTCAGTACCAGTTCACCAAAACTCCCGTCGGGCAAGACGGCCCCCGTATCCGGATCGATGATTTCCGGATAAAAATAGTCTTCCCATATGTGTAGGCTGCCCCTGCTGTTCGGGCTTTCTATCGCTACGCCGGGTCCCATGATTTCCGAGAGGCCGTATATGTCAATGGCCTTCAGGTCGAAACGCTCCTCTATTGCGCAGCGCATTTCTTCTGTCCATGGTTCCGCCCCCAAGATACCCATTTTCATGGAGCTTTTCCGGGGATTGATGCCTTGCCGTTCCATCTCGTCGGCGATAACAAGCATGTAGCTTGGGGTAGCCATGATAATGTCAGGTTTCAGATCTTGTATGAAGTGTATCTGTCGCCGTGTGTTCCCGCCTGAAGCGGGAATAACCGTGCACCCCAGTGCTTCGGCACCATAGTGCGCCCCTAGGCCACCCGTAAATGGCCCGTACCCAAAGGAAACCTGTACACGCATGCCCTGACGTACGCCTGCTGTTCTGAGGGACCGTGCCATAAGGCGTGTCCATATTTCCAGATCAGTCCGTGTATATCCGGTGATGGTTGGTGTACCGGTTTGCCCTGATGAGGTATGCAGGCGAAGAATACGTTCCATGGGTACGGCAAACAGGCCATTCGGATAATGGAGACGTAGATCGTTTTTAGATATGAAAGGAAAATGCGCCAAATCGGGAAGTGTTTGTAGATCATCAGGGTGTATGGCGGCTCTTTGACAGGCTTTCTGGAAAGGGAGAATCCTGTCCCATGCATTATAGAGTGTGTGACGCAGGCGTTGTAGCTGGAGTGCAGATAATTGCTCGGGATCGGCCCATTCCATCGGATCCAGCAGATAAAGCGGCTTTGATGGATGACAGGTTATCATGGTGTGGCGCTTTCTTTAAGCCGTCTGTGGGCATAATGCTTGGTCTTGGTCTGCTGTGACGGCGTCACCAAAACAAGTAGGACTCCTCTGTCGACAGTGTGTGTCATGCTCCTATTGGGGAGGTTGTTCCGTGACAACGCCACCTATGTACCGCACGTTCCCCCGAAGAAGCGCAATCACAGCACCGTCACTCCGCCGGGAGACTGTTACATCGATCATGCTGTTCCGTTCCTTTGTCCAGATTTCCTGCCCTTCTGCGATCAGCTCGTCACCCAGGTGTCCTGGTGCCGTGTAGGTTATTGTGCACGAATGCGTCACAGCGCGGATATTCTTGGAGTGGCAGGCATGGGCAAGGCATGTGTCGGCCAGCGTAAAGCAAAGGCCACCGTGCAGAATGCCGTGGCCATTGACCATGTCCTGCCGTACGGTCATGCTCAACCGCGCAGATCCCGGGCTTACAGTTTCAACAACAATGCCAAGCATATGGGATGTATGATCCCGGCTATAGAGTGCGGCGCTTACCGCTTCAGCAACCTGCTGGGTATTTTCTTCTGAACTTTTGATCATAATGTCAGACACCAAGCTCCGTTTTTGCATCAAGGCAGAGGCAACAAGACACACCTGTCTTTCTGCTCTCACGATGCAATCGGGGCTTATTATGCTACGGTTGATCTGTTTTTGCAGGTTCTATTTATTCAGTCTTTATTTTTGAATCTCTCTTTGTACTTTTTAAATACAAGACCATGTTTATTATGGTTGTATTTATATGTTATAATACGGATTAGCGTTCATACTGTGCTGTGTCCCAGCTTGTTCAGAAGCTCGGAAGGACCACTGCCTTAGCGTACCCATCTCAGTCGGAAAACTGCAATTAGTACAAACGGAAGCAAGCAGGTCAGGAACAGAACCCGTATCGGCTCGATCAAGGGCTTTCCCAAAGCAATATCAATTGCAGCAAGCGTAATTGCCAGAAGACTTGGCAGGAAAAGAGCGTTCCAGCTCCTTGTTTCATGACGCAAGACAAGCAGGGACAGAAGAAAGAGGGCAAACCCCAGAAGGATGCAGTCTGCTTCTGACGAGAATGGCAGGGTCGAGAACAGATACTGGCGTATAGTTTCGGGTGTGGTCATGACAACTACAATCGCTCGTATGCTATGCGAAAAAGGTGGTATGTTCTCACTGGTTCCTGTTTCAGGAAATGCGGGGTCATGGCTAAAAGCCAGATTGAAGGAAGCCTAAAATAGCGACGCCAAGAACAATGCGATACCAAGCAAACGGGGAGAAGCCGTGCCGGCCAATTAGCGCCAGCGCTGCCCTGATAACGAGGAGAGCCGTAACAAAGGCTGCAATCGTTGCAATCATGAGCAGTTCCAGAGAAGCCATTTCAAGAAGGTTCCAGTTCTTGTAAAGGCTGTAAGTCGTGGCGCCCATCATGGTTGGAATAGCAAGGAAGAAAGAAAACTCTGCGGCTATGCGACGTTCAACACCAACCAGCAAAGCGCCCATGATTGTTGCTCCGGAACGGGACACGCCGGGTATCATGGCAATGCACTGGAAGACCCCTATGCGTAGTGCGGTACCAGCTTGCATATTTTCGATGGTCGCAAGAGTTGGTGTGATGCTGCGGCGTTCAATGACCAGCATGGCTATGCCGCCCGCTACAAGCATGCAGGCAATAACTGTCGGGCTGTCCAGTGCCTGCCTGATCAGAGGGTAAGCCATGGCCCCAACCAGCATGGCAGGTAAGAATGCAATCACCAAATTGCGCACGAAAGCCTGTTCTGTAGCGTCTTGTGTAAAGCCTCGGACAGCCCGCCACAGGCGTACGCGGTATGCAACGCAGACCGCCATGATGGCCCCGATCTGGATGGCGACCTCGAACGTCTTGCCCGGGGGGGCTGGAAAGCCAAGGACATCCACCAGCAACACCAGATGCCCGGTTGATGAAATGGGCAGAAACTCTGTCAGGCCCTCAACAATACCAAGAAGGGCCGCCAGGACCAGAATGTCCATGGGGTGCATGATCTCCCGAGAGTCAACGAATCGTGACCCATGATGATGTCTGTGTTTTTCGTATGCAAGCATATACGGGCCGAAGATTGAACAAATCAGGCATTTCTGTTACACCCCACAGGTCTATGCCGGATCGGGTACTGGCGTTAATTGTTTATAATGTATTTATTCTTTGTATCAGGATTGTACCGCGTGGCGCTTCCCCCCCTTCTTTCCCTTCGAGATGTCCGGCTCGGGTTCGGTGGCCTTCCCCTGTTTGATGGCGTTGACATGGCCGTCGGGCGTGGCGACCGTATCTGCTTGGTCGGGCGGAATGGGGCAGGAAAGTCAACCCTGCTGAAGATTATTGCCGGTCAGGTTGAGCCTGAAAATGGCGATGTTTTTGTGCAGCCCGGGACCCGGCTGTCCTGGTTGCCTCAAGAGCCGGATGTGTCGGGATTCCATTCTGTATATGATTATGTTGCAGGTGGCTTCGAGGGGGATCAGGACCATGTCCTGCATCGGGTCAAGCCTCTTCTGGATGAGCTTGGCCTGGATCCTGATGCTGACCCGTGCCTACTTTCCGGCGGAGAGAAGCGTCGGGCAGCCATTGCCCGTCTTCTGGTTTGTGATCCAGACATTATGCTGCTGGATGAGCCTACCAACCACTTGGATCTCCCCACCATTCAATGGCTGGAATCAAAGCTGCGTTCCTGTCGCAGTGGCTTCATTGTTATTTCTCATGATCGCGCTTTTTTGAATAACCTGACAAACGTTACGCTATGGCTTGACCGTGGTATTGTCCGGCGACTGGACAGAGGTTTTTCTGCTTTTGAGGAATGGGCCGAAACCATTTTGGAACAGGAAACCGTTGAGAGAGCCAAGTTTGACAAGCTGATTGCCAAGGAAACAGAGTGGCTGCGCCAGGGTGTTAAAGCCAGAAGAACGCGGAATATGGGGCGTGTACAGCGTCTCTACGATATGCGTCAGGAACGCGCCGGCATGATTTCACAAGCCGGACGTGTGGCGATGGGAATTGATAGCGGTGCTCTCTCCGGGAAGCTGGTTATCGAGGCTGTTGATATAGAAAAGACTTTCTCAGGGCGGTGCGTCATCAAGCCGCTTTCGGTGCGTGTCTTGCGTGGTGACCGGATTGGTATCATCGGTCCGAACGGGGCTGGAAAGTCGACCCTGTTGAAAATGCTTCTCGGCGAGCTTGCTCCGGATTCCGGCTCTGTCCGGTTAGGAACTGCTTTGTCTCCGGTTTTCCTTGATCAGACACGAAGCCTCCTCGACCCGGAAAAGACGGTGTGGGATACGTTGGCGGATACCGGTGGTGATTCTGTCAATGTTCGTGGAACCATGCGTCATGTTGTTGGCTATATGCGCGATTTCCTGTTCAGTGAGAGCCAGGCGCGAAGTCCGGTTGGAAGCTTGTCAGGGGGAGAGCGTAACAGGCTGATTCTGGCCAAGACACTGGCGGCTCCATCCAACTTGCTGGTCCTTGATGAGCCGACAAATGACTTGGATATTGATACGCTGGATTTGCTGCAGGATGCGCTGTCATCCTATGACGGGACGCTGTTGTTGGTCAGCCATGACCGTGATTTTCTCGATCGTATCGTAACATCCAGTCTTGTCTTCGAGGGTGAGGGGGTTATCCGCGAATACCCCGGTGGATACTCTGACTACGAACGCCAGAGAAAGCAGGTTGATGACGCGCTACCGATTACATCTGCGAAAAAGGATGTAAGTCGCGAGCGTTCAGAGGTACCGCGTGTGCTGACAAAGTTGTCATACGCCCAAGCTCGGCTTTTGAAGGAACTGCCAAATGAGATAGAGCAAGCACGGAAAGAGATTGCGGCACTGGAAGCAAAACTGTCTTGCTCCAATTTCTATGCTGCGGATCCGTCAGCTTTTGCAAAAACGGCTGAGCGTCTTGAGACAAAGAAAGCATTCCTTGAGCGCGCAGAGGAGCAGTGGCTTGAACTCGAAATCTTGAAGGAAAATCTGGAAAATGGCAGTCGCAGGGGTGCCTGATCTGCGATCTCCTATAAAATAGGTTTATTCAAGCAAGAGTTTGTCATCATCCAATTCTTCACCACGAACCTTTGCGAACATGTCGAGGAGATTGTGAATTGTCATGCTGTGCCGTTCATCCCCGGTTATGTCCAGAACAATGCGTCCTTCATGCAGCATGATAGTGCGTGTTCCGTAGTCCAGTGCGTGACGCATGGAATGTGTGACCATTAATGCCGTCAGATTATGTTCACGGATGACACGATCCGACAATGCCATGACCATGGAAGCCGTTTGGGGATCCAAGGCTGCCGTATGCTCATCCAGCAACAGAATTTTTGATGGGCGCAGTGTGGCCATTAACAAGCTGACAGATTGGCGCTGTCCACCGGATAGTGATTCCATTGGGGTTGCAAGTCTGTTCTCAAGACCCAGACCAAGGCGATGCAGTGCTTCCCGGAAACGATCCCTGAGGTCTTTATCCAAAGCTTTTCTGAACGTTCCTGAAACACCGCGACCATTGGCAAGCGCCAAGTTTTCTTCCAGGGTCATGTCTCCGCAGGTTCCGGCGACCGGATCTTGGAAAACCCTGGCCACAAGGCTGGCACGTTGATGTGTGGGCCAGGTTGTAACGTCATGCTCATCAATGGTTATGTGGCCGTGATCGGGAAGATGGTCTCCGGCTAATGTATTCAGAAGAGTCGATTTTCCGGCGCCATTTGATCCAATGACAGTGACAAACTCTCCTTCAGGGATATCAAGTGATAAGTAATCCAATGCCTTTTTCTGACTTGGAAGACCGTGGTTAAATGTCAGGCACAGGTTGTGGCAGCGTATCATGTCTTGTTTCCCTTACAGCGAAGTGCTTGGAGCTGAGGAGGTTTGATGTATCCTTGCTCTTCGTGCAGCGGACTCTCTTCTCAGTCTGGGAAGAATTAACGCTAAGCCAACCAATATGGCAGTAATCAGGTTAAGGTCTGACGCTGTAAGGCCAATGAAGTCAGCGTGCAGGGCAATTCCGATTGAAATACGGTAGAGTACGGATCCAACCAAGCATGCTAGAGTTGATGCAAGAATGATCCGGGATGGAAAAAGATTTTCCCCAATAATAACGGCGGCAAGGCCGATAATAATAGTTCCAAGCCCCATTGTTGAATCGGCAAAGCCATTCATTTGGGCAAATAGTGCACCTGCCATTGCCACTAATCCATTGGACATGGCCATACCCATATATATCTTGCGAGAGCAGGAAATACCATTTGCCCGCGCCATGCGTTCGTTACTGCCGACTGCGCGCATGGCAATGCCAATGCAGCTGTTCAGAAAGCGCGCAAGACATACAGCGGCCCCTATGGCTACACCACCTGCAGCCATAACTTTTATCCAATGCGGAGCAATCCGGAGATTCTCGAGGGGATCAAGGACGGTTGGCTCCATAATTAATGCAATATTCGGGCGCCCCATAATTCTCAAGTTAATAGTATATAGCGCCGTCATGACCAGAATGCTGGCCAGAAGGTGCAGGATACCGAAGCGAATGTTAAGAAAAGCAGTTGCGCTGCCAGCCAAGGCACCTGCGGCAACAGCAGCAAGGCACGAAAGGTAGGGATCAACTTCCTGAACAATCAAGGCTGCAGAAACAGCAGCGCCCAACGTGAAACTTCCATCAACCGTCAGGTCAGGAAAGTTGAGGACCCTGAATGATAAGTAAACGCCGAGGGCAACTAGGCCGTATACAAGTCCGATCTCCACAGATCCGAGAAATGATATCAAGGACATGTAATTAAATATCCCTTATTGTAACATTAATAATTAATGAGGTTAGTAATTACTCCACTGTCTCGGAGTTATAGTATTCGCTTATATTTTTAATTTCAACGTGCGCTATCGTTTCTTCAGGTGACGATTGATCTGGATAAGAAATGATAGACAGTTTCCTAACGTACAACATGAGCAGCCTGTTTGAGGATGTCCTCAGGGATTTTGACCCCCATCTGTTCAGCAGCTTTTACATTGACATAAAGCTGTACAAGTCGGGGCATTGCGATCGGAATGTCAGAAACCCTTGCCCCCTTCAGAATCTTATCAACAATATCAGCTGTTTGGAGGCCGATATCGTACTGGTCATATCCCAGTGCTGCAACCGATCCACGCTCGACAGAGTGGGTATCGGTGGCGAAAACAGGTATATGATTGTCAATACCGACTTTCAGAACACTTTCCAAAGCAGATACAACGGTATTGTCGAGTGGTATGTAGATTGCGTCCACTTTTCCAACTAACGCCTGCGCGGCTGACTGTACATCAGATGACCGGTGCGCTGTCGTAGCGATGATCTTGATGCCTGTTACGTTTGCCGCGGCCCGTATTCTTGCAAGGGCATCAACAACATTGGGTTCACCTGGATTGTGGGGTATGCCGATTGTCTGCATAGAAGGAACAATGGCCTTCACCATCGCCAAGCTTTTCCCAAAATCAGGGATATCAGCAATCCCTGTTACGGTGGCGCTGGGTTTATCCATGTCTTGGACAAGATTAGCGCCCACAGGGTCTGATATGGCCGAGAATACAACGGGAATATGGTTGGAAGAGGCGACAACAGCCTGTGCTGATGGTGTGGTAATGGGGACAATAACGTCAGGCCCTGCACCGGCAAGCTTGCGCGCAATCTGGGCCGCAGTAGCCGGGCTTCCCTGTGCACTTTCGAATGTAAACTTCAGTGTGCTGTCATCATAGCCCTTATTGCGAAGCCCATCCCTTAAACCATCCCGTATGGCATTTAAGGCAGGGTGTTCAACAATGGCTGTGCTCGCAACGTATTTGACTTCCGAAGCCCAACCATTCCCGTGCAAACACAAGGTGATGACAGAAAAGATCACACCAGCTGATAAAATACGTCCCACGTTGTTCCCTCCCCACTGTTTTTTGTATTATATAAAACAAAACACATGGAACATAATTCGCCTTAAGGTTTTTTCGTGTCAAGAATTTTCGAGGCATTGCGACTTGTTTTGGCTCTACTTCTTTATGAAGTGGTTTGCTTACCGAGATTTCTTTCTCGATAATATTCCGGAATCCATCGGCGCATTGTCGAAGAACCCCGGGTAATGTGTTGCGCTCCAGTATGGAAAGGATAGTCAGTCCCTGTAATTCTATGGCTCTGTTGATTTTTTGATATTCACGTGCTGCTTGGTATGACTGGTACAGCAGTGCGCTTCCCTCTTCGCGCATGTGTGAGATCAATCGATCAACGATAGATTCCGATGGGTGGGTAAAGCGTGCTGTATCGGAGCGGCCAAGTGCATCATCCAACTGGGATACAAGTTTGAGAAGATCGCCATGATCTGTTTCCGCGTTCCACCCCTCACGTGGACAGGTTTGTTTTTCATCGCTGGAAAACATTGTTTCATCCTGTCCGTGGTGTGTTGGAGCCGTCTGTTTCCGTCAGTTCCGGCTCTTCGACTACATCCGTGGAAGCTTGAGCTTTCTTTTTGTTGATCAAGCCACGCAGGAATGAACACACCCCAAAGACAAGGGCAACCGCTGCAAGGCCGATCAGAACCTTCATCTGGTGTTCCCCGAAAAACCGCTCAAGAGCTTTGCTGGAGAAATAGCCAATCGACGTGAAAGCTATGGCCCATATCAATGCGGCAATGAAGTTCAGGCACATGAAGCGGATGCGGGGGATACCGGCCATGGCAATAACAAACGGACTGACGTTTCTTACGCCATAGATGAAGCGGAAACTGAGAATGAAAAGAGTTTCATGTTTGCGTACAAGCCGAAAAGCCCATTCTGTCTTGCCGCGCAGAGATGGTCGCCGGTCCAGGAGTGGCGTACCGTAATAACGGCCTATCGTATAGTAGAATTGATCCCCGAGGAAGCTACCGCACAAGGCGGTCAGGGCAACCAGCTCCGCGTTCATGATTCCTTGTTGGGCTGCTGCACCGGCAAGAATGACAATGCTCTCACCTTCCAGAAAGGTTACAACAAGAATGGCCAGATACCCCCATTCTCTCAGCAACTCCTCTATCACAACCTGCATCCCCCTTGCAGGGCCATACGTCCAGACCTGGTTGTTGCGGGCACGTTCTCATCCTTCCAGAAAATTGATGTGTCCCATCTTGCGACCGGGACGTGGCGACGCCTTTCCATAAAGGTGGAGGCGGGCGAGGGGGTTTTCAAGAATCATCGGCCAGTTGGTCACATCGTGGCCAAGCAGATTCTTCATCGTAACGGCGCAGCGTCTGCGCGTATCTCCCAAGGGGAGACCGCATACGGCACGTATGGCCTGCTCAAACTGGTCCGTGTAGCTGCCGTCCATAGTCCAGTGTCCGGAGTTATGGGGGCGAGGTGCCATTTCATTGACCAGAACTCTGTCGTCATGCGCTATAAAAAATTCAAGAGCCAGCAAGCCTGTCAGATCCAGCCTGTTCGCGGCCTCACATGCAATGCGCAGGGCTTCGTCGGCAACGGCTGGGGACACGGGTGCGGGGACAGAAGACGTATCGAGAATATGGTTACGATGCTCGTTCCAGGCAAGCTCCCACGAGGCGGTTTCTCCATTTCTGCCCCGTGCAATCAGGATGGATGCCTCTCCCCTGAATGCGACAAAGCCTTCAAGGATGGCGCAGTCTGTTTTCAATGCATCCCACGCCTTGAGCAGGTCAGCTTGTGTTTCAATCCGGACCTGTCCCTTCCCGTCGTAACCCAGGCGGTTGGTTTTAAGGATGGCCGGGGTTCCTGTTACCTCAACGGCATGCATCAGATCATTTTCAGAAAAGACAGGCGCCCACGGCGCAGTTCGGGCAAAAGCGGAAAAGAACGTCTTCTCCTTTATTCTGTCCTGTGCGGTTTCAAGGACAGGACGGGCAGGATGGACCCGTGTGCGTTGGGACAGAAAGTCAAGGCAATCAAGGGGTATATTTTCAAATTCTAGGGTAATGACATCAACCCGGTCCGCAAATGCGGCCAGGTGATCCCGGCTGTCCCACGGAGCAACCGTGGTTTTAGCGCTGACCATCGAAGCCGGGCTGTCATGATCCGGTGTATAGATGTGGCATGTATACCCCATGCGGGCTGCTGCCAGGGACAGCATGCGCCCCAGTTGACCACCTCCAAGGATACCAATGACAGAGCCAGGAGGGACAGGAGGGGTGCTATCTCTTTCTCTTGCCGTGGTCGATGGTATCGGGGGCATGTCAGGTTTCCTGGTTGGTCGGATGCTCTTGTACCGCAGAGCTTTGACGCTCCCGGAATGTGTCCAGGGCGCTTGCTATGGTCGGATCATTGAGGGCAAGGACAGATGCGGCCAGAAGAGCCGCGTTGATGGCACCGGCCTTCCCGATAGCCAATGTCCCGACCGGAATACCGGCCGGCATTTGTACAATCGAAAGCAGGCTGTCCATTCCCTTGAGGTTTTTGCTTTCAATGGGGACCCCGAAAACAGGCAGCGGGGTCAATGCAGCGCACATACCGGGAAGATGGGCGGCTCCACCTGCTCCTGCAATAATCACACGCAGGCCACGGTTCCGGGCCGACGTTGCGTAATGATAGAGCCTGTCTGGCGTTCGGTGGGCTGACACAATCCGCGTCTCTGCGGCAATACCAAGATCCTGCAACAGGTCAGCTGCATGGCGCATGGTTTCCCAGTCGGACTGGCTTCCCATGATAATCCCTGCAACCGGATTCGAGAGAGGAGTACCCTGTGTGCCGTTCATCATGGCCTCTTTGCATCTGTGCGGGGCTTTCAGCCGGGAAGAGGCGGCATTATAGGGAGGTAACAGGAGCTTGCAAGCGAATGCGGCAGGATAAATTCTGTCGGTGTTGTCGGGAAAGCGTGTCGGTGCTGAACCAAGGGCTTTTTACTGATAGAATGGGGACATCTTCGGTATGGTGCGGGGGCGTGTATGGCTGGAGTTAAAGGGACGGGATCCGTCGATCCTTCGCATTGGAGGAAAGGTGCAGGCGGTGGCCGTCATTTCCGGCACGGGAAAAATCCCCTTCTGGCCTACGAAGAGGGAGGGGGACCCCATTCACCGGTTATAGATCCCGTGGATGTTTTGGGTATTGATCTTGCCCATGTCCATCCTTCTGCCCGTGATGCTCTGGAGCGTGCTGTCGCGGAAATCGCCGTTCTGCGTGGAGACCTCGAGAAAGGGCGCAGACGTCAGGAGTGGCTGGAGACAAGGATCTTTCAGGACCCATGGACGGGCATTGACAACATGCGTGCCCTGCACAGGGCTATGGAGCATATCTTGTCATTGCCACCCGAGAGCCATGTTGGTGGGGTTTTTGCGCTTTTCTGGCTTGAGAACCATGACTGGATTCATGAAAACTATGGGCTGGATGGTTTGCACTTGGCGATGGAGGCCATGGCCCAGTCTGTATCCGATCTTGTTCAGGAAACGGATGTGGTGACGACAGTTGGCGGTGCTGGGCTTGGGCTCCTTTCCTTTCCGGCTCGTGAGCCGGAAGCATCACGGGCCATTGCCGCCATTGAAGCAAGGCTTGACGGAATGGATGTTCCACGCGGAGGTAGTCATTTTCCCTTGCGGGTTTGCTCGGGTATGCACCCCGTCTTTCCGGGGGATGAGCCGGAGGCAATCCTGCGGGAGACAGATTCAGGACTGAGGGTGCGTATGGCGCTGCGCGGCACCAAGAGGGCATAAAAAATTCTGCTCAGGCAATGATGTCGGGTACCAAGATACTTTCCACCCGGGATATCTCATCCTTGAGAAGAAGCTTCCGTTTCTTCAGGCGAACAATCTGAAGCTGATTGCTCTGGCCATCATCGCCAAGTCGACTTATAATTTCGTCAAGATCGCGATGCTCAACCCGGAGCTCGGCGAGGCGGGACAGAACCTGTTCCCTCTCTTCATCATCAATCATCGTCGGCAGGACACCATAAAATGCTGGATTAATTTGATACTAGCAGAAAATTTGTGAAAGGGGTATGGCTGCTTTTGTGTAGTATACCGATAGAGTTAAGAGGTAGGTGTATTATGTCTGTCAATCGTGCAATCGGCATTATGACAAGCGGCGGTGATTGTGCCGGTCTCAACGCTGTGGTGCGTGCCGTTGCTTGTGCAGCGCATGAAATGTACGGCTGGAAGGTATACGGCATTCTTGATGGAACTTCGGGCCTGATTACGCGTCCTTTGCAGTATATCGAGCTTGGTGGCGGTGCCATGGATGCATCCTGCCTGAGGTCTGGTGGTACCTTTCTGGGCACTACCAGCAAAGGAGATCCCCTGCAATTCCCGATGTCGGATGGATCATACCGCGATTTCTCGCCAGAGTTTGCCGAGGGTGCAAGAATGCTCGGGCTGGATGCCGTTGTTGTGGTGGGTGGCGATGGGTCCATGCGCATTACGTCGGAACTCTGTCGTCGTGCCGGGCTGGGGATGGTCGGAATCCCGAAAACAATCGATAACGATGTGCACGGTACAGACTATGCTGTTGGCTTTGCCACAGCTGTAGATGTTGCTACAGAAGCATTGGACCGGCTGCACTCCACAGCAGCATCCCATCACCGCGCCATGATTCTGGAGGTTATGGGACGTGACGCCGGCTATATAGCCATGACAGCAGGGATCGCCGGTGGTGCTGATATTATCCTAGTCCCTGAGTTGCCTTATACCCTGGAAGAGGTATCGCGCAAGATCCGTGCTGTTCTGGACACCGGGAGAAGCCACGTCGTCATCGTTGTTGCCGAGGGTGTGCGACGTGAAGACGGTCAGAGTGCCATTATAACCTACTCCGGCGGGGAAAAGCGCTATGGTGGCATAGGGCATTATCTTGCCGACCGGATTGCCGGTATGGCCGGCATTGAAACTCGCCCCATCGTCTTGGGCCATTTGCAGCGTGGCGGTATCCCTTCCGCCCGTGATCGCCTTATTGCTTCTGCTTTCGGCACCGCGGCGGTCGATCTTGTCGCAGAGGGGGCTTGGGGTCGTATGGTGGCCTGGAAGAATGGGACTGTTACATCCGTTCCATTGGAAGATGTGACAACCGGAGCTCGGTTACTTGCTGCCGATGATGTCCTTGTGTGTACTGCAAAGGCATTGGGAATATATACGGGCGGATCCGCGCCTCTTCTCAAGGTGTCGTCTGCGGCATTGTAGAGCGTGGCTCCGGTCCTACATCTTTTCCCCAGCGTGGGATCGTTCCTATGTCGAGGTCAAAAAGATCCAGGACACGACCTACGCTCTGCTCCACCATATCTTCCAGACTCTGCGGTCTTGTGTAGAAAGCCGGGGCGGGGGGCGCGATAATCCCACCCATCTCGGTCACAGTGGCCATGTTACGGATGTGCCCAAGGTGCAGGGGGGTTTCGCGGAGCATCAGAACCAGGCGCCGTCGTTCCTTGAGGGTGACATCCGCTGCTCTTGTCAGCAGGTTGTTTCCGGCGCACGTGGCGATTTCTGCTAGGCAACGGGCTGAGCAGGGCGCAACGATCATTCCCATGGTTCGGAAGGAGCCTGACGATACAGCCGCTGCCAGGTCATCAATTCGGTAGTGCACGGTTGCCAGATTTTGAACGTCCGTAACTTTCAGGCTCGATTCGTATGCCAGTGTAATTTCAGCCGTCCGGCTCATGACCAGATGGGTCTCTATGCCGATAGTTTTCAACATATGCAGCAGTTTGACACCGTATATGACCCCGGTAGCACCACTGATGCCAACCACCATGCGAGGTTTGTCCGTCATTTTGATCTCCGGGAATCTGTTGAATGGGCAGTTCAAGAGAAAGTGATAAAAACTTTTGGTGTAACAAGGCGTTGTGAATTTCTATGGTCTTTGTGGCCGGGCAGGCGTAAAATCTAGCGTGTTTCTTACCAGCAGGAAAAGGGAGAAGCTACGATGAGTGTCGATGCCCGGGTTGAGTCCCTCCGGATGAAGCATGCGGAACTTGAAGCTGTCCTGCAGGTGGAGAGCCGAAGGCCGGTCCCGGATCCCGAATTTGTCAGTGATATAAAGCGCAGGAAGTTGCGCCTGAAGGATGAGATCGCGCGAATGGCAGCGCACTTGCACTAATCCCGTATTGTGGCTTGGGGTTGTTGTCTTGTGCGAGATGATAACGCCCATCTTTCGTGGCCCTGCCGGTTCATCCGGTGGGGCTTTTTGTTATTGTCAAGATATCTTGTCGGGCCTGTGTTCAAGACTGAGGTCCCGTTGCCCCCTTATCTTGACATGGGCTTGGATGTGTTGTCTCTTCCCCTTCTTGCAATAGAGAGGTCTTGATTCACATGAGCACATCTGTTCGCGCTTCCCATATTTTGTTAATGCACGCAGATGCCCCGGATACAGCCTCAAAAAGATCAAAAGCCGCTGCCCTGGAAGCAGTAGTCCGTTTGCGCGACAAGATCCGCAGTGGAGATGTGCAGTTCGCGGAGGCTGCCAGAATTGTTTCAGAGTGCCCTTCGTCAGAAGAGGGTGGTGATCTTGGGTCCTTCTCTCCCGGTATGATGGTTCCGGAATTTGACAAGGCTGTCTTTGCGTTGTCCGTTGGTGACATGTCCGACGTGGTTGAAACAGCGTTTGGGTATCATCTGATTTTACGCACGGCTTGATGGACAGGGATGTTCGCCTTCGGACCCGTATACGGGTCCAAGCTTTGCTGCGTCACTGTCAATCCCGGGGCGTTTTTGCTGCGGTTGTCGTATCCGGTGATCCGGATGCCGGTGCTGTTCTGGTCAAAGTGAACACGTTGGGAAGCGGGTGCTGGGTTCTGTCACAGGTCCGCCTTCCTGATGGTCGTCCTGCCTGGATGCGTGGCACGGGTGAGCGAGCCGTTACCGAGCAGGAAGCTGATGCCTATATTGCGCGTCAACGGGGCTATGACGATGATTTGTGGGTTATTGAGGTGGAAGACCGTAACGGATGGCATCCCTTGATTGATGAAGTGCTTTTATAATCATGATTCCGGGGTGGATTGATTTCCATCATTTCCAGAGCCCGCCTTCCGTCGATTGACCAAGGCCTCGATTGCAGGCTTGAATTTCTGGTCATCACCCAGAATGTGGCGTATCAGCCAATCAGACAAAAAGTCAGACAGTTTAAGAGCTGAACGGCGATCTGCCTTGCCTTCCAAGGTTGTTTGTAGTTCAGAAAGACGTTCACGCCACTTGTTGTGAGCCTCTATGTGCTCGTCCAGCCCTTCATAGCGGGCCATGCGCAGCACTCTCTCTTCAGCAGCAAAATGGTAATCTGTGTAGGCAGCCAGCTCGACCATAATGTCCCGTATTGTTTCTGCTGGGCTCCCTGCTTTCAGAGCCGTATTCAGTTCTTTCAGCATGCTTATGAGGCGCTTGTGGTCTTCATCCAGAGCCTCGGAGCCTACGCTCATTTTTTCAGTCCACTCAAGCACGTCATGGAATTCCATTTATGTTAGATCTGTGAAAATTTTGCCATGTAAGGTTTTCCGCGTCAGCTATGAGCAGGGAAGGGGACGGAAATTGGAATATTTCAGACATATTGGTTTCTGTGGGTTTGGCCCTTGTTCTTTTGATTGCTTTATACCGAGCTCTATTCTCCCTATAGTATCGTATTTTTGCGATTTGGATTCGCTCTCATGCAGTGCTTATCGGGAATTAAAAAGCTTATGATGGTACTGATAATTGCAGGATCCCCTAAGTTCGTGTTTCTTTATGTCTTTCTTTCTGTGTTCGGATTTTTTCGACTTTACATGAAACGCTTGGCGTGAGATGTATCCGCGATGCAACATGGCGTGTCCCTCCTTTTTGTGAGGCTATGTTGTCTTTCTTGGACGTTTCCTCCCTAAACTTGGGCCGTGCTTCGTGTGCGGCCTTTTTTTTCGGGATTATCTGGCCTTCATTTGCTGCTACAATGAGAGCCTCGGCTGTTGTTCAGAGAATTGACGGCTGCTTGTCATCGGTTATTTGGGAGCAAGGGGTATATGGTCTGGACTGATGAACGGATCGAGGAGCTGAAGGCTCTTTGGGCTGAGGGTCTGACAACGGGGGAAATTGGCAAGCGGTTGGGCGTGTCCAAGAACGCCGTCGTTGGTAAAGCGCACCGGTTGGGTTTGCAAGGGCGACCTTCCCCTATAAAAAGGGAGCAGAAGCCGCGCCAAGATGCTCCTGCTTCCAGGAAAAAAGAGACGGATCCCAAGATTCGCTCGGTTGTTGATCTATCTGTTCATACATGCCGTTGGCCTATTGGTGATCCCCGTGAGCCTGGTTTCCATTTCTGTGGTGCACCATCACTTCCGAATAAGCCATACTGTGCCGAGCATGCCTCTGTTGCCTACGTTAGCTCGGGTGGGAAGTCTTCATCGTCCAGGGATGAGAGTGCCGCTTGATTGTACCTAGCATAGAAATAAAAAAGCCCCCGATCTGGGGGCTTTTTTCATCGGGCAATTTGCTTAGGCAGCTTCTTCCCTAAGTTCTTGTTTCTTTTGTTCCATGGTCTCTGGCTGATGCCGTGTGAAGGCAAGAAATGCTGCAGAGACAAGCGCGAAAGCCGACAAGCCAGCCATTGCCAAATAAGCCCATCCCTCCAGGAGTTCATAGAGTCGTCCGGCGACAATCATAAGAATCCCGGACCCCAGCCCAACAGCAACGGCCGAGTACACGGTCTGTGCGCGAGCAATCAATCCTGATCGCGTGTTTGCGGTAATATAGTGCATTGCTGCCAAGTGCGCGGCGCCAAAGGTAAAGGCATGGAGCACTTGCAGCAGGACGAGAACGGGCAGTGCCGTCGTAAAGGCCATCAGTGGCCAGCGAATAACCCCGGCAATACCGGCAGATACCATCAAAATGGCAGGGTCCATCCGGCGTACAAAGCGTGCGGATGCAGCAAAAAGGACAATCTCGGCCAAGACGCCTACGGCCCACAGCCCACCGATCACCCCGCTTTCCACGCCTTGGCTTGTCCAGTGCAGTGTGCCGAAAGCATAGTAAACAGCATGGCTTCCCTGCGCACACGCAGCGAAAACAAGGAAGACAAGGAAGCGGCGGTCCCTCAGAAGGCCGCTCCATGGCTCCCGCTCCGTATTGCTGTTGGTGCTGGGCGAGTCGGGGGAGAACCACGTTGCGGCAAGGGTAATGCCAAGGCCACCCAAGAACAGCCAGAGGATAATTTCGTTATTGGGAGTATAATCCAGTATCTTCCCAACTAGATAGGCCGCAACCATAAAGCTGATTGATCCCCAAAGGCGAACGCGGCCATAGTCGATCTTGCCGCGCGTGGCATGCCCCATGCTGATTGTTTCTGCAACTGGCGTAATTCCAGAAAACAGGGATCCGCCCAGTATACCGATGATCAACAGTCCCCAGAAACCATCAAAGCCCAAGTAGAAGAGCGAGATAATCAAGGAGGTGGCAGCCAAGAACCGCATCATGCCAATACGATTGCCGCGTGTGTCTATGATTGTGCCGATTGTTGGGTTGGTGACAGCTTTGGCCCAGTAAAGGGCGCCGGACAGGATACCGATTTCCCACGGCCCCATGCCCCGGCTCTCAAGCCAGACGGGCCAGAAGGGCAGCTGAATGCCATTGACGATAAAAATGGCCCCATACAGGCACGCAAGGCGAATAAATTCAGGAGAGATGCGGGACATGACCTTGTCTCAGAAGGGCGTGGAGGTGCGCGGATCCTGCCGGGCCTGCCGCAAAATGGCAACAGAAAACACCAAGGGTTATGGCAAGTTTATTGCGGACAAACGCTTCCTCTCATGTGTTCTTTTTCTATAACAAGGCCTTAAAGAAAAGGATGCAGGTCCTTTTGGGCGTGATCTGCCGGATGTTTTGCCTGATTTTCAGGAACCTGTGCGTGTTCTTTCTACTTTAACTGTCCCGTTCCGCGTTACCGCTTTGGAGTTATGACGTTAAAAGTCCCTTTATTTATGCAAAACGTCATTGGAAAAAGCACATACCCCTGTCATAAAGTCAGCCAAATGACCTTGTTTACCGTCTTGTCCTCAGGAATTCTCCGCTTATGCGTCTGTCTCGCTATTTTCTTCCTGTCCTCAAGGAAACTCCTGCAGAAGCCCAGATCATTTCCCATCGTTTGATGTTGCGCGCCGGGTTGATTCGTCAGCACGCTGCCGGGATATATAACTGGCTTCCTTTGGGGCATCGTGTTTTGCGGAAAGTGGAACAGATTGTTCGCGAGGAACAGGATCGTGCTGGTGCGGTCGAGATGCTGATGCCAACCATACAGACGGCGGATGTGTGGCGGGAATCTGGCCGCTATGACGACTATGGGCGCGAAATGCTGCGCATTGTTGATCGCCATGATCGGGAAATGCTGTATGGTCCAACGCATGAGGAAGTGATCACGGATGTTTTCCGCTCCATGGTCCGTTCCTACAAGGATTTGCCGAAAACCCTGTATCAAATCCAGTGGAAGTTCCGTGACGAGGTTCGTCCGCGTTTCGGCGTCATGCGCGGCCGTGAATTCCTGATGAAAGATGCCTATTCTTTCGATCTTGATGAAGCGGCTGCCCGCCGTGCCTATAACCGCATGTTTGTTGCCTACCTAAAGACATTCGCCCGGCTGGGTGTTCGCGCTATACCCATGCGGGCCGCTACGGGGCCAATTGGCGGCAATCTCAGTCATGAATTCCTGATTTTGGCCAATACAGGCGAAAGCGGTGTTTTTGTGCACAGGGATCTATTGAATATGCCGATCCCGGATACGGTTGACTTTGATGGTGATCTCCAGCCTTTGGTCGACAGCTGGACAGGTCCTTATGCTGCAACAGATGAAATGCATGACCCGGCGCTGGAAGCCGGCTTGGGTGAGAACCTGGTTTCGGCACGTGGCATAGAGGTCGGGCATATCTTCTACTTTGGTACCAAGTATTCCGCCCCCATGGGGTGCCGGGTTGCCGGGCCGGATGGGCAAGATATTGTTCTGCACATGGGGTCCTATGGTATCGGTGTTTCCCGCCTTGTCGGTGCTATCATAGAAGCCAGCCACGATGAAAATGGCATCATCTGGCCAGAGAGTGTTGCGCCTTTCCGTGTTGCCCTGATCAATATCAAGCCCGGTGATCCTTCTGTTGATGCTGTGGCCGATGGTCTGTACGCTGACTTGCGGAATGCCGGGGTCGATGTGTTGTATGATGATCGGGCCGATGAACGTGCCGGTGCCAAGTTTGCCACGGCTGACCTAATTGGTTTGCCGTGGCACGTGACCATCGGTCCCAAAGGCGTTGCTGCCGGTTATGTCGAGCTGAAATGCCGCCGTATCGGCGAAAAGAGGGATGTGTCTGTAGAGTCCGTGCTGTCACATTTGACGTCTGTCTGAAGCGCAGCCGCTGTCTGTTGTGACGCCATGCAGGTGATAGGTTTGCAGTATGATCTTTGATGCCTTCGAGCGAATGGTTGCCCTGCGTTACCTGAGAGCGCGGCGGAAAGAGGGTTTCGTCTCTGTCATCGCCGGCTTCTCCCTGCTTGGTATTGCCCTTGGCGTTGCAACCTTGATTATCGTCATGGCCGTCATGAATGGTTTCCGGCACGAGTTGCTGGGGCGCATTCTTGGTCTGAACGGTCATGTTGTTATCACGTCCTCCCACGGAAATCTTGATGCGTACAGTTCGTATGTAGAGCGTTTGCGCACTCTTTCTGGCGTGACTTTGGCCAGCCCGGTTGTAGAGGGGCAGGTTATGGTTAGCGCCAAGGGGGCGAGCAGGGGGGCTATGGTGCGTGGCATGACGCAGGCTGATCTCGGCAAGCGGCCGGTTTTGTCCGGAAGCCTGATTGACGGGAATCTGGATCATTTTGATGAGTCCAGCGTGATTGTGATTGGGTCACGTATGGCGCGCCATTTCGGTGTGGAGGTTGGTGATAGTTTAACCCTTGTTTCTCCCAAGGGTGCCGTTACTGCATTCGGGACAGTGCCGCGTATGCGTGCCTATCGTATTGCAGCGATCTTTGATGTTGGCATGCACGAGTATGACAGCGCCTTCATTTATATGCCAATGGCTGCTGCGCAGGCTTATTTCCAGATGCCGGAGCAGGTCAGCCAGATCGAGATCATGACGGTTGATCCGGATAATCTGGATACGATTATTGATGAAGTCTATCAGACCCTTGGGCGTGGCTACTATGTTGCCGACTGGACCCGCAGCAATGCCAGCCTGTTTAACGCCTTGCAGGTCGAGAGAAACGTAATGTTTCTTATTCTGACCCTTATTATCGTTGTTGCGGCCTTCAACATTATTTCTGGTCTGATCATGCTGGTCAAAGACAAAGGGCGCGATATTGCGATATTGCGAACGATGGGCGCGACGCGTGGTTCAGTCATGAGAATATTTTTTCTGGCGGGGGCCAGTGTTGGCATGTGCGGTACGGTATCTGGATTGGTTCTTGGTGTTTTGTTCTGTGAAAACATAGAATCCATTCGTCAGGGACTGCAATCTTTGACAGGAACAGACCTTTTCTCTGCTGAAGTTTACTTCCTTTCAAAAATGCCGGCAAAGATGGAATGGTCGGAAGTTATCCGTGTTACGGCCATGGCGATTGCCTTGTCTCTTGGTGCGACGCTCTATCCCAGTTGGCGGGCAGCCCGCTTGGATCCTGTAGAGGCCCTGCGCTATGAGTGAGAATCTGGACAAGCAAAAGCCAGCACTTGCGCTGTCTGGGGTGTCGCGCTGTTTTGTGCAGGGCGGGGAGCGTCTGGACGTGCTGTCTGATATCAATCTTGAAGTTGCGGCAGGTGAGATCGTTGCTCTGGTCGGACCATCAGGTGCAGGAAAGTCGACACTGTTGCAGATCGCCGGTCTTCTGGAGCGCCCCGATCAAGGCGTTGTTTCCATTGGTGGTTTGAATACCGACGGGCTTGATGATGACAGGCGTACGGCGTTAAGGCGTCGGCACTTGGGGTTTGTGTATCAGTATCATCACCTTCTTCCGGAATTTTCAGCTGTCGAGAATATTATTATTCCCCAGATGATAGCCGGAGCATCGCGTCAACGGGCTCGCGTTCGGGCTATGGATCTTCTGACGTCCATGGGGTTGCAAGTGCGTGCCCAGCATCGACCAGGGCAGTTATCAGGTGGTGAGCAGCAGCGTGTTGCGATTTGCAGGGCGTTGGCTAATGCCCCGGCATTGCTTCTGGCCGACGAGCCAACGGGGAACCTTGATCCGGAGACCGCAGAGAAGGTTTTTTCCCAGCTGTTGACGTTGGTACGTGAAGAGAGGCTTTCAGCCTTGATTGCCACACATAACACTGATCTGGCCGCGCGTATGGATCGGACTATTACAGTGCGCAGCCAGACGTCTATTTGCTCCCTATAATAATTATAGATAGATTATAATTTGATAATAATCTATTGGTGACGGGTTATTGTATCGGATTTTATTCCTGTGAGGATCCATATGAACCGTGTATCGCCAGTATCGTTTCTGGTTTTCTGTTTGTGGTGTGTCTTTTCTTGTCAGTCTGTTGCTGCCCCCTCGGGTGTTCTGACAGCATCCGGTCCATGCGAGGCCTATGTCAGCAAGAAGACCTTGTCCAATCCTGATAATGTGCGCTTGGTTCCTTCCCGTGAGTATCCGGCCAATTCTTACGAACAGGGTGAAGATGCGTGGATCCAGGTCCGGATTAATAGTGCATCGCCCAAAGACCGGTGGGTTCGTGCTGATTGTGGCCAGATGCGTACAGCGGTTTTTGGGCGGTCTGACTTTCTACCGTTCTTTGATGAGCAGACTGATTCTGTGAATGATCCTGCTCCTTTGGCCCCAGAGCTGGATGCCTTTGATCGTGGGGTTCTGGCCTTGTGTGGCAACTGGGGTTCGAAACCAAGGGCGGAAAACTTTGCTGTTACGCTTCTTTCGGTTTTTCCTGAGGAAGCCAATGCCTTGTACACCGCGCTCGATGGTACCATTCTGACCCGCCATGCTGACGTGGCTGGATTTGTGAATGAACTGACAGACGTATGGTTCCGCCAGAATGGATTCACCCATGTTTTCTGTGGTGAGCCGGGTTCCCGTACTTTGGGTGGTTTCCATTTTGAAGGGCGCTATCTTCAAGCTCAAAAAGCGGGGTGGGCTGGCCTTGCTGACGGAGCAACACAGTGTTCCAAGCAGGATATAAAGCCGCCTGTGTATACGGTGGGCGTTTCTTATATTCGTCCTGATGGCTCTGTTGGTCGTGCATGTCCCAAGGGCTATGGGCTTGGGCAGCATGCGCGGGACATTCTGAAAGAAGGAACTATGGCACTAAAGCACGTTCTGCCTCGTGTACAGGGTAAAAAAGACAACGTAGCCTGCTTGACCGATGCCGGAGGGCAGGCGTTCCGTCTGGTGTTTGTTTCACGTGCTCAGTCTGTTGTAACTTTGTATCCTGATGCCTCACCGGATCCCAATATGGCATCCTGCTCTTAGAATCCGTGAGGTGCTGGAGCTCTTTCTAGAGTGTAAGGGAAGCTAGTATCCACCCAGCAAGGGTGGCCCCCCATACACCGATCAGTCCCGGCATCATGAAACTGTGGTTGAGAAGATACTTTCCAACACGGGTGGTGCCGGTACGATCCATGTTGATGGCGGCCAAATCACTGGGGTAGAACGCAAAAAAGAAATAAGCGTAACATGCGGGAATGACGCCAACCAGAACAGGCATGGGCACGCCCAAGGTCAGGCCAAAGGGAATCATGATCGCCAGTGTTGCTGCTTGGCTTTTTACGAACATGGAAACGGCGAACAAGGCAAAAGCAAAGGTCAGGGGGGCATACTCCACCATTTGGCGGACTGTGTTGATAAGCAGCTCTTCGTTGTCACTTACAAAGGTGTCGCTCATCCACGCAATGCCAAATATGGACACGACGGCAATCATTCCCGCATTAAAGACCCCGCTTCGGGCAATATCAGTAGCCTTGACGTTACTGTAAAGCATGATCAAGGCCCCGTAGGCCAACATGACAATCTGTACGATGGTTGTCATGGGTACCGCTTTGCCGTTGGCTACAGGAACCCATTGCGGATTCAGGGCCAGCATGACGATGGTCAGAATCCCGCTGAAGAAGAGGACAACAGATATTTTCGCGGAAGCTGGTAGTGTTTTGTCGAGAGTTGTTATGCTGGTTCCAAGGCGTTCCCTGAATTCAGTGTCGGTCAGCCGTGCCTGATACTCCGGATCCTTATTCAGGTCCAAACCACGATTGAGGCTCCACAGGCAGGCGAGTCCAAGGCCGAACAGTCCTGCGGGGACAGTCACGATCAGCAGATCGACAAGTCCTATGGCCCCGGGTGCGTCATGGGTAATCGCAAGAAAAGTGGTTACAGCTGCGGCAACCGGACTGGCGGTAATGCCCATTTGCGATGCAACACTGGATATAGCCATGGGACGCTCCGGCCTTACCCCCGTTCTCAGGGAGACGTCAGCAATAACGGGCAGTAGCGAATAGATGGCATGCCCACTGCCAACGCAGACCGTCAAGGCAAACGAGCAAAAAGGGGCAATAAGTGTGACATGCTTCGGGTGAGCCCTGAGCAGCCGTTCAGCCTGTTGGACCAGCCAGTCCAGTCCACCGGCGGCCTGCAGGGTTGCTGATGCCGTAACAACGGCAAGAATGATCAGCATGACGGTCACAGGTGGTTTGGCTGGAACAGCGCCAAATCCGAAGCACAGAACGGCAACCCCCAAGCCGCCGATCAACCCCAAGGAGACTCCGCCCCGCCGGATACCGATCAGGATTGCACCCAGAACCAGAGCAAATTCCATCCAGAAAACAAGCATCTATGCCTCGCAAACCCTGTCAGTCATTTCATCATTATGTCGAGAAATAATGAATGTACGCTAATACCATCATCCTTTTTCCGCAATTTATTTATGGGAAATTGTGTGTGTGGCCTCGGCTCTGTCCAGACCTCCGTCAGGTCTGGTGATTTTTGACGTGTTCTGGCATCTTGGGCGGACTATGCAGAATGCCTTTGTTCACCTCCGCCTTCACACGCCCTATTCAATGTCCGAAGGGGCGATACCGATCAAGACGCTTGGCAAGACATGTCGCGAACGCGGTATGCCGGCTGTTGCCATTACTGATACCCGCAACCTGTTCGGTGGGCTGGAGTTTTCGGTAACCTTGGCCGCAGATGGTGTGCAACCGATTATCGGATGCCAGGTTGCCGTGGAACGCGGCGGGGATACTGACCCCCCACGGGGTCGGCCGGATATGGTGCCAGACCAATTTGATGATCTTGTTCTGTTGTGTCAGAATGCTGTTGGTTACAGCAATCTTATTGCGCTGATTTCTCATGCATTTATGGCGGCAGAGAGTGGTGAGATACCAAAGATACGCCGCCCTGATCTGGAATCTCGAAGTGAAGGATTGTTGTGTCTGACGGGTGGGGTTTCCGGGCCGGTTGGTTATCGGATACTGAATGGTGGCTCACAGCCTGCTGAGGCTGAGTTGCAGTGGCTTGGATCGGTTTTCCCCGGGCGGCTGTATATGGAAATACAGCGCCATGATACCCCGGAAGAAAACAGAACCGAGCCTGTTTTTCTCGATCTTGCTTACAAGCACGGGCTTCCTCTTGTCGCTACGAACGATTGTTATTTCCCGGATCGCGAGTTATTCGAGGCTCATGATGTCCTGATTTGTATGTCGCAAAAGCTGACGGTTTCTGCGACCGAGCGGCGGCGGTTGACGCCGGAGCATTATCTGAAATCGGCCGCTGAAATGCGGGAGCTTTTTCAGGATCTGCCGGAGGCCATTGATAATACCCTGACGATTGCCCGCCGCTGTGCAGTGATGGTGGAGAAGCGCAAGCCAATCCTGCCGCGTTCAGCGCGTGCCGTGGACAGTTCAGAAGAAGATGTGTTACGCCAGATGGCCCGCGAAGGGTTGGAAAGGCGCCTGCCTGTTCATGTTTACATGCCGGGCATGACAGAGGATGAGAAAGAGAAGGTCGCTGCACCCTACTATCAAAGGCTTGCGTTCGAACTGGATGTGATCATCCAGATGGGCTTTCCCGGTTACTTTATCATTGTTGCTGATTTCATCCAGTGGGCGAAAGACAACGACGTACCCGTTGGTCCGGGGCGTGGTTCCGGTGCTGGTTCCTTGGTCGCATGGGCGCTGACCATCACCGACCTTGATCCCCTGCGCTTCCAGCTTCTCTTTGAGCGGTTCCTGAATCCGGAGCGCGTTTCAATGCCGGACTTCGATATCGATTTTTGTCAGGAGCGGCGAGGGGAAGTCATTGACTATGTGCAGAAGACATACGGACGTGACCGTGTTGCACAAATTATAACTTTTGGAAAGTTGCAGGCCAGGGCTGTGTTGCGGTCTGTTGGTCGTGTTCTGGAAATGCCCCTGGGTTATGTTGACCGTATCTGCAAGCTGGTGCCCAACAATCCGGCCAACCCTGTCAGCTTGCAGGAAGCCATTGTTCAGGAACCGCAGTTACAGGCGCTGCGTGACAGTGATCCCCAGGTTGCCCAGCTGCTGTCTATTGGTCAGCGCCTGGAGGGGCTTTATTCCCACGCATCAACCCATGCGGCCGGCGTGGTGATTGGCGATCGTCCTTTGGACCAGCTGGTTCCGATGTACCGCGATCCCGGGTCAGACATGCCGGTGACCCAGTTCAATATGAAGTGGGTTGAATCCGCAGGGCTTGTGAAGTTTGACTTTCTTGGCCTGAAAACGCTGACTGTACTGCAGAAGGCTGTCAACCTGTTGCGGGAGAGAGGGATACAGATCGATCTGTCTTCCCTGCCTCTGGATGATCCGAAAACCTATGACATGCTTGGTCGTGGAGAGGCAGCAGGCGTGTTCCAGCTGGAATCCCAAGGAATGCGGGATGTCCTGACGCGGATGAAACCTGACTGCCTGGAAGACATTATCGCGGTTGTTGCCCTGTATCGACCGGGTCCGATGGATAATATTCCTTCTTACATTGCCCGCAAGCAGGGTACCGAGCCAATTGACTATATGCATCCCAGCCTGGAGCCGATCCTGAAGGAAACGTACGGGATCATGATCTACCAAGAGCAGGTCATGCAGGCAGCTCAGGTTCTGGCAGGCTATTCCCTTGGTACTGCGGACTTGTTGCGTCGGGCCATGGGGAAAAAGATCAAGGAGGAAATGGACCAGCAGCGCGCCATGTTTGTGCAGGGCTGCGCGGAGCGTGGCATTGCCTCCGGTCAGGCTTCCGGTATTTTCGATACCATCGCCAAGTTTGCCGGTTATGGGTTCAACAAGTCCCATGCCGCAGCCTATGCCTATGTAGCCTATCAGACAGCGTACATGAAAGCCAACTATCCCGTTGAATTCATGGCTGCGATCATGACGTATGATATGCATAATACAGACAAGCTGGCCTCTTTCAGGGGGGAGCTGCAACGTTTGGGTATTCCGCTTCTACCGCCTGATATCAATGCCTCTGATGTTCAGTTCAGTGTTGAATTTGGCGATGCAAGCCCACAGGGGGCGGTACGTTATGCACTGGCTGCGGTCCGCAATGTGGGCGAGGCTGCCATGCAGGGGTTGGTGACGGAACGCAGAAGTCGCGGTGCTTTTCGTTCCGTACAGGATTTTGCCGGGCGTGTGGACAGCCGCGCTATCAACAAGAGGCTGCTTGAGAGTTTGGTCAGGGCAGGGGCTTTTGATTGCCTGGAGCCGTCCCGTGCGCGGCTTTTTGCCGGTATAGAGCTTCTCTTGAGGCATGCCCAAGCAGCTGCAGAGGCTCGTGCCTCGTCCCAGGTCAGCCTGTTTGGTCCTGCAGATACGGTTCCACGCTTTGATTTGCCTACAGGCGAAGAGTGGTCCAGGACAGATATTCTGAATGAAGAGCGGGCCGCCATCGGCTTTTTCCTGTCGGCGCATCCCTTGGATGCCTACAAGACAACCTTGGAGCGGCTTGATGCTGTTCCTTCTTCTGACCTAGTGATGTATTTGCGGAATGGAGGGCAAACGCCGGTACGTATGGCTGCCATTGTCGGGGGGCGTAAGGAAAAAACCGGGCGTAATGGTTCCCGCTATGCCTTTGTCAGCCTGTCGGATGCGGGTGGCGGGTACGAAGCCATGTTTTTTTCCGAGATTCTATCATCCAGCCGGGATCTTCTGGACTCCGGCAAGCCGCTCCTCCTGAGTGTTGATGCCCGGCTGGATGGCGATCAGGTCAGGTTGTCCGTCCAGCACGTTGAAAGCCTGGATAATGCCGTTTCCAGGGCAACCAAGAAAATCATGATTGTTTTTGATGTTCCATCCTGCCTTTGCAAGGTGCGTCAGATAATTGATGCTGACGCCAAGGGGCACGGCCGGGTTGTTCTGGTGGCCAGAACGCGATTTCAGGAGGTTGAGATGCCTCTTCGTCAAGGGTTTGCCTTGTCCGGCCATACTATTGGTGCCCTGAAGGATGTTCCCGGAGTCTTGGAGGTGCGGGAAATCTAGGCTTGCGCTGCCCAAGTCTGATATCCAGGCTTGCAATTCATGGTCTGGCGCGATAAACAACCAGCCTTGTGCAAAACTACACACACGGGTGCACGGGCCCGAGGTCCTCTTCCAAGGGGACTATGGTCCATCCGGTGCCGTTTATTCGGCCACTTGCCCTGTGGAGGTATCAACCGGAAAAGAGGAAATAATGGCTCTTCCGACATTTACACTGCGCCAACTGGTCGAAGCTGGCTGCCACTTCGGTCACAACACCCGTCGCTGGAATCCCCGCATGAAGCCCTACCTGTACGGGGTTCGTGACGGAGTGCACATCATTGATCTGCAGCAGACCGTTCCGATGTTGCAGCGCGCCATGGAGAAAGTGCGTGAAGTCACGTCTTCAGGTGGTCGTGTGCTGTTCGTTGGCACCAAACGTCAAGCGCAGGATATCGTTGCTGAAACAGCTCGTCGCTGCGGACAGTACTACGTCAATCACCGCTGGCTTGGCGGGATGCTGACCAATTGGAAGACAATATCCAATTCCATCAATCGTCTGCGTGAGTTGGAGGGGATGTTCGAGAGCGGCGCTGTCAACAGCTTCACCAAGCGCGAGCAGCTCAGCCTGACCCGCGAGATGGAAAAGCTTGATCGTGCCTTGGGCGGGATCAAGGATATGGGCGGCCTGCCCAACATTCTCTTCATTGTCGATGTGACAAAAGAAGATCTAGCCGTTGCTGAAGCCCGCAAGCTCGGCATTCCCGTGGTTGCCATCGTTGACTCCAATGCCAGCCCGGAAGGTGTTGATTTCCCTGTTCCAGGCAATGATGATGCCATTCGTGCCATCACCACGTATTGCGATCTGATCGCGGGATCTGTTCTTTCGGGTATCCAGGCAGAGATGACAGCTGCTGGTGTTGATGTTGGCGCATCGGAAATGGCTCCTGTTGAGCCGGTCCTTGTCGCCGAGAGTGACAGCGCCCAGGCAGAGGCCTGAGGCGTTCGCGGTTGAAGAGGTGCGGCGGCGACAGCAGTTGCCGCCGTTTTCCTGAGAGCCCCACTGCGCGTGAGGCTCTTCGAGATAACTGAACTATCGGGCTGTCCGGCTATTTTTTCTCTGTTGTTGGTCGGTCTCGGTGTCCTGAAGAAGAAGGTGTTACACTAATGGCTGAAATTACTGCTGCACTGGTAAAAGAACTGCGTGAAACATCCGGCGCGGGCATGATGGATTGCAAGAAAGCGCTGTCCGAGACCGGTGGGGATCTTGAGGCCGCGGTTGATTGGTTGAGGAAGAAGGGTCTTGCTGCGGCTGCCAAGAAAGCAGGGCGTGTGGCAGCCGAGGGGCTGGTCGCTGTTGCTGCCATCAGCGCACGTGCCGCAGTTGTGGAGCTCAATGCCGAAACAGACTTTGTGGCCCGGAATGATCAGTTCCAGTCCCTCGCTCAGGGTATTGCCCAGGTGGCCCTTGGTGTGGATGGCGATGTTGATGCCTTGAAGGCTGCGGCTTTCCCGGGATCCGGTCGCAGTGTTGCTGATGAGGTGACTGCAGCCATTGCGTCCATCGGTGAAAATATGAACCTGCGCCGCTATCAGGCGCTGTCGGTGTCTTCCGGTGTTGTCGCCTCCTATGTCCATACGGCAGTCAAGCCCGGCCTTGGCAAGATCGGTGTTCTTGTTGCGCTGGAATCCGAAGGTGATGTGACCCGTCTTGAGGAAGTTGGCAAGCAGATCGCTATGCACGTCGCGGCTGCCAATCCGCAGTATCTTGACAAGGATCTGGTGGACACAGCTGCTTTGGACCGGGAGCGTGATGTATTGGCCGATCAGGCCCGTGCCTCCGGAAAGTCCGAGGACATCATTTCCAAGATGGTTGATGGTAGGCTGCGGAAGTTTTACGAGGAAGTATGCTTGGTCGAGCAGATTTTTGTTATCGATGGTGAGAGCAGAATTTCTGCCGTCGTTGCCGATCTGTCCAAGGAACTCGGGAAGCCTGTGGTGCTGAAAGGCTTTGTGCGGTTTGCTCTGGGTGAGGGGATCGAGAAGCAAGAATCCGACTTCGCTGCTGAGGTTGCAGCTGCGGCGGGGCATGCTTGATCTTTTCTTGGGTCTGTATTGCTTGTGTTGATGTGGGAGGCAGCAACGTTGTGCAATCTTGCGAGTGTTGCCGCCTCCCGCTTGGGTCTTGATATCTTCGTGTCATTCTTTCCCCCGCTGTGCCTTCTGGAGTTCTAATCATGTTTGTCCTGTCAACCTGTCGCCGTGTTATGCTCAAGCTATCTGGCGAAGGATTGATGGGGGATCGTGAATACGGCATGGACCGTGCTGTTATAGAGGCTATTGCCCGTGATGTACGGTCTGTTGTGCAAGGCGGTGTGCAGGTTTGCCTGGTGATTGGCGGTGGTAATATATTCCGCGGTGTTTCTGGTGCAGCGCAAGGAATGGACCGGGCCAGTGCTGACTATATGGGAATGCTTGCCACGGTCATGAATGCACTGGCCGTGCAGAATGCGCTGGAGCAGATGGGCGTTGATACCCGGGTCCAGTCCGCTATTCCCATGTCTGCTGTTTGCGAGCCTTATATTCGGCGCAAGGCTGTGCGTCACATGGAAAAGGGGCGTGTCGTCATTTTTGCGGCAGGTACAGGTAACCCTTTTTTTACAACAGATACAGGCGCTGCCTTGCGTGCTGTTGAGGTTAATTGTGACGCTTTGCTGAAAGCTACCCAAGTTGACGGTGTCTATTCTGCTGATCCAAGGAAAGACTGTAATGCCAAGCGTTATGAGACTCTGAGCTACACAGAGGTTCTGACCAAGGATTTGCGTGTCATGGATGCGTCGGCTATTGCGTTGGCGCGTGAAAACCGCTTGCCTGTTGTTGTTTTTAACATGCATGGGAATGGTGCTTTTGCCGCTGTTATGCGTGGTGAGGGGCGCTATACTGTTATTTCCGAGGAGAATTGATCGTGGCTGGTGACTATGCCTCGTTGAAGAAAGATATCCGGCACCGTATGGAGCAGGCTGTCGAGGTGATGAGAAAAGAGTTTGCCGGTTTGCGTACAGGGCGTGCGCACATCAGCCTTCTTGATCCTGTGCAGGTTGAGGCTTATGGCCAGAGCATGCCATTGAACCAAGTGGGTACGGTTGGTTCTCCTGAGCCCAGGATGTTGACGGTCAGCGTTTGGGACAAGGGAATGGTCAAGGCAGCTGAGAAGGCTATTCGTGATGCCGGTCTTGGACTTAACCCAATGGCGGATGGTCAGACCATTCGCATTCCGGTCCCTCCCTTGACAGAGGAGCGGCGCCAGGAACTGACAAAGGTTGCCGCCAAGTATGCAGAGACAACACGGATTGCCGTGCGTAATGTCCGCCGTGACGGGAATGACAACCTGAAGAAAATGGAGAAGGATGGGCTGATCTCACAGGATGAGCTTCATACTTATACCGCTGAAATACAGAAAATGACTGATGATACAATCAAGTCCCTGGATGAGGTTCTTGATCACAAGCAGAAAGAAATCATGCAGGTGTAGTGTTGTTGTGTAACATCTGTTTTACTAGCTTTCTAACAAGCTGAAGGGTGCATAACCTTGCATGTGGCAATCATCATGGATGGTAATGGTCGCTGGGCGCAGAAAAGAGGACTGCCCCGGGTGGCCGGCCACAAACGTGGTGCCGATGCTGTAAGGGCTGTGGTCGAAGCTGCGCCCTCTCTCGGTATTAATCAACTGACCTTGTATGGTTTTTCATCTGAGAACTGGAAGCGACCGCAGTCCGAGGTGTCTGCCTTGATGGGGCTGCTTCGTCTTTATTTACAGTCTGAGGTGTCACGTCTGAACTCTGAAGATGTGCGCCTGAGATTTATGGGTGATCGCTGTGGGTTGGCAGACGACATTGCTGCCTTGATGGCCGATGCAGAAGAAAAGACTGCCGGTAACAGTTTGCTTGATCTTGTAATTGCAATTAACTACGGCAGCCGGGCAGAGATTGTTTCGGCGGTTCAGAAGTTAGCCGGAATGGTCCGGGATGGATTGCTGGATGCAGGTTCAATTTCCGAGGATCTGTTTTCCTCTTCTTTGATGATTCCCGGCCTGCCCGATCCTGATCTTTTGATTCGGACTAGCGGTGAGCAAAGGATTAGTAATTTTCTTCTGTGGCAGTGTGCCTATACAGAGCTTGTTTTTACAGATGTCTTGTGGCCTGACTTCAACAAGGCTGAACTTGCGAAATGTTTACAGGCTTTTGCGGGTCGTGATCGACGCTTTGGTGCCTTGACGGGCTGACTGTTTTATTATGTGTGGGGGTATCCGTGTTAGGAGCCAGAGTCTGTTCGGCGTTGTTTCTTGCTCCTGTTGTTCTTTTGGCTGTCTGGTTTGGTGATATTGCCTTTTCATCCGCTGTTGCTCTTGCGTCTGCCTTGATGGTCTGGGAGTGGGACAGGATGTGCAGGGGGCGTTTTGGTGGTTGCGGGATGCTTGCTGCCGGAACTACGTTTGTGTCTGCCCTGTTGGTATCTCATTCGTCCTTTGTTGCCTTGGGGCTTGTATGGATCGGGACGCTGATCGTTGCTGCATTCAGCCGGTCAGGTTGGCTTGCCATGGGTGTGCTTTATATTGGCCTTCCGTGCCTTGCTCTTTCTTGGCTGCGTGGCGAGACGGATGTCTGGACGCTCATGTGGCTCTTGTTTGTTGTGTGGGCAACCGATACGGGGGCTTACGTTTTTGGGCGCGCCATCGGCGGCCCCAAGCTTGCTCCGCGGATCAGCCCCAACAAGACTTGGGCTGGTTTGTTGGGTGGTGCGGTGTGTGCTTCTGTAACGGGTGCTGCATTGCCATTCATGCTGGATATGGCGGGCTGGCTGTTTGCGTCGGTTCTTGCTGCTCTTCTTGCCGTTGTGGCCCAAGTTGGCGATCTTTTTGAGTCTTCTGTGAAAAGACGCTTCAGGGTCAAGGACAGCAGTGGGATTATACCGGGGCACGGTGGTATCCTGGATCGTCTTGATGGTCTTGTTGCGGCGGCACCCGTTGTTGTCTTGGTTGTTCTCGCCTTGGGTGGAGGCTTGGGATCTTGGTGATGCGATACCCGGTTCACCGTGCAGAGCCTGCTGATGTCCGTCGTGTCTCTATTCTTGGCTCGACGGGTTCAGTTGGTACAAGCACCCTTGATTTGCTGTCTGCCAAGCCGGAAAAGTGGCATGTCGTTGCCTTGGTTGGTAATCGTAACATTGATCTTTTGGCGCGGCAGGCTCGTGCCTTTCATCCTGAAATTGTCGTGACTGCGGATCCGGCTCTTTATTCTGACCTTAAAATGGCGGTGGCTGGTACAGGTGTTGAGGTTGCTGCGGGATTGGATGCTGTTGTTGATGCTGCGTCCAAGCCTGCTGACTGGATCATGTCGTCTGTTGTGGGGGCTGCTGGTCTTGCCCCGACCTTGGCTGCTGTTCGGCAAGGAACTGTTGTTGCCTTGGCCAACAAGGAATCGCTTGTT
Source organism: Haematospirillum sp. 15-248 (assembly GCF_012102665.1). Taxonomy (NCBI): domain Bacteria; kingdom Pseudomonadati; phylum Pseudomonadota; class Alphaproteobacteria; order Rhodospirillales; family Novispirillaceae; genus Haematospirillum; species Haematospirillum sp. 15-248. The sequence goes on along the minus strand of NZ_JAAVTF010000001.1, from coordinate 465,341 downwards.
TGTGCTGGTCGCCTTGTTATGTCTGAGGTGGTACGTTGCGGTGCGACTCTTTTGCCGGTTGATTCAGAACACTCTGCTATTTTCCAGGTTCTTGACCAGTCCGTGGCGGATCAGGTTGAAAAATTGACGCTGACGGCTTCTGGTGGTCCTTTCCGCCAATTCTCCCTCGAGCAGATGCGCGATGTAACTCCGGATGAGGCTGTTTCTCACCCTGTTTGGTCTATGGGGGCGAAGATTTCAGTTGATTCTGCCTCGATGATGAACAAGGGGCTGGAGCTGATTGAGGCCAGCCACCTGTTTGGTGTCAATGAAGACTGTATCGATATTGTTGTGCATCCGCAGTCTGTTATTCATTCTATGGTATCTTATAAGGATGGATCTATCCTTGCGCAGATGGGTGCGCCGGATATGCGTATCCCGATTGCCTTTGCTCTTGGATGGCCTGGCCGTATGGAGGCCCGGACGGACAGACTGGACTGGCGTACCTTGGGTTCCCTGACATTTGAGCCTCCTGACGAGAACCGTTTTCCTGCTCTTCGTCTTGCTCGTCTTGCCCTGTGTCAGGGTGGTGGTGCTCCGACTGTTCTTAATGCAGCCAACGAGATTGCGGTTGCCCGTTTTCTTGATGGTTCCTTGCGCTTTACCGATATTGCCGCTGCGGTCGAGGAAACGCTGGCCCGTTTTTCGGGCTGCCCGGAGCCAGAGCATCTTTCTGATGTTCTGGACGTTGACCGTCAGGCCCGCGAGATTGCAGTGCAGATGTGTCGGACCCGATTATCCGGAGTGGCTTCTGGTCCCGGTTGATGGTGTTATTGCGGTCTTCATAAATTCCTGAAGGATACGGATACGTTGCGTCATGGATGTTCTTTCATTTTTTTCCACCTACCTCGTTCCGTTCCTTCTGACGCTGACCGTCGTGGTTTTTGTCCATGAGCTTGGGCACTTTCTTGTTGCCCGCTGGAATGGTGTGCATGTGGAGGTCTTTTCCATTGGCTTCGGTCCTGAAATCATCGGGCTTGACGATGCGCGCGGAACACGCTGGAAAATATCGCTGATTCCATTAGGGGGCTATGTCCGGTTTCTGGGCGATGCCGATGCCTCCAGTTCGGTTGCTGCCGATGTGGCAGTTGAAGATCGTGAGCGTTCTTTTGCAGCTAAACGGGTATGGCAAAGAGCAGCTATTGTTTTTGCGGGTCCTGCAGCAAATTTCCTGTTTGCCCTTGTTGTATTTTTTCTGGTTTTCATGTTTGTCGGCAAACCATTTACGCCGGCTGTGGTTGATCGTGTCAGCGAAGGAAGTCCGGCGGCTGCGGCTGGTATCCAGCCTGGAGACGAAATTGTTGCCATAGAGGGGCGGGCTGTTCGTCAGTTCGAGGATCTTCGTATGCTGGTGCCTGTTTACGGTGCGGCTCCCATGCGTGTAACGGTTCTGCGCAATGGGCAGTATCTGCTTCTCCATACTGTCCCAGAATGGCGGGAGATGCCCGATGGATTTGGGAAGACACAGAAAATTCCTGTTTTGGGTGTGTACTCCTCTGGTTCAGCGTTCCGTATTGAGCGTCTGGGGCCGCTTGATTCTGTTGTTGAGGCTGTGAACCGGACATGGTCTGTGAGTGTCAGTACACTGGCAGCCCTTGGTCAGATTGTTGTCGGAACCAGGGGCGTAGAGGATCTTGGTGGCCCTGTGCGTATCGCTGAGTATTCCGGCAATGCGGCGCAGCTCGGGTTTCTCAGCATGATTATGTTTGTCGCTGTCTTGTCCGTTAATTTGGGTCTGATTAACCTGTTTCCTGTCCCTGCACTTGATGGGGGGCACCTTGTTCTTTACGCGTGGGAGGCTGTTTGTGGTCGTCCCTTGGGAGAGAAAGCTCAGGAGATTGGTTTGAGGATTGGACTTATCCTTCTCTTCGGGCTAATGATCTTCACGACTTGGAATGATATTCTGCGATTGATCGCGGGGTAGCACTCCGGCTATTTTTGTTTTGTCCTGCTTTTGTCATTCTCCTGTGCGGGGGTTTCCTTGTCTGGTCGTTCTTATCCCGCCCTTGTGGCTCCTGTGCTGACGCTGACAGCTGTCGGGGCACTTGCTTTCGCTTTTTCTCCCGGTTTGGTCCTGTCCGAGGCCCATGCCCGCCCTGCTTCGATTCAGGATTCTGCTGCTGTTGCCCTTTCTGAGATCCGGGTCGAGGGGAATCAGAGAATTGAGGCTGAAACAGTCAAGGCCTATATGACGCTTCGTCCCGGTGACAAACTGGGGTCCGACAGTCTTGATGGGTCTTTGAAGAGTTTGTTTGCAACTGGTCTTTTTGCCGATGTTTCAATCACTCGTAGTGGTTCTGCCCTTCTTGTGAAGGTTGTGGAAAATCCGATCATTAATCGCGTTGTTTTCGAAGGTAACAGACGGATTGATGAGAAGAAGCTTCAGGCAGAATTGCAGCTGCGGCCCCGCCACGTTTATACCAGAACCAAGGTTCAGGAAGATGTGAAGCGCGTTCTGGATGTCTATCGGCGCAGCGGGCGTTTTGCTGTTACAGTCGAACCCAAGGTCATAGAGCTTGAGCAAAATCGCGTTGACTTGGTCTTTGAGGTCAATGAGGGACCGTCCACATACGTTCAGAGGATTAATTTTGTCGGAAACAAGAAATACTCTGATGATCTTCTGAAGGAGATGATTGCGACCAAGGAAGAGCGTTGGTATCGTTTCCTGTCTTCTTCCGATACATACGATCCCGATCGTATGAACTATGACCGCGAACTGCTGCGTCGGTTCTATCTGCGTCAGGGATACTCTGATTTCCGGGTCATTTCTTCAGTTGCAGAGTTGACCCCCGATCGTTCCGGTTTTTTCATGACCTTTACGATCGATGAAGGTGAGCGCTATACGTTCGGAGAGCAAAAGATAGAGATTGCGCTTCCGGATATGGATGCTGTTGATTTGTCTTCTGTGATCGTCGGGCAGCAGGGCGATTGGTATAATGCGGATTATGTCGAGGAAACCGTTCAGGCGCTGACTGATGCTGTTGGTGCTTTGGGATATGCCTTTGTTGATGTGCGCCCACGCGTGAAACGTGACCGCAAATCCCGTGTTATCGATATTGTTTACGAGATTCAGGAAGGTCCGCGGGTCTACGTTGATCGTATCGATATCTCAGGCAACATGCGGACTCTTGACAGTGTTGTGCGTCGTGAGATGCAGCTTGTTGAAGGCGATGCCTTTAATTCGGCGCGTTTGCGGCGTTCCCGCGAGAAGATCCGCAATCTTGGCTTTTTTGAAAAAGTTGAAGTGACCAATGTTCCTTCCGAGACTGCGCCGGACCAAACAACGGTCAAGGTTGACGTACGCGAACGTTCAACTGGAAGCCTGATGTTTGGCGTCGGATGGTCCAGTAGTGATGGCGCCCTGTTCAATACATCCCTAAGTGAGCGTAACCTGCTCGGCAAGGGACAAGATGTTCGGCTCTCGTTAACGGCTGCCGAGCGCAAGCAGGAAGTTGAACTTGGTTTCACAGAACCTTACTTCCTCGACCGTCCTTTGGCTGCTGGCTTTGATGTCTTTGTTCGTGAGCGTGATCGGCAGCGCGAGTCATCTTATGACATCAAGGAAATGGGTGTTGGTTTACGCTTGGGATTTGATTACGACGAACACTGGCGCCAAGGGCTTCGCTACACGATCAGTGAAACTGAAATTACCAAGGTCAAGGCCACGGCTTCGCGTTATTTGCGTGGGGCTCGTCAATCCGGATCTGCCAGTCGGATTAATGAAGGAAAGAGCGTTTTGTCCATGGTCGGGCAGACCCTTTCCTATGACCGTCGCGACAATGTGATAGAGCCGAAGGAAGGCTATATCGTGCGTCTGAGTACGGATGTTGCCGGTGCTGGCGGCAGCGAAAAGTTTGTCAGGGGTGCGCTCGACGCGCAGCAGTATATTTCGGTTACCGACGATACTGTTTTGATGCAGCAGGGTATGATTGGTGCTGTTGAAGGACTTGGGCAGGATGTTCGTTTCGTAAGAAATTACTACTTGGGCGGTGACAATCTGCGTGGCTTCAAGTACGGAGGTGCAGGTCCCCGTGATAAGTTGACGGGTGACTCCTTTGGTGCCAAGTGGATTGCTGCCGGTACGACAGAGCTTCGTTTTCCTCTTGGTTTGCCTGAGGAGTTAGGCATATCTGCCAAGTCATTCATCGACTATGGTATTTCAGGCGAACCAGACGGTGTGCTTGCATCTGAGATCAATAAATCCAGTAAGGCGCGCGTTTCTGCTGGTGTGGGGTTGGTCTGGAAATCTCCGATGGGGCCAGTCAGTATCGATCTTGCCCAAGCGCTGGTAAAAGAAAATTATGATAAGACAGAGTTCTTCCGCTTTAACTTCGGAACCCGTTTCTGATGTGTTTGCGGTATTTTGTCCGGGTTTCTCTTTCCTGCTTTGCCTTGCTGCTTCAGGTCTCTTTGGCTTATGCAGGGCGTGAGGAGTATGCTTTCGGTGTTCTGGATCAGCAAAAGATCATGGCGGAGTCCTCGGCGGCTCGTATGGTTTTTGCTGACCGGGACAGGTACCAAGAGGTCTATCAAGGTGAAACTGCAAAGCAGGAGAAGAAACTGAGGGCTGAGGATGAGTCCCTCTTGAAACTTCGTACCACGCTTTCTCCGGAGGAGTTTGCTCGCCGCCAACAAGCGTTCCAGGCGCGTGTGACGCGTTTCCAGAAGCAGGTTCAGGCCAAGCGTGCTGCTTTGGAGCGTGCTTTTGCCAAGGCGATGGCTGAGGTGCAGTCTGCCTTAATAAAGATTGTGCATGGTGTGGCGCAGGAAAAGGGCATGGGCGTTATTTTTTACCGGTCCCAAGTTTTTCTTTTTGACCCACGGGTTGATATTACAGATGAAGTTCTGGAGCGTTTGAACAGAGATCTTCCGCGTCTTTCAATGTTGGATCCTTCGATGCTGGCGGATCGGGAAGAAGACGGCGGGATGCTGGAAGGAGAGAGGTAGTTCGTTGGCTGACCCACGTTTCTTCAACAAGGCTGGCCCTTTTCGTCTGGTTGATCTTGCTGCGGCCGCAGATGCAGAGATCTCTGACCAGAGCAAGGAGCTGGTGATACATGATGTTGCCCCTTTGTCAACGGCCGGGGCCGGTCATCTTTCTTTTCTGGATAACCGGGCTTATTTGCCTCAGTTTCGCTCTACCAAGGCGGCGGCCTGTGTTGTGCACCCATCGCACCGTGATGCAGCGCCTCCGGGGGTTGCCCTGTTATTCAGCAATGATCCATATCGGGCTTATGCCAAGATAGCCTCGCTTTTTTACCCTGGTTCCCACCTAGGGCCGAGTGTCCACCCGTCAGCTGTCCTTGATTCTTCAGCCAGCCTCGGCGACGGCGTTGTTATTGAAGCCGGCGCTGTTGTTGGTGCTCGTGTTTCTATTGGAGCGGGGACAGTCATCGGGCCCAATGCTGTTATTGGTACGGGGGTTGTTCTGGGCAGGGGATGCGTGGTTGGCGCCAATGCGTCCGTTACGCACACGGTTGCGGGGGACAAGGTTATTATCTATCCGGGCTGCCGTATTGGTCAGGATGGTTTTGGCTTTGCGATGGGTGCAGCCGGGCATTTGAAGGTTCCCCAGCTGGGTCGTGTTGTTATTGGGGACGATGTGGAAATTGGTGCGAATGCAACAATTGACCGTGGCTCTGGCCCCGATACGGTTATTGGGTCTGGTTGCCGGATTGATAATCTTGTCCAGATTGCCCATAACGTTGAGGTAGGGGCTGGTTCTGTCATCGTTTCCCAAGTTGGAATATCGGGCAGCACAAAGCTTGGCAAAGGTGTTGTTATTGGTGGTCAGGGTGGCATTGCCGGTCATCTGGTGATTGGTGACGGTGCTCAGATTGCGGCGCAGTCTGGCGTGATGCGCGATGTTGATGCGCGCACGGTGGTGATGGGGTATCCCGCCAGGCCGATCAAGGAGTTCTGGCGCGAGGTTGCTGCTTTGGGCAAGTTGATTTCCCGTCGGTCCTCCTAGCGCCGTGTTTTTGAGATAGATGGGCAGATAGAGATGACAAATAATTTAGCCAAAGAGATGCCAGCGTCGTCCGTTGATTTTGAGCGGATCGATGTGGAACGGATCATGGAGATGATCCCGCACCGTTACCCCATGTTGATGGTGGATTGTCTTGAGAATGTATGTCTTGGGCTTTCGGCTGTCGGTGTGAAGAATGTTTCGGTTAACGAGCCGTTTTTTCAGGGGCATTTTCCCGGGCGTCCCGTTATGCCCGGCGTGCTGATTGTTGAAGCCATGGCCCAGACATCGGCTGTTCTTGTTGTTGCTACCTTGGGCGAGGCCGCAGAGGGCAAGCTGGTGTACTTCATGAGTGTGGAGAATGCAAAGTTCCGCCGGCCTGTTGTTCCCGGTGATCGTCTGGAACTGCATGTCTTCAAGGAGCATGCCCGCAAGAATGTGTGGAAGTTCCGGGCGGAGGGACGTGTTGGCAATACCGTTGTTGCCGAGGCAACATATGCGGCCATGATTATGGATAGTTGATGCCACTATGCCCTTGATACACCCCACCGCAATCATTGATCCTGCTGCCCGCCTTGCAGAGGGCGTTTCTGTTGGAGCGTTTTCTGTCATAGGTCCCGATGTCGAACTGGGGGAGGGTGTTTCTGTCTCTTCGCACGTTGTTATCGGTGGAAGAACCAGCATCGGGTCCGGTACCCGTATTTTTCCCTTTGCTTCAATAGGGCTGGCTCCCCAGGATCTCAAGTACAAGGGTGAGCCGTCCCGGCTTGAGATTGGGCGCGATTGCCTTGTCCGTGAACATGTAACCGTGAACATTGGCACAGAAGGTGGGGGAATGCTGACTTCTGTTGGTGATCAGGTCATGTTGGCTGTGGGATGCCACGTGGCTCACGATTGCCGGATTGGCCGTGGTGTTCTGGTTATGAATCACGTGCTGTTGGGTGGACATGTCGAGATCGATGATTTTGCCGTTATTGGTGGTGGCGCTGCCGTTCATCAGTTTGTCCGCATAGGATGCCATGCCATGGTTGGTGGGTTATCAGGTGTGGAAGGTGACATTATTCCCTATGGGACGGTTATGGGAAATCGTGCCCGTTTGGAAGGCCTGAATCTTGTTGGTCTCAAACGTCGGGGTTTTGGGCGAGCTGATATTCATAGCCTGAGAAGTGCGTTCAAGATATTATTTCAGGCTGGTGACAGCACAGGGGTATTGTCTGAACGCATAGAGGATGTCCGCTCTCGTTGGCCGGATTGCGAGCCTGTTCAGGTTGTTGTCCGTTTCCTGGATACAGATTCCTCCCGGTCGTTTTGTCGGCCGATGGACCATGGGTGAGTATACTGTGGTTCTGGGGATTGTAGCGGGAAGCGGTGATCTCCCTGCCCAAGCAGCAGATGTGTGCCGTCAGGGTGGCCGCCCCTATTTTGTACTGGCTCTCAAGGGTTATGCTGAGCCGTCTTGGGTTGGCACCCATCCTCATGCGTGGGTTCGCTTGGGGGCAGCCGCAGAGGGTTTTGCGGCACTGAAAAAGGCTGGCGTTACAGATGTTGTGATGATTGGCGCAGTTCGGCGTCCGGGGTTTTTTGACTTGTGTCCGGATTGGCGTGCTGCCCGGCTTTTTGCCCGGATTGGTCTACGGGCACTGGGCGATGACGGTTTGCTTCGGGCTGTGATTGCCGAGTTTGAAGCAGAGGGGTTCAGGGTTATCGGCATCGATGATGTGTTGCGTGATGTCGTGATGCCACGCGGGGTTCTAGGCCGTTATTCTCCTGATAACCAAGCCCGGCAGGATATCATAAGGGGAGCTGAGGTGGCGCGGGGCCTTGGTCTTCTTGATGTCGGACAAGGTGTCGTGGTTCAGCAAGGCATTGTGTTGGCTGTCGAGGCGGTCGAAGGGACAGATGTGATGCTGTCCCGTTGCTTGGATTTGCGCAGGGACGGGAACGGAGGCATTCTTGTCAAAATGCGTAAACCCGGCCAGGAGCAGCGTACAGATCTCCCTACAATTGGTCCGGAAACCGTTCGGGCTGCCTTTGCTGCCGGTTTGCGCGGTGTGGCCGTTCAGAGCGGAGCTGGCCTGCTTGTTCATCGTAGTGAAGCCATTTCTGAAGCAGATCGGCTGGGATTATTTGTTGTTGGGGTTGATGAAGCAGGGCACGTGCTGGCATGACGTCTGATATCCCCCTGTTTTTTATTGTCACCGGCGAACCTTCGGGCGATGTCTTGGGCGCGCGCCTGATGGCTGCCCTGAAGCAGGCGACGGGGGGACGTATTCGTTTTATGGGGGTTGGCGGTGAAAGTATGGCTGCCGAGGGGCTGGAAAGTCTTGTTGATCAGTCTGAGTTGGCCGTTATGGGGCTGGTCGAGGTTATTCCCCGTATCCCGCGTGTTCTTGCTATCATTCGCAGTCTCACAGATCGCATCGTGCAAGAGTCACCTGTTGCGCTGATTACAGTTGACTCATGGGGGTTTACGGGCCGTTTGCAGCGCTCGGTTGCCAAAGCATCTCCGTCTGTGCGGCGTATTCATTATGTTGCTCCCATGGTATGGGCGTGGAAAGAAACTCGTGCCAAAACAGTTGCCCGTACGGTACAAGCGCTTTTGTGTCTTCTTCCCAATGAACCTGCTTGGTTCCGCCCTTATGGCTTGGAGTGCTGTCACGTTGGGCATCCTGTTGTTGGAAGCGGGGCGGACAAGGGAGATGGTGATCTTTTTCGTGCACGGCATAATATAGACCCGAATAGTCCTTTGCTTTGTGTTTTGCCTGGCAGCCGCCATAGCGAAACGTCGCGTCTGTTGCCTATTCTGAAGGATGTTGTAACGTCCTTGGTGGCCAAAAGCCCCGATCTGGTTGTTGTTGTGCCAACGGTGGCAACCGTTTCGGCCATGGTTGCAGAGGCTGTAACGGATTGGCCGGCAAGGGTTGTACTTGTACGGGGGGAGCAGGATCGCTATGCCGCATTTGCAGCTTCAACTGCGGCTGTTGCTGCCTCGGGTACGGTGACGCTGGAGTTGGCAATGGCCAACGTTCCGCATTGTGTTATCTATCGCGTTGCTCCCCTGACAGCGTGGATCTTCAGGCGCCTGACCCGGCTTCGCTTTGTTAATTTGATCAATATTGTACGTGATTGCGAGATTGTGCCCGAGCTTCTGCAGGAGAAGTGTGTATCAGAGCGTATTGCGCCTGTTGTTCAGGCTCTTTTATATGATTCGCCGCAAAGAGAAGCGCAGCGCCTTGAATTTGCCCAATCCTTGCGCTACTTGGCCGGTGGAGATGGTGATCCTGCGGATCGTGCCGCTGCTGCCGTCTTGGAGTTTTCTGGTGTTCAGCATCCTGTTCCGTAATTTTCAAGGGGAGACGGAGTATGACGTTTCAATTTCTGCATACTATGATCCGTATCCTGAATCTGGAAGCCTCGGTTGATTTTTATACTCGCCACCTTGGTATGCAGCTGCTGCGTCGTCGTGATTATCCTGAAGGGCGCTTTACGCTGGTGTTCGTTGGCTACGGCGAAGAAGATGACCATACTGTCCTGGAGTTAACCCACAATTGGGATCAGACTGAGCCGTATGAGATTGGGACTGGTTTTGGCCACCTTGCCTTGGGTGTCCAGGATGTTTATGCAACCTGTGAATCCCTGAGAGCCGAGGGTGTGCGTATCACACGTGAGCCAGGTCCGATGAAGCATGGCAAGACGTTGATCGCATTCATCGAAGATCCTGATGGGTATAAAATAGAGTTGATTCAGAAGACGTAGCATCAACTGTGCTTATGCTGTTCTGTGTCTGCCCAAGAAAGGAACAGCATAATTGATCATTCTTTATATGTTTAGGTGCTACAATCTGGGCCGGGTCTCAGATCCTTCTCTCTTCCGATGATTTGGGGATGAATTTGTTTAAGCTGGAATCGGTTGCGCGCAAGCCTGTCTTGATCACGATTGGGGTAGGTCTGGCTTTGGCGTTGGTTATAGGGTTTGGCCTTTTCCGGGAGATAGCGATTGCCAGATTTCTGGCAAACCTACCGGAGCCGGAGCATGCCGTAGCTGTAACAGTTGCGACCGAAGACCATTGGGATCAAAACATTCCAGCCATTGGTACCCTGGAGGCAGAGCAGGGTGTTCTGGTTTCCAGTGCGGTTGGCGGTCTTGTGAAGGCTATCAGGGTTTCTTCGGGGGCCTCTGTCAAGGCCGATGATACCTTGGTTGAGCTGGATGCAGACGTTGAGAAAGCGAATCTACGATCGGCAGAAGCCAAGGTTACGCTACAGCGGCTCACGGTTCAGCGTTTGCGGAGTCTGCGCAAAGTGGATGCGGCCTCTCAGGCCAATCTTGATGAGGCAGAGGCCAATCTCAATTCCGTTACGGCAGATGCTGAGTCCCTGCGAGCCACAATTGAGCGCAAGGTTATACGTGCCCCCTTTGATGGTGATCTCGGGCTTGTGCGTCCAGATCTTGGGCAGTATGTCCAGCCCGGTGATGCCCTTGTAAATCTACAGAATCTTTCAGCAATGCGTCTGAATGCAGGTGTGGAACAAGATATTCTGCCCTTGTTGAAGATTGGTCAGGCCGTGCATGCATCAGTTGTCGCTTATCCAGGTCAAGTATTTGAGGGAATACTCAGCGCCATGGAGCCATCTGTTGATGGTAGTGGTTTAGTTCGTATACAGGCAAGTTTTGCCAATGTTGACCGGAAGCTGCGCCCGGGCATGTTTGCAAGAATTGAAATATCCCGTGGTCAGAGCGAGGCTGTGGTTACGCTGCCGCTTACAGCCGTGACGTACTCTCTGTACGGAGAAACAGTCTATAAAGTTGAAGATGATGGAAGCGGGGTTCTTCGCTCTGTTCCAACCGTTGTGCGTATAGGGGAGCGTCGTGACGGCCGCGTCCGGATTTTGGAAGGGATCAAGGCCGGCGACCGTGTTGTTGCCGTTGGTGGGTTTAAACTTTCTCGTGGGGCGCGGATCAAGATTGTTGATGATGGCCGCCTGTCCTCTCCGCCCGTTCTGGGCTTGGATTGATTGGAGGCCACCATGCGGTTCACCGATATTTTTCTTCGCAGGCCTGTTTTATCAATCGTGGTCAGCTTCATTATTCTTCTTCTTGGCATTCGTTCCTTGGACAGTATGCAGGTGAGGCAGTATCCGGAGCTGTCCAATACGGTCATCGAGGTCACGACTGTATACCCGGGTGCTGATGCCCGCCTGATGCAAGGTTTCATCGGTGATCCTATTCAGGCTGCCTTGGCTCGTGTTGATGGGGTTGATTACATCACGTCCAGCAGTTCTGCTGGTTCCAGCCTTGTAACAGCGTATATCCGCCTGAACCATGACCCGAATGCAGCAATGACCGAAGCCATGGCCCAAGTCTCGGCCGCACGTTCCGAGCTTCCTTCCGAAGCAGAGGAGCCAGTTGTCAAGAAGAAGGCTGGCTCCGGTGTGTCCAGCCTGTATATGGCGTTTTCCAGCACTGTACTGAATCGTGCCCAGATTACCGATTATGTCAGCCGGGTTGTCAGGCCGCAGTTGTCTATTATTCCAGGCGTTGCATCGGTTACCTTGCTGGGTGCCCAGAAGATATCGGTTCGGATTTGGTTGAATCCTCAGTTGATGGCGCTGAACCAACTGACGGCCGAGCAAGTTTACGATGTTCTGAAGCGCAATAACCTGCAAGTCGCAGCCGGTTCCCTGCGTGGATATACTGATTCCATGACCATCCGCGCCGAAACCAGCGTCAGCGATGTGAATGCTGTCGAAAACCTGGTTATCAAAACGACAGATAGTGGTGTTGTACGTTTGGCAGACCTCGCCAAGGTCACGATTGGTCCAGAACAGTCAGACGTGACTGTTCTGTCCAATGGCCAGAAGGCGCTGTTTGTATCAATTGATGCTACGCCAGATGCCAATCCTTTGACAGTCGTTCGGGATGTCCGTGCGGCTTTGCCGCGTATACGGGAGAATCTTCCAGCCTCCATTCACCTTGATGTGAATTACGATTCAACAATTTTTATACAGGAGTCCATACGAGAGGTTCTGAAGACCCTTGTTGAGGCTGTGATCATTGTTATCTGCGTTATCTTTGTGTTTATGGGATCTCCGCGTTCGGTTGTCATACCGATTGTGACCATTCCCCTGTCTCTGATCGGCGTCTGTACGCTGATGCTGGCAATGGATTTTTCCATCAATCTGATGACGCTTCTGGCATTTGTTCTGGCTATTGGGTTGGTTGTGGATGACGCCATTGTTGTGGTGGAGAACGTGCATCGGCACATAGAGGAGGGCAAATCACCTTTTCATGCTGCCATTGTCGGTGCTCGTGAGATTGCGGTGCCCGTTATTTCCATGACGATTACATTGGCAGCTGTTTACGCGCCAATGGCATTTCTGGGGGGATTGACGGGTGCCCTGTTCAAGGAGTTCGCGTTGACATTGGCAGGGTCTGTCTTGGTGTCTGGTGTTATTGCGCTGACACTGTCGCCAATGATGTGCGCTCATTTGCTGAAGGCCCATGATGGCAGCCGGATTGCGCAGGTGGTTGATGCTTGGTTTTCCCGTCTTTCAGCGCGTTATGAGCACTTGCTTTCGGAGTCTATCCGTCATTGGCGTTATGTCTTGATTGTGGCGACGGTTGTTCTTCTCAGCCTTCCCTTTTTGTTCAAGCTGGCAAGTTCCGAGCTTGCCCCGCCTGAGGATCAGGGTATTGCCTTGGTTGAGCTGACAGGTCCTACGGATGCCAATCCGGAGTATATGGATGTCTATGCTGAACAGGTTGGTGAGATTTTTGATTCTGTTCGAGAGAAAGATACCTATTTCTTCATTGTTGGCGCAGAGGCTGTGTCTGATGGTTTTGCCGGCGTTATACTCAAACCTTGGGGTGAGCGTCAGCGTTCCGAGAAGCAGGTTGTTGAGGAGGTTGGCCGGAATCTGAAGCAGGTTGTTGGTTTGAGAGGATCTGCGTTTTCCTTGCCACCTTTGCCTGGTTTTGGAGGAATGCCGGTGCAGTTTGTCATATCAACAACGGCAGACTATAATGCCCTGATGGGTGTGTTGCAGGAGTTCGGCGATGCAGCACGTAAAAGTGGTTATTTTATCTTCCAGAAGTTTGACCTTCAGTATGACAGACCCGAAGTCAAGGTAACGGTGGATCGTGATCGGGCAGGGCTTTATGGTGTATCCATGCAGGATATCGGTATGGCCTTGGGTGGTGTTTATGGTGGCAATTATGTCAACCGCATTGATATAGAGGGCAAGGCCTATAAAGTCATTCCTAAGTCAGAGCGACAGTTCCGTCTTGATCCCGCCGCTATTGGAACAGTGTATGTGCGTGGTGCATCTGGCCAGTTGATCCCGTTATCCAGCCTTGTGCGTACAGAAATTGTGACGGAGCCCAACGTACTCAGGCAGTTTAATCAGTTGAACTCTGCCACTTTCCAAGCTGTACCCATGCCCGGTGCGGCTATGGGTGATATCGTCAGTTTTCTTCGCGATACGGCCCAGCGCCTGTTGCCTTCCGGCTATACCTTTGATTATGCTGGCCCGACACGCCAGTTTGTGACTGAGGGTAGCGCCCTTATGCTAACGTTCGCGTTTGCACTTGTCATTATTTACCTTGTTCTTGCCGCCCAGTACGAAAGCTTCAGGGATCCTTTGGTTATCATGGTGACGGTTCCGCTGGCCATGGTCGGGGCCATGGCGCCTTTGGCTATTGGACTGGTTTCACTGAATATTTACACCCAGGTTGGCCTGATTACATTGATCGGGCTTATCACGAAGCATGGCATTCTCATTTGTGAGGTTGCCCGTGAAGAGCAGATCTATGGAGGGAAAGACCGTAGGGAAGCTGTTGCGCATGCTGCATCTTTACGGTTGCGCCCTATTTTGATGACCACGGCGGCCATGGTTGCGGGTGCTTTCCCTTTGACACTTGCTTCCGGTGCCGGTGCAGGAAGCCGCCATTCTATTGGTGTTGTGATTGTTTCCGGTCTCTTGATCGGGACTCTCTTTACGCTTTTTGTTCTTCCTGTCGTCTATAGCTTTCTGGGAGATGATCACCGCGAGAAGCATAAGTACGCTTCCGAGAGAGATCGCTCGGCGGGACTTGAACCAGCTGTCCCCGAAAATGATTTGTAATCTGTTTGTGGCAACAAAAAGCCCCCCGATGGTGGGGGGCTTGGGGCGTGTTACGAGATAGTCCTACTTGAGGCTTTCCAGATACATGATCACAGCAGCCCGCTCATCGGCTTTGGGCAGCTTGAAGGTCATCTTGGAGCGAACCTTGGCATCCCCGGTTTTTTGTTCCAGAAATTTGGAAGGATCCGTGAGATAGGTATCGAGCTCGGTCTTGTCCCACGCAAAGCCTTTTGTTGCGGCATCAGTCAGACCTGTTGAATAGGCATAGCCTGCAGCTTTTGCAGGCCCCCGGGTTGTTATGCCAAACAGGTTAGGGCCAACCTTGTGTGCACCGCCCTTATCAAAGTTATGGCAGGCTGCACAGCGACTCTTGGCGATTTTCTCGCCAGCGGCAAGATCTTGGGCCATGACCGACCCGGACACAAAAAGAAGACCAGCTACAAGACTGGTTACGGATACTCGGAATATCATTGCGCTCTCCTTGGCACCCCTGATGTATCCCGCGGTACAGATGGACAACACTCTCTCCGCGTGCAAACCATTTGTGCAGGACGACCGCATTGTAGCTGCAAGGCGTTTATAAATCTACCCCACCTTGTTTATTCCATATGTAGGGGCGCGAGGGTTTGCGTCTTGCTTTGCAGGCACGGAAAACCCCGCCGGAACACTGTTCAAGCGGGGTTTCGGGTACTCAAGGAGGCCGTTTGGGACAAACGGATCGACCTTGGGCTTAGAAGCCGTCGCGCTCGAGGCGCTTGCGCTCCAGCTTCCGCGTACGGCGGATGGCCTCAGCCTTTTCGCGGGCCTTCCTCTCGGAACGCTTCTCAAAACTGCGCCGGAGCTTCATTTCACGGAAAACTCCTTCGCGCTGCATCTTTTTCTTCAGAGCCTTGAGAGCCTGATCGACGTTGTTGTCACGAACCAGAACCTGCACTTGACGTCACCTCCTTCCGCAGGAAATCATGTGTTTTACCCTGTAGGACAGGGAAAAAGAAACAGGAACACTTGCTTGTGACAAGGTGTTCCTACACGGTGTTCTAGCATGCTATTGTGCGCGGGAAAACAAAATAATAGGGCAGAATTCTGCAGTACCCCACTGCGCATCATGATATGGTGTGTCTGTCGGTGAAAAGGCAGGGAAGTTCAAAGAGTAGGGCATGCCAATACTGAAAATAGCCCGCATGGGTCACCCTGTCTTGCAGACGCCGGCGCGTGCCGTTGAAGACCCAAAGAGCGAAGAGGTCGCTCGGATTGTTGAGTCCATGATTGAGACCATGGAGGATGCCGGCGGCGTGGGGCTGGCTGCTCCCCAGGTTCATATTCCTCTGAGAATCATTATATTTCATGTCCCGGAAAAGCGTTCGGGTAGCGCAGGTGTTCCATTGACCGTGTTGATCAATCCCGAGCTTGAGCCGGTCGGCAGCGAATGTGTAGAGGGTGTGGAGGCTTGCCTGTCTCTTCCCGGACTTGCTGGGACAGTGCCTCGTTGGAAGAGCGTCCGGTACAGGGGATTTGACCTTTCCGGCAACAGGCTGGATGAGTTGGTGGAAGGTTTTCATGCCAGGGTTGTTCAGCACGAAATTGACCATCTGGATGGGATTCTTTATCCCATGAGAATGAAAAACATGGCGACCTTTGGCTTTGTGGAAGAGCTCAGGAAAGTGTCTGCTCCTGATGAATAATAGCGCATTAATGGTCTTGATCGAGGGGTTGTGATGGCAGGGCATGCTGGTAAAGCCGGGGCAAACCCGCAGGAAGAAAGTGCCGGGGGTGAGAGGCGCTCCCGGCAGGACAGGCTTGTCCTTGCAGCCTTGGCCCATGTTCCGTTTGATGGGTGGAGTGATCTTGCCTTGGAGCGGGCGGCGCGCGATTGCGGTTTGCCTCCTGATGCGCCGGGGTATTTATTTCCGCGGGGCGTTATTGATGCCGTTGATCATTTTGCGTCCTTGGCGGACCGTTTGATGATTGAGGACATGCAGGGGGTATGTGAGGACAAGTCCCGGGTGCAGGACAAGCTTCATCGTGCTATCCGCATGCGTCTTGAACGATGGAGCAGTTTTCGGGAGGCTGTGCGCAGGGGGTTGCTGCTTTATGCCTTGCCCTCCAATATGCCGCGTGCAGTGGCGGCAACAGCTCGTACGGCCGATGCTGTCTGGCGTGCTGCAGGCGATTCCTCCCATGATTTCAACTGGTATACCAAGCGTGCTTCCATATCGGGTATTTATACGGCTACGCTTCTGTACTGGCTTGATGACCCAAGTGACGGATGCGAAAAAACGTGGGACTTCTTGCACCGTAACCTTGATGGGATGGGAAAAGCCATAAAGGCGAGGACATCTTTGCAGAAGCGTTGT
The DNA here is from genome assembly GCF_012102665.1 of Haematospirillum sp. 15-248. NCBI lineage: Bacteria > Pseudomonadati > Pseudomonadota > Alphaproteobacteria > Rhodospirillales > Novispirillaceae > Haematospirillum > Haematospirillum sp. 15-248. The sequence continues at coordinate 448,857 of NZ_JAAVTF010000001.1, read as the reverse complement.
GCGGCGATGATGCCTGATCTTCCTGGCCTCTTGTCGTCATTTGGATATCAAGCCGCAAGGCGTGGTTCGCGCCGTATGTAGCGGGCGGGCTCTTTATTGTATGGGGGACGGGCATGTCCATTGATGATGTTGAAGAGCGTGTTGGTTCCCTGCTTGGGACAATTGGTACGCTGGGTGCTGTTGTCAAATTCGAGTTGAAGGATGAAGGGGTTTTGCGTATTGACGCGACATCTTCGCCTGCCGTTGTCAGCCGGGAGGATGGTCCAGCTGATACATCCATACGGATTTCATCAGATAACTTGTTGAAGCTGATGGATGGGAATATGGATCCTATGGTTGCGTTTGCCATGGGCAAGATCAAAGTAGAGGGATCCAAGGGGCTGGCCATGAAGCTGACCTCTCTTCTGAAGTAAAAATCCTGCGCCTGTTGCATGTGGCCTGTGTCAAGAAGCTCTGGAATATCAGGGGCTTTAGTTGTCCCTGTGGAATTGTGGCGGTTGTCTGTGTTCCCGATTTGCCGGGTTCCTGTTATTTTTGCTACCGTTGGTCTTGGGGCTGGACAGGAAAAAACCGTGAATTATCAGGCTGGCATTGGCAGTCTGTCTGCTGGAAGAGATAGAAAATCTATCTCGGGGGGGGCGCGGTGAAGCGGGACCTGCCATCGTTGAATGCGTTGCGGGCCTTTGAAGCGGCTGCTCGTCATTCCAGCTTTGTCGGTGCCGCCGAGGAGCTTGCTGTTACGCCCGCAGCCGTTAGTCATCAGATCCGTAGCCTTGAGGATCATTTCGGAGCATCGCTGTTCCAGCGTCATCACAGGGCTGTCGAGTTGACCCCGGTTGGACGCCGGCTTTTGCCGGGGCTGACCGATGCATTTGATCGCCTTACGATGGCTGTCAATGATGCGCGCCCCCGACCTGACAGCCCTGTGACCGTTTCTGTTGCGTCACCGTTCGCCGCCAAGTGGCTTGCGCCACGGCTGGAGGGGTTTTTCTCCTGTCATCCGGACATACCTGTTCAGGTTCAGCCAGATATGAAGGGGGAACCCAGTGAGAGTGCTCATGCTGATCTTGCTGTATTCTTGGCAGATCCGGATGGCCAAGGTGTTGGCCGTTTGTTTGAGGATCAACTTTTTCCCGTCTGTGCTCCGGTTCTGCGTATGTCTTTGAAGGCCCCGGCCAATCTGTCGATGCAGACGATCCTGCACGACAGCTCTGCCCGTGAGCTTGATGCGGCGGGTTGGAGTTCTTGGTTGCGCGCCGTTGGGATGCATGGTTTTTGCGGAGCAAGGGAGCAGTATATGGACCATGGGGCGCTTGTAATGGATGCTGCCCTGCATGGCCTTGGCGTGGCTTTGGCCAGGGGTGCCTTTGTAGCCTCCGAGCTACGAACAGGTACGCTGGTGCGTCCGTTCGATGTCTCTGTCAGTAGTGGTCGCCCGTGGTGCTTGCTTTCAAACCCGGATACGGCGTCGGCACCAGGGGTTATGGCATTCCGGAACTGGCTACTGGCAGAAGCGAGCACCTTTCGGTCGGCAAATCCACGTCTTGTTCACTGAAAGATTCAGTGTGTCAGATGGCTTCCGATACGGCATCTTCAGTTGATGTGCGTATAATCTCTATGGAACGTTCCCAGACATCCAGCCCTGCCTCACGGCTTGATGCATTTTCGCTCAGATAGCGGCGCCATGTGCGCGCGCCGTGCATGCCATGAAAGAGCCCCAGAACGTGCCGGGTCATGTGGTGGAGCGGAACGCCGCGCGCCAAGTGTTTTTTGATATGAGGGGTGAACTGCTCCAACACCTGTATACGATCAGGTCTTTGCAAGGCGGTGTCGCCGGTAAGAAGCGAATCTGCCTCTGACAGGATCCACGGCGTTTGATAAGCGGCACGGCCTATCATACAGCCATCCACAACGCCCAGATGGGGGCGGCATTCGTCAATGGATCCCAGCCCACCGTTCAAGACGATCTGGAGTTCAGGGAACTCTTTCTTGATACGATGTACGACGTCATACCGCAGCGGAGGGATTTCCCGGTTCTGTTTCGGCGAAAGACCATTCAGCCACGCTTTTCTGGCATGAATGATAAACGTACGGCATGTTCCGCTGGCAACCGTTTCAATGAAGCGGCACAGTTCGTCATAGCTGTCGGTCCGGTCAATCCCTATGCGGTGCTTGACCGTAACGGGCTTGTCTGTTTCTTCTTGCATGGCATTCAGGCAATCCCTGACCAGAAGCGGGGTTGCCATCAGGCAAGCCCCGAAGCGCCCGGATGAAACCCGATCCGAGGGGCAGCCGACATTCAGGTTGATTTCGTCATACCCCCATTGATCGGCAATTTTTGTACACCGAGCCAGATCAGCGGGGTCAGAGCCGCCAAGCTGAAGGGCCACGGGGTGTTCTTGCGGATCAAAGTCCAGGAACCTGTGTTTGTCTCCATGCAAAATGGCTCCTGTCACGACCATTTCCGTGTACAGACGGGTGTACTTCGTAATCCCGCGCAAAAAGACCCGGTCGTGACGATCCGTCCAGTCCATCATCGGTGCGACAGACAGCCTGAGATCAGGCCATGTATGCTGTGTGCTCATATTCCAGTTTAAAGCAGAAAAATGACGTTACGACAACCATGCTCACCAGAGCTTGACGGGTAGGTCTGTTATATGCAGATTTATAAGAACAAAAAGTGAACATGGTGTGAAAGATGCGATTTCAGCACTACGCGGCAGACTTTATCGGATTGGCGGCCCTTTTCGCCGTGATCTACCTTTGGTCATTCTTTGCCTCTGTTCTCTATGCCCCATTCTGACGATCAGTCGTGAATAATGGTATTAAGGTGGTGTAGCCTTGTGCCAGCAAGAGAATTTGACAGATTATTTGTTTGATGTAGAATGAACTCAGAACATAGCGTGTACAGGGCGTGCCGATTCCCCTGTGCCTCGGCTGCTTCTTCCGCGTGTGTCTATGGGATTTTTATTTGCTTCCTCCCGGTGGGGCGGGGGCATTTTGTGCAGAACGTAAGGATCTCTCTGGTATGGTCGCCAAAGTTGGACAAGGGCAACAAGCTCTCCCGGTCTCGTCTTCGTCGAGGCTTGCCGGCGGCTACCCTGTTTCTTCGGCGCAAAGCTTCAGCCAAGTTGCCAGTCTGCAGCAAGGCCGGGGTGTCGGTCCAGAGGATGAGTCTCTTCATTTTGCTGATACGTGGGATGATCTGCAGGGTCGCCAGCCTGCACAGCAGGAGTCTGATGGGTCTGGGCGCTGGTCCGGTGTTCATTTTGGTGGTGTTCTGACGACGTCTGCGGTATCGGGTTTTCTTGTTTCCTGGCGTTCCCGTAACGATACGCAGGTGCAGAAGGTTTCGACCAAAGATGGGGCTTTTTTCTACGACACAGTCGTGAAGGTCCTGTCATCCGGTGGCGTTCAGCAGCATGTTGGAGCCAATTACAGCCGTCTTTTCTAGGACTGAAGGCTGGTCCCTTTTCCCCATACCGCAATGTTCATGGTCATGCATATGATGTGGTGCGCCAGCGTACTGGCTTGGCGTTGTCTTTTGGGGGTTGGTCTATGTCGGACATCAGCAGTATTGCGGCATCGGGGATGAAAGCGGCCAGCATAAAAGCCGCAGTTGAAGCGACCAATATTGTTAATATCCGCAGTGGCGCGGCGATGCCAGAGCCCGGGAAAAGCTACGATGGTTATGTTGCCCAGGAAGCTGTTTTTACCAGTCAGCCTAGATCTGGTGTTGTTGCTGGTGTGCGTCCGGTGACACCGGCTTTTGTTGCGACTCCGGGTGCTGGCGGGGTTGCGCAGGCGGCGCCCAATGTTGACCTGACCTCCAGCATTCTTTCTCTGAAGACTGCCGAAACGGCCTATAAGGCAAGTGCATCGTTGCTGGATTCCGAGGGGGAGCAGGACCGCACCCTTCTTGATACGGTTGCGTGACATTTGCCTTATCAGCTACCCTCTTTCGTTAGAGGGATTGTTCTTGCTGCAGCACAGGTACGGGTCCGTTGTTTTGCGGGCGCGATGCTCATGGAGCCGTGCCCGTGTGCGGCACTTCCGGATCCTCCTGCGTTGTTGATACTGAGTGGTTAAACGGGGTCTTATGTCATCCTTGTCTCAGAAACCCCCCGCATGTGACAGTGTTTTTGATGTTGCCTTCTGGTTCCTGGATCGAGCCCTGGAGGACGGGGAGTATCTCCAACCCCAGAAGATGCAGCGTCTTCTGTACCTGTCCCAAGCCTATTACGGCGTGCTCTCCCGCGGGCAGAGGCTGATCCCCTGCCTTTTCCTGGCAACGGTTCTGGGGCCTGTTGAGCCAACAAGCTGGCGTATTTTTGAGGGAGGGCGTCCTTCCTTGGCTCCGCACCCATTGCCGGATGATATTCAGCACTTCCTGAGCAGCATATGGCGGCGTTTCGGGTCCCATGGTGCCGATTATCTGGCCCGGATGATCATGGCCCAGCCACCTTTCCAGGATGCTGTTGCCATAGGCAAGAGGTGTGAGATTTCACTTGAGTCCATGGTGGCTTATTATGGGCGTAGCGCATCACCAGCCGGTCATGACGAAAGGGGGGGGGCGCCCGCCCTGGATCAGGTTGTGCGTCCCAAGGTTCTGCGTTCCCATAAAGGAAAGCCAGTGAGTGTAACCTCTTGGGTCCCCAAGAAGCGTCTCGACCAAGGGCAATGATTGCCGTTGCTTCAGTAGGAGGTCTTGGTTGTCGAGTTTGTATTTCCGATCTGGATCATGGGGCGCCGCGAGGCGGATGGTTTTGCGCCGTTATGGGCTGATCTTGTTCTGTTTTATCAGCATGTTGATTGCAGATATATGCCATGCCACAGGTGTTTCAGGAGATGGTGTTCAGTCAGGGGGAGATCCAGAGATGCCCTATGTTCCCTTGTATGTTTCAAGCGGGAACCAGAGGCACCGGTTCGATGTGCAGGTTGCCGATACGCCAGCACGCCAAGCTATCGGTTTGATGTTTCGTCGTGAACTTGCCCCTTCACGGGGGATGCTGTTTGATTTCTCGCCGGGGCGTGTTGTTCGTATGTGGATGAAGAATACACTTGTTCCCCTGGATATGGTTTTTACTGATCGGGGAGGCCATATCCTCTGGATTGAGGATATGGCCGAGCCAGGCTCCCTTGTTCCCCGTGGCCCTTCGGTGCCCGTTTTTGCCGTTCTTGAGCTTGCCGGGGGCACGTGTTCGCGGTTGGGTATCCGTGTTGGCGACAAGCTTTCGCATGATCTCTTCAAGCTTGCTCCCGTACACCCGGAAGCGTCTGTACGGGAAAATTAGGGACTGTTTTCGCTGTTTGTTTCAAGAACAGGTGTACCCTTTGGTTTTGCAGACTGGTGCAACGGGATGACGAAAGACTAGGCCGGAACGTTGCCTTTTGGGGCCTGTCGGGTGGTTTTCTTTTCTTTCCGTCAGTTGTCGGCCCAAAGCATGGAGATAGTTCTTGCACTGTTGGACGATTCGCCTTAGTTTCCCGGCCTGCCTTGGCAGGTCGGGGCGTAGCTCAGTCTGGTAGAGTGCTTGCTTTGGGAGCAAGATGCCGGGGGTTCGAATCCTCTCGCCCCGACCAACAAGGCCCGTATGGTGCGGGATCTTGGTTCACGGTTTCAGTGTTTGTGAGGTTGTTATGCCGATAAACGCCCGAATCTACAGACCAGCAAAAAATGCAATGCAATCCGGTTACGGTAACAGCCGGGGCTGGATTCTGGAGTTTGAGTCAGAGGCTCCCGTTGTTCACGATGCTCTTATGGGGTGGAGTGGATCGTCCGATACACGAAAGCAGGTTCGCCTGCGCTTTGATGATCGCGACTCCGCTATCGCCTATGCCCGCAGGAATGGCTTTGTTGTGCGGGTGGATGAGCCAAGAGAACGCAATATAAAGCCAAAGTCCTATGCGGATAACTTTGCATTTGGCAAGGTTGGCTGACCGGGCGTCCTTAGCTCAGCTGGATAGAGCAGCCGCCTTCTAAGCGGCCGGTCGGAGGTTCGAATCCTCCAGGGCGCGCCAAGACAGATAGACACCGCTCCAAGGCATGGAGGGTGTCTATTTTTTTTTATATTCATCGTTAGCAAATCAATCTTGGATCATGTTCGCCGGTTCCTTCGTACCAGGGCCGGGCTGAATACGCATAGTCCTTATGTTCTGCGGGCCTTTTGCCTGTCTGGTGCGCTGTAGAGGGGACGTGCAATGTGAGGGAAGCAGAGGGCCAGCTGAAGAGGAACGGCCACCCGCTGCCAAGCCATGGGGGAGAACTTTTCTGCTCTTTTCGAGGGGTTAAGGCCATGGCCAAGATCGTCACACATGACTCGTTCCGTATTTTGAAGGCTTGTCGCAGCATTGAGGAGGCCAATGTGGGCATTATCAGCCAAGTAGAGCGTATGCACGCTGATGCCTCGCACGTTAAAAGCCGTCTGGGAGAAGCTGAAAGTGTGCTCCGTGATGTTGTGGAGCAATTCCGCAAGGCACAGGATCGTCTGCGGGATTCCTACCAGAATCACCTCCAGACGATGAAGTTGGTTGATGAGGTGATGGAAGCCAGCCCGGTTTTTGCCGAGCTGCGTAATGCAGGGAAATAATACAGTTACAGGGCGCGGCCGCCCGTAATGGGCGGCCGAGGGGAGTGATGTACAGTTTGGCATCCGGATGGGCCTCTTGGGGGCCCTTTTTTGTTCCTCGGCATGTAGTCTGCTGCCTATTCCTGATCGCTTGGAAAGCCTTTTAATCAGAAAAATCGTGGGGCAATGCCCTGATATAGCCATTTTTAGGCCCTGATCGCCGTTGCCCTGTTATTTCTTGTTGTGCACCGCACAAAATAATGCCAATATCGCAGCTGTCGGATTATGGAGTGAAGGCTCCATCTGTCTGGAAGGGAACGGTTATAAATGCTCTGTATCGTAATTGTGCGCTGCATGATAGAGATGTTGCCGGGTGTACCGTTGCGTTACGTGTAGATTTATGGTGATCCAAGCGCCTGTTTATGAGGGAGGGTTTGTATGTCTGCTACTCCAACAGCAAGTCATGCGTGGAACCTGTTTTCCTTGACCATGGAGAATCGCTTTGGAAATGCTTGGCGCAGCTTGGTGGAGCCAGACTCCGTTGCGGCCTTGGCTGAGGAGATAGCCGTTGGTTTCGGCGGTATGGTGGCTTCCGTGGATGATGAGCAGGATCCGCACGATGCCACGCTGTGGCGCTTTCCGGATGGGTCGTGCGTTGCAACGGGTGCTTTTGGCTTGCGTCGGGAAAGCCCGCTTCCTCGTCAGGTTGTATGCTGATTTGTCAGGGGAAACGGTCCTGTGTGGACGGGAAGGGCATTATCCGCGTTGTTGCCCCGTTCTGTCCATGATCCGTCGTATAGGGCAGAGTCTTTGTTTCCGGGCAAGTATGCGGCCATGGTGATCGCATATGCCGTTACCCCGCTGCTGCATGTCGTAACAAGCCTTGGTGCGTTTTCTTCCATCGACCTGTTTTTCCGGGTGTGTGCTCATAACGAGGCTATGTCTATTGCGCTCTTGCCAGTTTGTCGCGCGTAGCTTGGTGATTCAGCAGCAGCCACTGTAAGGCGATGAGTGTGGTGCCGTTGCTGATTGTGCTATCGCGCAGCATATTCTGTATTGATGCAACAGGGTGCACAACGACCCGTATATCTTCGCCTTCATTGGCCAAGCCGTGTATGCCTCCCGCCTCCGTTGAATCCACAGCACCGCACCAAAGGCTGACGGTTTCCGTGCAAATACCCGGCGTTGTGAACCATGTCTGGATATGAAAGAGTCCTTTTGGCTCAAGGCCCGTTTCTTCTGCACATTCACGCAGGCATACGTTTTCCAGCGTCTCCCCTTCCTCAATGACGCCGGCGACAACTTCCAGAAGCCAAGGGTTTCTGATGCCGGCAATATGGGGAGGAGCCCGGAATTGCTCGATCAGTACAACAGCGTCAGCCTGTGGATCGTAGAGAAGAACAGCGACAGCATGTTTGTGTTCAATGACATCGCGGACCAGAACAGGCCCTGTCTTTCCGGAAAACAACTCGTGACGCAAGTGGTAGCGGTTGACCTTGCTGTATGCGCGTAGAAGAGGCTCTTTCTCCAGTATTTCAACCTTGGACGGATACGACTCTGACATTGGTACTCCATTATTTCAGCTATACTTTTTTGGATGAAGCGGAGAGGTGGGACAAAATTTCCCGGGCCAGAGCCGATATTTCACGGGCGGCAAGGCTGCGTCGGGCTGTTTCCATCACGCCCTTGCCTTCCATCATTGACGAGGCAAAGGCAACGCGGTTGCCCAAGCGGTTCTTCGATACAACGACTGGAAGGCGGTTCAGGATGTCTGCTATTTTGTCGGACAGCTGGCCTTTTGGTGGGACGCGATTCAGGACCAGAAGAACCGGGGTTTTCTCGCGGGCTGCAATGTCAATGGTAGGCTCAATAGCCCACAGATCCATGGGGCTGGGTTGTACGGGCAGAATAACCAGAGATGCGTTTCGGATCACGATACGGACCTCGGATTCTGCATGGGGAGGGCTATCTATCAGGACAATATCGTGTGTCTGGCACAGCGTTTCCAGCTCGCTGCCCAAGCGCCAGCCAGGTACGGCAAGCAGAGTAAAGTCCCCTGCCGCGTTTGATGCTTCACGTGCGCTGTGCCACGCTGAAAGGCTCCCCTGAGGATCAATATCCACCAGTGCAACTTTGCGCCCTTTCTGCCGCCATGCGACGGCAAGCTGGGCTGTCAGGGTGGTCTTCCCGGATCCGCCCTTCTGTTGTGCGACGGTGATTATCTTGCCGGTCATCTTGGGCTCCCTGTGGCACCGTGGGAAAACGGCGTTGCATGGCGCTGTTCGTTTACCGAGTGCGCACGCAGTCATTGTAGCATGGGGATAATGCACCACAACGACAAGAATAATTGTGGATATGACAGGTCAAGAATGGAAAGGAATGAAAAACGTATGGGTGCGTAATAATTTCGTTCTTTGTTTGTTATGAAACGTATTATATATTATGTATACAATATATAATTGCGTGTATTCTTTGACAGAATAATGCAGCCTTGTTGCGATGCTGTTACGTGTGTTCTGCCGGTCTGGCTCTTTTGAATCGTGACTCCAAATGCAGTGGGCAACTTCAAAAGAAGTTTGCGCCACTCCCCAAGGCTACCAGTAATGCCTGCATATCCGCTGGAAGTATGGCTTCAAAGCGCATGAAGACCCCGGTTACCGGGTGTTCGAAGCCCAAGGTTCTGGCATGCAGGGCTTGTCGACGAAAGTTGGCAACAGCTGCCCGTGCATTCTCGTCATCTTTTCCTATACAGCGCGGTGACCCATAGACAGGATCGCCTATCAGGGGGTGGCCAACTGCATTCATATGAACTCTGATTTGGTGTGTTCGCCCTGTGGCCAAGCGGCATTCCACCAGAGCCGCCCGTTCATTGCACAGACGTGTCAGAGTCCGATAGTGTGTCAGGGCTGGTTTCCCCCCCTGCCGGACAATAGTCATCTTCTGCCGGTTGTGCCCGCTGCGCCCGATATTGCCGGTAATGTCACCTGATGCTGGTGTTGGGACGCCCCATACAATGGCGCGGTATGTACGCTCGATGGTTCGTGAAGAGAACTGCCTGGCCAGATGATGATGGGCTTGGTCGTGTTTTGCGACAACGATGAGGCCGGATGTATCCTTGTCCAGACGGTGTACAATACCGGGGCGGCGTATGCCACTGATTCCGGACAGGCTTTCCCCGGAATGGTGCAGCAGGGCGTTGACCAGCGTACCGTCTGGTACGCCAGCGCCGGGGTGCACGACCATTCCTGCGGCTTTGTTGATTACAACCAGATGGTCATCCTCAAATGCTATGGCCAGGGGAATATCCTGTGGAACGGGAATGGCAGGTGCAGTCTCTGGTATTGCCACGGTCACGGACTGATCATGTTTGACCCGCAGGGATGGGTCCGTTATGGTCTGGCCGTTTACCTGAATCTGTCCTTGCAGAATCAGTGACTTAATCCGGGAGCGCGACAGGTCCAGATGCGATGCAGCCAGCCAGCGGTCCAGCCGTTCTCCCGCGTCTTCCAGTGCTACAAGAAGTGTTGTCGGGCCTGATTCAAGATCTTCGCTGCACGTATCTTCATCTTCATACGAAGAAGGTTCGGGGGAATTGGGGTGGCGTGGTGGTTGGGTCACGGTTGGGCTCTGCAATGGGTTTGCATAAATTATGATTGGAGATAGCAGTATTATGAGGGCATTGAAAGCCTTGGTCCTAGCAATGGGCCTGTTCATTCTGTTAGGTGTTGCCCTGCTGGCTTACGGGTTGTTTGCCGGGGTTGGAAAACAGGAGCAGCACGATGAGAAAGCTGGAGAGCTGTTGCAAATCCCTGCGACCTCAGGGCCTGGTTTCGGAACAGTCAGTCTGGATGAGGGGCCAGATGCGGTTCTTGTACAGGCTATTCTTGAAGAGTCCGTACTTCTCGTCCGTGTTGGTGGCGGCGGAGCTGATCGCCTGCACGTCATAGACATGTCTTCAGGGCGGCGATTGGGAAAAATTGTTCTGCGTGAAGAGCATTCGACTCTGTCTGAATAAGATGGAGGAGGAGAAGCCCGGGATTGCCGGTCTTCTCCCCTGTATTCAATGATCAGGCCGGTTTGCGGTTCTGGAAGCGACGCTCCATGTTGCTGCGCCCGCCAAATCCTCGCTTCTGGCCGAACTCGCGGTCAGGGCCGCGCCGTTCGCCGCCAGAGCGGTCATCTGCATGGAAGCTGCGTCTTTCGCCCTGCCGGAAGGGTTTGCCAGCGCGGTGTCCGTCCTGCGCCTGCTGTCCTTCGCGCGGGGGCCTCCTTCCACCTTCTCCTTGCGCAGGATCATTCCGGCGTGACGAGAAATGCTGCCCGTCATTCCGTGTGCGACCAGAGAAAGAGGCGCTACGGTCATCGCGGTCGCGTCCGGGGCGTGTACGTTCACCACCCGGTTTTCCTTGATGGCGCCCGCCGCCCGGGCGACCACCGCCACCCCCGCGCTTGGGGGGGGCAACGTAGCGTCCGCTGGCATAAAGGCTCGCTATGTCTGTATTGTGGAATGCGTGCTCCAGTTCCATCGGAACCTGCATCCGGATAGCCTTTTCGATAGACCGCAGATAGGCAATTTCCTCGTTGTCACAGAAGGACAAGGCAATGCCGCCAGCGCCTGCACGGGCTGTGCGTCCGATCCGGTGTACATAGCTTTCCGGTTCGTTCGGCAGTTCATAGTTGATGACGTGGGTTATTCCATCAACATCGATGCCGCGGGCTGCAATATCGGTTGCGACCAGCGCACGAACAATACCCTTGCGGAAGCCGTTCAGCGCTTTCTGGCGTGCACCTTGGGATTTGTCCCCGTGCAAGGCATCGGCTCTGATGCCCTGTTCGCTCAGATGCTCGACAACCCGGTTGGCACCGTGTTTGGTCCGTGTAAAGACAATAGCCCGGCTGACTTCGTTGCTGTTGAGCAGATCTGTAAGAAGATCGCGCTTGTCGCCGCGATGCACGAACAGGACGCGCTGTTCTATTCTTTCCGCTGTCGTGGACTGTGGTGCCACTTCAACGCGTACGCTCTCGCGCAGGTAATCCGTGGTCAGTTCTTCGACAGCGCGCGGCATTGTAGCCGAGAACAGCAGTGTTTGGCGATTGGGCGGCAGTCCCCGGAACAGGCGCTTGACATCATGGATGAAGCCCATGTCAAGCATGCGGTCCGCCTCGTCCAGCACAACAATTTCCGTTCCGTTCAGGCGAATTGTCCCTTGGTTGACGTGGTCAAGCAGGCGGCCGGGAGTTGCAACAAGAACATCAACGCCATTGGCCATGAAGCGTACTTGGGGGCCCATGCCAACGCCACCGAACACGACGGCCCGTTTCAGGCGCATGAAGCGCGAATAGGCGGCTAGGGAGTCCCCGATCTGCACGGCCAGTTCACGTGTTGGGGTCAAGATCAGTGCCCGGGCTGTTCGCGGGGCAGGGCGCATAGGGTTGCAAGCCAGGCGATGCAGGATAGGCAGGGTAAAGGCAGCAGTTTTTCCGGTTCCCGTTTGCGCAAGGCCCAGAACATCACGTCCTTCCAAGGCAGGAGGAATGGCTTTTCCCTGAATGGGAGTTGGTATGGAGTAGCCTTCTTCTTCCAGCGCTTTCAGCAGTCGCGGGTCAAGGCCAAGATCAGAAAATGGGGTCATGGTCGACGGAATTCTTTCAAAACAGGCCGCGCCCTGTCCGCATGCTCATGGCAGAAGGGGGAATGGCCACATAAAAAGGCGCCCCTGGGGCACGCAACCAGCGGGAGGAGAGGGAATTCAAGGCATATCGACGGCCGCCGCTTTGAAGCGGTATGCACATCTGCGCACAATCGCAAAGAATTCCTTGGCAATCACTGCCAAGCCGCCGAGGTGTAGCAGGCTAACAAAGTTTTTGCAATCCTTGATACGGGACAGGCCATTATTTCCGTGCATTAATGCCCTTCCAGATCTCGAGGAGGCATCTGGAAGGGCCTTCGAACATCCCTGGGGTGTTTCGTTATTGCCTTATCGTCCTTGATCTGTTTCCCGGATCTTCCAGATCAGGGATCGCCACTGTTCCCGTGCTTTTTCAATGCTTTTTTCCTTGATGTGCCCAAAACCCCGTATCTGCTCCGGAACGGAGGCTATTTTTACGGCAAGGTGAAGGGCGTCAGGATGCAGAGAGGTACAGACCTCACGGATATGATGACGGTACTCAGAAATCAGGGATCTTTCTGTCCTACGTTCCTTGGTGTAGCCAAAAGGATCAAGCCAGGACCCGCGCAGCATCTTGAGGCGGGCAAGGATGTTAAAAACAGCAAAAATCCATGGCCCGAATTCGTATTTGCGCGGCTTGCTGTCCGGACGTTTCAGCCAAGCCAGGAGTGGAGGGGCCAAGTGAACGGATACTCTGGCGCTGTCTCCGAATGTCTGGCGAATGCGTTCACGGAATGTGTGGTCCGTATAGAGCCTGGCAACCTCATACTCATCTTTGTAGCTCATCAGTTTTGCCAGGTTGCGGGCCGTAGCCAGTGTCAGATCCCTCTTGCCTGAAATTCGTGCTTCCTTCTCTTCGACCTGCTTCACAAAAGAACAATACTCTTCTGCCCATTGTTCGTTCTGCCAATCGGTCAGGTATCGCGTTGCGTTAGCTATGACCGTATCCAGGTCATCTGTATCCTGTTGAGGTTCTCTTCCCCGGTTGGCCATGGACTGGACATAGTCTGGATCAACCGCCGCCAGGCGACCCCACGCCAAGGCGCGGCGGTTGGCATCTATCGCAACGCCATTAAGCGCGATGGCCCGGTCCAAGGCTTCCAGGCTGACGGGGACAAGGCCCTTCTGGACGGCAAAGCCAAGCAGGAAAATATTGGCCATGATGCTGTCACCTGTCAGTGCTGTCGCTAACTGGCCTGCGTTGAGCCGCTGCACGTGATCGGCCCCGACACAGGCCTCAAGTATGGACAGAAGACGGTCGCCCTGTACGCTGAAATCCGGATCACGCGTGAAAGATCCGGTCTGGATTTCCAAGGTATTGCAAATAACCTGGCTGTACCCGGGACACAGGGTTCCCAGAGAGTCCGGACTGGTTGCCACAACCATGTCACAGGCCAGCAGGACATCGGCTTGCTCCCTGTCTATACGTGCCTGATTCAGGGCATCGGGTATCGAGGCAATGCGCACATGGCTGAGAACGCTCCCCCCCTTTTGCGCAAAGCCCATAAAGTCCAGAACGCTGGCTCCCTTGCCTTCAAGATGAGCTGCCATGCACAGCAACGCCCCTATGGTTACAACGCCTGTTCCCCCGACGCCAGTGACCAGAATTTCCCATGGTTTCTCAAGGACAGAGGGGCGGTGGGGTATCGGCAGGTTTGCCAGCCTTGCGGCCAGATCCGGTGTATCATCCACGCCCCTGGGTTTGCGCAGTTCAGCGCTGCGGATACTGACAAAGCTGGGGCAGAATCCATCGACGCACAGAAAATCCTTGTTACAGGATGATTGGTCGATCTGCCTTTTGCGCCCGGCAGGTGTTTCTACAGGTTGCAGGGACAGGCAATTGGATTGCATGCCGCAGTCGCCACACCCTTCGCAGACGGCTTCGTTGATCATCAGTCGTCTTGGTGGGTCGGCCAGAAGCCCCCGTTTGCGCTTGCGTCGTTTTTCTGCCGCACACATCTGATCATAGACCAGTACACTTACGCCCCGGTGTGTCGCAAGTTCCCGCTGTACCTGGTTGATATCGCGGCGATGATGGATGGTGACGCCTGGTGCAAAGTTCAGGGTGCGTGGATATTTATCCGGATCATCTGTGACAACCGCAATGCGCCGCACGCCTTCGGCATGAACCAGTCGCGTGATCTGGTCAACGGTTAGATTGCCATCGTGAGGTTGCCCCCCGGTCATGGCAACAGCATCATTGAACAGAATTTTGTAGGTCAGGGTTGTTCCTGCGGCAACAGCCTGTCTGAGGGCCAAGCTGCCGGAGTGAAAAAAGGTACCATCGCCAATATTCTGGAAGACGTGAGTGCGCAGGCTGAACGGAGCTTGTCCTACCCAGTTCGCACCTTCTCCTCCCATCTGGGTCAGGCCGCCGGTGTTCCGGTCCATCCAGCTGGCCATGAAGTGACAACCAATTCCGGCAAAGGCTTTTGCGCCTTCTGGGATCAGTGTCGAGGAGCTGTGCGGGCAGCCAGAGCAAAAGTATGGAATTCGACGGATCTCGGACGGTGATTGGCCCGAGCCTGGCGGCGGAACGATTGCGGCAAGTTTGCTGTTAAGCTGTTCAAGGAGATCGGGAACGTAAGGGCCAAGTCGTTGGACAAGGATCGGAGCAATGCGCGATGGCCTTAACTCACCCGATGAGGGGAGAAGGTTTTGCCCCGCACCATCCGTTTTTCCTGTGATCAGGGGGGCATTTCTGTTCCCGTACAGGATTGATTTAACCTGTTCTTCGACAAAGCTATGCTTTTCTTCAACAACAAGAATTTCACGCAAGCCATGAGCAAAGCGCCGTATTGATTCTGGCTCCAGTGGCCATGTCAGGCCCGGGTACAGAATACGAATGCCGCGCTGTTGAAGATCGACCATTCCCAGTCCCAGGCGCATCAGGGATTCTTTCAGATCCGTAAATGCCTTGCCGGTTGCGATAATGCCAAACACGGCTTGGTCCTGATTGCCGAGGTACTGGTTCAGGGCAGGATTGGCCCGTGCAAAGGCCAGAACCGCTTCTTTTTTGGCAAACTGTCTTTCTTCCAGGCCGGGGCCTGGCATGTCGGGCCAGCGGTAGTGCAGTCCTCCGGGAGGCGCGATAAAATCATCTGGATTGCAGATATGCAGACTGTGTGGACTAAGCTCAATGGAGCAGGCGCTTTCCACAGTTTCGGAAATAGCCTTGAAGCCAACCCAGGTCCCGCTGAAGCGGGAGAGGGCCCACCCGTACAGGCCAAATTCCAGGTAGTCTGCTATATTGGCCGGGTGAAGGACCGGTACGTTCCATGAGGCAAATGCCTGTTCGGACTGGAAAGGCATGGATGAGCTGACAGCACCGTGGTCATCTCCGACCACCAGAAGAACACCCCCGTTTGGGGATGAGCCATATGCTGATCCTATCCTTATGGCATCGCCGGACCGGTCAAGGCCGGGGCCTTTGCCATACCACAGGGAAAAGACGCCCTTGACCCGGCTTTCACCACTGCTTTCAACCTGCTGCGTTCCAAGAATGGCGGTGGCTGCTAGTTCTTCGTTGACTGCAGGCTGGAAATGGATGCCTGAGGCCAAAAGCAGATTGCGGGCTTGCCAGAGTGCCTGGTCGTATCCTCCCAATGGGCTGCCGCGATACCCCGAGATAAAGCCCTCGGTTTGCAGGCCGGCCTGTAGATCCCGTCTTTTTTGCATCAGAACCAGGCGCACCAGGGCCTGGGTTCCTGTCAGCCAAACGCGCCCTTCCGTACGGTTATAGCGATCTTCAAGTGTGTATTCACGATCCAGTCCGCCAGCGCAGACCTCGGGGCCGGGGTTGTAGGTCATTTCATCCCTCGTTTTATCGTCCCTGTAACGCTTGGAAATCCGCGCGTCCAAAGCCGAATAGTTTTTAATTGTATGCAGAAATCTATTCTATCTTGCGGCGAATAATCAACCTCTCCTCGTTCAGGCTGATTTATATCTGGTTATGCGTTTTTCTCTCTCATCAGAGATATGCCGGGCATAATGGTTTCCGATCTGCTTGGTATGGGGATTCATTGTCTGACGTGCTTCCCGGTTTGCAGGGAGTGCTCTGACAGTTTTGTGTCGCTTCTGTTGTGAAACAGGAAAACCTATTAGGAACAGAGATTTATAGTGTATTGAGTTTTTGGGGATTTAGACTACCATGCAGCCTCGCCTGCTTCGGTGCGGGGATGTTCGTTTGGTCCTCTGGTGTGAGTGGGTGTTGCCTTGTTCAGGAATTCAGAAATATGAAAAAATCCCTGTGCGCTTTTGCCGTGTGTGTTGTTGTTTGTGCCCTTGGTTTTCCCGGCCTTGGTCTTGCCCGTAATGCGGATGATTCAAGGGATGGTGCTGTGCCTGCTTCGTCGGTACAGGTTGCAGCTTCTGGCAAGGATGGGGCAAAGGGAGCGCAGTCCCAGCGTGCGGCAAAAAAAGCACCGTCTCCCGCTGTGTCTGGAGAGTGCGCATGGATTGGCAAAAGGGTCTTAAGTCTTTTATCCAGGGATGATGTGGATCAGGCCAACCGATTCATGAATTTTTATCGGTTGTTTGGTTGCAAGGAGAGTCATATTGGGCCATCTTTCCGTTGTGTGATTTCTGATGCATCTGCGGGAGCCCTGAATGCGGAGGATATGGCCGCCCGGGTTGACCGTTGCTGGAACAGCCCTCTTTAAGTTTGATCTTTGCCCGGTCCGGCTACGCTGTACTGTGCTCTTTTAGTAGTGCTCGGCTTTCAGTGCCCCGGAACCTTCGTGTTGGTTTCGGGGCTTTTTCAGGGTAAGGGACTGTGGTGCGTGTTTTCTTTGCCGTCCTGGTTGCAGCTTTCGTACACTTCCTTGTTTGGCAAGGGGCCAACGTTACCGTTGTGCCTCCCGATATCGTTGGTGAGCAGGGATTTGACATGCCGATCGATTCCCTGTCTTTCAGCCCGTTTCGTCCGGGAGATGATCCTGTTGCAGGAACATCTGTCAGCATAGACCGCATCAATCAGGATCTGGAACTGCTATCCCATTATACGCGGAATGTACGCCTGTATTCGTCTCGTCTCGGGTTGGAGAATGTTCCCGAGATTGCACGCAATTATGCCATGTACGTTACAACAGCGGCATGGTTGTCCGGTGATCTGGTCGAAGACCGGGCCGAGATAGAGCGGGCCATACGGCTCACCACGGGCAACTGGAATGTACGCTCGCTGTATATTGGCAACGAGGCCCTGCTGCGGGCTGAAATTACAATTGACGAGCTCATAGCCTATCTTCGGGAGACACGGGGACGCGTGAATGTTCCTGTTTCGACCGGGGAAACATGGGATGTGTGGCTGAAGTATCCGCAGCTTGTCCGCGAGGTTGACTTTATCGCGGCGCATTTGCTCCCGTACTGGGAAGGAGTGCCTTGGGATCAGGCTGTCAAGGTTGCGTATGAGAGGCTGGATGCCTTGAAGCAAGCCTACCCTGGCAAACGCATTATCGTTGCCGAATTTGGTTGGCCCAGCCAAGGTTATAACTTCAAGGCTGCCGATACGGGGCGTCATGTGCAGGCCGAAGTTATTCGTGGCTTTATTCGTGAAGCGCATCGGCGCGGTGTGGAGTACAACATCATCGAGGCTTTTGATCAGCCTTGGAAAGTCAATGAAGGTTCAGTCGGGGCGTATTGGGGCATTTTTGATTCCGCCCGGAACCTGAAGTTTCCTCTGGAGGGGCGTTTTGAGGTTCGGTATGACCGGGTTGCTGTGATCGCCTTGATCATTGGCGCATGCCTTACGATACTTGGCTTGCGTCGCCAGAAGCCAACCCTTTTGCACGCTCTTATTTATGCTTTGGCAGCCAATGGATTTGCGGCTGGTATTGCTCTGGCCGGGGCCTATCCTTTCACGAACTACATGAACTTTGGAACGGGGATCATGTGGTTTATGGGGGTGCTTATGGTTATTCCCCTTGCCATCATGACATTGGCAAAAGTTAACGAGATCAGCGAGGTTCTTCTAGGTTTAAAGCCAAAACGGCTCGTTCGTGCAGGTCAGGTGCATGGCGATGATGCGTTCTGCCCCAAGGTTTCTATTCATGTGCCGGCTTATCGCGAGAATCCGGCCTTGCTGATGCATACCCTGACTACGTGTGCCGACCTTGATTATCCAGATTTTGAGGTTCTGGTAATCATGAACAACACAACGGAATCTGAGTATTGGAGGCCGGTTGCGGATCATTGCGCATGTTTGAATCGCCAACTGGGCCGTGAAATTTTCAAGTTTATTTACTTGCCGCGTGTTATTGGATACAAGGCCGGTGCCATGACCATGGCCTATTCCTTTACAGCACCCGATGCCTCCGTTATTGCAGTTATTGATGCTGATTATGCTGTTCATCCGCATTGGCTCAGAGATCTTTGTCCTTGTTTCAAGGACCCTGAAATTGCCTTGGTACAGGCTCCACAAGATCACCGGGATGCCCATGAAAGTCTCTTCAAGTCGATGATGAATTGGGAGTATGCCGGTTTTTTTGATATCGGCATGGTACAGCGTAATGAGGATAACGCTATTGTTGCGCATGGAACAATGTTGATGGTGCGGCGTACGGCTTTTGACGAGGTCGGAGGCTGGTCCACAGACACCATTGTTGAAGATACCGAGCTGGGTCTCCGTTTGTTTGAAGCCGGGTACGAAGCGGCATACACAAATCGGCGATACGGCTGGGGAATGTTGCCTGATACCTTTGATGCCTTCAAAAAACAGCGCCATCGCTGGGCGTATGGTGCTGTACAGATTATCAAGAAGCATCGTCGGCATATGATGCCGAATTCCGAGACACTGACCCCGCAACAGCGGCGGCAGTTTATAGCAGGATGGATCTTTTGGCTTTCTGATGCGCTTGGCGTCATGGTGGCCATGCTGAATTTGGTCTGGGTTCCGATGATCGTTTTTGTCGGTATGGTTCTTCCCATGATGTCCTTGACGATTCCTATCCTGACCAGTTTTGCGATTAATATCCTTCATTGCTTTCTTCTTTACAGAAAGCGTGTAAGAGCGGCTGTGCCAGAAATTTTTGGAGCCGCTATCGCCGCTATGAGCTTGCAGCTTGTTGTCGGGCGTGCCGTATATACCGGTCTCGTTAAGGACAACTTGCCCTTTATTCGTACGGAAAAGGGGCGGAACAGCGCTCAGGGATCTGTGCAGAGCCAGTCCCGCTTTCGTGACAGTCCGGTTTTTGGTGAAAGCATTCTTGGGTGCTCTCTGCTTGTTGCGGCATCTGTTCTTTTTATCATGAATCCGCTTGATATTATGGAGCAGGATGTTTTTGCAGCAACCGTTGCTGTTCAGGCCATTCCGTTCTTGTCGGCTGTTATTATGCGGTGGATTGAAAAGAAGAGTGTGGGTAACCAAATTCCGCCTGTGGTAGGTGCCCAAGAACCTCCTGTGATTGCCATGGCCGATGAGCGAGATGAAATGGCGGTGTAACCGGTGTTTTTCTGTGTAATCATTGTGCAATCTACTTGAGCGTGTGAGCTTGATGTCGCTATCATGGCAGGAACCCGTTATGTGGCAGGTGGATCAGGGATGACTTTCCCAGCTTGGTCGGTTGCATGTCTTCTTGTCTGCTTGGCTGTTGCGGTGCCATGTGCAGCTGCGAAGTCGGCTGTTAACTGTGAGACGACAGAGTTGGAGGCAGAACTTGTTTCGTGCGCCAAGGATGAGCTCAAGCGGACGGAGTCTGCCTTGGATGGGATGATGCGGCGCGTTATGCGTACCGTGCCGGCCTCGATTCACGAGGCCTTGCAGAATGCCCAGTCAGCTTGGAATCGATACCGCGAGGCCGAGTGCGCTTGGAATGCGCTGGATCCTGAAACCGGGAAAGCCGACGATTTGATGCGTCTGACGTGCTTGAATGACTTGGCTCTAACCCGTATTGACGAGCTGGATGCTTCTCTCGGTGGCAATTAGGTTTTTTGCTCTGTCATGAGAATTGTTTCTGCATCAGGTATTCTATGTGCTGATCCTCTCCGCCGGTAGAAGAGAAGGGTAGGGTGGCGAATATTGTATACCCATGCTTTGTGTAGAGGTGTAGTCCATCCTGAAAATCAGCCGTTGACAACCTGGATCTTGATATTCCCATAGACTGGGCTTTTTTCTCGATACCAGACAACAGGCGCGACCCTATGCCCTGCCTGCGCCATGCAGGGGCAACCCAGAGCAAGTGGACGTGCAGCCAGCTAAATTGTATATACCCATGGATGCCGCCGATCATTTCCCCGTTCAGAGACTTTGCTGTCACCAAAAGGTGATGTGCATCATATGGGCCAATACAGGCTTGATTGAATGACCTCAGGTTTGCACGCAGCTGTTCGACTTTTCTGTCTTCAGGCTCACTATCGACATGGACCGTGACGGGACCGTCTTGTTGGTGCTCCATAGCTCTGCATCTTGTCGAAGATCAAAGGGGATGTGCGTTTCCAGGCTTTTTGTCCAGCGACGCGCTGCTGGCATGTTCTGGATAGATAAAGCCTGCGGTTTGGTAGATTGTGGAGCCCAAAGTCCTTGATGGCGAGTGCCAGACTCTTGTCTGGCTCCAGTCATTACCGGGTGAAATGTCAACAACGGCAACCTGCGTCTCGATACGGCCGCTACGGCTCCAGTTGGCATGATCAACAAGGATCTTCCGTGTTCCTTCAACAGAGCGCACAACAGCAACATGCCCACGCCGCATGATGGGACTTCTTTTAAACACCAGAACGGATCCGACGGTAGGTTTCTTGCCCCGCTGATAAACACCGACTGAGGCATCCCACCATCGCCACGCGTCGCCCTGTAGATGAATATCGGATATTGATCGTGCGTAGGGTACGCAGCTCCAAGCAGCAAGGGCTTGTTGCGCAAGGCATACAAATACAAGCAGGGTCAAGGCAAGGATGGATCTCTGAAGAAGACGCGCGCTCATACCTCTTTCCACGAGTGTCAGCAAATAGACCGTGTACCTGGATAGTGCACATTCATGTGCTTTTTTCAAGTATTGGAATGCATTTTGACAAAAGCGAAGGCCCCGAAAAACGGGGCCTTGCTATGCATAAACAAGCCGTATTTAAGGAATGACAATCTCTGCCCGACGGTTCTGCGGCTCGCGAACACCATCGGCCGTGGGCACCAAGGGATTGGACTCACCCTTTGCCACGACGGAAATTTCCGAAGACTTGAGACCCTGACGAACCAGATAATGCTTCACGGCTTCCGCGCGGCGCTTGGACAGTTTCATGTTATAGTCCGCACTGCCGGAAAGATCCGTGTGGCCTGTTACGGATACGCGTGCCATGTGGCCCTTCTTGATGGCGGCAGCGGCCTGATTGAGGATGGCTGTCGCTTCTTTTGTCAGCTCTGACTTGTTGAAGTCAAAGAAAACAATGTAGTTCTTGTGCATGGCAGCGGGATCGGCTGCTGTTGGTGCCGGTGGCATGGCAGATGCCTTGCCAAAACTATAGCTCAGGCCAACGAGCACCGCGTGATTGTTATACTCGGCATCCAATTTTGCGCCTGCGGGAGTCTTGACTTCGTAGTCCATGGTGCCGAAGTAGCGATACTGTGCACTGATGGCCCAGTTATGGCTGACATCGTAGGCTGCGCCCCCGAATGCCTGGTAGGCAAACTTCCAGCTATCGCCCTTGTAGCGGTCGGTGCCTCCGGAGCGAACCATGCTGGTATCAATCTTGGCAGCCCCGATCCCGACCCCGACGAAGGGATGGAACTTGCCTTCCGGTACAAAGTCGACAACGCCGTTGATCATGGTGCTATAGGCGCTGGTATGGCCGCTACCATTGGTGTGGAGTACATCCTTGACGCTATTGCGCCGCCACCCCAGCTCGCCCTCCAGCTTGAGGTGGCCGAAGGAATATCCTACATGCCCAAGTACGGCAGGACCCCACTTATAGCTTGTTTCCAGGTTGGTGCCGTTCTTTTCAACGTCAGCTTTCTGGTTGAAGCCCATTCCGGCATCAGCGCCGACATACCATTGTGCCTGCGAAGCAGAAGGTAAAGCTGCGGCGATGCCAGCTGCTACAAGCGCATGAATAACGCGCATTCCACGGTCCTCCCAAAATGCCAAGGCAGAAAATAGAGCACCATGATAGTGTTTAGTGCGTTCTATGCAAGCACTTCACTGATAATAGTATTGTATTTCTTGTGAGTGTTGCGATCAGGTCACAGCTTGTGTCATTGCTGTGTCTGAATTCTTTTTTAACAATATGTATGTTTACGTATTTTCTTTGTCTTGCTTTCCTGTCTATGGTGTGTGATGAACAGCACCATCAATGTTCGCCTATTGTATACCTTGAGATAAGCCTGTGTCCATTCTTCGTCTTGGTGTGAATATCGATCACGTTGCCACGTTGCGTAATGCGCGCGGTGGTATGCATCCGGATCCTGTCGCTGCGGCACATGCTGTAGCACGTGTGGGTGCTGATGGTATTACAGCCCATTTGCGGGAGGACCGGCGTCATATTCGTGACGACGATATTTTTCGTCTGAAGGAGCAAATTGCCCTTCCTCTCAATCTTGA
Source organism: Haematospirillum sp. 15-248 (assembly GCF_012102665.1). Lineage (NCBI taxonomy): Bacteria > Pseudomonadati > Pseudomonadota > Alphaproteobacteria > Rhodospirillales > Novispirillaceae > Haematospirillum > Haematospirillum sp. 15-248. The sequence goes on along the minus strand of NZ_JAAVTF010000001.1, from coordinate 426,096 downwards.
AATCGCAGCCGTGCCCGAAATGGTTGACATAGCGCTGCGCTGTCAGCCTGCCGCATGCTGCCTTGTGCCAGAGCGGCGTGAGGAAAGAACAACAGAGGGTGGGCTTGATGTTGTGGCCCTGTTTGACACCTTGCTCCCCTGTGTTGCAGAACTTTCAGCGGCGGGTATCCGGGTATCCTTGTTTGTTGCACCTGATGTTGAACAGATACAAGCTGCCCGGAGTGTTGGCGCACGTGTTGTTGAGCTGCATACGGGCCGCTATTGTGAGGCGAATGGTGAAGAACGAGAGCATGAATTGCAGCTTATAAAAAAGGCGGCGCTTTGCGCAGATGCCTTGGGGCTTGAGTGTCATGCCGGTCATGGTCTGAGTTACGGGACCGTTGGTCCGATCGCCGCTATTCCTACGGTGTCCGAGCTGAATATCGGTCATTTCCTGATTGGGGAAGCCATCTTTACCGGACTTGAAGCAGCTGTAAAGCGTATGCGGGATTGTATGGAGACAGCGCGCAGGGCCTCGTCATGATTATCGGTATTGGTCATGACATGGTAGATATTCGCAGGATAGAAAGAGCTGTTTTGCGTTATGGCTCCCGTTTCCTTGACCGTATTTTCACCCCAGCCGAGCAGGCGCTTGCGGCGCAGCGCAGTGCGGATCCTGCTGTTTATTCCGGTACCTTGGCAAAGCGTTTTGCTGCAAAAGAGGCTCTTGCAAAGGCTTTGGGGACAGGGGTTGGGCGATATGGGGTTTTATTTCGTTCCTTGGAGGTCATTATTTCGGAGCAAGGTGTGCCCGGTATGGTGCTCCATGACGGGGCTGCCTGTTACCTTCAGAATATTACGCCGGAAGGCAGGATAGTTCGCGTTTATCTCAGCATGGCAGACGAGTATCCCTATGCATCGGCTTTTGTGTTGCTTGAAACCGCAATGGCAGAGCCAAGTTTTCCCCGTTAATATCTTGGCTTGACAGGATAACCCTTGGCCGGTTTCACTCCTCGGCCAGAGACAGCCTGTCTGCTCTGCGCCTTTGTCCTTTCATCCAAAAGGAAGTTATAGTCTGATGCCGCACAGAAAAGCTGGGGGGACGGGAGAGACTGTCAGAACAGTTGCCGCCGCTGTCTTTGTTGCTCTCCTTGTAAGAACGGTTGCCTTCGAGCCCTTCAATATCCCTTCAGGATCCATGATTCCCAATCTTCTGGTTGGGGATTACCTTTTTGTTTCAAAATATTCTTATGGATACAGTCAGTTTTCGATGCCGCTGGCGCCCCCTTTATTTTCCGGTCGTGTGTTGTTCTCAGAGCCAAAGCGTGGCGATATTGCTGTATTCAAGTACCCCCGTGATGTCTCCGTTGATTACATCAAGCGTGTCATCGGGTTACCAGGTGACCGCATTCAGATGCGTGGGGGGCGTCTTTATATAAACGGTACGATGATGATGCGTGAGAGGGTGGAAGACTACGTTTATATTGATACAGACGGTCATGTTATGCGATCAGCACGGTACATCGAGAGCTTGCCTAACGGAACGCATTATCCGATACTGGAGGCCAGTGATGCGGCTAGGTATGATGATACCCCGGAATATGTTGTGCCCGAAGGGCATTACTTCATGATGGGCGATAACCGTGACCGTTCGGCGGATAGTCGTGCAGATGTCGGTTTCGTTCCTTCCGAGAATTTGGTTGGACGAGCCGAAATGCTCTTCTTTTCAACAAATGGGACCGCCCGTTTCTGGGAATTCTGGAAGTGGCCTGTAGCGACCCGCTGGGGGCGTCTCTTCCGTGATCTCAGGGCATCATCTTCTGGTGACAACGTGTCGTAATAGTTACAGGAATCTGCTTTGTGTAGTCTGTTTATCGGTCTGGCTGTGGCGCTGGACTATGCGTTTCGCGATGAGGGTTTACTTGAACTTGCGATGACCCATCGCAGCCGGGGTCTTTCCAGGGGCCATAATGCCGGAACCAATGAACGCCTGGAGTTTCTTGGAGACCGCGTTCTTGGGCTGGTCGTTGCGGACATGCTGTATCATCGTTTTCCTGCTGAGAACGAGGGGGCTCTGGCGCGCCGCCATGCTGCCCTTGTCCGCCGGGAAGCCTTGGCCGATGTGGCGTCAGCGCTCAATCTTGGGGACTTTCTGATCCTTGCCAAGGGTGATGAGGATTTGGGAGGAAGAACTAATCCCGCTCTTCTTGCAGATGCCTGTGAGGCCGTTATCGGGGCGATCTATCTGGATGGCGGGCTGGATGCGGCTTCTGGTTTTATCCGGCGTTTCTGGATACCGCTGATGGACAAGGTGACAGAGCCGCCCAAGGACCCCAAGACAGGCCTTCAGGAATGGGCGCAGAAGAGGGGCCTTCCTCTTCCGGTTTATGAAACCGTTGCCGCTGATGGACCGGATCATAATCCCTTATTTACAATCCGGGTCATGGTGCAAGGTGTGCCGCCTGCAGTGGCATCCGGCCCATCCAAGCGGATTGCCGCGCAAATGGCGGCCCGTATTCTTCTGGAGAAATTAGGTTAATGACAGTTTCTGAGCCGACCCGCTGTGCTTTTGTGGCTGTTCTCGGGGCGCCCAATGCAGGCAAGTCAACGTTGGTCAATGCGTTTGTTGGTACCAAAGTCAGCATTGTATCCCCGAAGGTCCAGACAACGCGCACGCGGGTTCGCGGGGTTGCCATGTCGGGAAATGCCCAGATTGTATTCATTGATACACCGGGTATTTTTCGTACAGCCAAGCGTCGGTTGGAGCGTGCCATGGTTGCGGCTGCATGGGGTGGTGCGGCTGATGCGGATCGCCTGATGCTGACCATTGATGCCGCGCGGGGCATTGATGATGATACCCGTGTGATCATCGACACGTTGAAGTCTGCATCAAGCACAGGCGTTATTCTGGTTCTCAACAAAATCGATCTTGTTGAGCGTTCAAAGCTTCTGGCGTTAACCGAAAGCCTGTTCAACGAGGGGATTTTTGAGCGCGTTTTCATGATTTCGGCAAAATCAGGTGATGGCATCGCCGATCTTCTGGCCTGTTTGGTGGAATCTGCCCCTGAGGGACCATGGATGTTCCCCGAAGATGAGGTGTCGGATGTGCCGCAACGCCTTTTGGCTGCCGAATTGACGCGGGAGAAGGTCTTCCTGAATCTGCACGAGGAGTTGCCCTACAGCATTACAGTGGAGACAGAACGCTGGGATGAGCGTCCGGATGGCTCTGTGCGTATTGATCAGACAATTTATGTGATGCGTGACAGCCAGCGCATGATTGTTCTTGGTAAGGGGGGGAGCAAGATCCGTTCAATCGGTGCCAGTGCCCGCAAGGAACTGGAGTCCCTTCTGGAACGTCGGATACATCTTTTCCTGCATGTGACTGTACGCGAACAGTGGGCTGAAGATCCGTCGCGTTACAATGCCTGGGGGCTGGACTATAACGTCTAAGGCGCATAGCAGAGGATGTTGACATGGCTGTGGCGTGGCAGGATATCGGGGTCGTTCTGTCTATCCATCCTGTTGGTGAGGGGCGCGTTCGCCTTTCTGTCCTGACGGCTATGCATGGGCGGTGGAATGGTCTTGTCATGTCATCCCGTCTGGTCCGGAAAGGGGGGGTGGGGGTTCTCCAGCCAAGCAATATTGTGCAGCTGTCCTGGAAGGCGCGTCTGGGGGAGCAGCTGGGAATATTCGAGGTCGAGCTTCTTGAAAGCATAGCCCCGCATTTTTTTGATCAGCCAATCGCCTTGGAAGCTTTGGCATCGGCCTGTGCTGTTCTGGATACGGTCGTGCCTGAAAGACATCCGTATCCCGATATCTGGGCAGCGCTGTTGGCTCTTCTTGCAGCCCTGCGGGAATGCAGGCGCATAGATGTTTACGTGCGGTGGGAAGTCAAGGTTCTGGCTGGCTTGGGGTATGGACTAGATTTGTCCTGTTGTGCTGCGACGGGTTCTACCAGCAATCTGATTTATGTTTCTCCCAAAACAGGCCGTGCTGTCAGTGCGTCGGCCGGGGAGCCTTATCGTGATCGCCTTCTGGCCTTGCCGTCGTTTCTGGTCGATCCGGACGAAGATGCCGATCCATCAGACCTGCTTCAGGGATTAAACCTGACAGGATATTTCTTGGAGAAGCATCTCCTTGTTCCTTCCCGCGCGTGTCTACCGTCTGTTCGCCAGCGCCTTGCACAGCGCTTCTTGTCCCGGCCTTGACCTGCAGGGGGGATGGCAAGGTATAGTGCGGCCTTTGCTGTCCTGCCATCTGTAGCGGCTTTTCCTTCGGGGTTTTTTGCATGAGCGCGTCAAAATCTGCCGAGATCATACGTCACCAGCCATTGGCCGAAGCACTGTCGGAGCGCTATCTCGCTTATGCTCTTTCGACCATTGTGTCCCGTTCACTTCCCGATGTGCGGGATGGATTGAAGCCGGTCCATCGCCGCTTGTTGTACGCCATGCGGCTTCTCAAACTGGATCCCGCCGGTGGTTTCAAGAAGTGTGCCCGCGTGGTCGGGGATGTCATCGGTAAATACCATCCTCACGGTGATGGTGCCGTTTATGATGCCTTGGTGCGTCTGGCCCAGGAGTTTGCTGCCCGGTACCCATTGGTGGAGGGACAAGGCAACTTTGGTAACATCGACGGCGATGGCGCTGCGGCCATGCGTTATACCGAATCCCGTCTGACAGAGGTGGCAACGGCCTTGATGGATGGGCTGGACGAAGATGCTGTCGATTTCCGCGAGACCTATGATGGGGAGGAGTCAGAGCCGGTAGTCATGCCGGCAGCCTTCCCCAATGTCTTGGCCAATGGGTCTTCTGGCATTGCCGTCGGTATGGCAACCAATATTCCCCCTCATAATATCGGGGAGTTGTGTGATGCTCTTTTGGCGCTGATCAAGAAGCCGGATCTGTCCGTGGATGGATTGCTGACCTGCATCAAGGGACCTGATTTCCCCACTGGTGGTGTTCTGGTAGACAGTCCGGACTCTGTGCGCGAAGCTTATGCAACCGGGCGCGGAACGTTCCGTTTGCGCGCCCGCTGGGAGATAGAGAAACTCTCGCACGGCTTGTTCCAGATTATCGTCACCGAGATTCCCTATCAGGTCCAGAAATCAAGGGTGATCGAGAAGATAGCGGAGCTTCTGAACGCAAAAAAGCTGCCCCTTCTGGCTGATATCCGCGATGAGTCTGCCGAGGACGTGCGCGTTGTTCTGGAGCCTCGTAACCGGACGGTTGACCCGGAACTGTTGATGGAGCACCTGTTCCGACAGACAGATCTGGAAATACGTTTCAGCCTTAACATGAATGTTCTGTCTGCGGATGGAACGCCCCGCGTGATGCCCTTGAAGGATGTTCTTGAGGCTTTTCTGGAACACCGGATCGAAGTGCTGGAGCGGAGGTCGCGCTACCGCCTGGGGAAGATTGACCACAGGCTGGAGATCTTGGCAGGCTATCTGATTGCCTATCTTAACCTGGATGAAGTCATCCGTATCATTCGTGAGGAAGATGAGGCAAAAGCAGCTTTGATGAAGGCTTTTGGTCTGTCGGATATGCAGGCTGAAGCCATTCTGAATATGCGGCTGCGGTCCTTGCGGCGGCTTGAGGAAGTTGAAATCCGCAGCGAGTATGACCGTCTGTCTTCAGAAAAAGCCGGCCTGGAAGCATTGCTGGCTGATCCTTCCCTACGGTGGGCTGAAATTTCACGGCAGCTGACAGAGACGAAAAAAAAATTTGGTCAGAAGACCCGCCTTGGAACCAGAAAGACAGAGATTGCAGGGCCACCGTCTGCTGTGGTTGTTCCGATTGAGGCGGTGATTGAGAGGGAGCCTGTTACACTTCTGTTGTCGGAGAAAGGTTGGATCCGTGCCCTGAAGGGCCATGCGGAAGATGTAACGGAGACCCGGTTCAAGGAGGGTGATCAGCTCTGGATTGCCCTGCATGCCTACACAACAGACAAAATTCTGATCTTTGCCACCACGGGGCGGTTTTATACCCTGGCAGCCGATCGGATACCACGGGGACGTGGTTTCGGCGAACCGCTGCGGTTGATGGTTGATCTGCCCAATGATGCAGAAGTGGCCGCTCTTATGGTTCACGAGGCGGGGAGAGAGCTTCTTCTGGCTTCTTCCGGTGGGCGTGGTTTCCGTGTTGCGGAAGGTGATGTTGTTGCCCAGACTCGTGCCGGTAAGCAGATTCTTGTCCCGGGAGAAGGCGAAATAGCCGCATTCTGCATGCCGGCGGATGGCGATACGGTTGCAATCATCGGGCAGAACAGGAAGCTATTGGTCTTCTCGATAGAGGAGGTTCCCCTGATGGCAAAGGGGCGGGGTGTTATTCTCCAGAAATACAAGGATGGTGGAACCTCGGACGTCAAGGTTTTCAGTGCCGAGGATGGTTTGACATTCCGTTCCGGGGAGCGTATTCGCACCGAGATGAACTTGGTGCCGTGGCGGGGGGCGCGTGCCGGGCAGGGCAAGCTGCCTCCGACAGGCTTCCCCCGCAGCAATCGTTTTTAGGGCGAGAAAGGCTGGAGAACGGGCGGACGCGGTGCCCCCGTTTTCTCATCCAGAAGATGCCATCCATTCCCCGTAAAAACTTCGAGCGGGGTGAACCGTTTCTTGTAGCTCATTTTCGGGCTTTCTGCGATCCAGTAACCCAGATAGACATAGGGCAGTTCAAGGGTCCGGGCCGTCTCGATCATCCACAGGATGATGAAGGTACCAAGTCCCCTCCGGCTCCTGGAGGTGTCGAAGAAGCTGTAAACCCCGGAAACGCCGTCGTCCATCTTGTCCATAAGGCAGACCGCTGTCAGCTTTCCTTGGTGATCACGGAACTCAACCAAGTGCGTTTCGATCGGACTGTCTTCAACCATGGCTCTGTAGTCGTAGAAGCTCATCAAGGCCATATCACTGCCGCTGTGACGGCACGCTTGGTAGGCGCTGAAAAGCCGGTATTGTTCGGCTGTTGCTCTTGGTGGCACCATCCGCCCATAAAGATCTGCATTGCTGTTCCAGGTGCGACGAAAGCTGCGGTTTTTTGCAAAGTTACGGACCACAACCCGCACCGGTGTGCAGGCCGCGCAACTGGGGCATGCGGGGGCATAGGCGATGGAGTGGCTCCGGCGAAAGCCGGATCGTGACAGCGTATCGTGCAAAGCCCCGGCATCCGGTCCGGCAAGCTCGGTCACAATCTTCCGCTCCATCCGTCCTTCCATATAGGGGCACGGCATGGGGGCGGTTGTGAAAAAGAAGTGCGGTCGCCGTACCGGAGAGTTTTCCATCGTTCATTACCGATGTTGTCCTGCCGCCACTATGATGGTGAAGCGTGTTCCCTGTAAACACAGCCTTCCGGACCAGGAGTCCCCCCAGAAAAGGGGCATCCCCTTGTTTCATCGGGTATCGAGGATACTGGGCAGGGGGCCGCTGCCCGGTGAACCCGGATTGCCGCTGTCGGCTGGGATAGCAGAATCATCACGGAGGAGAACAATGCTGATCCGCCGGTTGCGCGGGCTATCCGGATTGGATGGTTCCAAGGGATCATTGGGGCCAACGCCTGCGATCCGGGCAAACCGGTCATCTGGCACGCCACCCTGTAACAGGACACGCCGGGCCGCCAAGGCCCTGTCGGCTGAGAGCTCCCAGCTTCCATAGCCGGACGGGTCTGTGAAGCCCCCCGAGTCGGCATGGCCGGAGACTGCAATCTTCTGTGGCATCAGTTTGACAACGCGGCTGACCAGAAGGAGCAGTTTCTGGGTATGCTCATACAGGGCACTGGACCCGGCCGGGAACATAGGAAGCCTGTCCTGGTCAATTAGTTGGATGCGCAACCCCTCGGGAGTGTTGTCAATGATCAGGCTGTCTTGCAGAGCCTTCATTTGTGGCAACGCATTCAGGGCTTGCCTGATTTCGCGTGAGATGGTGTCAAGCTGTAGTTGCTCGCGTTGTCTGCGGGCATCTTCTTCCTTGCTTTGTTGTTGTTTCTGCTCTGCAGAGCTGTCCTGATCTTTTTCAGAACGCCCTTCCTGTGGATCGGTAAAATCCTGTCCGCCAGAGCCGACTGTAGAAGGGGGAAGGTTGATATTAGTCGCAGGTGGAGCTGAATTGGACTGGGATGCCCCTTCGCCAACAACCAAGCCACCGAGCATACCACCTGCTCCGCTTGGGCTTTGCGAAACAGCCGTGGGTGCAAAGTAGTTTGAAATCCCTTGCAGCTGTTCTTCCGTTACAGAATTAAGGAGCCACAGAAGAAGAAAGAAGGCCATCATCGCGGTCACAAAGTCGGCGTAGGCCACTTTCCAGGCACCACCATGGGCCGCGTGACCACCCTTCTTGATCCGCTTGATGATTATTGCATTTTTGCCTTCTTCCTCGGCCATTTATCCCGCGCTGCCTTTCATTCCGGACCGGATTTCCCTGGTTTTACATCAGTCGTGCGAAAGGTTGGTGACCGTTTCTTCCAGTTCCTGGAACGTTGGACGTACATGAGGGGGGACAATTTTCCGGGCAAATTCGATGGAAACCTGTGGAGCATAGCCCTGCATGTGTGCGAGGAGGCCCGCCTTGATGCAGTTCAGATATTCCGTCTCTGATGTGTACGCGGCATCAATTGCCCGCGAGAACGGAGCGAAAAAGCCATAGGACAGCAGAACTCCAGAGAACGTTCCGACCAGGGCAGCGCCAATCAGGTGCCCAAGAACTTCTGGCGGTTCTGTAATCGATCCCATGGTATGGATGACGCCAAGCACGGCGGCGACGATGCCCAATGCAGGCATACCATCGGCCATGTCGCCCACGGCCTTTACGACCAAGTGATGCTCGTGGTGGTGGGCCTCTATTTCCTCTGTGATGATGGTCTCTACCTCGTGGGCATTGTTCGTGCCCAGTGTCAGGAGACGTAGATAATCACATAGAAACACCAGTGTATGATGATCAGCGGAAAAGTTGGGAAATTTCTGGAACAACGGGCTTTCTTCCGGTCGTTCCACGTGGCTTTCGAGTGCCAGATCGCCTTTGGTCTTGGCAAGGCGAAATACCGAGTAGAGCATACTCAGCACTTCAAGATAGCTGTCCTTATGGTGGCGTGGCCCCTTCATCATAGGACCCATGGCGTGCCCGATTCCCTTCAGCACGCTTGTCGGGCTTCCGATTACCATGCTGCCACCGGCTGCCCCGAAAATAATCAGGAACTCCAGCGGTTGCCAAAGAACGTCCAAGTGGCCACCACCCATGGCATAACCACCGATGACGCAGGCAATAACGATAACCGTGCCTATGATTACGAGCATGTGCCCTCTGTCCCATGCGGATTCCGTGCGGCCGCTTCCTGACCAAAGGAACCAGACCCTCTGGTTTTAGCCAACCGGGACAGAAACTGCAACACAGGTCGGGAATTTGCTGCCCCTGTTGGCAATTCTGTCATGATTGTGCCATGTCCGGTCATGTCATGCGGGAAAATCCTTGTTTGTAGGTTATACAATTTCGTAGTACTGGGGCACACTGGTGTGTACCGCCTGAAACAGGCCAGACAGGTGAGGGTTTATGCTGCCTGACGATCATAGCTTTCGTAAGACTCTTGGATGCTTCCCGACCGGTGTGACAGTCATGACCACTCTGGGGAAGGATGGTGTTGCCATTGGCGTCACGATCAGCGCCTTTAGTTCGCTGTCGTTGTCGCCCCCTCTTGTATTATTCTGCTTGGACAAAAAGACATCTTGCCTTGACGCGTTTCTGGACGGTCACTTTGGCGTGAATATTCTCTCACAGGACCAAAAAGCTGTTTCGGTTGCTTTTGCCCGCCGCAGCGGTGACAAGTGGCAAGGTATTTCGCAGCGTCGCGGTGTAACGGGCATTCCTCTTATAGAGGGATGTGTGGCGTGCTTGGAGTGTAAGGTTGTTCAGGTTGTTGATGGCGGAGACCACAAGATTGTTATTGGTCAGGTCGAACATCTTGAAAGCGATGACGCAAAGCTGCCGCTTCTCTATTTCCGTGGTGATTACAGCCGGATAGGGGATGCCGTCTAGTATACACGCTTTTCCAGCCCGTAGCCGGTGGGGTCAATGTCTGGTGTTCGTCCGGATACAAGATCTGCCATCAGGCGTCCTGATCCAGCAGACATGGTCCAGCCCAGCGTGCCGTGGCCCGTGTTGAGAAAGAGGCCACGGTAAGGTGTCTGGCATATGTACGGCACGGAGTCCGGCGTTTTCGGGCGTAGGCCGCACCAGATCTCGCTGGCTGCATAGTTTCCTGCATCTGGAAACAAGGACATCGCGTGTTTGCGAATGACATCGGCCCGTTTCTGGTCCAGCTTGGTATCCCATCCGGTCATTTGGGCCGTGCCTGCCGCGCGTAACCGATTCCCCAAGCGTGAGAAAACCATTTTGTTTTCATCATCGGTCACCGAAACAGAGGGCGCACCCGGTGCATGATCGGCCAATGGCACTGTGATGGAATAACCCTTGGCCGGGTACACAGGCAGGTGAATTCCCAAGGGAGCCAGCAGCTTTGGGCTATAGCTGCCGAGGGCAATGACAAAGGCATCGGCCTTGTAGGTTCCCATGTTTGTTGAAACACCAGAAATGGCTGGGCCGTCATACAAGAGGTGATTAATCTGAACTCCGGTATGAAAGGTTGCACCGTTTTGCTGCGCAATAGCGGCCAAGGATTCTGTGAAGGTGCGGGCATCGCCACTTTCATCATCCGGGCTGTAGATCCCGCCGACCAGTTCATGGGCTTTGGCGGTCAGGGCAGGCTCAATGTCTGTCAGGTTATGTCTGTTGACAACATGCTGTGGCAAACCTGCCGATGTCATGACTTCCGCAGATCGACACTGGAAATCATATTCACGTTGATTACGAAAAATATGCAATATCCCCTTGGAAAGGCAAGAGTATTCAAGCGAAAGATTTTCGCGCATCTGCCTGAGAGTCTCTCGACTGTAAAGGGCAAGATGCACGGTTTTGCGTGTATTGTTTTCAACGGCTTGTCTGGGGCAGTTGGCGAGAAAACGCAGGATCCATCGCCACAGGGCGGGATCATAGCGCAGCAAGGGCATGACCAACGGAGCATCCTTGTTCCCCAGCCATCCGACCGCCTTGCGCAGGGTATGGAAGGAAGCCCACGGGGTTGCATGGCTGACCGAAACCTGTCCGCCGTTGGCAAAGCTGGTTTCCCGCGCAACGGCGGGCTGTCGGTCCAGTACATGCACTTCGTGCCCATCCTGTGAAAGCCACCAGGCTGTACAGGTTCCAACCACGCCGGCACCCAGAACGAGGACCTTCACGGAAAACTCTCCTGTAGCCGTGACCCTTCTCCCGGCTTTATAGAAAGGTAGTGGGCGGAAGAAAAGGGGGGATCGGACATGGATGAAGCAGAGAAGCGCTCTGTGGTGTCGTTTTCCGCTTCTTCCAGCCAATTGGAAGCAGCCCTGCTGAATCCCATGGAGATGAGAGAAGCCGATCGTCTGGCCGTGGAAGCCGGGGTTTCATCTTTGTATCTGATGGAAGCTGCTGGTTTTTCGGTTGCCCGCGAGGTTGTTCGCCTGTGTGGCCGGAAAAAGCGAGTTGTGGTGCTGTGTGGTCCTGGCAACAATGGCGGCGATGGCTTTGTAGCGGCCCGCATGCTGACGCGGCGTGGCTGGCCTGTCCGTGTGGCCTTGTCCTGCAAGTCCGATGCCTTGAAGGGTGATGCCGCAATCAATGCACAGCGCTGGAAAGGGCCTGTGGAGCAATTGTCCTCGCATAGTGTGGACGGGGCTGCCATGGTTGTGGATGCCTTGTTCGGGGCAGGTCTGGATCGTCCTCTGGATGGGGATGCTGCGGCTGTTGTCGCTAAAATCAACAAGGATTCGATTCCCTGTCTGGCGGTGGATATTCCGTCTGGTATCAATGGGCACGATGGCTCTCTTGATGGCCCTGCGCCTGTTTGCGTGGCAACCGTTGCATTCTTCCGCCCCAAGCCTGGGCATGTGCTGTACCCGGGCAGGGATTACATTGGTCGCTTGACGGTCGCTGATATTGGTATACCAGCCTTGGTACTGGAGCGTGTTTCGCCCCGAACCTTTGTCAATGATCCTCGTCTGTGGTCTTTGCCTGTCCTGAACTGGAGAGACCACAAATACTCCCGTGGTCACGTAATTGTCTTTTCGGGTGTGCACATGAGTGGGGCCGCCCGTTTGGCCGCTATGGCTGCCCGTCGGGCAGGGGCGGGCCTTGTCACAGTTGTGGCCCCACGGGATACTGCTTTCCTGTGTGCCCTTGATCCAGGACTTATCGTTGTTCCTCAAGATGATAACGATGGGTTTCTGACCTTACCGCAGAATATCTGTGCCAATGCCGTTGTTATTGGACCCGGACTGGGTCGTGTTCCGTTATTGCCAGAGATGATCAGAGACATTGTATCTCGGCGACTGGCCATTGTTCTCGATGCGGATGCCATCAATACTTTCGCGGGACGAGTCGATGAGCTACGCGCAATTGTGCGTACGGCTGCTGCGCCCATTGTCATGACGCCTCATGAAGGCGAATTCGGGCGTTTATTTCCAGAAATGGGGACTTTACCCCGTCTGGTGAAAGCGCGTCAGGCTGCCAGGGATTTGGGAGTCTTCATGGTGCTGAAGGGAGCCGACACCATTATTGCAGCCCCTGACGGTATGGCTGCGGTCACAACGCATGCGGTTCCATGGTTGGCGACGGCTGGAAGTGGTGATGTTCTTGCCGGTATTATCGCAGCCAACCTTGCCGGTGGTATGGACGGATTTTCCGCTGCATGTGCCGGGGTATGGCTGCATGCCGAGGCAGGGCGTCATCTTGGAAAGGGAATGGTAGCAGAGGATATTTCTTTGGCCTTGCCGCATATTCTTGCACAATTGACGTGACCCAATGTACCCGGGGTCTGCCCCGGAGGAGATGGATAATGGCGCGGCATCAGGTTCCTGGTTTGCTGGATCGTTTGGGTACCCTGTGGCGGGAATTTGTTGCTCCCCAAGGAGGGGGAGCGCTGGCTCATCTCGATCCGGATCTACCGGATGAGCAGCTTTTGCACCTGCGCGAGCAGATGCAGGCGTGTCTGGATGCGCGTGGTGGGGATGTTTCAGCTCGTACCCGTGCTGCGGCCTTGGGGCATGTGTATCTTGGTTTGAGTGAGCTGGGGCGGCGACGCTTTCTGACCCTTATGGCAACAGAGTTCAGCCCTGATCGTGATGCCGTGGACAGAGCCATTGCAGAACTTGAAGGTGCGGATGACACCGAGCGTGAGCAGGCTGCCTTTCATGTCTATCAGGCTCTGCAGCCACCCAGGATAAGTTTATTGAAGCAATTCAATATATTGCCTGATGGTGTGAAGTTTCTTGTTGATATGAGGGCAGAGCTGCTCAAGTTTCGTTCCGGGCATCCTGAGCTTGATGGTCTTGAGCGTGACCTGATGGAAATTCTGACAGGTTGGTTTGATATAGGTTTTCTGGAATTGCGCCGCATCACATGGGACGCCAGCCCAGCAGCAGTCCTTGAGAAAATTATTTCTTATGAAGCAGTTCATGAAATCAGAAGCTGGGATGATTTGAAAAATCGTCTGGACTCTGACCGTAGACTGTACGGTTTTTTTCATCCCCGGATGCCGGATGAGCCCCTTATCTTTGTTCAGGTCGCACTTCTCAATGGGATAGCAGATAATATTCACGATCTGCTGGATGTTAATGCCCCGGTGGGGGATCCCGCCTTGGCTGATACGGCCGTCTTCTATTCTATTTCCAACGCCCAGAAGGGGCTTTCCGGTATCAGTTTCGGGAATTTCCTGATCAAGAAGGTTGTATCCACGCTGTCAGCCGAGTTTCCTTCCCTCAAGGCTTTTGCCACGCTTTCGCCTCTTCCCGGTTTTCGCGTCTGGTTAGAGCAGCAGGTGGAGAAAGACGGCGATGACCTTCTTCTTCCTACTGAAACCAAGGCTGTTACAGCCTTGGTTCGGCGCAAGGGAAATGGAGCCCGTCCTCCTGCATTGGGATTATTCGGTCGTCTTTTGTCTGCGGAGCTGTGGCAAAGTGACAAGGACACAGCTGATGTTATGCGTCCCATTCTTTTGCGTCTTGCCACGATTTATCTGGTTTCTGCCCGCCGTTTTCCCGAAAAAGGAAATGTTCCTGTAGCCATTGATCCTGTGGCCCATTTCCATCTGAGCAATGGTGCCCGCATTGAACGCCTGAACTGGATGGGGGACCGCTCCGGGCGGGGTATCAGGCAGTCTGCCGGACTTATGGTCAACTACCTTTACCGGTTACAGGATATCGAGAAAAACCACGAGGGCTATAGCTCTCGGGGGACCGCAGCCCTGTCTTCAGCCCTTAAAGGGTGGCTGAAGGGGTAGGCTGTTTGCTCACTGAGTCGGCTGTTCATGCATTCTTTTGTTGCCATTTGTATCTTGAATTGTCTATGTGTGTGGCTTCGTGCAGCCGATCTTGGTCGGCAGCCGGTGTTCTGCGTGGTGCAGGCAGTGGCAAAAACTGCTTTGTTGACCGCAAAGTTGAGCTTGGCTGTAGATAAGGTGTGGCAGCGCTGGCGGGCGTGGCGAAATTGGTATACGCGCCGGATTTAGGTTCCGGTGGCCTTGTGTCGTGGGGGTTCAAGTCCCTCCGCCCGCACCACATTATCCGCGAGGATTGTCACTGTGCCTGTATATCCGGGCAAGGACAGGACCCGGGTAAAAAAGGGTTTTCGGTTTGTCATAAGGGGAAGCAGGGCCAAGATTGTCGCGGTCCGTTCGGTACCCAAGAACTTCGGGATATTCCATGCAGGTTACTCAAACGAATGCTGACGGTCTGAAGCATGCTTTCAAGATTGTCGTTCCGGCCGGAGACATTGGCAACAAGGTTGAAAGCCGTCTCAAGGAGGTTGCGACCCGGGTTTCTATCGCCGGCTTTCGTCCGGGGAAAGTGCCGATGTCCATTGTTCGCAAGCGCTATGCGGCCTCTATCATGGGTGAAGTTCTGGAAGATGCCGTCCAGGGCGGTGTGCGTTCGACCTTGGAGCAAAAGAAGCTGACACCGGCAGCGCAGCCCAAGATTGAGGTTGTGTCCTTCGATGAGGGCAAGGATCTTGAATTCACCATGGAATTCGAGGCTCTCCCTGAAATCGGTGAGACAGACTTTGCGGCCGTTCAGCTGGTCAAGCCTGTTGTGGAATTCGAGGATGCCGAGGTTGAGGAAGCCTTGGCCCGTATTGCGCAAAGCCGCAAGGTGAATGAGGTTGTCGAGGAAGCGCGTAAGGCTAAAACTGGCGATATCCTTGAGATTGATTTCGTTGGACGTATCGATGGCGAAGAGTTCCCCGGCGGCAAGGGTGAGTCTTATGACCTGGAGCTTGGATCGGGATCTTTCATCCCCGGCTTTGAGGATCAGCTTGTCGGTGCCAAGCCCGGTGACAGCGTTACGGTGACCGTAACCTTCCCCGAGTCCTACCATGCCAAGGATCTTGCCGGTAAAGAGGCTGCGTTTGAGGTCAATGTGAAGGCTCTCAAGCAAGCCAAGGTGCCCGAGCTTGATGATGCGTTCGCGAAGTCTGCTGGATTCGATGACATGGCGGCTTTGCGTACCGCTGTGCGTGAGCAGATCCAGTCGGATTATGACAATTTGGTGCGCGGACGCATGAAGCGTGAGCTTCTGGACAAGCTGTCCGAGATGGTCAGCTTCCCGGTCCCTCAAGGCATGATCGACGCTGAATTTTCAGGGATCTGGCCCGAAATTGAGGCTGCGATGAAGAACGATGCCTTGGAAGAGGAAGACAAGGGCAAGTCTGAAAATGATCTGCGTGCTGAATATACCGCAATAGCCGAGCGTCGCGTGCGCTTGGGGCTTTTGCTGGCCGATACCGGGCGTCGTGGCGAGGTTCAAGTTACCCAGGAAGACCTTAACCATGCCGTGATGCGTGAGGCCATGCGCTATCCCGGTCAGGAGCGTGCTGTTTTCCAGTACTTCCAGAGTAATAAGCAGGCACTGGATCAGTTGAGGGCGCCTATTTATGAGGATAAAGTTGTTGACCTTATCCTTGGAAAGGTTACGTGCACGGACCAGAAAATGTCGCCTGCTGGGCTGATGGAGACCGGAGAAGCTTCTGCGGCCCCAAAGAAAGCTGCAAGAAAGAAGGTATCCAAGAAATCCGGCGCTGCTGCTGAGTAAGTAGCCCTGCTTTTGTTATACCAAGAGAAGGCGCCCTGTCTGGACTGGGCGCCTTTTTAATTGGTTGTCTGCTGCCCTCTGCCGTATAACAGGACTTTTCATTGCCCAGTCAGTAGCCTACAGTGGCCACCGGCAGGTGTTTCCGTGTAATGAGCAAGGAAGAGTAGAATGATGCGCGAGCGGGATCCTTTTGACGTTTATATGAACACGCTGGTGCCGATGGTTGTCGAGCAGACCAACCGTGGAGAGCGCAGCTATGATATTTATTCCCGTTTGCTGAAAGAACGCATTATCTTCCTGACCGGGCCGGTCAATGATGTTGTGTCCAGTCTGGTTTGTGCGCAGCTTTTGTTTCTTGAGTCTGAGAATCCCTCCAAGGATATTGCCTTTTATATCAACTCACCTGGTGGTGTGGTGACGTCCGGTCTGGCCATGTACGACACCATGCAGTATATCCGCTGTGATGTAGCCACGCTGTGTATCGGTCAGGCTGCTTCCATGGGGTCACTGTTGTTGACGGCTGGTGCAAAGGGCAAGCGGTTCTCCCTGCCAAATTCAAGGATCATGATCCATCAGCCATCGGGCGGATTTCAGGGGCAGGCCACTGATATAGAAATTCATGCTAGGGAGATCCTGAGTCTTCGTTCTCGCCTGAATTCCATGTATGCAAAGCATACCGGTAAGCCAATTGAGGAAATTGAGCAGGCGATGGAGCGCGACAAGTTTATGCCAGCGGAGGAAGCCAAGGAATTTGGGCTGATTGATGAGGTCGTACAGGAGCGCCCAAAATCTGTTGATACAGGATCAAAACCTGGTGACTGAGGCGTTTGTTGCAGATTGGTTTTGAGTGTCCCTTATTGTTCCGGTATACATATTATATCGGAACAATAAGGGTTCCTTGTCCGTTTTCCGGGTGAGGGGTGTGGTCGTTCCCAAGCCGTTGGTTTTTCCGGTAGCAGGCATTTTGAGATTGTGCGTGCCTTGCTGTAACGGCTAACATAAGAGCTTGGAGCAAGGGCCTGTTGGCCGAGTATAGTCTTCGCGGTGAGATCAGGGTCGTTTCCCGATCCGGCGCTTCTTGCCGCATGGAGTGGAGATACAATGAGCAAGTCCCCGGGCGGCGATTCAAAAAATACCTTGTACTGCTCGTTCTGCGGGAAAAGCCAGCACGAAGTACGCAAGCTTATTGCCGGTCCAACCGTTTTCATTTGCGATGAGTGTATTGAGCTTTGCATGGATATTATCCGTGAAGAGCATAAAACTCACATGGTGAAGACCCGTGATGGCGTTCCTTCGCCGCGTGACATCATGAAGGTTTTGGATGATTATGTTATAGGGCAGGCGCATGCGAAACGCGTTCTGTCCGTCGCTGTGCACAATCACTACAAGAGACTGTCAGTTGTTGGGAAAGGCAATGATATCGAGATTGCCAAGTCCAATATTTTGCTGATTGGCCCGACTGGTTGTGGCAAGACCCTTCTGGCTCAGACGCTGGCTCGTATTCTTGATGTTCCCTTTACCATGGCCGATGCCACGACGCTGACGGAAGCCGGATATGTTGGGGAGGATGTGGAAAACATTATCCTCAAGCTGTTGCAAGCTGCTGACTATAATGTCGAGCGTGCGCAGAGGGGCATTGTTTATATTGATGAAATCGACAAGATCAGTCGAAAGTCTGATAATCCCTCGATAACCCGTGATGTTTCCGGTGAGGGTGTTCAGCAAGCCTTGCTGAAGATTATGGAAGGTACTGTTGCATCGGTACCTCCCCAAGGTGGTCGCAAGCACCCTCAGCAAGAATTTTTGCAGGTTGATACAACGAACATACTCTTTATCTGCGGTGGCGCTTTTGCCGGTCTGGATCGTATTATCAGCCAGAGGGGCAAGGGAACATCGATTGGTTTCGGTGCGGATGTCCGTGATCCCGAGCAAAGAAAAACCGGCGAGCTGTTGCGTGAGATTGAGCCAGAAGATTTGCTGAAGTACGGCCTTATACCAGAGTTTGTCGGGCGTTTGCCGGTCATTGCTACGCTGGACGATCTGGACGAGGCTGCTTTGATTCAGATTCTGACAGAGCCAAAGAATGCATTGGTCAAGCAGTACCAGAAGCTTTTTGAGATGGAAAATGCTCACTTGACCTTCCAGGAAGATGCTCTTTCCACGATTGCGCAGAAGGCAATCGCTCGGAAGACCGGGGCGCGTGGCTTGCGTTCGATCATGGAAGGTATCCTGCTTGATACGATGTTTGATCTTCCGGGCAATGAAGGTATTGAGGAGGTCGTGGTCAACAAAGAAGCTGCTGAGTTGAGAGCCAAGCCCTTGGTCATTTATTCCGAGAGGCCTCGTTCCGAGGAATTGGGCAGCGCCTGAGGATTCGTCCTTTCTTTGAAGTCCTGCTTTTCTGGCTGGGGAGTATGATGCTCCCCGGCTTTTTTATGTCCGGATAGGCACTTGAAGCCAATTGATAGGGGAGCTTTATTACAATTTTCCGGGAGGGATTGGCCCCTTCTGTGCTGGCCTATCTAGCATATTGTTATTATAAGGGTATTTTTATCGGACAATAAATTCGTTTTAGAATCATAACGCGATATAAAATTCCTTCATTCCTTGATGATCAGTTGCGATATACATTCTATACAAATGATTAACTGGTAAATGGTTTAAATCTCGTTGTGCGTTGCAAAACAGAGGGTTGGTTGTAGATTCGTGCTTGCAACTGCGTGATCTTTGGATACCTTTGCCGGAAATAAACAGAGGTTCCCGGCAGCCGGTGCAGAGCCACGGCTCGTCGTGCTTTTTGTCGGGACCGCGTCTCGTTTGCCCCCAAATCCGGAGGGATCATGGCATCCACATCTCGCCGTAAACTGCGCTCCGATGCGCCGGACCTTGCTCAGTTGAAGACCTACTATCGCGACATGCTTTTGATACGCCGCTTTGAAGAGAAAGCCGGCCAGCTGTATGGCATGGGTCTGATCGGTGGTTTCTGTCATCTTTACATCGGCCAAGAGGCCGTTGTTGTTGGCATGCAGGCCGCAGCGCTTGAAGGAGTTGATACGGTTGTAACCAGTTATCGTGATCATGGTCATATGTTGGCGTGTGGCATGGATGCGCGTGGAGTAATGGCAGAGCTGACCGGCCGTGAAGGGGGATATTCCCGTGGCAAGGGCGGCTCCATGCATATGTTCTCCGAAGAAAAGGGGTTTTACGGCGGTCACGGTATCGTTGGGGCACAGATCCCAATCGGGACAGGTCTTGCTTTTGCTCACCAGTACAAGGGCGACAATGGCGTTAACTTTGCCTACATGGGCGATGGGGCTGTCAACCAAGGTCAGGTATATGAAAGCTTCAATATGGCTGCTTTGTGGAAGCTGCCGGTAGTCTATGTCATCGAGAACAACAAGTATGGTATGGGCACCAGTGTTGAACGTGCCTCTGCCTCGACCGAGTTGTTCCAGCGTGGTTATGCCTATGGCATACCGGGTGAGGCTGTTGATGGTATGGATGTCCTTGCTGTACGCGATGCTGCCCTGCGTGCTGCGGGCCATGCACGCTCGGGCAAGGGGCCTTATATCCTTGAAGCCAAGACGTATCGTTACCGTGGTCACTCCATGTCGGATCCGGGAAAATACCGGAGCAAAGACGAAGTGACCAAGATGCGCACCGAGCGTGACCCGATTGACTTGCTCAAGGTTCAGCTTCTTGAAATGGGTGCCATTGATGAGGCGGGCCTGAAAGAACTTGACCGGGAGGTCAAGCAGATCGTTACCGAGGCGGCGGAGTTCTCGCAAAGCAGCCCCGAGCCGGATCCTTCGGAATTGTATACCGATATTCTGGTTGGCGCCTGAGCGAGCGGAGGAAGTTCTATTATGTCGATTACCGTTCTGATGCCCGCCCTGTCGCCGACAATGACAGAGGGAAAGCTGGCAAAGTGGCTCAAGAAGGAAGGGGATGTTGTTGCGTCCGGCGATGTGATTGCCGAGATCGAAACGGACAAGGCAACCATGGAGTTTGAATCTGCTGACGAGGGAACTCTGGGCAAGATCCTCATTCCTGAGGGAACAGAAGGTGTGGCGGTGAATACACCGATTGCTCTTTTGCTTGAGGAAGGCGAAAGCGCCGATACGGTTCAGGTAAGCCAGGCGCCACAGATTACCCCCCGTGTGGCAGAGGCTTCTTCACCGTCTCAGGCTGCATCTGCGCCCCGTCCTGTTCAGATGGCTGGTTCGTCCAGCGATGGCGAAGTGTTTGAGCCGGCTGTGCCGACAACCACGGCTTATTCCCCGCCAATGGCAAGCGAAAAGACTTCCGGACGATTTATTCGCCAGACGGTTCGTGAGGCCCTGCGCGATGCTATGGCCGAAGAAATGCGTCGTGATGACAATGTATTTCTGATGGGTGAGGAAGTTGCCCAGTATCAGGGTGCATACAAGGTATCCCAGGGGCTTCTGGATGAATTTGGTCCCCGCCGGGTTATTGATACGCCGATTACGGAGATGGGCTTTGCCGGGCTTGCAACGGGTGCAGCTTTCAAAGGCTTGCGTCCAATTGTCGAGTTCATGACGTTCAACTTCTCCATGCAGGCGATTGACCACATCATCAATTCTGCAGCGAAGACCCTGTACATGGCCGGCGGGCAGCTTGGTTGCCCCATTGTGTTTCGCGGTCCTAACGGTGCTGCGGCTCGCGTTGGTGCCCAGCATTCCCAATGCTACGCATCCTGGTATGCCCATGTGCCGGGATTGAAAGTAGTAGCGCCTTGGTCTGCTGCTGATGCAAAGGGCCTTCTCAAGGCTGCCATTCGTGATCCGAACCCCGTTGTGTTCCTGGAGAACGAGATTCTTTACGGGCAGTCTTTTGATGTTCCCGATGATCCTGATTTCGTCATTCCGATCGGGAAGGCCAAAGTCGAGCGGGTTGGTACAGACGTCACGCTGACAGCCTATTCCAGAATGGTTGGTGTCGCGCTGGAAGCTGCCGATGTTCTTGCTGCGCAGGGAATTTCGGCGGAAGTGATCAATCTGAGGTCTATCCGTCCTCTTGATGTTGCTACGATCCTGGAATCGGTCAAGAAAACCAATCGAATTGTATCTGTCGAAGAGGGATGGCCTGTCGCAGGCATAGGATCGGAAATTTCGGCTGTTGTGACCGAGCTGGCGTTTGACTGGCTGGATGCCCCTGTTCGCCGTGTGACCGGCGCCGATGTGCCGATGCCATATGCGGCAAATCTGGAAAAGCTGGCGTTGCCAGATGTTGCCCAGATTGTCGATGTGGCCAAGTCTGTTTGCTACAAGTCCTGATTCGGTGAGGGGAATATTGTTATGGCTCAAAAGATTCTGATGCCGGCCCTGTCTCCGACCATGACGGAAGGCACGCTGGCCAAGTGGCTGAAAAAAGAAGGTGATGCAATTTCAGCTGGTGATGTGATTGCCGAGATCGAAACGGACAAGGCAACCATGGAATTTGAGGCTGTCGACGAGGGTATTCTGGCGCGTGTCTTGATTCCTGCGGGCACGCAGGGCGTTGCGGTGAATGAGCCGATCGCTCTTTTGCTGGAAGAAGGTGACGATCATGCCGCTCTTGATGCGCTGATGACGGCTTCTTCGCCTAAGGTTGAAGCAAAGACTGCAGCTCCTGCCGCTGTGTCATCTTCTCCGGCCTCTTCGGTTTCGGTGTCTCGGTCGGCTTCTGCATCCGGTGGGGCTACGCGTGTATTCGCTAGTCCCTTGGCGCGTCGTTTGGCAAAAGAAGCCGGGTTGGACCTTTCCGTGCTCAAAGGAAGCGGTCCACGTGGTCGCATTGTGCGCCATGATATTCAGGAAGTCTTGGCATCCGGCGTGACAGCGCGCGTGGCTCCTGCTTCTTCTGCTCCGGTTGCTCCGGCCCCTAAAGCATCTTCGTCTCCGCAGTTGCAGCCCATGCCATGGCAGGCTTATACAGCTGAACCCAATACCGGGATCCGCAAGACCATTGCCCGACGTCTGTCGGAAGCCAAGCAGACAGTTCCTCATTTCTATCTGACCGTTGATGTGGAGCTGGATGCCCTGATGGCCCTGCGCAAACAGCTTAACAATGTTCCCGATGCGGGGCACAAGCTGTCTGTCAATGATTTTGTCATCAAGGCATGTGCACTGGCCCTCCAGAAAGTGCCGGCTGCCAATGCCATGTGGACGGATGAAGCCATTTTGCGGTTTGATGAGATTGATATCTCCGTTGCGGTGGCGACAGAGGGCGGTCTTATTACACCGGTTATCCGCAATGCAGACCGTAAGGGGCTGGCAACAATCTCTACGGAGATGAAGGCTCTTGCGAAGAAGGCAAGGGATGGCAAGCTGCGCCCTGAAGAATTCCAAGGTGGCGGATTCAGCATTTCCAATTTGGGGATGTATGGCATCAAGTCATTCTCTGCCATTATAAACCCGCCACAAAGCTGCATCTTGGCTGTTGGCGCGGGTGAAGAGCGCGTTGTTGTTCGTGACGGGGCTGTTGCCGTGCGAACGATGATGACCGTGACCCTTTCTGTTGATCACCGGTCTGTTGATGGAGCAGTTGGGGCCCAGTTCCTCGCGGCCTTGAAGCCGCTCTTGGAAGACCCTGTCCAGCTTATGCTGTGATTGCCCTGATCTGACCGAAACGGAGAAATGTAATGTCCGATACGTCCTTTGACGTTGTGGTTGTCGGGGGTGGTCCCGGCGGTTATGTGGCGGCCATCAGGGCCGCCCAGCTGGGCCTTAAAACAGCTGTTGTCGAGCGTGAACATCTGGGTGGTATTTGCCTGAACTGGGGCTGTATCCCTACCAAAGCACTTTTGCGCTCTGCTGATGTTTATCGTACTTTCCGGCACGCCAAGGAATACGGCCTTGCGGTGCAAGGGGCTACGTTTGATCTGCAGGCCATTGTGAAGCGGTCGAGAGGGGTTGCTTCCCAGCTTTCCTCTGGCGTTAAACATTTGCTCAAGAAAAACAAGGTCCAAGTTTTTGATGGTTTCGGCCGCCTTGCCGGAAAAGGCAAGGTTTCTGTCGAAAACAACGGCAAGGTTATCGCCAGCTTGTTTGCCCCCCACATTATCCTGGCAACAGGGGCCAGAGCGCGTACGTTGCCGGGCATCGAGCCCGATGGCAAGATTGTGTGGACCTACAAGAATGCCTTGGTCCCTGATACAATGCCCAAGTCTCTTCTGGTAGTTGGGTCTGGTGCTATAGGCATTGAATTCGCCAGTTTCTTTAATGCGTTTGGTGCTGATGTTACTGTTGTCGAGGTGATGGACCGAATCGTTCCGGCTGAAGACGCTGAAATATCAGGGCTTCTGCAGAAGTCCCTTGAGAAACAGGGCATGAAGATCATGACCAAGGCCTCGGTAAAGGGCATCAAGACCTCGGCAACGAATGCTGTTGTGACTGTCGAGAAAGATGGCAAGAGCCAGGATCTTGTGGTGGACCGCGTGATTCTTGCCGTCGGTATTCAGGCCAATATCGAAAATATTGGGCTGGAGGGGACGGCTGTAAAGGTTGAACGTGGCATCGTCCAAGTTGATGAATGGTGTCGGACAGGTGAGGCCGGCGTTTATGCTATTGGCGATATCACTTTTGGTCCGTGGCTTGCGCACAAGGCCAGCCATGAAGGCATCGTGTGTGTCGAGAAGATTGCAGGCGTGAAGGATGTTCATCCCATCAATCGCTCCACGATACCTGGATGTACGTATTGCCATCCTCAGGTCGCTTCTGTGGGCCTTACCGAAGCCAAGGCAAAAGAAGCCGGTCACGAGGTCAAGGTTGGTCGGTTCCCATTTGTTGGTAACGGCAAGGCGATCGCCATGGGAGAGCCGGAAGGGCTTGTCAAAACGGTGTTTGACGCCAAAACGGGCGAGTTGTTGGGTGCTCACATGATCGGGGCCGAGGTGACAGAGATGATCCAAGGCTTTGGTATTGCCAAAACGCTGGAAACCACAGAAGCAGATCTGATGCATACTGTATTCCCGCATCCGACCCTTTCCGAGATGATGCATGAATCTGTCCTGGATGCATGGGGTCGGGCTATTCACTTCTGATAGCTTGGTGCTGTATTCACGGTAATCCGTGAACAAACGAGGATCGCATGAGCACAATGGAATCTTTTCACGACAAGGAAGCAGCACCTTTGCGCAAGCCGGACTGGATTCGTGTCAAAGCTCCAACGTCACAGGAGTTTGAAGAAACCCGTGCGCTTATGCGATCCAAGTCTTTGGTTACGGTGTGTGAGGAAGCAGCGTGCCCCAATATAGGGGAGTGTTGGAAGAAGAAGCACGCGACCATGATGATCATGGGCGAAATCTGCACGCGTGCATGCCGTTTCTGTAATGTAAAAACGGGCAAGCCAAACCGGCTTGATCCCAACGAGCCGCAGAATGTTGCGGATGCTGTTGCAAGCATGGGTCTGAACCATGTTGTGATTACCTCGGTTGACCGTGATGATCTGGAAGACGGGGGTGCTGCCCATTTTGCCAAGGTTATCCGGGCTATTCGTGATACGGCTCCCTTTTCCACAATTGAAGTGTTGACGCCCGACTTTCGTCACAAGCAGGGTGCCTTGGAAGTTGTTGTCGAGGCCAAGCCGGATGTTTTCAACCACAACCTTGAAACAGTGCCACGGCTGTATAATGCTATAAGGCCCGGTGCGCGTTACTTTGGGTCTTTGCAGCTTCTGTCCCGTGTCAAGGAGCTTGATCCGTCTATTTTCACAAAATCAGGCATTATGGTTGGTCTTGGTGAGGATCGACAGGAGGTTCTGAACCTCATGGATGATCTGCGTGCCGCTGATGTTGATTTTATGACCATTGGCCAGTATCTTCAGCCGACACCCCGCCATGCGAAGGTGGAACGCTTTGTTCCCCTGGACGAGTTTGAGGATTACGCCCGTATGGGACGTGCAAAAGGCTTTTTGCTGGTTGCTTCTTCTCCGCTCACGCGCTCTTCGTATCATGCAGATCGTGACTTTTATGCCCTGCGGCGTGCCAGGGATGAGCAACTCCGGGCAGCGGCGTTGTCACCTCGTTCTGTGAAAGACAGTTGCTGAGATATGCCGACACATGCTGAAAAGAGAAAGCTGCCGTATACAAAAGAGCAGCTTTTTGCCTTGGTTGCGGATGTCGAGAAGTACCCTGAGTTCTTGCCTTGGTGCCTTGCTGCCAGAATTAACAGGCGGGAAGGAGATGTGTTCTGGGCGGACTTGGTTATTGGCTTCAAGATGGTGAAGGAGCGGTTCACGTCCAAGGTTGAGCTGACATCTCCCGATCGTGTAGATGTTTCCTATTCGGAAGGACCCTTCAAGCATATGAACACGCATTGGATTTTTGTCGAAGATCCAGATGACCATGGAACTTGGATCGATTTTTATGTCGATTTTGAGTTTCGCTCTCCCCTCCTGCAAAAGATCATAGGTTTTCTTTTTGGTGAGGCTGTTGCGAAGATGGTTTCCGCGTTTGAGGCACGCGCTGAAATTCTTTATGGATCAGAAAACTCTCAGCGATAGATTTTCTATCTCAGGGCTGTAGCATGGTTTTTATACGTTTTCTTGGCTTTTTCTTTCCTCACAATAGATTTATTCATTCTGCCATTGATGAAATGAATTTTAATAAACTATAGCCTATTGGCTTATAGTTGTTCTTATAAGCCTGAGTGCGCGAAGAACTGTTTCTTCCCTGACTTCGTGGCGTGTTCCCTTGATGATGTCTGCGCTATGCGCTATGCCCCCCAAGCTTGTTGCGACAGCAATGTGGACCAGCCCGACAGGTTTGTCCGGGCTTCCGCCGCCAGGGCCAGCGATACCCGTTACGGCAACAGCCAGATCTGCGGATGAAGCCCGGAGTGCGCCTCGTGCCATTGCCAGGGCAACATCTTCGCTGACGGCTCCCTTGATCCTGATCAATGAAGGAGGCACTCCCAGCATTGTTTCTTTTGCTACATTGGCATAGGCCACAAACCCCGCCTCAAGAATATCAGAGCTGCCCGGAATAGCGGTGAGACACGCTGCAATCAGCCCACCAGTGCAGGATTCAGCCGTAACCAATCGTACATCTTTATCACGACACATATCCAGTGTACGTTCTGCCTCGGCTATCATTTGATCTGAGAACATGCATTATACCCTTTTCACTTTATGATGATCTCGTAGTTCAGGCAGAGCAGTGCGACGATGATGGCATATAGAGATGCTGCAATGTCATCCAGCATGACACCCAAGCCTCCTTTGACATGTTTGTCGATGTAAGAAATAGGGAAGGGTTTCACAATATCCGTAATCCGGAAGAGGATAAAAGACAGAAGCCAATTGATTGGGGTTGCTGGTACAGCGCACAGGACAAGCCATTGCCCCACAACCTCGTCAACAACAACCTCTTTTGGATCATGTTGCGACGCTGCACGCATATAAATATTGCTGTAGTACCAGCCAGCAAGAAAAAGCCCTGATGCCGCGCCAAACAGTAACCAGCGACCAATCTCTGGTCCGCATGGCCACATGATGATTGCGGCAAAGGGGAGCGCGGCCATTGATCCCGCTGTTCCCGGCATGACAGGTGACAAGCCGCTGCCAAACCACGTAGCAATTATCAAGACAAGGCAGGAAGGTTTGCGTGCTTGGTGCTGTTCTTCGGTTGTGGGCTCTTGTTTCATGGAGAGATGCAGGTCCATATTTTTGCCGTATCAGGTAAAGACAGAGATAATGTAACTGTTTTTCTTGCGTTATGGCGGCAACCAAATGTAGCTTTCATTATGTGGAAAAGGTTCTTTTCGTGGTGGTTATGAGGTGAAGGTACCATCTGCTGAATTTTTTCGACAGTATGCGTAGAGTTTCTATGCCAGACCCATCTTGCTCAGGAAGACCATGTCGCTCTACGACCCAAGAAAGTACAAGCAGGCAAAACTGTTGCGGGCGGTGGAGCGCGTGTTTCCCGAGCGGCGCCTTGTCTTGTGCCAAGAAGGGCGATCGCTGCGTTCATTCCGGCTGACGACAGCATTCCAAGCGGCCTCTGTCCTTCTATCGGTCACTGCTTTGGGGTGGTCTGTTTACGCGACGTGGGGTGTGCGCGTCTATAGTGACGAGCTGGAACAGCGTCACCAGGAGATACAGTATTCCAAGGCTGCCCATCATGCCTTGCTCGACGAAATTGCTGACCAGAGACGGAGGCTTATGGATGTGGCCGCTGGTCTTGACCGGAGCCATGGCCGTGCTGTTCAGCTTGCGGGCGAAACTACCAAGTCAGCAGGCAAGAAGGGACGGGAGCTGGATGATGTCCGTCGGGAATATGACTCGCTCCGTGAAGCGTTGGGTGCTGTAGAACAGAGTCTGGCTTCGTTGCCAGATCATGTGCCATCTTCTGTTTTCTCGCTGGAAGATGTGGAGATTCAGCTCCGCCAGACAGAACGTGAACGAGACGATGCCGTCTCTGAGAGTGAAGTTCTCCGTGGCCGGGTTGATGATCTTGAATATCGTATGGCCGAAATGGCCGAGAACCAAGTTGCTTTACTTCGTCGGTTCTCGGGCATTGCAGGGGATCGTGCCGAGGAGCTGCATGAGGCCATGGCGGGTACAGGTATTGATATCAACAAGCTGATGTCATTGCCCCGTAACAATAGTGGGCAGGGCGGTCCATTTGTGCCATTCGATCCGGCTGATACAGATACTCAGGAGCTGAAGAATTCTCTGGTCTCGTTGAACACGCATGTCGAGCGCTGGAATGCGTATCAGGGCCTTGTCGATACCTTGCCCCTGGGATTCCCGGTCAAAGTCAAGTGGAGCCTTAGTAGTCCATTCGGTGTTCGCTCGGATCCGATCAATGGTGTCAAGGCTGTGCATCAAGGGCTCGATATTCGCGCTCCTTGGAGGTCTTCGGTTTATGCAACAGGCCAAGGCACGGTTGCGTTTGCCGGTTGGCGCGGGCGCTATGGTCGCATGGTCGAGGTCGAGCATGGTAACGGCTTGAAAACACGTTACGGCCATTTGTCGAAGATCGTTGTGAAAAAGGGCGACCGGGTTGACCGGTCTGTTGTTGTCGGGCTGTTGGGGAACAGCGGTCGTTCAACTGGTGCTCATTTGCACTATGAAGTTCTTGTCAACGATGTTCCGCGCAATCCCCAGAAGTTTATCAGGGCGGGTGCACATGTTTTCAAAGGATAGCAAGACTCGCGGCGATCACCGTTCAAAAGGTTCCGCCTCAGTACCTTCTATTGTTGCCGGCGATCTGTCTGTAACGGGCAATTTTGTCGGAACGGGTGAGATGCAAATTGATGGGGCTGTTGAAGGTGATATCGACTGCCAAACGTTGACAATTGGGGTCAGCGGGACGGTGTCGGGCCATGTAAGGGCCGAAACGGTACGTCTGCATGGCCAGCTGATGGGGCAAATCCATGCCCGGAATGTTTTTCTGGCTTCGACCTCGCGCATGGTTGGTGATGTAACCCATGAAAGCTTGGCTATAGAGCCCGGGGCGTTCTTGGAGGGGCATTGTCGTCGTATGTCGTCGGACTGTGGTGGGGCAGCCCTTGATGTGTCTGACAAGGCCCGTGGTGCCGGCTTGCGCCTTACGGACAGCAGTCGCAGCGCTACGGCAAGTCAGGAAGAAGATGTTCTGGATACAGTCGTCGGTGCCTGAGTTTAACGGGCCTTGACGATTTTTCTGGCTGCTTCAAGGGCGTAGTAGGTCATGATGGCATCGGCTCCGGCCCTCTTGAAGCACAGCAAACTTTCCATCATCGCGCGGTCACGGTCCAGCCACCCGTTCTGGGACGCAGCCTGTAGCATGGCGTATTCCCCACTTACCTGATAGGCCCAAGTTGGTATCTTGAAAGAATTTTTTACTTTGGACAGGATATCAAGATAAGGCATCCCCGGTTTTATAATGATGGCGTCGGCCCCTTCCTGAATGTCCAAGGCAACCTCCCGCATGGCTTCGTCACTGTTGGATGGGTCCATCTGGTAGCTTTTCTTATTTCCACTTTTGAGGGACTGGGCAGAACCTATTGCATCTCTGAAAGGGCCATAGAACGCTGAAGCATATTTGGCCGCATAGGCGATGATTTGTACGTTGCTGAATCCAGCCGAATCCAAGGCATCGCGCACAGCGCCCACCCGGCCATCCATCATGTCAGAAGGCGCGACAGCATCAGCCCCTGATTTAGCCTGTTGCAGGGCTTGTTGTACCAGGACAGCAACAGTTTCATCATTGATAACATGCCCATTATGGACCAAGCCATCGTGCCCTGTATCTGTATAGGGATCCAAAGCGACATCGCATATAATCCCTAGTTCGGGGCATGCGGCCTTCAGTGTACGGATGGTGCGGTTGACTAGGTTATCGGGATTATGGGCTTCGGTTGCCGTACTGTTCTTCAACGGGTCTTCAATACATGGAAAAAGAGCAAGTGCTGGAATGCCAAGAGAGTAAGCCTCGCGTGATACGTCAACCAAGCAGTCGGTGCTATAGCGAAAGACGCCAGGCATTGATGCAACGGGTTCCTGCCTTTCCTTGCCTTCAACAATAAAAACAGGCCATATCAGGTCATTGACTGTTACGCTCTTCTCAGCCATCAGGCGCCGGGACCATTCGTGTTGACGGTTGCGGCGCATGCGCAGGCGAGGGAAGGATCCGGACAAAGAGGCAGCAGTCATGACGGGGGGAGACCTTTGGTGATGCAGAGTGAGCGCCGCAATAATGGCCCAGGACAGTCATGTTCGCCAATATCAGAAATAAAGAAGCGTGAACGTTTTATGTGTCCCATTCCTTGGGGGAGTGCCTTTGTTTGAGTGAATGAGTATACTGCGGTGGTGTTGGGGGATAGGCATTATGTACTCCTGAGGCGGTTAGTCTTGCTGTAGTGTATGCTCTCCAGGAATTCAGATTGTTCGTGTTCTTTGTGGGTTCGAGGGGGGGGGGTTATGGTGTGTATCTCCGAGATTCATGCAGTCTCTGATGAGGTTGTATTTTCTGCCCGAAATGGCTTGGGTCTGGTTTTGTTGAACAGGCCGGAGGCGTTGAATGCCCTGTCTCTGGAGCAGGTTATTCTTCTTACGCAGCAGCTCCAGGCGTGGATGCACGATGATGCAATCAAGGCTGTTTTGATCGAGGGGGCAGGGAATCGTGCTTTTTGTGCCGGTGGTGATATCCGTGCCATGGCTGATGCGGGTCGATGTGGCGATGTCATAGCGCTGCGGCAGTTTTTTTCTTCTGAATATCGCCTGAACCGCTTGATAAAGGTTTATCCAAAACCGTTTCTGGCTTTTATGGATGGCATCACCATGGGGGGCGGTGTTGGTTTGTCTGTACATGGAACGCGTCGCATTGCAACGGAGCGTACTGTTTTTGCCATGCCCGAGACCGGAATTGGCCTCTTTCCCGATGTCGGGGGAACTTTCTTCCTGCCGCGTATGCCGGGTCGTACCGGTTTATATCTGGCTTTGACAGGTGCCAGGATGGCAGCGGCTGACACGGTATTTACCGGTGCCGCTACGCATTTCATGCCCAGCAATCGTCGGGATGATTTTCTTGATGCGTTGGCCTGTGCTCTTGAAGGCTGCGATGCATCACGCGTCCTTGACACAATAGATGGCGTTCTGAACCAGTTTTCTGAAGACGCGGGGCCGGCGCCATTGCAAGCTTTGCAAGAGGAAATACGGCGGTGTTTTTCTGGGTGCTCCGTGGCGATGATCCTTAAGGATCTGGCGGCAGAGGGAACGCGGTGGGCGTGTCAGCAACGTGAAGAGTTGCTCAGGAAATCCCCGCTGTCACTTCTTGTTACGTTTAACCAGATGCAGAGCGGTGCAGAGCTGGATTTTGATACGGCGATGTCCTTGGAATATAGGTTGGCGCCAAGAATGGCGTTGGGACATGATTTCCTTGAAGGTGTACGGGCAGCTCTGATTGACAAGGACAGGAACCCTGTCTGGGTACCGAAAAATATCGACAGCATTTCTCCTGCTGAGGTCGATGCCTATTTCAGGCCCGCAGAGGAAGGGGAGCTTGTGTTCTGTTGAGAGAGTATATTCTTTTGAAGAAAAAGATCTTGACGGGGTTGGGAAACAAGAATTACAACGTGCGCCTTCCTGAGCCTGCGTCCCCATCGTCTAGAGGCCTAGGACACCGCCCTTTCACGGCGGCGACCGGGGTTCGAATCCCCGTGGGGACGCCATACACAAAGTCGCTGACAACCACTCGACGTGCTGTATAGTTGCGATGTGGGCTTGGAATCGTCCCTAATGCCAAAATATATGAGTGCAGAAAACCACACCACTTGCGTGCGGTTTGGCAGGTTGTCTCGTGTAGAGCTTGTTGTGGGGAAGGCATGCATGGCTGCGCCATCATCAGATGAGGTGCTGTTTGAAATAAGAATTCTTGGGAATTCAGCACAAGTTTCTGCGATACATGTGCCCACAAATACGGAAGTAAAGGTTATTTGTCCGGCTGCCTTGCCGACGACCCTTATGCAAAAGGCAGCCCTGCGCCGGCTGCTTTGGGTCCTGAATCGCTCAAAGAAACCGTGAATGTATTGTCTCTGCCTCTTTTGAATGGCGCAGGTAAACAAACGTGTATATAAGATTACCATCCGTTCTTCTTATTGCGGCAGTTCTGTAAATGACGCCAAAATCTGTGGCTATTGCCAATGATCATGCAGCGCTTGATCTCAAGAAAGCCTTGGTTGGACACTTGGTTTCGGCGGGCTGTGCTCTTCTCGATCTTGGAACGAACAGCCCTGATTCTGTAGACTACCCTGATTACGCTGGGAAAATGGCGGAATCCTTGGCGGCAGGTGCTGCTGATGTTGGGATTTTGCTGTGTGGGTCCGGTATTGGTATTTCCATGGCGGCCAATCGTTATCGTCACGTTCGCGCTGCACTTGTGCATGATGCCCTTGGCGCACGGTTGGCGCGCCAGCACAACGATGCCAATGTCATTGTGCTGGGGGGGCGCACAACCGGCGTGGAGACAGCAATTGATTGTTTGAGTGTATTTATGAGTACCGCATTTGAGGGTGGGCGCCATTGTGCTCGTATTGAGAAGATAAGCTGACGCCTGCTGTTCTATCAGTTGTTTTTGGCCCGGGTGCATAATGCCCTGTCACAGAGGATGCTTGTTGATGACCTACGCCGTTTCTCCCGCCTACTTTACGCAGGATATCTCTGCTGCCGATCCTGAGGTAATGGCCTCATTATCCGCAGAGCTGCGTCGCCAGCAGGATCAGATAGAGCTGATTGCGTCAGAGAATATTGTTTCCAGGGCTGTGCTACAGGCCGCAGGATCGGTGCTGACGAACAAGTATGCGGAAGGATATCCAGGGAAACGGTACTACGGTGGCTGTGAGTGCGTGGACGTTGCGGAATCCTTGGCAATAGAACGGGCCAAGAATCTTTTTGGTGTTGAGTTTGTCAACGTCCAACCACATTCCGGAGCCCAGGCAAACGGTGCTGTGTTCCAGGCCCTTCTTCAGCCTGGCGATACCATACTGGGTATGAGCTTGGCTGCTGGCGGTCATCTTACTCATGGTGCTCCTCCGGCCCAGTCCGGCAAGTGGTTCAATGCCATCCAGTACGGCGTGCGGCGCGAAGACTCTGGCGTCGACTATGACCAGGTGGACCGTTTGGCAACGGAACATAAACCAAAGTTAATTATCGCGGGTGGTTCTGCTATTCCGCGTCATATTGACTTTGCCCGTTTCCGGGCTATTGCCGACAAGGTTGGGGCTTTGCTTCTCGTGGATATGGCTCACTTTGCAGGGTTGGTAGCTGGTGGTGTTCATCCCAGCCCTGTACCGTTTGCTGACATCGTCACGACCACAACGCACAAGACCTTGCGAGGCCCGCGTGGTGGTATGATCATGACCAACAATCCGGAGTTGGCAAAAAAAATCAATACAGCCGTGTTCCCTGGTCTTCAGGGTGGGCCGCTGATGCATATTATTGCAGCCAAGGCCGTTGCTTTTGGAGAGGCGTTGCGTCCGGAGTTCCGTGACTATGCGGCCCAGATTGTCACCAATGCCCGTGCCCTTGCCGATGAACTCGTCAAGGGAGGGCTTGATATTGTAACGGGTGGCACCGATACGCATTTGATGCTTGTGGACCTGCGTCCCAAGGGTTTGACGGGTAATATCACGGAAGCTTCTCTGGAGCGCGCCGGCATTACCTGTAATAAGAACGGCATTCCATTTGATCCGGAGAAGCCGACGGTAACATCCGGTATTCGCTTGGGTACGCCAGCTGGAACTACACGCGGTTTTGGTGAACAGGAATTCCGGACTGTTGGTCGTCTGATTATTCGGGTCCTGGATGGATTGTCTGCCAGCCGAGAGGACAATGGCGTGGTCGAAGCGGCTGTGCGGGCCGAAGTCGGCGCGTTGTGCCGCCAGTTCCCCATCTATCCTCATGGGGATAAAATGTTGTAAGCTCCGGCGAGAATGTGAAGTATCGCAGGGGATTACTATGCGCTGTCCGTTTTGTGGCAATGATGATACGCAGGTTAAAGATTCGCGACCGACAGAGGATAATTCAGCCATTCGTCGTCGTCGTTTCTGTTTGGCATGCTCGTCCCGGTTTACGACCTTCGAGAGAGTGCAGCTGCGTGATTTGATTGTTATCAAGAATAACGGACAGCGCGTTTCCTTTGACCGGGACAAGCTGTCCCGGTCTATCCACATTGCTTGTCGTAAACGCCGTGTTGACGAAGAGCGTTTGGAGCGTGTCGTCAATGGCATTCAGCGGCGGCTTGAAAGTTCAGGCGATACGGAGATTCCTTCGGCCACAATTGGTGAAATGGTTATGGAAGCTCTTCAAGCATTGGATCCTGTCGCCTATGTGCGTTACGCTTCTGTTTACAAGGATTTCCGCGAAGCCCGTGATTTTGAGGAATTCGTTGAAACCCTTGGTGGTGCCGAGCCAACAGCGGAACACTGATTGTGGATGCAGGCACCGTATACGGGGATTTCTCTGACGCCGATCTTGGCTTTATGGAGCTGGCTCTTGGCTTGGCAAGGAGGGGGTTGGGTAATACGTGGCCCAATCCTGCTGTTGGCTGCGTTCTTGTTTCGCCTCAGGGTGTTGTTGTGGGGCGGGGGTGGACGAAACCCGGCGGCAGGCCTCATGCTGAAACCGTTGCCCTTTTGCAGGCAGGAGACCGGGCACGCGGTTCTACAGCTTACGTGACCTTGGAGCCTTGTAGTCACTTTGGACAGACTCCTCCTTGTGCCACGGCTCTGATTGAAGCCGGAATTGCCCGGTGTGTTGTGGCATCCTCTGATCCGGATCCGCGTGTGAGTGGTCGCGGCCTCGATATGCTCCGCATGGGCGGGGTAGGGGTGTTGACTGGCCTTCTCTCTGATGCCGCAATTGATCTGAACCAGGGATTCTTCTCTCGTATAAAGCGTAGTCGCCCGCTTTTTACGTTGAAGCTGGCAACCAGTATGGATGGGAAAATAGCGACAGCTTCCGGTGAAAGCCGCTGGATCACGGGAGAGCAGGCAAGGCATCTTGTCCATTGTATGCGGGCAGAGCATGATGCGGTCTTGGTTGGTTCAGGTACAGTTTTGGCTGATGATCCTGATTTGCGCTGCCGTCTTCCTGGTTTTGACCGGCGCCCGGTTGTGCGCATTGTGCTTGATGGGCGCCTGCGGTTGCCCGATCACGCGCAGCTTCTATCTTCATCGCGGGAAGCGCCGGTTCTGGTTATAACATCGTCATCTTCTGACTCGATGCGTGTTGCCTCCCTCCGGCATCGTGGGGCTGAGGTTCTTTGTCTGGATTATCTTGAGCCTTTTCATGTTGCCAACGAGCTGGGATCACGTGGTTTTACACGTGTTTTTCTGGAAGGTGGGGGGGCTGTAGCCGCTTCATTTCTGAAGGCTGGTCTGATTGACCGTGTTGTCTGGTTTCATGCCCCAATAGTTATTGGTGCCGATGGTATCGACGGCGTTGGTGCATTGGCGCTATCCCGCCTTTCAGGAGTAAATAGGTTTCTGTACAAATATTCTTATCCCTGTGGCAGTGATACTGTTACGGTCTTGGAGGCTGAGAATGCTTCTGCGGACCGACGTGTTGGCAAGGAGTTAGCCTGAATGTTCACCGGCATTGTCACAGACTTGGGGGCGGTCAAGCATATTGAAAGGAACCAGGGGACCCGGTTCTTTTTTTCGACATCCTATCCGACCGGGGATATTCCTTTTGGTGCCTCTATTGCCTGTAATGGCTGTTGCCTGACTGTTGTTGACAAGGGTGACGGATGGTTTGCTGCTGATGTGTCTCCCGAAACATTGGCCGTCACGACTTTGGGTGAATGGACTCCCGGGACGCCGGTCAATCTGGAGAGGGCCATGCGTATGGGGGATGAATTCGGGGGGCATATTGTTTCGGGCCATGTTGATGGAGTTGCAACGGTGACCAGCCTGCTCCCCGACCATGATGCGGTCCGGATAGTTTTTCAGTTTGAACCGCAGCTGTCTCGCTTTGTTGCGGTCAAGGGATCCGTGACCGTGGATGGGGTTTCACTGACCGTCAATGCTGTGTCTGATGCAGATTTCGAGGTTTCGGTCATTCCCCACACCAGAAAGGTGACAGCGCTGGGAAGGGCCGGTATAGGTACCAGGCATAATTTTGAAATTGATCTTCTTGCGCGTTATGTTGACAGATTGACGGGTTCTGGCTTGGCCTGACCGCACTGTTTCCCAGATCCGGAGCTTTGTCTGTGTCTTCTGATTTTTCTGAGTGTTTGTCTCCCGCCCAAGAGATTATCGAAGAAGCCCGCAATGGGCGTATGTTTATCTTGGTTGACGATGAGGATCGTGAGAACGAGGGTGATCTGGTTATTCCGGCGCAGTTTGCAACGCCGGAAGCTGTGAACTTTATGGCAACGCACGGTCGTGGCCTTATTTGCCTGGCCCTGACGGCTGACCGTTGTAATACGTTGCAGTTGCCGATGATGGACAGCCACAACCAGTCACGTTTGGGAACAGCTTTTACCGTATCAATTGAAGCGCGCGAAGGTGTTACGACCGGTATCTCGGCATCGGACCGGGCCCGGACGATTGCAGTGGCCATTGATCCCGGGAAGACCAGGAATGATCTTGCGACCCCCGGGCATGTTTTCCCTTTGATGGCCCGTGATGGCGGGGTTCTCGTTCGTGCCGGGCATACTGAAGCTGCGGTGGATATTGCCCGTTTGGCTGGATTGAACCCTGCGGGGGTTATCTGCGAGATCATGAACCATGATGGCAGCATGGCCCGGATGCCGGATCTGGTGGCATTTTCCCAGAGGCACGGGCTGAAGATTTCGACCATTGCTGATCTTATTGCTTGGCGCCGTCGTACAGAAAAGCTGGTGGAGAAAGTCCTTGAAAGCCCGTTTACCTCGAAGTGGGGAGGGGACTGGACGATGTCTGTCTACACAAATACTTTGAACTACGCTGAACATATTGTGCTTGCAAAAGGTGATCTGTCCCTTCCAGGGCCGGTGCTTGTCCGGATGCATGCTCTGCATGTTCTGGATGATGTACTGGGTGATGTCCACGGCGGCAAGGCAGGGCAGCTGCAGGCTGCAATGGATATGATTGGCCGTTACGATCGTGGTGTTGTTGTGTTGCTGCGAGAGCCAAACCGCTCGACATTGACCGATCATCTCAGGGAGAGAATAAGGGGCGGCAATGATCGTGGCAGGCTTGTCGATTATGGTGTCGGGGCGCAGATCCTTCTGGACCTGGGTGTGAAGGATATGATCCTGTTGTCCAACTCGGAAAAGAATATTATCGGACTGGATGGGTACGGCCTTCGCGTCAGTGGGTGGCGGCCAATCGATGAAGATATGGGGGACTGAAGCCATGGTTTCTGCAGCGCCACGCGTTTTGATTGTTGAAGCGCGTTTCTATGACGATATTACAGATCACTTGGTGAAGGGGGCCATTCAGGAACTGACCGAGCATGGCATAGGATACAAGCGAATTATTGCCCCCGGTATTCTTGAACTTCCTGCTGTCATTCGTTTTGCGATCCGTGCTATGGAGCTGCGTGCCATAGAGGAACGCTATGCGGGATACGTTGTCCTTGGGTGCGCCATACGTGGTGAGACCGACCACTATGAGCATGTTTGCAGAGAGGCAATGCGTGGAATTCAAGACTTGATCCTTGAATACTCCTTGGCTGTTGGAAACGGTATCCTGACCTGTGGCACCCGGGAACAAGCCGTGGAGCGCGCCCGGTTTGACCAGAAAAATATAGGTGGGCAGGCGGCAGCAGCGTGCCTGTCCATGATGCAGATAAAAAAGGAAATAGGGCTCTGAGAGCTCGTACCAAACATGACAAAACACAAGAATTCTGATACCGCTCTTCGTCGTAGTGCAGCCCGTCTGGCAGCTATTCAGGCAACTTATCAGATGATTCTGACATCCGCCTCCGTGGATGCCGTCATTAGTGACTTCATGACCGGTGCCATTGGTGGTGAAGTGATTAAAGAAGATCTGGATCTGGAAACCGAAGACGTTGTGCCCTTGATAGAGTTACATGCGGAGATCTTTGCCGTTCTGGTTCGTGGAGTTCATGCATCGGCCACTCGCCTTGATGCCATTATAGATGGTTCTTTGGGAGCCAGCTGGGATCCTGCACGCTTGCAGCCGCTTCTTCGTGCTGTACTGCGCTGCGGTATTTACGAGCTTTCTGACCGTCCGGATATGCCTGCGAGGGCCTGTATCTCGGAGTATGTCGATATTGCACGCTCATTCTTTGATGGATCTGAACCTGGGATGGTCAATGCCATGATGGACAAGTTGGCTCGCCAGTTGCGTCCCGAGGAGATGAACGCCGTGCACAAACCGCGTTCTGACGGCAATAATGACGGCACGGTCTGAATTCCAGATTATTGCAGATTTGTTTGCGCCTTTGGCCCGTTCTTGTCCCGGAGCCTATGGCCTTCTGGATGATGCTGCTGTCATTGATATACCAGCCGGGCGAGAGTTGGTTGTCACGGTAGATGCCTTGGTGTCCGGGGTTCATTTCTTGCCTGATGACCCTTCTGGCTCCATTGCACGCAAAGTGCTTAGGGTGAATTTATCTGATTTGGCGGCCATGGGGGCAGATCCCTATGGCTTCCTGCTGACCTGTGCCTTTCCAGTGGAGACTCCTGATCATTGGCTGGTGGACTTTGCCCGTGGTCTGGCAGACGATGTAGCCTTTTTTGGCATCCCCTTACTGGGAGGGGATACTGTTGCTACGCCGGGACCAGCCAGTTTTACTATTACCGCCATGGGTACCGTTGATTCCGGGACAGCATTGCGTCGTGGGTTTGCCATGCCGGGAGATCTGGTCGTGGTTACGGGAACCATCGGCGATGGTGCACTTGGCTTGATGTCAGCTCAGGGGGTGGTGGGGCTGTCTTGTGATCAGGCAGGGAAAGATTTTCTTGTCGATCGGTATCGTATACCCCGTCCAAGACTTTCTGTGCCGGCTGCTCTGTCTGGCGGTATACGGGCGGCGATGGATATATCGGACGGTCTTGTTCAGGATCTTGGTCACATGTGTCAGCTTTCTGGTCTGCGGGCTGACATTGCGTTGGCCGACGTCCCTCTTTCTGGGCCAGTACGCTGTTGTGTGACGAGCAATTCATCGCTCTATGAGGCTGTCATGGCTGGCGGTGATGATTATGAGCTTCTTATGGCTGTTGACCCTTCCTTTGATCTTCCATCAGAGGTGGGTGGGGTTCCCCTCAGTGTTATTGGTCGTTTTACAGAAGGCAATGGTTGCCATGTAGCGGGGATTTCCGGGGGGACATGGCAACCTAAAAAAACTGGTTTCAAGCACTTCTGATGGTATCGTCAGGCATCTCGGCAATATGAAAATGGGGACAGGGTCGATGCTCCGCCTCATGCTGTTGGTGGTTGCTCTGGTTGTTATTATTGCTCTTGGAGCTGTCGGCTTGGTCCGATTCGGCGTTATTCCCGATTTTACCGGGATGATCACCCCGATGGAGGCGCGTGTCGAGGAACCAGAGACTCCAGCACCTGTGGCGCATCCTCAGGTTGATCCTGTTTTCGTTGATCTTCCGCCCTTTGTTGTGCCGGTTGTGCGTGATCGTGAGGTTCAGAAGAATTTTACTATTACCCTGCGTCTGGATGTCGAGCCTGGGCAGGAGGAGGTTGTGAACCGGCATATGTCCAAATTACAGGCGGCATATTTGCAGATGCTTTATGTTGTTGTTCCCGAGCAAATTCATGCGCGTGTTACTTTGGATGTTCGTGCCCTCAAACAGCGCCTTCAGGGAATAACGGATCGTATTGCCGGGCCTGGTGCTGTGCGCGAGGTGATGGTGATCTCCGTTTTTGATCGCTAACTCCATACTTCTGTCCTTGAGGTATGGAATAGAGGGCTTTGTTCTTTCCTTTTACTTTTCCTTGGGTAGCAACCAATTGTTGCGGTCTGGACATGCTTCTGTCACGCTCACCCGTCGTCTTCGGACTGGAGGGTAAATGATGACAGCCTCTTATGTCTTTATCTTTGCCTGTGGATCTCTTGCCATATTGTACGGCATTCTTGTTACGCGCTCTGTTCTTGCCACCGGGGTGGGGACGGAAGATATGAGGCGCATTGCAGATGCCGTTCAAGAAGGTGCGTCGGCCTATCTTCGGCGTCAGTATACAACTATTGCTATTGTTGGTGCTGTAATATGCTTGTTCTTGGGATGGCGTCTCGGACTGGCAGTTGCTGTTGGCTTTGTGATTGGTGCGGTTCTGTCCGGTATTGCCGGCTTCATCGGTATGAATGTTTCTGTCAGGGCCAATGTTCGTACGGCTGAAGCGGCGCGCAGTGGTGGCATGAAAGCTGCCTTGTCCGTGGCTTTCCGCTCGGGAGCTGTGACTGGTTTCTTGGTCGTCGGGCTTGGGCTTATCGGAGTTGCCGGTTATTACTTCTTCCTGAATACGATGGATATTCCCCGGCGCAATGTGCTGGAAGCCTTGGTTGCGCTTAGCTTTGGCGCTTCCTTGATTTCCATCTTCGCCCGGCTTGGTGGTGGCATTTTTACAAAGGGAGCTGATGTTGGTGCTGATCTGGTTGGAAAGGTCGAGGCTGGCATTCCCGAAGATGACCCCCGCAATCCGGCTGTGATTGCCGATAATGTTGGCGACAATGTCGGGGATTGTGCCGGTATGGCGGCCGACTTGTTTGAAACTTACGTTGTAACGATGGTCGCAACCATGCTCCTTGGGGCTATCTTCTTTCCCGAAAGCTTGGCACCACTCATGATGCTCTATCCGCTGCTGATTGGTGCTGTGTGCATTATAGGGTCAGTTCTTGCAACCTATCTGGTGCGACTGGGGGCGGACGGTAATATCATGAATGCCCTTTACAAGGGCTTCATCGGTTCCGCTGTTTTCTCGGGTATATTGATTGTCGCCATTACCTTCTGGCTTTTCGATGATGCTACTTTTGGCCAAGGGGTTGGGCTTGCAGGGGTCGCACCCGGGCCTCTCGTGATCTGTGCCCTGACGGGTCTGGCGGTAACAGGTCTTATCGTTTGGGTTACAGAGTACTATACGGGAACCAATCACCGTCCGGTCCATTCTGTCGCTGATGCATCTGTTACTGGGCATGGTACCAATGTCATCCAAGGGCTGGCTGTTTCCATGGAAGCGACAGCCTTGCCTGTCTTGTGCATTTGCGTTGGTATTATCGTTTCCTATATCGCAGCTGGGTTGTACGGTATTGCGATTGCAGCAACAACGATGCTGGCTTTGGCGGGTATGGTTGTTGCCCTGGATGCTTATGGCCCGGTAACAGACAACGCGGGTGGTATTGCTGAAATGGCTAACCTTGCGCCGGATGTACGCAAGGTCACAGATGCCTTGGATGCCGTTGGAAATACAACGAAAGCCGTGACAAAGGGCTATGCTATTGGCTCTGCTGGTTTGGCGGCCTTGGTGCTTTTTGCCGCGTATACTGAAGATCTCCAGTATTACTTTCCTGATATGGAGATTGCCTTTGTGCTGCACGATCCTTATGTGGTGGTGGGGCTTTTTATTGGTGGTCTTCTGCCGTACCTGTTTGCAGCTCTTGGTATGCAGGCTGTGGGACGCGCTGCTGGAGCTGTTGTGGTCGAGGTGCGACGCCAATTCCGCGAGATGCCCGGTATTATGGCGGGTACATCCAAGCCAGAGTATGGAACATGTGTTGACATGTTAACCAAGGCGGCTATCCGCGAAATGATCTTTCCTTCCCTGCTGCCGGTTCTGGCGCCGATTCTTCTTACCGCCCTAGTTTGGGCTATAGGTGGGCCTGTGCCAGCATTTACAGCTTTGGGGGCTATGTTGCTGGGAACGATTGTGACGGGGTTGTTTGTGGCAATATCCATGACGTCGGGTGGTGGCGCATGGGATAATGCGAAAAAGTTTATCGAAGAGGGGCATCATGGAGGGAAGGGCTCCGATGCTCACAAGGCTGCAGTTACCGGTGATACTGTCGGTGACCCATACAAGGATACAGCCGGCCCCGCAATAAATCCCATGATCAAGATTACCAATATCGTTGCGATACTGTTGCTAGCGATTGTCGCGGGATAAATCACAAAAGGAGGGAGACTATAAGACGTCTCCCTCCTTTTCTTTTATGCCAGGATTATCTGTCTGTTATTGGCCGGGTATATTTGATTTCCCGTCAAATGTACTTGTAGAATCTTTGTTAAACTTCCCGATGTTGCCAAGAAGTTGCTCAAAAATGTTCATTTTATTCCCTGCAGTTGGTGTCTCGCGGGCGACCAAGGTCACATCGGTACCATCTTTCAGGCCATTGCGCTGAATGCTCTGGATTGTCTCTGAACGGTCGAAGCGTATGGCGATAACCGAGCGCTCCAGCTCCTCGTTCGGGTAAAAAGCAAACTGCTCCTGCTTGGAGCCGATGTAGTACCACGTTTCCTCTCCATCGAAGAGTGAGGTGGTCGAAGGAGAGCCCAGCGCGGCAGCAACATCAGCTTTTGAGCTTCGCCCCTCCTGTATATCTTCCATCTGGGCAGCTGTTGGCAACGCGCCGTGAGCCTTGATATCCGGAGAACAGGCAGAGAGCAACGTGACGGCAGGCAGGACAAGCGCCAAGGCCGTGACTGTGCTGCGACGCAATAACGCAGAGAGTGATGAATGATCGATCCTTGGCATTGGCATATCCGTCAGGTATGGGTATCCGTTCATTGGTCGGCTGCACACTGCTGCGCCAAGCCCCATACATAGACTGAAACCTGGATCAGGTCCAGCCTACCCGTTGCTGATGCACGGTGCTTTATATTTCAGGCATTGTCCACTTGGGGCGGCCACGTTACACCAGATGCATCTGCTTTGATCCGGCTTTTAAAAGAGAGCGTAACCATGTTTTCAGCTTTCCTGTCCCAGCGGCGTCGGCGCCGTGCTGCCGAAGACCTGTACGTTTCCGCTGTGTCTCAGGCGCGTGCCCCGTTCTTTTTTGAATGTTGCGGTGTCCCTGATACAGTGGACGGCCGCTTTGATATGATAGCGCTTTATGTTTTTTTGTTGATTCATCGGGTCAGAGCTGAGAAAACCCAAGAATCATCTGCCTTTGCCCAAGAAATATTTGATGCCATGTTTCGCGATATGGACCGTAATTTACGCGAAATGGGCGTTGGAGATCTGAGCGTTGGCAAACATATCAAAGGGATGGCAAAAGCTTATTATGGTCGTGTTGCGGCTTATGAGCCCCCTGTTGAATCTGGCGATATCCAGACGCTTGAGGCAGCCCTGTTGCGGAATCTATACCGTTCGGCTCCAGCGCCAGGCCCCGC
The DNA here is from genome assembly GCF_012102665.1 of Haematospirillum sp. 15-248. Classification (NCBI taxonomy): domain Bacteria; kingdom Pseudomonadati; phylum Pseudomonadota; class Alphaproteobacteria; order Rhodospirillales; family Novispirillaceae; genus Haematospirillum; species Haematospirillum sp. 15-248. Next base: position 383,189 of record NZ_JAAVTF010000001.1, on the reverse strand, counting down.
AGCAGAACAGGTCAGGAGCATGGCCGTCTGTGTCCTGCAGATCGTTGAGCATATGACCAAGCAGCCTTTTGATGATGTTATGGGCAACAGACTGGTATGGTGGACGCCATCTACCGATGAACGAGCAAGGATTGATGCCTGATGGCAAGTGTACCAGAGCTTTGTGTGGAACCTGAGTTTTCGCGACCAGTCAATGTTGAGCGCCTGCCTGCCGGGGGGCGCTGGTTTGTGCTGTCTGCCTCGGCAGAGGAATGTCAGGCATTGGCCGCCCGGTTTGGACTGGTCACGCTTTCATCGTTTGAGGCGAGGATCCATCTCAAGGCCGTTGCCTCTGGCGACGTTATACGGGCTGAAGGTGAATTTTCGGCAGACATTATACAGGTTTGTGGCGTCTCCCTGCAGAAGTTTGCAACTTCTCTTACCGAACGTTTCAGTCTTTCCTATGCCTTCTCTCCGGATGGGGCAGACTCTACCGAAATAGCTTTTGATCCCGAGGGCGAAGATCCACCCGAACCAATTGTCAATGGGATGGTCGATCTGGGGGAGATCTCGGCCGAGTACTTGGGATTGTCAATCAACCCGTTTGCTCGCTCCGAGGGAGCCTTGTTGGCTGTTCCGCCGGGGGTCAGCGTGAATGAGCCCGAGAGAGAAAGTCCTTTCTCGGCCCTTGGTAAACTCCGCAAGGATTAAGGATGCGTTTTCCTGTGGTATGATGCTTGCGGTTTTTGTGCTTTTTGTATATTAAGGCTGGCTTCCATGCAGGCCCGAACAGGATTGAAAGTAGCGAAAAATGGCCGTTCCCAAGAAAAAAACTTCCAAGTCCCGTCGCAACATGCGTCGTTCTCACGATTCTGTCTCTGCGGGTGCCCATAATGAATGCTCTAACTGCGGCGAGATGAGGCGTCCTCATCATGTCTGTGGAAGCTGTGGTCATTATGATGGCCGCGAGGTTGTTGCTTCCGAAGCGGCTTGAGCCGTTTATCTGTGGGCTGAAACCAGGGTTTGAGGTGATGTTTTGAGCAGTCGGCTCATTCTCGCGCTTGATGCTATGGGGGGCGACCAGGCCCCCCGTATGGTTCTCGAGGGTATTAAGGTAGCGCGCCTGCGTTACCCCCATGTTCATTTCTTGGTTTTTGGCGATTCCGCAAAAATCGATCCTCTTCTTTCTAACGATATTCGTCCTTTTTGCTCTGTCCGTCATACGCCCGATGCTGTTGCCAGTGGAGACAAGCCGTCTCTTGCTGTTCGGCAGGGTCGCAATTCAAGCATGTGGTTAGCCATAAAAGCCGTAAAAGACGGTGAAGCCGCTGGCGTTGTCTCTGCCGGCAATACCGGTGCCCTGATGGCAATGGCCAAGCTCATTTTGCGAACATTGCCTGGCATCGATCGTCCGGCAATAGCGACCTTGATCCCCACGTGCCGTGGCGAAAGCGTTATGCTGGATCTTGGTGCCAATGCAGAATGCTGTGCCCGTAATTTGGTCCAGTTTGCTGTGATGGGCAGTGTTTTTGCCCGTACCTTGATTCACGTTAGGCAACCTTCGGTCGGGCTTCTCAACATTGGTTCGGAAGATCAAAAGGGGACTGAAAGCCTTCGTGAAGCTGCCACTATTTTGAGGGGTTTTCCCGGTGATTTCATGGCATTCAAAGGTTTTGTGGAGGGTGATGATATTGGTGCGGGCACCGTTGATGTCGTCGTGACTGATGGGTTTACCGGCAATGTTGCCCTGAAGACCGCAGAAGGGACGGCAAAGCTGTATGGATCTTTCCTGAAAGAAGCTTTCCGATCCAGTTTGTTGTCACGCTTGGGCTATTTGCTTGCGCGTGGTGCCCTTGCGCATGTTCGGAAGAGAACGGATCCACGGCGGTATAACGGGGCCTTGTTCCTTGGCTTGAACGGTATTTGCGTCAAAAGCCACGGGGGTACAGATCATGTTGGCTTTGCCAATGCGATTGGCGTAGCGATTGATCTTGTGTCAGATAACTTGAATGACAAGATCAAGCTGGGTTGTCAGGATGTCCAGTCTGATATTGCTGCTGTAAGCCCGGATGCAGTTGATAAAGGCATCGATGCTACATTTGTTGCCACGCCGGACAGCAGTTCCGGGAAGATTATGGAAACGTGATGGTTTGGCGATCTGTTGTGTGTGGTACGGGATCATTTCTTCCCGAGCGTGTTATGACCAACGCCGAGATGGCGTCAGTCGTTGATACATCTGATGAGTGGATTGTTGAGAGAACAGGTATTCGGCAGCGTCATATCGCAGCTGATGATCAGTTGACGTCGGATCTGGCCTTTGCGGCAGCAGAAAGGGCGCTGCATTCTGCCGGCGTTCATTGTTCTGACGTTGATCTTGTTATTCTGGCGACGGCGACTCCAGACAAGACTTTTCCTTCAACTGCAACGCGTGTTCAGGCCCGTTTGGGGTGTGCCGGTGGTCCGGCATTTGATGTCCAGGCGGTATGTTCAGGCTTTGTTTATGCCCTTGCCGTTGCGGATAATTTTATAAAAGCAGGTCAGGTTAAAACGGCGCTTGTTATTGGTGCAGAAACCTTTTCTCGTATTCTGGATTGGTCTGATCGTGGCACTTGTGTTTTATTTGGTGACGGTGCAGGTGCGGTTGTCCTGAAAGCTGAGCAAGGACAGGGGGATTGCAAGGATCGTGGCATTCTCACCACCCACCTGCATGCAGATGGAACGCATCATGACCTTTTGTATGTAGATGGTGGTCCGTCTTCTACAAAAACAGTGGGATCCCTGCGAATGGCGGGGCGAGATGTTTTCCGGCATGCCGTCAATAATTTGTCTTCTGTTGTGCAGGAAGCTTTGGATTCTGTTCAGCTTGACATTGCAGCTATTGACTGGCTTGTGCCGCATCAGGCTAATCAGCGGATCTTGGACTCAACAGCTCGTAAGCTTGGTGTCTCTGCCGAGAAAGTCGTTGTAACGGTTGATCAGCATGCCAATACATCGGCAGCGTCTATTCCCTTGGCCTTGGATGTGGCTGTGCGTGATGGCCGTATTCGTCCGGGTCATCTTGTTTTGATGGAGGCTATGGGGGGCGGTTTTACGTGGGGTTCAGCTCTGGTCAGGATGTAAAGCCCAGCGGTTGACAATATGTGCGGGATGTCTCTTGTTCTGGACATCTTCAAGTCTTTGATATTGACGCTGTTACCCGGTGCATATACCGTCATGTGCGGTATTGGTTTAGCGAGGTCTCCATGTCGGAACGCACCATTACACGGGCCCATCTCAGTGAGTCTGTCTATCAGGAGGTGGGACTTTCCCGTAACGAGTCTGCAGACTTGCTGGAAATGGTCCTTGCCGAGATTTCCCAAGCTCTTGCCAAGGGGGAGATTGTCAAGATCTCTTCGTTCGGCACCTTTTCTGTGCGGCAGAAAGGGCAGAGGATTGGCCGGAATCCCAAGACCGGGCAGGAAGTTCCTATCCTCCCGCGCAGGGTTCTGACTTTCCGGCCTTCGCAGTTGCTGAAGGACCAGATTAATGATGGCTTGGCCAAGAAAGCAGGAAAAGCTCGTTAATACGGGCTCCCTGTTTCTTTGTTTTTCCGTTCTGGCGCCAGAAAGAGTTTGTGGCGCTATGTTTTCTTTGTGCCTTATCTGTATAGTCATGTAGGGATACACCAGTGTTTTAGCCTGTAGCGTCTGTGTCGGTGCAGGCGAGTTCAGGATGTAAGAACAGTGCAGTCTAGAAAAGAAAAACAACCCGTAAAATCCGAGAATGCATTCCGTACTATTGGTGAAGTATCGGAGGATCTTGGTGTCCCCCAGCACGTTCTGCGTTTCTGGGAAACACAGTTTTCCCAGATCAAGCCTTTGAAGCGTGGTGGTGGACGGCGTTACTATCGTCCTGAAGACATTGCTTTGCTGGTGGATATTCGCTCATGTCTTTATGATCAAGGCTATACAATTCGCGGCGTGCAGAAATTGCTATGTACGAAACAGAATGCCCTTGAATGCCGTGTGACACCTACATCAGGACAGGATATTGATTCTCAGGACGAGGTATCTATCTCACAGGGGTTGACCGGTGAGCAAAGGCGGGAGCTTGAGTCTGTGCTTGCTGAGTTGGAGGATGTTCGCGCTTTTCTCGGTATTCCCGAATTTGCCTGATCATGGTGATCCGCGCGTGCCATGGGGGTGGCTGTGCTGGTATTATTGACTGATTTTGGGGTGAGTGGACCTTATATTGGTCAAGTCAAGGCTGTTCTGGCTCAAAGGGCGCCGTCTGTTCCTGTCATTGATCTGTTTCATGATCTTCCTGTTTTTGAACCGGTTCTTGCCGCAGCTTTGATACCGTCTTATTGTGAATCCCCTTTTCCAAAGGGGGCAGTTTTCCTGTGTGTTGTCGATCCTGGAGTTGGCACCAGTCGCCAGGCATTGGTCATGTCTTCACGTGGTTTCTGGTACGTAGGGCCGGATAATGGGTTGCTTAGCCGGATTGTTGACGATGATCCGCAAGCACAGATTTGGAGTCTTGATTGGTTTCCTGAAACGGCAAGTGCGACGTTTCATGCCCGGGATATTTTTGCTCCCGCGGCGGCGGCCTTGGCCTGCGGATATACCCCCGGTCCCACATGTAGAGCACCGCTTGTCGCCACTATTGTTGGTTCTGATGACATAATTCGGTGTTCTGCAGGCATGGGGCAAGCCGTATGGCAGAAGGTGGTTTATATTGACCATTATGGTAATGCCATGACAGGTATGCGTGGTGGGGAGATAGATAATCAAGATACTTTAGAGGTTGGCGGATATCTGTTGCGCAGACAACGCACATTCGGGATGGGGGAAAGCGGGGTGCCGTTCTGGTATATCAATTCTAACGGGTTGGTGGAGCTTGCTGTACGCAACGGATCTATAGCCTCGGCTTTTGGGATCGTGCCCGGAATGCCTGTTTTTGTCAGGTCAGGTCTGTCATGAGCCTGCGCGTTAAATTCTGGGGCGTTCGGGGTAGCATTCCGTGCTCTTCCCCCTCTCATGTGATCTATGGCGGGAATACCAGCTGTGTAGAAATCACGGCCAACGATCAACACCTGATTCTTGATGCGGGAACAGGCATGCGTGGTCTGGGCAATGATATGCTCCGCAGGGGTATTTCGCAGTCCAACATGCTGTTGTCTCATACGCACTGGGACCATATCAGCGGCTTTCCATTTTTTGCACCTTTGTTTCGTGCCGATTTCTCCATGCGCATTTATGCAGGCCATTTGCACGATTATGGGGGGATTAAACAGGTTCTTTCGACCCAAATGGCAAGCCCCTTGTTTCCAGTCCCCCTTTCGGCTCTCAAGGCTCGTCTCGAGTTTGTAGATTATGACGCAGGTAATCCACTGGCATTCTCCGACAGCGTTCTGGTGCGTACTGCACCTTTGAATCACCCAGATGGTGCCGTAGGATACCGTGTAGAAGCTGATGGCCTGTCGATTTGTTATGTGACGGATACGGAGCATAAGCCGGGTGAGCCTGATTCCGTAATCTTGTCTCTGATCGAAGGGGCAGACCTTGTTATCTATGATTCAACTTACACAGATGAGGAGTTTCCTGCCAAGGTCGGTTGGGGCCATTCCACATGGGAGGAAGGCGTGCGCCTGTGCCAGAAAGCAGGTGCCAGAAATATGGCGCTTTTCCATCATGACCCAGACCACGATGACCTGATCATGTCCCAGATTGAGGAGCGGGCCAAACGGCTCTGGAGCGGGACCTTGGTTGCGCGTGATACAATGGAACTTATTTTATCCTGATCATCAGGACATCACCGTGGATAGACCCGGACCACAACACGCCGGTTTATGGCTTGGTTTTGGGGAAGGACATCGCCGTAGGGTCCCCGGTTTGCAACCTTGGGCGCCGTATCAGCCATTCCCACTGTTTTCATACGTGCCCGGGGAATCCCGGCTTCCTCGAAATACCGCACTACAGTTCCGGCACGGGCACCGGACAGTTCCCAGTTTGATGGGTACTGAGGGGTTTCAGTTGGGCTGTCATCGGTATGCCCCTGAACTTCAATCTGAAAGCTTTTAAATTGTTCTGCGCCAATTGTTGCAGCGATTTTGGCTAATATTTCCCGTGCAGACTCATCCAGCTCGGCACTGTCCGGGGCAAAGAACGACCCGGATCCCATTTCCATGACAATGCCCTGACTGTCTGTCGAAATGGCAACAACATCCTGCATTTTAAGAGAGGTGACAGATTTCTGCACTTGCTGCTTCAGGTCCTCGGTCGGGGTTTTTATTTCCCGTTTTCCGACCCCTTTGGCCATCCCGGCGCTGACCTGCTCGAAGGCAACAGCATCGATTTTCGAAATGGCAGCCAGCAGAATAAAGAAAGCCAGCAACAAGGTCGCCATATCGGCAAAAGTTGCAATCCAGCTTTCATCGTCTGCGGGTGGTGAGGGACGGGAAAATTGGTTGTTGCCATTGCCCATCATGATGGTCGTCTTCCTTCTGGCGTGCTGGCTCAGGCGTTGGAGCGTGACCGATCTATGCTGAAGTGTGCTGCTGGATCCAGGAAGGCGTTCATCTTGTCCTGAATGTAGCGCGGGCTTTTGCGTTCTGCCAGAAGGGCAAGCCCCTCTGCAAGAAGGTAGTTCCGGAAGCGTATGATTTCTTCACGTTGTTGCACCTTTGAAGCCGCAGGTAACAAGATCATACGTGCAAACATGACACCGTATAGCGTTGTGACCAGTGCAACGGCCATACCCGGACCGATGGAGGATGGATCACCCCCCATGGAGTCCAGCATGATGATCAATCCGACCAAGGTTCCGATCATGCCGAAAGCGGGGGCAATACCGCCCATATTACGCAGGATATCAGCTTGTACCGTATTTCTCTGGAATGTACTTTCAACCGTAGCCGCAAGAATCTCGCGGAGTTCTGGCCCTGTATAACCGGCAACTACAAGATCAATGCCAAAGCCCAGGAAGCGGTCGGATTTTCGTACCTTTCCGGAATCTGATTCCAGTCCGGCCAATCCGTTCTTCTGAATGATGTAGCCCCAGCGGATAATCCGTCCAACCTCGTGGGTCAAGATGCCTTGCCCCACCTTGTTTGTGAAGAGAATGGATTGCAGGCTCAGCATGGACTGTATGACATAGCGTGGCTCATACGACACAAAGGTCGCGGAGAATGTGCCACCCACCACCATGATCAAACTGGGAACATCGATAAACAGCATGAAGTTATCGGTGCTGAGCAGAATAGCACCGACAAACAACCCAAACCCCAGAATGGCACCGAAAACCGTTGCGAATGACATGGTTTGCCCCGCCTGCCCAACTGGCAAAACAGCAATACCCGACATGATGTCTAGGTACCGCTTACACACGATGACTGGAAAATGCCATTTTCTGCAAGGGTTGCTGTGGTTCTGTTTCTGTTGGTCGGTCAGAGCGTTCTGAAACTGCTTTGCTTACGACACGTTTGGAGTAATAAAAATGTCGAGAAACTCTGTATCCGGTGCTGCCCGCAAGATCTTGGTCGGGCGTCCCGTCGTATCCAGCAAGCCATAATGCTGTAGATGGTTGAATACTTTCAGAAAGTGCTGGCGATTGTGAAGAGAGGCGCCGCCTTCCAGCCAATTCTGTTCCAGGAACGCCAGGATCGCTGGGTGTCCCAGTTCAACTTCCCACAGAATGCCGAGTAATGAAGCCATGGCTTCTTCCATTTCACGTTGTATGCCATGAACACTCATCCACTGATCTGCCTGCTTTTTAAGCCCTGTTTCAGGCCCTGCACCAAGTCCAAAGTCAGGAATGTGGCGGCGTTCAGGTGCGCAAACCTGCCAGTGGGCAACATCGTGAATGATAACAGATGGCTCCATGCTTCCGCTCAGAACCTGTCCATCCCATGTAAAGCCATCTTCAGGCGGTTGTGATGAGACAGACATTCCAAAGGACTGGGCAAGCTCAATGGCTTCCTGACGTTGTTCGGGGCATTGTGAAAGTGTGATGTTGTCCCCGGAATCCACATACGCCAAGGTAAAGCCAATACGCTCAACAGCAGCCTGTGCCGTGCCGGTACCTTCCAGAGAAGCCAAGAATGCACCCAGGGCAGTGGGTATTTCGGACATGACAAGGGGAGAGAGTATCATTCTTGATCCAGAGCGGGTGCATACGTCTTTTTGTGCCGTATCCTGTTTTCTGTCATATGGCAAGAGACGTAAACTGCTCGGGGACGCATTGTATTGCTTTGCCGCCCTTGGTAGATAGAGTGCTCTTGTCTGGATTTTCAGGGTTTGTGGGAGTTTTTATCGTATGACTGGCATCGACACCGTGACCGCCGTTGCTGATTTCAGGACAGTCCGTGATTTTATCCGCCATGCTGTCAGCCAGTTCAATACTGCAGACCTCAGCTATGGCCACGGAACCACTTCAGCGTGGGACGAGGCTGTTTTTATGGTTCTGGAGGCCCTGCGGCTGCCTGTTGACCAGCTTGAACCTTATCTTGATGCCAGGCTGGCCACACCAGAAAGAACCCGCCTTGCCGGTTTGATAGAGGCCCGGGTAAAGACCAGAAAGCCGGCGTCCTATCTTCTTAATCGCGCTTATATTCAGGGTTTTCCCTTTTATGTTGATGAACGTGTGATTGTTCCGCGCTCCTACATTGGTGAAATCCTGTTTTCGGGCATTTTTTCCGGGGAAGGGCTGGCCTTGGTTGATGATCCGACTGAACCAGTCCATGTTCTTGATTTGTGTACCGGCTCAGGCTGCCTGGCAATTCTTGCTGCCCATGTTTTTCCTGAAGCAGACATTGATGCGGTGGATCTGTCTCCTGATGCCTTGTCTGTCGCCCGGCGTAATGTAAAAGACTATGCTTTCGAGGAGCGTATTCGTCTGTTTGAAGGCGATCTCTTCTCTCCCTTAAAAGGACGAAGATACGACGTAATACTGACGAACCCGCCGTATGTTGATGCTTCCTCTATGGAGACCCTGCCGCCAGAATTTCGGCACGAGCCCTCTGTGGCTTTGGCATCCGGTGAAGATGGGCTCGATCTTGTTCGCCGGATTTTGCGTGAAAGCCCGCACTATCTGACTGAAAAAGGCGGTATCCTGTGCGAGTTCGGTACCGGACGGGAGATTCTTGAGGCGGAGTATCCCGATCTTGACTTCTTGTGGGTTGAGACCGAAAGCAGTTTCGGGGAGGTATTCTGGCTGACCCGGAAGCAATTAGTGGCCGGGGGCAGGGATAGGTACCGATAGTCAGGCTCGCGCACAGCTATACTTTGTTGTAGCCTGCCGTAACCGCTGTTTTACGCTGCCTGTCCGGGAGGGAAAGCATCCATGAGCAAAAGGCGTCTGCTTTTTGTGATCTGTGGTTCCATCGGCGGGCTTCTGCTTGTGCATTCTGCTCCTGCTTTGGCATTCAGGGTACCAATGGGGCGCCCGTATATCGTTGATCTTTCCTTGTTTTCACTTGTTGTGCCCGGACTTTGCCTTGGCCTCGGCTTCGCCTTGTGGCTGGCTGGACCATCCGGGCGCTATGGTCGTTCTCATTATGCTGGTGGTCTTGCAGTTCTTGCTGCGGTGCAGGGAATCAACCTCGCTGACATCAGCCTGTTTTTTCCTCATCTGCTTATCCACTTGGAGGCTATGGATCGGCTTACTTTGGCTTTATTGCCCATGGCGCCGGCATTTTTTCTTCTTCTGGTCCGCGATCAGGTGGTCAGCCGCGTTTTGTATCGTATCGTTCCTTTTGTTTTTGCCCTTGTGTTGGCAATTTTTCTGTCTGCTTTTTTCCTTCCCTATAATCACCTTCTGATCTTGCACACCATTGTCAGTGTCTTCTGCCTTGCTGGCTTTGCCATCGGTATTCTGGAGGTCGGTCTGGGTCGGGGAGGGGAGAGGCTTCGTCCGGCCTTGGTTATCCTGTGTGGAGCCAGCGTTATTCTCTCCCTTGTCAATGATTTGGTTTCCGGATGGAGCGGTGGCCGCGATACCTCGCTTCTGGCTTTGTCGCTGGGGGGAAGTGCTCTGGTGTGTGGTGCTCTTTCGGCGCGTGACATGAGACGAAGCCGTCGCAGTCGAAAACTGGAGCTGCGACACCTTCTTGACCTGCGTGCAATTCTTGAACAGCGTATCAAGGATACATCCTCTAAAATCAATAGTTTGCATATCCGTATTGACAATTTTCTTAAACATATACCGGAAGCTGTTCTGACCTTGGACTCTGAGGCCAGGATTCTTCGTTACGAGGGGGGTGCCGAGGTTCTCTTCGGTTGGAGTGCGCCGGAAGTTGTTGGGCGTTCAGCCATTTCCCTTCTTTCGGGAGAGTGGGCAGAGCGCTTCCTGCATGCCTTGAGACATCTGGAGCATGACGAAGAGGTTGAGTGGGGTGGTACGCGCCGTTTCGAGATCCATCTGCGTAATCGTGATGGGCGTGTTGTGCCAGCAAACTGTTCTATATCGGTTGTACACGAGGAGGGAGCCAAGCTCTTTCAGGTCTTATTGCGCAGCACAGAAGCAGAGAAAAAGGCGCAAATGGATCTTTCCGCACAAAAGGCCCTTGTCTCTGAGCTACAGGACCGGTTGCGGCATATGGAGGAGTGTACGGCAACGGGATGGTATGAAACATCCTCGGCTACCGGGAAAACCCGTTGGTCAGCAGGACTGGAGACAATCTGGGGATTCCGTGATGGTGCAAAGCCTGCAGGACTGAGGGATTTTGTCTTTAGAGTTACCGAAGAAGATCGTCCGCAACTCATTCATTCTCTTGATGATCCATCATGGGACGAAACCCGCCATACAGTACGCGTTCAGATTGATGATGTCAGGGTGGCCACAATCGAACTCTCACTGGTTCGTGAACGCGCCGCAGACGGTACCATTGTCCGTGAAACTGGTATAGCTCGCCGGTTATACGAGCAAAGTATCGCACCCTTGTCTTTTATGACGGCAGGGAAGCCTACAGAACGGGAAACCTATGTCATGGGCAGTATGGATGTATCAGCTGGTCCGGATACAATGGCCCCCCAACCGGGGCGAGGGGAGCCTCTTGATATTCTTTTGGTTGAGGATGTCGAGGTAAACCAAAGGGTTGCGGTTATGTTTCTGGAGCGTGAAGGCCACCGCGTATCCGTTGCTTCTACAGGTAAGGATGGCGTTGATGCCGTATCGCAGGGATGCTTCGACCTTGTGCTCATGGACATTCGTCTTCCTGATATTGATGGCGTTGAGGCTGTACGTCGCATTCGTGCCCTTGATGATCCCGTGCGGGCGCAAATTCCTGTCCTGGCGTTGACGGCAAACGTCTTTGAAGATGATGTGAAGCGCTACAGGGCTGCTGGCATGAATGGTGTTGTAGCCAAGCCTATACGCATAGAATCATTCCGACAGGCGTTGTGCTCCATACAGTCATCGGGTTCCACAGATGACACTGTTTCTGCCGGGGGAGTTTTTTCATCCACGGCTTCGCCTTCCCTGGATGAAGGATTCATTGCAGACAGGCTGTCTGCCTTGGGTACGGAAAGCTTCAAGGCTATTCTGGGGCTGGGGCGACGGAGTATGGATAATGCGGTATCCGAGCTTTCTGTTGCTTTGGGGGTGTCCGATCCAGATCTGCTTGCGCGTTCAGGGCACAAGCTTGCCGGGGCCGCCAGCAACTTCGGTTTTTCCAGGCTTATGAAACTGGGGCGGGATATAGAAGATCTTGCCTTGGGTGGTGATGTTGCGCAGGCGCGTGCAATGGCTGCAGAAGGAGAGGCGCTGTGGGTTGAAGCCAGCAGGGCTCTTGATCTTTGGCTGAGTGCGCGCAACCTTCTGGACCATCGCCAGGAGTTGTCAACGTTCCTTTAGATCTTTATCCGTGTTGCCGGGATTGAGTTCTGCACTGAAGCAGGTATGATCACGGCCATGTCAGCAATACCTCTCTATGGACTTCCGGCTCTTTTTACCCTTGTCCCTGCCGCTCTTCTGGTCTTCCGGCATGGGGGAGGGCGTGATTCTGCATTCTGGGGAGCTTTAGGGCTTGCTGTATTTGGGTCAGGTGCCCAGGCCGTTGAATTTTATCAGTATGGCCTTGGCGAGGGATTTTCTTTCTCCCTCTGGGTGACAATTACGGCGACCTTGGTCTTGTTTATTTTTGGGGCCTTGGTCTTGCGGCAAGGGTGGCGCTTGCTGTTTCTTCTGGCCCCCTACCTTCTATTGCTGGGTGGGGCGGCAACCTTGTTCCACCTTCTGTTTGGGGAAAAACATGTTTCCTTTCCTGTTGTGTCTGCGACGGATGGCGAAGGGGCATGGTTTTTTCTGCATGTATTTGTTGGCATTCTATCTTACGCTCTTCTTACATTTGCGGCGGTTGCGGCCTTGTCGGCCTTTTTGCAGGAGCGGGCACTAAAGCATAAGTCACCAAACATGTTGACCCGGAAGCTGCCTTCCGTTGCCGAGAGCGAGTCGCTGTCCTTGGCCATGCTGCTTCAGGGTGGGCTTGTTCTTGGCCTTGGCTTATGTTCAGGACTTGCTGTAAATTGGCTTGGACACAGGACGCTGCTTGATTTCAATCACAAGAGCATCTTGAGTATCCTGACATTTGTAACGGTTATGACCCTGATTGTGGCCCGTTTTGTCAGTGGTACAAGAGGGCGGGTCGCTGCGCGTCTTGTGTTGTTGGCGTGGCTTTTTTTGACTTTGGCCTGGCCTGGGGTCAAGTTTGTGTCCCAAGCTTTGCTCTGATCTTGGGCCGGGTCTTGTCGGTACATTACAGGGCAATACGGAAAAAGCCTGAATTCATGAACAATACCCTCGATCCTTTGCGGATTGGCCGTCTTGATGCGGTGTCGCCGGTTCTTCTTGCCCCTATGTCAGGGGTAACTGATCAGCCTTTCAGGCGTCTGGTCAAACGGTACGGGGCTGGCCTTGTTTTTTCGGAGATGATTGCCAGCGCCCAGATGATCCGTGCTCATCGGGATACCTTGCGTATGAGCACGGCCTGTCAGGGTGAGCACCCTATGGCTGTGCAACTTGCAGGAAATGAGCCTGCGGTTATGGCAGAGGCTGCCAGAATGAACGAAGACAGGGGGGCTGCCCTGATTGACATCAACATGGGGTGCCCGGTGAAGAAGGTTGTCAAAGGGCACGCGGGGTCTGCCCTGATGCGTGATGAAGCCTTGGCTGGGGCTATCATGGAGGCTGTTGTCCGCGCAGTTGCGACGCCGGTGTCGGTTAAAATGCGCCTTGGCTGGGATTCCGGGACGCAGAACGTGGTTCGTATGGCGCAGATAGCGCGCGAAAGCGGTATTGCGATGATCACAGTGCATGGACGAACCCGGTGTCAGATGTACACGGGAAAGGCTGATTGGTCTGCCATTCGTCCTGTGGTCGAGGCAGTAGATCTACCCGTCGTGGTGAATGGTGACATTATTGACTTGGGCACTGCACAGGCCGCTTTGGCTCAATCGGGCGCTGCGGCCATTATGGTTGGGCGAGGGGCGCAGGGCAGGCCATGGCTACCAGGGGAGCTGGCACGTGCCTTACAGGGCGGGAGTCCGGTTGTTTCCCCTTCTCTTTCCGAGCGTCGGGATCTTTTGCTTGAGCACTATAGCGATATTATTGCCCATTATGGTCTGGATGTTGGCTTGCGTATTGCCCGCAAGCACGTCGCGTGGGGGGTGGCAGGCCTTCCCGGTGCTTCTGCCTTCCGGGAGTCCTTTAATGCTTTGACAGAGGTTCGGGAAGCTTTGCTGTCCATATCGCTCTTTTTTGAGCAGGTTATTGACAAAGCGCCATTGGCAGCTTGATATCCGAGCCTTGCCCGTATCCGGAAGGTGTAGAAAGTTTATTCCGTTGGTCTCTTGATATGAGAGGATAGTATCTCGGTGGTTTCACGTGCTTGCCCTGTAGATGGATTGTCTTCGTCCGACGCTGCAAGCGGTATGCCCAATAGGGATTCTTCTGAAGAAAGCGCTTCGGTCTTGCCTTCCTGCCATGGGGCGGAAGAGCGTGCTGCTGTTCAGGTTGAAGGACTGGCCGAAGCCGTACAGCGGAGTTTGGCAGCCTACTTTGCCGTGCATAAGGACGGGTTGCCCCCAGCCGGTTTATACAACCGCTTGCTCTCTGAGTTCGAGCGTCCCTTGTTGACGCTTGCTCTGGATGTCACAGGTGGTAACCAAATCCGGGCTGCTGCCTTGCTGGGGCTGAATCGCAATACACTGCGCAAGAAAATCAGGGCCTTGTCCATCAGTCCAGTCAGGGGATCTGTATGAATCAGCCTGTACAAGATGGTTCCGTCATGCGTTTTTATGCCTGGTTGCGCCAGGGGGGTGTGGCAAGAAGGCTTGCCGTTCTTCTTGGTGCGGCAGCCTTGGTCTTTGGTGCGGCAACATGGGCTGTTCTTGCCGGATTCTGGGAACCGGTTCCAGATGGGGGGCACGCCTTATCCGTCTTGTTGAATCTTGACCTTATTCTTCTTCTGGTGCTGTCAGCGCTGGTTATTCGCAGCATCGTTGCGTTATGGCTTGCACGCCGAACCGGAGGAGCAGGATCAAGACTTCATCTGCGTCTGGTTGGGCTTTTTGGTGCCGTAGCGATTACCCCGACAATTCTGGTCGCTGTCTTTTCAGCCCTGTTTTTTAACCTTGGGGTTCAGTTCTGGTTTGGGGAACGGGTTCAGACGGTCCTGTCCGAGAGCCAGGCTGTTGCGCAGGCTTATCTGGACGAGCATCGCCAAGCCATAGCTGGTCAGGCATTGGTTGTTGCTGGTGATATCCAGCGCAACTGGGAAAGGCTTCTACAAAATCCCGATGACCAGTCGCGCTATCTGCAGACCCAGGTTTATGTGCGTGGATTGACAGAGGCTGTCTTGTTTGAGCGCAGCGGTAAAGTTGGTGCGCGGGCGGGGTATACGTTTTCCCTTCAGTTCGAGGATGTTCCCCTCTGGGCGCTGGAGAAAGCAGATCAGGGTGAAGTTGCGGTCCTGACAGGTGAGAATGAAGACAGGGTTCGTGCCTTGGTGCGTCTTGATACCCTGCCCGAGATATTTCTGTACGTTGGTCGTTTTGTTGATACCGATGTCATTCGGCACATCGACAATACAGACAATGCCGTGCAGCAGTACCAACGGATGCAGTCCGGTCGGGCTGAGCTTGAGTTGCGTTTTTCCTTGGTTTTCATCGTGGTATCACTTTTGCTCCTGTTGGCTGCCGTTTGGGTTGGCTTGAACTTGGCCAATCGGTGGGCCATGCCCATAGTGGAACTGATTAATGCCAGCGAGCGTGTATCTGTTGGTGATATGGCCGTACGTGTTTCGGAGATTGATGCTTCTGATGAAGTTGCGGCCTTGTCCCGTGCCTTTAACAGGATGACCGCTCGTATCACAGCCCAGCAGAAAGAACTTCTGGAGGCGAACAGAACCCTGGATGAGCGGAAACGGTTTACCGAGACTGTTCTGGAGGGGGTTTCAGCCGGCGTTATATCAACGTCTCCCGATGGTTTCGTGACTCTGGTCAATCGTTCGGCGCAGACTCTTCTGGATCTTCCGGCTGTTTCTTCGTTGGAAGGCCAGCATATTTCTATTGTTATTCCTGAGTTTTCTCCTCTTCTTCCCGAAAAGGAGATTCTGTGCGAGGGGCAGTCAATCCAGCGCGAAATGGTTCTGAGCCGTGGGGGAAAGGATTTGACCTTTTTGGTCAGGGTCAGCGCCGAGTATGTTGATTCCAGGGTTATTGGTAATGTCATTACCTTTGATGACATTACGCTTTTGCAAGCGGCACAGCGGACTGCAGCCTGGGCGGATATTGCTCGTCGTATAGCGCATGAAATCAAAAATCCCCTGACTCCTATACAGCTCTCTGCAGAGCGCCTGAAACGGCGTTATCTCAAACAGATAGAAGAGGGGCAGGATGTCTTTGTGCAGTGCACAGATACCATTATTCGCCATGTGGGTGATATAGGACAGATGGTTGATGAATTCTCGGCCTTTGCACGGATGCCTCATCCTGTTATGAAGGATGAAAATCTTTGTGAAATCATAAGGCAGTATAGTTTTCTTCAACAAACGGCTTATCCTTCTATTCGTTTTGTGCTGGATATTCCGGAAGAAGAGGTTGTTGTTTTGTGTGACACGCGTCAGGTTGGGCAAGCATTGACAAATATTATAAAGAATGCGGTTGAAGCTATTGAATCACGGGATAATCCAACGGATCCTGGCTGTATAATCGTCTCTCTTCGGGAGCAGGGTGGCGTCATCAGGGCATCGGTTACAGACAATGGGCGTGGGTTGCCCAAGGCCAACCGGGAGCGTTTGGTTGAGCCCTATGTCACGACGCGATCCAAAGGAACGGGGCTTGGTTTGGCTATTGTCAAAAAAATTCTGGAAGATCACGGTGGTGATCTGTTACTTGAAGATGCTTCTGACGGAGGAGCACAGATTTCGATGCTGTTTGCAGTGCAGTCTGCTGTAGTACAGGATGGTGTTTCTGTTTGATCCGGAGCACATTTCAGATTTTCAGGCATAAGGCAGCACGTTGGTTTCATGGCACGTGATATCCTGATCGTTGATGATGAAGCTGATATTCGGACAGTTCTGTCAGGAATTCTGGAGGATGAGGGGTATGTGACCCGAGGTGCCGGCAGCACCGACGAAGCTCTGCTGTCTGTGGCCGATAAGGCTCCGGGGTTGATTATCCTCGATATATGGCTGGAAGGCTCCGGAATGGATGGTCTCCAGCTTCTTGATGTTCTGCGCCGTGATTATCCTTTGGTTCCCGTTGTTATGATTTCAGGCCACGGGACAATAGAAACAGCTGTTTCTGCCATTCGTAACGGTGCCTATGACTTTATCGAGAAACCATTCAAGACAGACCGGCTTTTGCTGGTTGTCGAGCGGGCCTTTGAGGCTGCCCGCCTGCGGATGGAAAATCAGCAGCTGAAGAGTGCTATTTCTGTTCCATCTGATTTGCATGGGACGTCGATGGCTATTATGCATGTTCGACAGGCGATTGCCCGCGTTGCTCCATCGGGGTCAAGGGTTCTGATCGTTGGACAAGCTGGATCCGGCAAGGAAGTGGTGGCCCGGCTGATACATGCTCATTCCCGCCGTGCAGATGCTCCATTTGTCTGCGTAAACTGTGCAACCATGCACCCGGACCGAATGGAGATAGAGCTTTTCGGGACCGAAAGAGGGTATGAGGGAGAGCAAGCATCCCGAAAGATTGGCGTGTTCGAGCAGGCAGACGGGGGCACCCTGCTTCTGGATGAGATTGGTGACATGCCATTGGAAACACAGGGAAAGATTGTCCGTGTTTTGCAAGAGCAGACATTCGAACGCGTGGGTGGAACCAAGAAGGTAGCGGTCGATGTTCGGGTTATTGCCACGACCACCCGTGATTTGCGCCTGTCCATTGCGCAAGGCGAATTCCGTGAAGATCTGTATTATCGTCTGAGTGTTGTGCCAATACATGTTCCAGCCCTGCAGGACAGGCGGGAGGACATTCCGGTTCTGTCACGTGTTATCATGGAGCAGGCTGCCCGTAGCACTGGTGCTCTACCTAGGTGTATCGGTGATGATGCCATGGCTGTGCTGCAATCCTATGATTGGCCAGGCAATGTCAGGCAACTGCGCAATGTGATTGATTGGCTGTTGATCATGGCTCCCGGAGATAACGAGGAGGTGATTCGTGCTGATATGTTGCCGGCTGAAATTAGCCTGATTGTGCCGGAGGTCTTGTTACGGCTTGAAGGATCGGCTGAAATCATGTCATTGCCTCTGCGTGACGCCCGTGAGATGTTTGAGCGGGAGTACCTGCTGGCCCAGGTTACCCGTTTTAACGGCAATATCTCGCGAACGGCTGAATTCGTTGGCATGGAACGTTCTGCTCTTCATCGGAAGTTGAAGAATCTCGGGGTGTCCAGCGAGGAGAAGGTAAGGGCCCTGTAGCCCTTATCAGTTGGCTTGTCCAGGACGGCGGAGACTGTTGACCATGAAGGTTATTATTTGCGGCGCTGGCCAAGTGGGTCACAACATTGCGCATTATCTGGCTGCCGAGAAGGACAACGATATTACCGTTGTTGACCAGCGACCGGAATTGATACGCAAAATACAGGACACACTGGACGTAAAGGCCGTGGTTGGTCACGCCTCTTATCCCGAGATCCTCGAACAGGCGGGTGCCCGTGATGCCAGTCTGCTGATTGCGGTAACGGCTGTTGATGAAGTGAACATGGTTGCTTGCCAGGTTGCGCATTCCCTGTTTTCTGTTCCGACCAAGATTGCCCGTGTACGGAGCCAGTCCTATCTGGATCCCATGTGGGGCAATTTGTTTAATCACAATGATTTGCCTATCGATGTGATTATCAGCCCGGAGATTGAGGTCGCCCGTGCGATTGCCCGTCGGTTGCAGGTGCCGGGAACGACAGACATTATCCCGCTTGTTGACAACAAGGTTCAGCTTCTGGGGGTGCGTTGTACACCGGATACCCCGGTTCTGCATACGCCCTTGCGCCAGCTTTCGGCACTGTTCCCGGATTTGCATCTGGTTATTGTTGGCATCGTCCGCAATGATCGCCCGATTGTACCTTCTGCAGAAGATCAAATGCTTGAAGGGGATATTGTCTATTTTGTCGTGGCGACCGAGCATGTGGGTCGCGCCTTGGCCGCCTTTGGCCAAGAAGCACCGCAGGCCCGCCGCATTCTGATACTGGGTGGCGGGAATATTGCCCTGTTTCTGGCCCAGCAGATTGAGCAGGATCACCCGGACATATCCTTGCGTATGGTTGAATTGCACAAGGACAGGGCGGAATACATTGCCAGAACCCTGAGCCGGGCAACCGTTATCAATGGGGATGTCCTGGATCCTGAAATTCTGAAAGAAGCCGGTGTCAGTCGCGTTGAAACCGTTATTGCGCTGACCAACGATGATGAAACAAATATTCTTTCGGCTATGCTTGCCAAGCGCTATGGCGCGGAGAGAACCATCGCTCTGCTCAATAAAACGACATACGGCGGTTTGGCGGGGCCTTTGGGTGTTGATGTTGTTGTCAATCCGCGTGGTATTACGGTTTCAAGCATTCTGCTTCATGTCCGTCGGGGGCGGATCCATGCCGTCCATTCCCTTCAGGAAGGGTTTGGAGAGGTCATTGAAGCTGTTGCCGTCGATACATCCCCCTTGGTGGGCAAATCCTTGCGCGATTTCAAGCTGCCTCCAGGGGTTATGCTCGGGGCTGTCGTACGAGGAGAACAGGTTATCATGCCCCGTGGCAATACCGTTGTTCAGGGTGGTGACAGGGTGGTGCTGTTTGCTGTTGCGGATGCCGTCAAGAAGGTTGAGAAGATGTTCTCTGTTCGCTTGGAATATTTCTGAGTATTCGCAGCTCTGTGCCATGAGATGAAGGTCATGATGGATCCTTTGCCTGTTGTATCCCCGCCGCGGGCTGTACTCTTTGACTGGGATAACACGTTGGTTGATACGTGGCCGTGCATCCTGAAGGCCATGAATATGACCTTGGTCCATATGGAGCACGATGCTTGGACCCGTGAAGAGGGTATGACACGCATTTCCCGTTCGCTGCGCGAAAGTTTCCCCGGCCTTTTTGGAAAGCGATGGAGGGAGGCCGAAAGTGTCTTTTATGAATCTTTCCGGTCATGCCATTTGGATATGCTGACGCCTCTTCCCCATGCGGAAGCCTTGGTGCGACATATATGCGGCATGGGAGTATGGGTTGGTATTGTCAGTAACAAGACTGGGGATCTGTTACGGATCGAGGTAGAGCATTTGGGATGGGGGGGCTTGTTCCATCAGGTGGCCGGGGCGGGTGATGCAAAAGCCGACAAGCCTAATATTGAACACATTTTGCATGCCCTGCAGGGATCGGGCCTGAAACCCGGACAGGATATCTGGTTTGTTGGTGATCATGCTATCGATATGCAATGTGCCAGGGAATCAGGCTGTACGCCCTTTCTTCTTCACCACCACGGACCTTTGGTTGGTGATCTTTTGTCGTGGGCACCGCAGGGCATTTATGGTAGCTGCGGGGAATTTCTTGATGCCTTGCGTACTCTTGCTGTTCCCAGCAACGAAAATAGATGATAACGAAGGAGACCCGACCGAAGGACGGTCCCCCCTGATGAAGGGGCAACAAAAAGTGGAAAGGTCATGACTGTCATGCCCAGCGAAAAATCCCAGAATATACAGGATGTTTTCCTGAACCATATCCGCAAGGCAAAAGTTCCGGTTACTGTTTACCTCGTTAACGGAGTGAAGTTGCAAGGTATTGTAAGCTGCTTTGACAATTTCTGCCTTCTGCTTCGCCGGGATGGCCATACCCAGCTGATATACAAGCACGCTGTTTCCACCGTAATGCCGGGTGGTCCCGTGCAGCTTTTCGAGCCTAAGCCTGAAGATGAACAAGAGTGAGCCAGTCTTGCGCTTCGTACGCTATGGATTCTGATCATCCTGCTGTTTCCTGGCGTAGTAAATCAGCTGTTCTGTGTCCGTTTTTAAAAAAGACAGCGAGTGGTGTGCGCACTCCAGAGGCCCGGCTGGCCGAGGCTGTTGGCCTCGCCAAGGCTATTGATCTGGATATTGTCCTGTCCGAGGTCGCCTTGGTCAGTGCCATCAGGCCAGCCACCTATATAGGGGGGGGATTGGTCG
The DNA here is from genome assembly GCF_012102665.1 of Haematospirillum sp. 15-248. Taxonomy (NCBI): domain Bacteria; kingdom Pseudomonadati; phylum Pseudomonadota; class Alphaproteobacteria; order Rhodospirillales; family Novispirillaceae; genus Haematospirillum; species Haematospirillum sp. 15-248. The sequence goes on along the minus strand of NZ_JAAVTF010000001.1, from coordinate 362,589 downwards.
AGCGTCTTGCCCCTGTCCTCGCTGATCTGGACGTGGATATCGTCATTGTTGATGCGCGTCTGTCTCCTGTTCAGCAGCGAAATCTTGAGAAGGCGTGGGGAACCAAGGTCATTGATCGTACTGGACTTATTCTGGAGATCTTTGGTGCCCGTGCACGAACTCGTGAAGGTCAGTTACAGGTTGAGCTGGCCCATCTGGAGTATCAGAAATCGCGCCTTGTCCGTTCTTGGACGCACCTGGAGCGGCAAAGGGGCGGCTTTGGTTTTATGGGGGGGCCGGGGGAAAGTCAGATCGAGATTGATCGTCGTCTTATCGGCGACCGTATTGTCCGCCTGAAGAAAGATCTTGAGTCTGTCAAGAGGACCCGGGCTCTTCATCGTAAAGCGCGGAAGAGGACACCTTTTCCCATCATTGCCCTTGTCGGGTATACAAATGCGGGAAAGTCCACGCTTTTTAACCAGATGACCCATGCTGCCGTTATGGCAGAAAACCAGCTGTTTGCAACGCTGGATCCAACCATGCGGGCTTTGCAGTTGCCATCTGGGCGGACAGTGATTTTGTCGGACACAGTTGGTTTTGTCTCTGATCTTCCGCATGAGTTGGTCGCTGCGTTCCATGCCACGCTGGAAGAGGTTCTTGAGGCTGACCTGATCCTGCATGTCCGCGATTATGCGCATCCAGACAGTGAATCCCAGAAACTGGATGTTGAGAAGGTTCTGCGTGATGAACTGGGTCTGGATCCCGCTGTCGGGGATAGCGTTGTTGAGGTTCTTAACAAGGCGGATCTTCTTGTGGAATCCTCCATTGATCCGGACACAGGCGCACTTCTTTTGTCAGCCTTGTCCGGGGATGGTGTGGACAATGTTCTGCGCCGTATTGACGATTGTCTTGCCTTGGCACGTGTGGCTGTAGAGCTTGTTGTTCCGCCTTCTGATGGAAAAATACTAGCGTGGATCTATCGAAGGGGAGAGGTTCTGAGCCGCGAAGACCATGAAGAGGGAGTGCGTCTTATCGTACGGCTTGATCCTGCTGATGCTGGACGTTTGGCGACCAGGACAACAAGTCTTCCCGATTGACATGGGCATCCGGGCAGGTCCCATTGTGCTGGTTACTCCTTGATCTATGGGGTATACCTATGAAATGGACGATGCTTTTCTGGCCCTCGTATCAGATATTATCCGGGACACTGCTAAGACAGAAATCCTGCCCCGTTTCCGTGCGCTGTCCGCAAATCAGGTGCAAAGCAAGACATCAGCTAATGATCTGGTAACGGAAGCTGATATCTTGGCCGAGCAGAGGCTCTCGGTCTTGCTGACGGAAATTATGCCGGAATCTATGGTTGTTGGTGAGGAAGGCTGTCATGCCGATCCCGATTTGATACGGGCTATTGGAACGGCACCGCTTGTGTGGGTTGTTGACCCTTTGGATGGTACGGCCAATTTTGTTAGTGGAAATCCTGTTTTTGCAACGGTTGTTGCCTTGGTCCGTGATGGTGTAACCATGGCGGGATGGCTGCACGATCCTGTTAACGATGTCACCCTGTGTGGGTATCGTGGCAATGGCGTGATCCGTAATGGCGTCAGGGTTCGGTTAGAGCCGCATGATCGTCCCTTGTTGGAACGCACGGGATCACCGGGGGCCAATACGCCCAAGTCCCTTCAGGGGCGCTTTGCTCATAACATTCGTCATGGAAGTGCCGCCCATGATTATATGGCGCTGATCTCGGGGCGTATAGAGTTTGCTGCTTTCCGAAGGCTTGCCCCATGGGATCATGCAGCCGGGGTTCTGCTGTATGAAGAGGCTGGGGGTATTAGCAGGTTCATGGATGGCAGTCCGTATAGTCCGAGTATCCATCAGGGGTTCCTGATAGCAGCCCAGAGCCGTATGCTCTGGAACGAAATTGCCGAAGCTTTTCGCTCTGCGACGCCGTAGAGACTTTATGAAAAGAGGTCACCTTTCCGCCATGCGTCAAGATCGGCCAGTGCGCGTTGTGCATACAGGGGCTTGCGTTCCCGTCCCTTGATTTTCTTGCCTCTCGCATCGCGATCATCGGTCAGCTCCGGGAAAAGACCGAAGTTGATATTCATGGGCTGATAGGTATCTGAAACAGCGCCCCCGGTGATATGGGCAAGCATGGACCCCATCGCGGTTGTGATGGGGGGGGAGTCAAGGTGTTTGCCCAAGGCATCGGCAGCGGCAAAAAGCCCTGCCATTAGCCCAACAGCAGCGCTCTCGACATAGCCTTCGCAGCCTGTAATTTGTCCGGCAAAGCGGATGTCCGGCCTATTTCTCAGGCGCAGTTTATGGTCCAGAAGGCGGGGGCTGTTCAAGAATGTGTTTCGATGAATGCCGCCCAGCCGTGCGAATTCGGCGTTTTCAAGCCCGGGTATCATCCTGAAGACACGGCTTTGTTCTCCGTACTTCAGTTTGGTCTGGAAACCGACGATGTTGTAGATTGTGCCCAAGGCATTATCTTGCCTCAGCTGCACAACAGCGTAAGGCTTCTGTCCGGGTGTGTGGGGGTTGGTCAGTCCAACGGGTTTCATAGGGCCGTAAAGAAGCGTTTGTCGTCCGCGTTCAGCCATAACTTCAATGGGCAGGCAGCCTTCAAAATACGGTGTGTCTTTTTCCCAATACTTGAATTCTGTTTTTTCGGCTGCCAGAAGAGCATCCAGAAATGCTTCATATTCTTCGCGCGTCATGGGGCAGTTTATATAATCTGTTCCGGTGCCCTTGTCATAGCGTGACTGGAACCATGCCTTTGATAGATCAATAGAATCCTTATGCACAATTGGAGCAATGGCATCAAAGAAGGACAAGGATTCCTCACCCGTGGCGGTGCGAATTGCTTCTGCCAAGGGTGATGAGGTCAGGGGGCCTGTTGCAATGATTGTTTGGCCCCACGTTTCCGGAGGAAGTGTACGTAGTTCGGTACGCTCGACACGTATATCCGGATGAGCCTGTACACGTTTGGTAATGAATGTGGAGAAGGCTTCCCTGTCGACAGCCAAGGCGCCACCAGCTGGTACTTTTGTGTGATCTGCTGCTTCCATGATCAGGGATGAGCAGCGCCGCATTTCTTCGTGCAAAAGACCTACGGCATTGTACAGGGCATCATCAGAGCGAAAAGAGTTCGAGCAGACCAGCTCGGCAAGCTGATCTGTTTGGTGAGCGTTGGTTGTAGTTTGTGGACGCATTTCATGGATAACAACTGAAACACCGGCATTGGCCAGCTGCCAGGCGGCTTCGCATCCAGCCAGTCCACCGCCGATAATATGAACGTGCCGGGCTGTGTTGTTATGTGTAGCCATGGAAATAGCATCCCTTTTCCTGCACTGTTCCAGAGGATGCTCTCCTATCCCGGTGGTACAAAAACCTCAAGCGGCAATTTTCTATAGATGCGCGCAGCATGGATTTTAAGATCTGTTGCTTGCAGTATATAGATCTATGCGTGTTTTTTCCATCTATCTATTTGATAGATAGAGATAATTATGTATTTCGACGTTCTTGATCTCATCAATAGAGGCGAATATGATCCTGGTTCTTCGCCTTCAGCATGTGGCTGGCGGGCGGAGAGGCCACCGGGCTGTAACCCGGTGCCCAGAGGGTCTTGCACACCCCCCGGCAAATCAAACTGGCCAGGATTGACCTGCCGCCGCCCGGTCCATGCGCATGGACAGGAGACGGCATAACATGGGGTGTTTTTCTATGTGCGAAAAAAGCCGGGGTTGTGATGGAAAGTCTGTTTCAGATACCGGGTTCGATCAGAATAATTATTTCGGAGCGCCGATCTGGCGCAGCTCTATCCTCTGGAAGTACGGAATACTTCGTCTGCTGCCAACGCCTGACGATTATCCCGAATGGAAAGCAGGGGGGGTAGAGGATCCCAAGGGCAGCAGTGCCTGATAAGCACCAATAACAATGGCAATTACAGATGCATGAGGTGCATCAGGAGCAGGCCAGGGAATGGGCGGTAATATTGGGTCTGGTGATGGCACCGTTAGTACGTGCGAGCCATCTTTCTGAACCTTGAGACGCCTTGCTGTCAATTCGTACCGATCTGGGGACGGCATGAAGCGTCGTACAATCACCCACATACCATCTGTTACAGAGACAGGGACATCTGCAACAGGAACGCATATGAGAACGCTGCCTGCCTGGAAGATATCGTATATGCCCCCCGAACCAACCTGTAACCCGTATGCAGTTGGCCAAGGGTTCCCGGGGGGCAGGGGGCAGATCCGGTGTTTTTCTGGTGGCCATTCGGGAAAATTCACCCACTTCCCCGGACAAACTTCTCCTCGAACAATGACTTGTGAGGGAAGGGTACTGGATTTATGAGAGTTATTTCCCTCATTGCAACCCGGGACTTCGCCGTGAAGAAGCCAATCGGACGAAACGCCAAGAAATTCACCAAGCTTGGCCAGGTTATCAGCGCGTGGTGATTTTGTGCGTCCTGACCTGATATCCCTCAAGAAGTCAGGCTTTAGTCCTGCGGCAAGGCACAGGGCCCGCTGTGACTTGATTCCTCGTTCAGAAGCCAGGAGCATCGCCCTGGCCACGATGCTTTTACTGGTCATGGCATTGGCCTGATTCTAACGAACCGGAGCGTGAAATATCCCTTATGGAGCCGCGCCTGTCATCACGGAAGTTTCCGTTTGACTTTTGAGGTATTTTTCCCTCATATCCACTCTTCTGATGAAAACGTGTTCAAGGGGAAGGGAAGTGGCTGGAGTCATGTTCCTTAAGACCGGGTTAAGGCCAAGGTGGCTTTGGGCGGGTTTCCTGAATATGCGCCGTCATTTCAGGTATGGCTTATTATATAAGAAGTGTAAGGACCTGCGCGCCTTTCGCAAAAAGTTGGAAGTGGTTTTTTCGTCTTTTTCTACGGATATCGTGTTGTATGCGAATCCGTTCCAAGGTTATGGTGTATCGTCTGAAAGTCTTGGTCAGGTCCTTGTTATAGAACAACTTTCTTCCAAATATTCTTATGTATCTCAAGAGATTGACCTGTCTTCGGATGCCTGTATCCTCAGCTCTCGTTTCATGGGCGATGAAGCTTTGAAGCCATGGTGCGATTGTGTTTGTGACCGTCGTTTGTCAGGTATGAAATTTCCCCTTTGTGCTACGGATTGCATTTGCAATGGGGTTATGCAGCAGTATATTCGCCGCCCGGAATGTTATCCGATGCCCGTTCTTCAGGAGAATTGCTGATGTTGATTTCCCCCGCCCATGCCCAGGCTGTTGATGCTGCGGCCGGAGGCATGCAGTCTGGTCTTCTGCAGCTTTTGCCACTGGCACTGATTTTTGTTGTTTTTTACTTTTTGCTGATTCGCCCCCAGCAGAAACGCATGAAGGCTCATCGCGAAATGCTGACCAACGTGCGCCGTGGTGATGTCGTCGTGACGTCGGGCGGGATTATTGGTACCGTTACAAAGGTTATGGATGCCGAGCTTCAGGTTGAGATTGCAGAAGGGGTAAAGGTCAAGGTTGCCCGTGAAATGCTGGCTTCTGTTAATGCAAAGACCGAACCGTCCAAGCCTGTAAAGGAAAAGGAAGACACCAAGGAAAGTGTCTAGTCTGATCGCGTGATGATGGAGAGCGCAATGGACATTACGCCGGTCGTTCCCGCAGGTAGGCAGATTATATCTGCCTATGGCGACGGTAACTTTCGTATTGCCGGTACTGTCTGGAGCTCTCCTGTTCTTGTGTTTCCGACTTTTTCGTGCTTGTGGGATGTTTCATCACCGGAAAGTTTGACCGTAGAGTCCTTCCAGCCCGTGCAGGAGTATAAGCCCGGTATTGAGATTGTACTGATTGGGGGAGGGCGGAGCTCTCCCTTCCTTCCAAATTCTCTGCGTCAAATGCTATGCGAGATGTTTGCGTCCTGCGACATTATGGATACCGGGGCTGCTTGCCGTACTTTTAATGTGCTGCTGGCCGAGGACCGCCGTGTCGCGGCGGCCCTTTTCCCTGTTTGAGAAATAGTATTATTCCGCGGGCAAGGACACGGTTGCAATAGCCTGTACGGCTATGCCCTCTTTCCGTCCTGTAAATCCAAGACGTTCTGTCGTCGTCGCTTTGATGCTGATACGGGACTCCGGGATATTCATAATCTGTGCAAGGGACAGGACCATGTCCCGACGATAGGGACTGAGCTTTGGCTCTTCACAGATTATGGTAACGTCGATGTGGATAATGCGGCCAGCACGTTGGAGGATCAGGTTACAGGCGTGTTCCAGAAAGATTCGTGACGGTGCGTCTTTCCAGCGTGCGTTTCCGGGGGGAAAATGCACACCGATGTCGCCAGCTCCGATGCAGCCATACAGGGCATCGGTTAGAGCGTGCATGGCAACATCGGCATCAGAATGACCAGATAGCTTTCTGGAAAAGGGAATGCTGATGCCACAGAGGGTCAGGGTGTTTCCTGTCGTGAAGGCATGAACATCAAAACCAATACCCGTTCGCGTTTCCATGTTGACGCGAGGTGGCGGATTGCTTTTGTCCAAATCATCTGACCAGGTAATTTTATAGTTTTCAGCTGACCCGGCGACCATTTGTACCGGGCCTTTGCCCAAGTGCTCCAGAAGGGCAGCATCATCTGTCAGTGACATACCGGCACACTGTCTGTGTGCGTCGAGGATTGTCTTGAAGCAAAATCCTTGGGGTGTTTGTGCGCGCCACAACCCTTTCCGACTGACAGAGTGGAGGACGACGCAATCGCTATTAACGCTTTTGAGCGTGTCTGCGACCTCCGTCCCCGGTATTGCGGCGGGAGCGGACTGTAGGGCTTGCAGAACAGCGTCAATCACATTCCGCCCTGCAAAGGGGCGTGCTGCATCGTGGATCAGGACAAAATCAGGAGCATGTTTGCAGAGGGCCTCCAGGCCGTTCCGGACACTGTCCTGTCGCTCTTGCCCACCAAAAACGGGCGTACACAAGGGAAGATCACCAACAGATTCTTGGTACAGGGCTTCATCATCGGGGTGAATAACAACCTGTATGCCAGCAATATCGGGATGATTCAGAAAGGAACATACAGATTGCCGAATAACGGGTTGACCATTGACCATGGCATATTGCTTGGGAACAGAGCTGCCAAAGCGGTTGCTGCGCCCTGCGGCAACAATGACAGCATAGACTTTTTTGGGGGTAGGCACAGAAGGAAACACCATGAACAGAAGGCTCCGGCACGGGATATCAGGGGGACGTTATAAAAGAGTTCAATGCGTTTCCAGAAGATCCAGTTCAACCTCGGCAACGTCAACATCAACATTACGTACACGCCGGAAACCAAGTTGTTCAACAAAAGCCAGCATCCTTTTGTTTTCTATAAGGATCTGCCCGGTCATTTTCCGTACTTCCGTACTGCGACAGTAGCGGATCATTTTATTCATCAAGGCGTTCCCCAGGCCGGTTCCCTTCAGGTCGGAGCGTACGACGATCGAGAACTCAGCCTCTTCATGGTCCGGATCATTGACAACCCGAACCACGCCCAGTGTCTCGCTCTGACCCTCTGCGTTGTATCCTACGGCAATGAAAGCCATCTCACGATCGTAGTCGATCTGGGTCATCCGCGCCATCTGGCTGCGTGGCAATTCCTGGATCACGCCAAAAAAGCGGAAGCGGATATCTTCCGGATCGAGCCTTGATACAAAAATGTGATGATTTGGCTCATCCTCCGGACGAATGGGACGCAGGATGACATCCTGCCCGGTGCGCATGGTATAAACCTCTTCCAGCTCCTTGGGGTATGGCCTGATCGCCAGGCGATCAACGAGTGATCCCCCTCTCCATGGTGCGATCTCCACCTTGGCATCCAAGGCAATAACACCTTGGTGGTTGCAGAACAGGGGGTTTATATCAAGCCACTGTATTTCCGGAAGATCTATGGCCATCTGGGCAACCTGCACCAATGCCAGGCACAAGGCTTCCATGTCGGCTGGCTCCTGATGCCGGAACCCTTGCAGAAGGCGAGATACCCTGGTTCTCTCTACCAGATCCCGTGCCAGGGTCATGTTCAAGGGTGGTAGGGCAATTGCGTGATCATTGATAATTTCTGTTGCCGTTCCGCCATGACCAAAAAGGATGACCGGGCCAAAGACAGGATCAACGTGCAGACCAATAATAATTTCGTGCGCATTTTGCCTTTTTTCCATCCGCTGAACGGTGAAACCACGTATTTCAGCATCGGGAAAATTATCTTTGATACGAGCGAGCATACGCCGGGCGGCTGTTTCTGTATCATCAGCCCCGAAGAGGCCGAGACGAACACCACCCTTGTCGCTCTTGTGGTGAATGTCCGGTGACAGGATTTTCAGAGCCAAGGGGCCAGCCATTTCTTCCGCGATGCTACGAACTTCCTCGGGCGAATGGGCTACCCGTGTTTCCACAACAGGAATGCCATATGCCGATAAAAGGGCTTTTGCTTCGGGTTCGGAGAGGGTGCTGTGTCCAGCTTCCAGGGCTTCAGAGATAATCCGACGTGCCATTTTTGTATTGGCCGTGAATTCTGTTGGCAGGCTTGCCGGGGTTTCCATCAGCAGATCTTGGACCTGCCTGTATTTGATCATATGCAAAAAAGCTCTGACAGCTTGGTGCGGGGTCTGGAAATTTGGTATTCCGGACTGATGGAACAGGGCTCTTGCTTTCTCCACGCGATCGTCCCCAACCCAGCAGGCCATGACGCTTGTGCGCTTGTTCTGACGGGCTGTGGCCACAATCTTTTCGGCAACTTCCAAGGGGTCGCTTTGACATGTGGGGGCGTGCATGACGAGGATGCCATCCACCTCACGGGCTTGCGCCAAGGCACCAAGTGCCGCAGCGTACCTGGCTCCGTTTGAGTCGCCGTGGATTTGCACCGGATTGCCATGCGACCACGTGGCATTCAATGCTTTTGACAGGCTTTCCAGGGTTTCGTCCGATAGCTCTGCCAGCGTTCCACCCTCATCCAGAAGATCATCGACCGCAAGTATGCCTATGCCCCCGCCATTTGTCAGAATGGCAAGGCGTGGTCCTTTCGGGCGGTTGATGATGGCAAGCGTTTCGGTTGCTGAAAAAAGTTCCTCGATGTCGTAAACCCTCAACATGCCCGCGCGCCGTATGGCCGCTTCATACACGTCATCATTGCCGGCCAGGGCACCGGTATGGCTGACCGTGGCGCTTTGTACTGCAGGGTGACGCCCTGCTTTTATGACCAGAACAGGTTTGTTGCGCGCGGCCGAGCGGGCGGCGGACATGAAGTTGCGGCGTTCGGGAATGCTTTCCATGTACAAGAGGATGGCGCGCGTGTCGGGATCACCGCCCAAGTAATCCAGGATATCGCCGAATCCTGTATTCATCATGCCGCCAAGCGAAATAAAGTGAGAGAAGCCAATGCCGCGTGGCCAGGCCCAGTCCAGAACGGCTGTGCACAGGGCTCCGGATTGCGAGACGAAGGCAATTTTTCCCGGATGTGCGGCCTGAGGGGCCATGCTGGCATTCAGGCCAAGGGCGGGTACCTGGAGACCAAGGCTGTTGGGTCCAAGAAGGCGGATGTCGTAGCGCAGGGCTATATTCAGCAGCTGTCCGGTCAGTGCCGGGTTGTCGGAGACGCGCCCCAGTCCGGACGTAACGGATATCGCTGCCTTGGTTCCTCGTTGCCCAAGGCTTTCAAGTGCGACAACGGATTCCTCCGGCGGGACAGCCAGAATCGCAAGGTCCGGCACAATGGGAATGGATGCAATATCAGGATAGGCCAGTACGCCCTGGACCGACGTGTACTTTGGATTGACCGGTAAGACGGGTCCCTTGAAAGCCCCGTGCAGAAGATTCCGCATAACAACGGTACCGACGCTGCCCTGTGCATGGGATGCACCGATGACTGCCAGTGAACTTGGACGCAGTAATTTTTCAAGATGGCGTACGCCCATGGTTTCCGACCTTCGGGAAGAGCAGGTCAACAAGAACAAAAATTGCACCGGCAAGGATACACCACATGGCGCATTTCTGCACACATCACAAAGACCCGTGTGTCTGACGATCAGGCGGCATATTTCAGGGGGTATGTTTTGGAAATATGGCTCCGGCGGTAGGATTCGAACCTACGACAACCCGATTAACAGTCGGGGGCTCTACCGCTGAGCTACGCCGGAACACAAAAACGTTGGAGGCCGGGACCGGAATCGAACCGGTATACAAGGATTTGCAGTCCTCTGCATCACCACTCTGCCACCCAGCCTCGCGACTCGCTGCAAACCCGTACAAAAAGCAGAACTGCAACTGAGGAAGCGGTTTATATCGATGACCTATCATCCGGTCAACAGAGAAAATAGCCCCGAAGCACCAATTATTTCCGGGATCGGACCAATCCGAGTGTGTCCATTGTCAAGGCTACGACAGAAGGCTATAAACAGGGAGTGTTGTGTCTGCACACAACCTGTCCACATTGAAGCATCACGTTTGCAAGGGGTTGCCGCATGGATTACGCCATTGCCCGCCACAATATGGTCGAAGGCCAGATTCGTCCCAACGGGGTGACCGATCCGGCTGTCATCGAGGCAATGGCCGCGGTCCCCCGCGAGGCTTTTGCCCCGCGCCATCTGCGTTCTGTTGCCTATGCTGACGATGATCTGGAAATAGGGAACGGTCGTATTCTGATGGAACCCATGGTTCTGGCCCGTCTTTTGCAGGCAGCCGAGATTGATCCGTCCGATGTGGCCCTTGAGATTGGCACCGGCAGCGGTTATGCGACGGCTGTTTTGTCGCGTATGGTATCGACAGTGGTTTCTGTTGAATCCGACCTTGAACTGGTCAAGGGAGCAAGCGCGACCTTGACCTCGCTGGGTGTCGATAACGCTGCTATCGTATCTGCCCCCTTGGTCAGCGGGTATCCGGCCCAGGCACCCTATAACGTGATATTGGTGAATGGGGCTGTTGAGTTTATCCCGGATTCCCTGCTGGAACAGATTGCCCCGGGTGGCCGTCTGGTTGCTGTTCTTGACAAGGGCGGGCAGGGAACCGCCGTGCTGTACACCCGTTCCGGGAATGCTGTTGGCCACCGGCGTCTTTTTGATGCGAATATCCCGTTGCTCCCCGGGTTTCGTGCGCCGCGACGCTTCCAGTTCTAGTTTCTGTTGCAGATTTGGTAGCGTAGCCAGCAGTCGTGGGTTGCGTTACGCTTCCAACACTCTATAGTCTTACCCGCTTTATGTATTTTTGCGTGTCCGGTCTAAATTACGGGCACGGTGGTTTTGTTGCTCCCGTATTTGGCGGGACGTTGCGGGTGGACACGACGGATGAAAAAAACGCTTTCAGTTTTTGCTGCTGCCGCATTCTTTCCCAGTCTTGTTTTTCCCGTTTGTACGCAAGCTATGTCGCTGGAAGATGCACTGGCTGCTGCGTATGCCGGTAATCCGGAGCTGCAGGCCGATCGGGCACGGGTTCGTGCTGTCGATGAAAAGGTGCCGCAGGCTTTGTCCGGATGGAGGCCACGTGTCCAGCTTTCCGGAACGTCTGGTTATGCGCGCGACCAATCCAACACCCGTCAAAGCCGCGATGGATACCAAAGCTCGAACCCACGCACGGTTGGGGTAAAACTTGAGCAGGAGATTTTTTCTGGCTTCAGGACCATCAACAACACAAAAGCGGCTGAGAATACCGTGAGGGCGGCCAGAGCCCAGCTGGCTTTTACAGAACAGACCGTTCTGCAATCTGTTGCCGAGGCTTATCTTAATGTTGTGCGGGATCAGGCGGTTGTCGATCTGAACCGGAATAATGAACAAGTGCTGGCCCGTCAGCTTGAGGCCACGCAAGACCGGTTCCGGGTTGGCGAATTGACACGTACTGATGTCAGTCAATCCGAAGCGCGTTTGGCCAAGGCAACGGCGGATCGTATTAATGCTGAAGCCCGGCTTAAAGCAAGCTGTGCCAATTTTGAACGGTTGGTTGGTCTTCCTGCAGACGACATGCGGTATCCGTCCGAACCTCCACACTTGCCTGTTTCACTCGATGAAGCGGTGGAAGCGTCACAGGCCATGCATCCCAATGTTCTGGCTGCGAAGTTTTCTGCGGAGGCGGCCCAGAATACGGTTGATGCCACGGGTGGTGAGTTGATGCCTGCGGTGAAGCTCCAGGCCGATCAGACCAAAACCTATGACCAGTCAATTGATGGTGCCCGGACCAAAGGATATAGGGTTATGGCTGTTGTCGATGTTCCCCTGTACGAGGCAGGCGGAACTTGGTCCCGTTTGAGGGAAGCCAAGCAGAAAGCCGGACAGGCACGACTTCAGGTTGATGATGCAAGGGACAAATCGCGTGAGCTTGCTGTCCGGGCTTGGGAAAGTCTTGTTGCCTCAAGGGCGCAGATTGAATCAATCCAAGCTCAGATAGAGGCTGCTACTGTTGCACTGGAAGGTGTGCAGAGGGAGGCTCAGGTCGGATCAAGAACTGTTCTGGATGTTCTGGATGCTGAACAGGAGCTGCTGAACGCAAGGGTCAGCCTTGTTACGGCCCAGCGGGATGAACGGGTTGCAGCGCATTCTCTCCTCTCTGCTGTGGGGCGTCTGGATGCCAAAACTCTTGGTCTGGATGTTGGTATTTATGACCCCGTCGAGCATTATAATGATGTGGAAGGAGCATGGTTCGGGTCCTGACAAGGCTGTGATGCCCCTGTTTTGGCTGACAGGACCAATCTTGGGATACCGCAGCCAAGCTAGGGCTGCCCTGCTTGGAATGGCAGAAAAAGGCGTTCTTGGCCCGATTTCCTGTTTCTGCTCCAAGGGTTGCCTTGTCGCTCGCGTCGTGGCAGCATTTTTTTTGCCGCAATCAGATAGAAACAGCGATATCCTGTTGTTTGCAAAATCTTAGGCGGCAATGATATATCGGTTCCCCGGACGGTGGGCGTACGGGCAGGAAAGCGCGTTAGGGGCTTGGAGATCGTCATGGACGGCAAAGGTCAGGAACCATCGATGGAGGATATCCTCGCCTCCATCAGGAAAATCCTGTCGGAGGACGAAGAGGCAGAGATGCAGCAGCCGCCCCAGCCGGCTCCGGTTCAACCTTCCGAGCCGGCATCTGCTCCGGAGGCTGATGGTGACGATGTTCTTGAGTTGACTCCTGCCATGGTTGAGGATGGTGAGGAGCCCTTGGTCCTGGGGGCAGCGCCTGAGCCGCCCCCTCTGCCACCATCGCAGGAACCTTGGGCTGTCGAGGAAGATGAAGGTGAACTGGAACCAGAGCCCGTGAGAGTTTCTCCCCCCCCGACAATGACAGCTGATGATGGCAGTGCCTTGCTGTCTCCACCTGCCGCGGCTCAATCGGCTGCGGCTTTTTCCGAGCTTGCGACCATTGCCCGGGTTAGGGCTATTGGTATGGGTCACAGTGACGTCACGCTGGAGGGGATGGTGCGTGACATGCTGAAGCCCATGTTGGCAAGCTGGCTGGATCAGCATTTGCCCGATATGGTCGAGCGTCTTGTACGCAAGGAAATTGAAAAGCTGGTTTCCGGGACCGAAAAGCAATAAAAAGCGATTTGATCGAAGGGATGTGCGCGTCAGCCCCTGTAAGAGGGTTGGCGCGTCCCCGTTTTAGGGGCATCCGGGTGTTACTACGTGAAGTGGAACAATAGAGATATGCTCGACAAAACCTATAATCCGGCTGGTGTTGAGGAGAAACTTTACAAGCAGTGGGAAGAGGGCGGAGTATTTCGCGCACATGTCGGGTCGGGCCGGGTGCCCTATACCATCATGATGCCCCCCCCCAATGTGACAGGAAGCCTGCATATCGGGCATGCCCTGACCTTTACCCTTCAAGACATCCTGACCCGTTACCATCGGATGACCGGACGTGATGTCCTTTGGCAGCCGGGAACCGACCATGCGGGCATTGCTACACAGATGGTTGTCGAGCGTAATCTGGAGAAGGAGGGTATTTCCCGGCACGATCTGGGGCGGCAGGGATTTCTGGAGAAAGTCTGGGAATGGAAGGAACAGTCCGGCGGTACAATCGTACGACAGCTGCGCCGCCTTGGTGCTTCGCCTGACTGGAGTCGTGAGCGCTTTACCATGGATGCCGGCCTTTCAGAGGCTGTACGCACCATTTTCGTCAAGCTGCACAAAGATGGTTTGATCTACCGTGCCAAGCGCTTGGTCAACTGGGATCCAAAGCTCCATACAGCCATCTCGGATCTTGAGGTAGAGCAGCGCGAGATCAAAGGGAAGATGTGGTACCTGCGCTATCCTGTTGATGGCATGGATGGTACGTTCATCACGGTCGCCACTACCAGGCCGGAGACAATGCTCGGCGATACCGGTGTGGCGGTTCATCCCGACGACACGCGTTACGCCCATCTGATAGGCAAGCAGATACGTCTGCCGGTAACCGGGCGTCTTATCCCCATCATTGCGGATGAGCATGCTGATCCGGAAAAGGGAACCGGCGCGGTCAAGATAACACCGGCCCATGATTTCAACGACTTTGATGTCGGCAAGCGGTCCTCCTTGGACCTCGTCAATGTTTTTGATCGGGATGCCCGTATACTGGCAGAGCCAACACCGCTTTTGCACTTTGTCAACGGACAGGCGCAGGCCGTCTTGAATCCTGATGACTCACCTGTTTTGGTCACTTTGCCTGCCGCATTCCATGGGTTGGATCGTTTTGTGGCGCGCGATAAAATTCTTGAGATCCTTGAGGCACAAGGACTCCTGGAGCGTGTCGAGGAAAATCCAATGACGGTCCCGTATGGTGACCGATCCGGTGTTGTGATTGAGCCATGGTTGACGGACCAGTGGTTTGTTGATGCACCCAAGCTGGCCAAGGGCCCCATTGAGGCTGTGGAAACGGGGCGCACTGTTTTTGCCCCCCGCCAGTGGGAAAATACGTTCTTTGAGTGGATGCGCAATATTCAGCCATGGTGCGTGTCCAGGCAGCTGTGGTGGGGCCACCAGATCCCGGCCTGGTTTGGTCCGGATGGCACGCCTTTTGTTGAAATGAGTGAAGAAGAAGCGCGTTCAGCTGCAGAAAATCATTACGGCCACCCTGTTGAGCTGGTGCGCGATCCTGATGTTCTTGACACGTGGTTCAGTTCAGCCCTGTGGCCGTTTTCCACGTTGGGCTGGCCCGAAAAGACCCCTGAACTGGCTCGGTACTATCCCGGTGATGTGTTGGTCACAGGGTTTGACATCATCTTCTTCTGGGTTGCCCGGATGATGATGTTCGGCATGTACATCATGGACGACGTGCCTTTCCGTGACGTTTATATCCATGCCCTTGTGCGTGATGAAAAAGGGCAGAAGATGTCCAAGTCCAAGGGGAACGTTATGGACCCCCTGGACCTGATTGACCGGTATGGAACGGATGCCCTGCGCTTTACCTTGGCTGCCATGGCGGCTCAGGGGCGCGATATCAAGATGAGCGAACAGCGCATAGCAGGATATCGCAACTTTGCAACCAAGCTGTGGAACGCCGCACGTTTCTGTCAAATGAACGCATGTCATGGCGTTGAAGGCTTTGATCCATCCACCGTCAAGCATACGTTGGCACGCTGGATCGTCGGCAAACTGGCCGAAACGTCGGAAAAAGTTTCTGCGGCCTTGTCTGCCTACCGTTTCAATGACGCCGCCAATGCGGCTTACCAGTTCACGTGGGGTACGTTCTGTGACTGGTATCTGGAGTTTGCCAAGCCTATTTTCAATGGGGATGACCCGGCTACCCAAGCAGAAATTCGTGCGGTTACAGCGTGGGTTCTGGACCAGATTTTGGTCATTCTCCATCCCTTTATGCCCTTCATTACAGAAACCCTGTGGGCTGAAACAGCCGAGCGATCAGGCATGCTGGCCTTGGCCCAATGGTCCGGTCTGAGTGGCTTGGACCAACAGGATGCCCGTGAGGAAATGGACTGGGTTGTGGATTGCATTTCCGCCATACGGTCTGTTCGCTCTGAAATGAACGTGCCCCCCTCTGCCAGATTGCCAATCTTCGTCAAGGATGCCTCTCTTGCCACGCAAGAACGCCTGAAGACGCATCAGGCATTAATCCAGGCTCTCGCCCGTCTTGAGGATGTGAAACTGGTGGACCGAGATGATGTCTCCGGAGCAGCACGGGTCGTTATTGGTGAGATAACCGTCATTATTCCGCTGGAAGGTATCATCGACCTTTCTGCGGAAAAGGCCCGTCTGACAAAGGAGCTGGACAAGCTGGACCTTGAAATCAGGAAGCTGGCAGGTCGGTTGGATAATCAGGCATTTGTTGCCAAGGCGCCGGTAGAAGTTGTTGATGAGCAAAAGGCCCGGATCAGGGACTTGCAAACCACCAAGGCAAAAATGCAGGAGGCTCTGGGCTGTTTACTGGCCTGAGATGCCTGAATAAAGAGCCTCGTCTGTTTTCTTGATGGGGCTCTTTTTTATTATGCAAAGATGGCTGACCGACGAGAGGTGAGGACCATTGGTTTTTGACAGAGAGCGCCGATTATTATCGGCAGAAGTGTGGTCAAAGTGTGGTCAAACGCAACAGGCGCTCTGTAAACTTCTTATAAATCAATGCGTTAGAGAACGAATATGGCGGAAGGGGTGGGATTCGAACCCACGGTGCGTTTCCGCACGCCGGTTTTCAAGACCGGTGCCTTAAACCGCTCGGCCACCCTTCCTGCTCAATACGCCAAAAAAATTGGCGTAGTTTTGTCTCTGTTACCATTTCAGGGCCCACAATCGGACCCTTCAGCAAGCAGGGCACAGTAACTATCCGACCTTATCCATTTCGTCCAGACTCTATTTTGTTTTACAGACCGCTTCTTTGCCATATTGCTCGTTCTACATGCTCCATGAGACAACAACTGCCTCAGATAAGTGTTTCTGTGTCAGGTGGTCGTTGGAGACAGGCATGACCAATCCTCTTTCATCCCGTTGTGCGGTTCTTGTTACTGCGTTTGCCTTGGTGCTTGTCGGCTGTGCGGCCAGTCAGAAACAGGATACTGGGGTAAAGGGTGCGCCGTCGGTGCTGTCTCTTTCTACACAGGAGAAAGAGGATTTTTCACGGTGGCTTGACTCTTTTGTGGCAGAGGCCGAGGCAGGGGGACTGAGCAGACGTTCTTTGGATTCCTTGCGAAATGTGCAGCCAAATGCCAGTGTTCTGGATCTTGATCGTCGGCAGCCGGAATTTGTGCGAACACTGCGATCCTACGTCGGAAGTGCCGTTGACAAGAAGCGTGTTATGGAAGGCCAAGCGCTTCTGAAAAAACATGCACGCCTTTTGGCTCAGATTGAACAAGCGTATGGTGTTCAGCCTAGGTTTATTGTTGCGTTCTGGGGAATGGAGACTCATTACGGGCAGAATTTTGGGGGGTTCTTTGTCCCTGAGGCACTGGCAACCTTGGCTTGGGACCAGCGGAGGCCAGATTTCTTCAAAGCCCAGCTTTTACAGGCACTGTCCATCTTGGAAGAGGGCCACATAGAGCCAGCGCAGATGTATGGGTCGTGGGCCGGTGCCATGGGGCATTTTCAGTTTATGCCTTCTACATTCCGTGCGCATGCTGTCGATCATGATCGTGATGGACGTATTGATATCTGGAGAAGCCAGCCGGATGCTTTTGCCTCTGCTGCTCGCTACCTTGCTGCGACCGGATGGAAGAGGGGGCAAACGTGGGGCCGTCAGGTCACTCTCCCGAAGTCATTCAATTTCAACCTTGCCGATTTCTCTGTCAGCAAATCGTTGCATGAGTGGTCACGTCTGGGGGTAACCCAGATCGGTGGCCAGCCTTTGCCAAAAGGGCCTGGCGGCATGCAGGGCAGTGTGATTGTACCGGAAGGAGTTAACGGCCCGGCATTTCTGGTATACGATAATTTCCGCAGTATAATGGACTGGAATCGTTCTGTTCTTTATGCAGTGGCTGTTGGACACCTTGCAGACCGGTTGGTCGGTGCACAGCCTTTCTTGCTGGGCAAGGTATTGGCTCCTCCTTTGTCGCGCGCTGATATAGCGGATATGCAGAACTTGCTGAACAAGGCCGGTTACGATGCAGGAATGCCTGATGGAGTGCCGGGATACAAGACACGCAACGCGGTCAGGGCGTTCCAGAACAAGACCGGGCTGGTGCCCGATGCTTATCCCGGACGGCCTGTGCTTGATGCCTTGCGGGCTGGCAATACAGCGGGACATATTCCGAGCGATCCATAAGGCATGTATTGCGCCTTTGTTGCAATCCCTTTACCCTACCTCTCGGTTTTTAGCATTGTTATTATAGTGGGAAAAAGCTGCGGCGATCCTTCGAGGAAAACCGTCTGGCGCCCCTTTGGGAACGGATCCGTAGCGGCATGCGCTTCTTTGTTGTCCGGGTATTTTTTCTTCTGATGGGGGCAAGCCTTGTTACGGGGTGTGCTGAAACGCGTCTTGCAACAGACTTTGGCAAGGGGCAGCGCGTCGGAGCTTGGAAAATCGGCAAGCCGTACCAGATTAATGGGCAGTGGTACTATCCGGCGGAAGACTGGAGTTACCGTCAAGAGGGTGTCGCCTCGTGGTATGGAGGGGAATTTGGCGGGCGTGAAACGGCCAACGGGGAAGTTTTTGATCCCAATGCCTTGACAGCGGCACACAAGACGCTGCCTCTCCCCACCTTGGTAAGAGTAACCAATCTTGAAAATGGCCGGGCCCTTGTCGTGCGTATCAATGACCGTGGGCCGTTTGTGGGAGATCGGCTGATTGACATGTCACGCCGGGGTGCGCAGCTTCTTGGTTTCAAGGATGCAGGTATGGCCCGGGTACGAGTTGAAATTCTGGAGAAAGAAAGCCGTATCCTGAAAGCCAAGGCCATTGCGGGTGGCGGTGATTCCATGCCCGAGGTGGCAGCCGTCCCCCGGCCGCATGTGGTCAAGGCGGAGCTTCTTGATTCTCCTGCCGATACGGGGCATCAGCTGCAGCGTGATGTCCCGCCTCCGGTAAAGCCGCATGGAATGGTTCCTGTGCAGGACGCAAGGAAAAAACCGGTTCCTGCGGAGAAGCCAGCGAAGGTGGCTGCAACCGGCAAAACGTGGGTGCAGGTGGGGGCTTTCTCAAGCCGCAGCAGTGCGGAATCCCTGCGCAAGCGTTTGGGTTCTGTTCATAGTGGCGAAATCAGCTCTGTGAAGTCCAAGGGGCGCACCATGTTCAGGGTTCGTCTTGGACCTTTTGCAAGCCAGGATGAGGCTCGAAAAGTTCTTCCCCGCCTGAAGAAGCTTGGTGTTGACAAACCGCGTCTGTTAACAGAGTAGAGACAGTATTGTGATCCGGCCAAGCTTTAACCTTGATGTGGCCGCATTACCTGCTTATTTCGTTTCCTTGTCCTGAATGCAGACTATCTGGGAAAAGCTATGTGCGTTGCGCGTAATATGAAAGCAGGGAATTTGTTGTCATCTGTTTACAGACTGGCATTTCGTCTTGCGCTTGTTGCAGGTTTTGCCGCTGTAGCGCCCTCGGCTTTTGCCTTTCCTGTGGATACCAGGGCACGCGAGGCCTACCTCGTCGACTATGAAACCGGGACGGTTTTGTACGACAAGAATGGCGACGTTCCGATGCCTCCCTCGTCAATGAGCAAGCTGATGACGACAGCCATGGTTTTTGAGCGGCTGAAGGAAGGGTCACTCTCCTTTGATGATGTGTTCCGGGTTTCCCAGACCGCTTGGCGCAAGGGTGGTGCGGCGTCCGGTGGATCGACAATGTTCCTGGCCCCCAATTCCGAAGTAAGGGTAGAGGATCTGCTGAGGGGCGTGATTATTCAGTCTGGCAATGATGCCTGCATAGCACTTGCCGAGAACCTGATGGGGACTGAGGAAGCCTTTGCCAGCGCCATGAACAAAAAGGCAAAGGAAATTGGCCTTACGGGTAGTTATTTCATGAACTCGACAGGGCTGCCCGACGAGGGACATGTGATGACCCCTCGCGATTTGGCTGTTCTGGCCAAGTACCTTATCCGGTATTTTCCTGAATACTATTCAATGTATGCGGAGAAGGAATTTACACATAACAAGATCAGGCAGCAGAACCGCAATCCCCTTCTGTATACCATGACGGGCGCGGATGGCCTGAAAACAGGCCATACATCTGCTGCGGGATATGGTCTGACTGCTTCTGCACAGCGGGGCGATCGTCGGTTGATCTTGGTTATCAATGGCTTGAAAAGTATGCAGGAGCGGGCTGATGAGGCCAATCGCCTGATGGATTGGGGCTTTGCCAACTTCGAGAACAGAACCTTGTTTGTTGCTGGAGATGCCGTTTCATCGGCCGATGTCTGGCTGGGCGAGCAAGAGGTTGTGCCCTTGGCTGTTGCCCAGGATGTCCGCCTGACACTTCCTCGCCGCGCGTCACGAAACCTGGAGATGAAAGCTGTTTTCACAGGTCCGGTGCCGGCTCCGGTCCAGAAGGGGCAGTCTATCGGAACGTTGCGTATCAGCGGCACGGATATGGCGCAGGCGATCGAGATTCCACTGGTCGCAGCCGCTGATGTGCAAAAGCTGGGGCTCTTTGGTCGTATAGGGGCTGCAATCAATCATATGCTGTTTGGTTCTGCTCATAAAGATGATGGAGAGACGGTGCTGACTGTTTCTGTCAGAAGCTGAGCGGGCAATGACATCTGCACAGTTTATTACCTTTGAGGGCGGAGAAGGATCCGGAAAGTCTACCCAAATTCGCCTGCTTGCGGATTTTCTGCGCCAGAGGGGGATTGGTGTTGCCATGACCCGGGAACCCGGCGGGGCGCCCGGGGCCGAGGAGATAAGATCTCTCCTGGTTCGCGGGGAAGCCAGCCGCTGGGATCCTGTGTCTGAAACACTTTTATTGTATGCAGCACGTCGGAATCATGTTCTGCAAACCATACGTCCGGCCTTGATGGCTGGGCAGTGGGTCTTGTGTGATCGTTTCAATGATTCAACGCTGGCCTATCAGGGAGTGGGTCATGGTTTGGATCCTGCATTTCTTGACATCCTGTTCCAGGTGTCTGTCGAGGACACACGGCCTGATCTGACCTTTCTGCTGGATATCGATCCCTCCATCGGTCTGAACAGGGCTGAACGTCGTGGTGATGCGGAAAACCGCTTTGAGTCCATGGATCTGTCTTTTCATGTGCGATTGCGCGAAGGATTTCTGTCCCTTGCAGCCAAGGATCAGGAGCGTTTCCGCGTTATTGATGCCACACGTCCTGTTGATCAGGTTCATCAGGATATTGCCAGAGCTCTTGGTGAGGCTTTTACGCTATGACTGCTTTGCCTCTGCTCTTGCCGCCGCGTCAGCATACAGCCTTTGTGGGACACAGCGATGCCGAGCAGGCTTTTCTACAAGCTTGGAACCAGGGGCGCGTGCACCATGCCTGGCTTTTTTCAGGAATGCGCGGCATTGGCAAGGCAACGCTTGCCATGCGGATTGCCCGGTTTGTACTTTCTGATCGTGCCGTAGTCGGGACAACCACCCTTGCTGTTTCAGAAGATGATCCGGTTTGCTCCCACATCGCCCAAGACACGCACGGTGATTTTCGTGTTCTGGAGCGGACGTGGGACGAAAAGCGCAAGCGTTTGAAGGGCGATATCCCTGTCGATGACATACGATCCCTCGGCGAGTGGTTGTCGATGACATCCTCTCGCGGCGGATGGCGCGTTGTACTGATCGATACAGCCGATGACATGAACAGGAACAGCGCCAATGCGCTGCTGAAAATTCTGGAGGAACCGCCGCAGCGGACCCTGTTCTTGGTGCTGTCGCATTGCCCGGGGCGTTTACTGCCGACGTTGCGCAGCCGCTGCCGTCATGTTCCTATGCGTCCGCTTCCTGAAGCGCAGTGTCAGGAATTGATGGAGCGTTATGCGGCCTCCTCTCTGGATGTTGTGTCCCGTCGCATCCTTGTGCAGCTGGGCGAGGGCAGTATTGGCCAAGCCCTCGATCTTGCCAGCCAAGGGGGGGTAGAACATTATCAGTCCTTGATGGGGATTCTGCGCAATGTATTGGAAGGCCCCCCTGATCTACCTGCATTGTATACCTTTGCTGATACGGTCAGCCGAACAGAGGATGTCTTTCGCCTCGCAACTGATTTGATGCTGTGGTGGTTGGGACGCGCGATCCGCTATGCCGGGCGTGAGATGGAATGCCCGGTGATTGTTCAGGATGATGCCTCTCTTGCAAGGATAGTTCTTGCGGCAGCTCCCCTTGATCAACTGATCGAAGTATGGGAAAAGATCAGGGCTTTGTTCGAGCGAGCCGAGGCTGTGCATCTTGATAGAAAACAGGTTTTTATCAGTGCCGTACTGTCTCTTCAGGCGCTGGTCCGTTCCGTTCCGCAAACAGCTTCTTCTGTTCGCTGACGGCCTATTTTCAGGAGATACCCGTGATGACCGGGTCAAGGTCTTATTACGTTACAACCCCGATTTATTATGTGAATGACCGGCCGCATATCGGTCATGCCTATACCACCTTGGCATGCGATGTGCTGGCCCGCTTCAAGCGGCTGGACGGGTATCGGGTGATGTTTCTGACCGGAACCGATGAACACGGGCAAAAGGTTGAGAAATCGGCTCATGCAAAAGGGATAGATCCTCAGGCCTTTACGGATGAGGTTTCCCGCAATTTCCGGGATCTTGCGTCGGTCATGAAATACAGCCATGACGACTTTATTCGTACGACCGAGCCGCGTCACAAGGCTGCTTGTGCTGCGTTGTGGAAGCGGCTTGTCGACAGGGGCGATATTTATGCTGGAAAATATGCAGGCTGGTATGCCGTACGTGATGAAGCATTTTATGCAGAAAGTGAGTTGCAAACGGCGCCCGACGGCACGCGCATGGCTCCAACAGGTGCTCCTGTGGAGTGGGTGGAAGAGCCAAGCTACTTTTTCCGTCTTTCGGCTTGGCAGGACAAGCTGCTGCGGTTTTATGACGAGCATCCTGACTTTATTGCGCCGGAAAGCCGTCGGAATGAGGTGATCAGTTTCGTTGAAGGCGGGTTGCAGGATTTGTCGGTATCCCGCACCACGTTCCGGTGGGGGGTTCCCGTTCCGGGCGACAGCGAGCATATCATGTACGTCTGGCTGGACGCCTTGACCAATTATCTGACGGCGACAGGTTATCCGGATACGGGGCATGAACGATACAAGGCGTTCTGGCCCGCAGATTTGCATATGGTTGGCAAGGATATCCTGCGCTTTCACGCTGTTTACTGGCCAGCCTTCCTGATGGCAGCCGATCTGCCCCTGCCAAAGAGGATCTTTGCTCATGGCTGGTGGACGAATGAAGGGCAAAAGATTTCCAAGTCTCTGGGCAATGTCATTGACCCCTACGAACTGGTTGGAACGTTCGGTCTTGATCAGACCCGCTACTTTTTGCTGAGGGAAGTTCCTTTCGGCAATGACGGTGTTTTTTCGCGTCAGGCCTTTGTCCGGCGGATGAATACTGAACTGGCCAATGACCTTGGGAACCTGGTGCAGAGAACTTTGTCCATGATTGCCAAGAACTGCGGCGGAAAGGTTCCGGAGGTTGGCGTTCTGGAAGACAGCGACCGCCACATGCTGGATTCTGCTTATGGCCTGCTTGATGTCTTGAGGGAGCAGCTGGATCGTCAGGCGTTCCATGAGGCTTTGGAGAGTATTTGGGTTATTGTACGGGCCGCCAACGCCTATGTTGATCACCAGGCACCGTGGTCCTTGCGCAAGACGGATCCCAAGCGGATGGAAACCGTTCTCTGGGTGTTGGCAGAGTCAATTCGTCAGGTTGCCTTGCTGATGCAGGCGTTTGTTCCGGATGGGGCCGGGCGGATTCTTGATCAGTTGGGTCTGGGGCAGGAGCAGCGTGGTTTTGACACATTTGGTCCCCGGTTTGCCCTTGTTACAGGATCGGAATTGCCTGCGCCGCAGGGTATCTTCCCCCGCTATGCCGAGGAAGAGGTTGTGCGTTCGTGATGCTTGTTGACAGTCACTGCCATCTTGATTTCCCGGACTTTTCGGACACCTTGCCCGACGTTGTTTCGCGTGCCCGTTCTGCTGGCGTCTCAACCCTGTTGACGATTTGCACGCATCTTTCACGCTTTGACGGTGTGCGGGCTGTTGCAGAGCGTTTTGATTCTGTGTGGTGCAGTGTGGGCATTCACCCGCATGAGTCCGGCCATGAATGCCTTGAGGATGCAGAGACGTTGTTGCGTCTTGCCGATCATCCCAAGGTCGTGGCTTTCGGGGAAACCGGGCTTGACTATCATTACGAGCATAGCCCGCGCGACGACCAGAAAAAGGCCTTTCGTTTACATATGAAGGCAGCGCGGCAATCAGGGCTGCCTGTTATTATTCATACCCGTGATGCTGAAGAGGATACTGCAACGCTTTTGCGTCATGAAATGGATGCCGGTCCATTCCCGGGTGTTCTGCATTGCTTCAGTTCATCCTATGAATTGGGAAAGATAGCGGTTGATCTGGGGCTCTATATTTCCCTGTCGGGTATTATTACGTTCCGCAAGGCTGACGCATTGAGGGAAGCAGTTCGTGCGCTGCCGCTGGATCGTATGCTGGTTGAAACGGATTCTCCTTACCTTGCCCCGGTTCCCATGCGTGGTCAGTGCAATGAGCCATCCTTTACGGTCCTGACGGCGCGCAAACTGGCCGAGATCAAGGGGATTTCAGAAGATGAGGTTGCCCGGATCACAACAGAGAATTTTTTCCGTCTTTTTTCAAAGGTAAAGCATCCGGGATCTGTTTGATATAAAGGGATAGGCTGTGAAAGTAACGGTTCTGGGATGCGGTGTTTCAAGTGGTGTTCCTTCCTTAGAATCCGGGTGGGGGGCGTGTGACCCCACTCATCCCCGTAACCGTCGTTCACGGGCCTCTATCTTGATCGAAGAGAAGGGATACCGCCTTCTGGTCGATACGTCGCCTGATTTGCGTTGTCAGCTGCTGGATGCAGGCGTTACCCGTCTGGACGGTGTGCTCTATACTCATGCCCATGCGGACCATACGCATGGTATTGATGATCTGAGGGGCATTAACAGAAATATTGGTGGACCGCTTCCCACATGGGCGGATGATGCAACCTTTACGCATATCCAATCTTGTTTTGCTTATGCCTTTGAAGGCATTCCACCAAGGCAACCGATTTTTCGCCCTTGGTTGCAGCGTCATCCGTTACAGGACCAATTTATGGCTGGCCCGCTATTGGTTCGCAGCTTTGTGCAGGATCATGGCTATAGCCTGAGCCAAGGCGTACGGATTGGATCCTTTGCCTACTCTACTGATGTTGTGCGCCTTTCTGATCAAGCATTTTCTATCCTTGAGGGTGTTGATACCTGGATTGTCGGTGTTTTCTCAGATCAGGCGCATCCAACGCATGCCCATGTTGATCTTGCCCTAAGCTGGATTGAACGCGTCCGTCCCCGGCGCGCTGTGTTTACGCATATGGGCAACAGACTGGACTATGATGTTCTTAAGAACTCATTGCCAGCGGGTGTGGAGCCGGCGTGGGATGGTATGGTTCTGGATATCCCGGACAATGAAAAAGCGCCACCTTTTGGGTAAGGCGGCGCCTGTTTCATGAATCTGCAGGTTCACTGCGCAGTGTTTCTCAGCACGAACGAGCAAGGTTGGCGTTGACAAATTCCCAGTTGACCAAGTGGTTCAGGAAGGTGTCAACAAAATCAGGGCGACGGTTCTGGAAGTCGAGGTAGTAGGCATGCTCCCAGACATCCACCGTCAGCAGTGCATTCTGGCCGTGCACCATCGGTGTTTCTGCATTTGGTGTCTTGACGATCTTCAGGGTGCCATTGTCCAGAACCAGCCAAGCCCAGCCCGAACCAAACTGTCCGACAGCGGCCGCCTTGAAGTCTTCACGGAACTTTTCGTAAGATCCGAATGTGGCGGTAATCTTCTCTGCAATGATGCCAACAGGTGCACCGCCCCCGTTGGGCTTCATACAATGCCAGAAGAATGTGTGATTCCAGACCTGGGCGGCATTGTTGAAAACAGGCGTATTACCCGTCTTCCAGGATTCCAGGACAATCTCCTCCAGAGCTTTACCTGACAGTGGTGAGTCTTTCAGGAGATTATTCAGGTTTACAACATAGGCGTTGTGGTGCTTGCCATAGTGAAAGTCAAACGTCTGGACCGACATGTGTGGCTCCAGCGCGGTCTTGTCATAGGGCAGGGGCGGAAGTTCAAAGGTCATAACGGTCCTCTCGAACATGATGGTGCGGACTGTATCCGGTGCAGGGCAAACTTTCCCTGCGCAGAACATAAGAAGGCCATGAAAAAAAGAAAAGCCCCCAGCAAGAAGGGAATGTGCCTGATGTGGCATATACTAACGCGACAGCGCTGCTTGTGCCGCTGCTATACCTGACACCGCCGCACCTTCCAAGGTACAGGGGAGTCCGGTTGCCGTCCAGTCTCCGGCAAGCCACACGTTATTCCAACAGGTTTGTGTTGGCGGACGCAGGAGGTCCGTTTCCTGTGTCAGCATAAGGGTTGCAGCGCGTTCCTTGATCAGGCGGGCAGGGGGGATATGGCCTGCCAGGCTCAGAACATCTTTAACCTCTTCCCACAGCAGGGATAAAAGACGCTCCGCACTGATCGAGAGCAGCATCCGGGATGCGCCAATATTGGCGCTGACAAGGGAACCCTTGGTCTGTATCCAATCGCACAGCCCACCGATAACGCCGACCAACTGATGATCCCGATGCTCGGGGATACGGAAATGGGCTGTGATGATCGGGCTCATGGGAAGTTCCGGAATGTTTGGCAGTAACCTGTGTGCTGCGCAGGCCGGTACGGCGAGAATGATTTTGTCAGATTCTTGAATTGTCAGCGTGCCATTCCTGGTCCGAAAGCCTGTCATTATGGAACCAGACAGAAATACCTGCTGAACCGGGCTTTCAAGGCAGAACCGGCCACCTTGCGCTTCAATCGTATGTATCAGGGGAAGGATCAGGTCACGGGTGTAACCTGTTCGGGGCACCAGTGGCTCCATGGCCTGCGCACCACGGAAAAATGTTTTGCGGAGAACATCCCTGAGGGGGTTCCAGGATACAACAGGAACCGGCGTATTGGTGACAGCAAGCGCCAGAGGCTGCACAAGATGCGTGTAGATAGGGTGCCCAATGTGGTGTTCCATCTGCTCCGGATTCAGACTGCGGTTCAGCAGGTGCAAAAGCCTTATATGCTCGAGAAAAGAAGCCCCGGCAACGCGGCGTCCCGGATGACATAACCACCAGGGAATCCGCCCGCGAGTGGGTTGAAGGCACCATGCTTTGTTGGAAGCGAGGTCAAAGAAATCAAAGCGGGCAGGATACTGGATCCATTGGTCTTGGGCGTTACACTGTGTGATCAGTGTTCGCACGGTTTGATTTGCGGATAGAACAAGGTGAGTCCCACAGTCAATATCCTGTCCCAGGGCAGGATCGTTAAAAGACCGGCAGCGCCCACCAAGTTGTGAGGTGGCCTCGTATACAATGGGTCGTGCGTTGTTTCTGCATACTTCCAGTGCCGCAGACAGGCCGGCCAGTCCTCCCCCTATAATATGGACTGTCGGCCATTCTTTCATCGGAAGCACCCGGCCAGAATTCCCTTGATCCGGGCAAAACGGGAAGGATGTACTCGCCCTGTTATATGACAGAACAAGCCCCAATATGTTGCCAACATCAGAAGGGCAGGCCACATACGTATACGAGTGGTCCAGGGCAGTTTCTCAAGGGCTCCTCTGGCACGGTCAAACTGCTGTTCTGTAGCGTGAGCAAAAGCTTGCCTGGAGAAAGCAACCGGGTCCGGCTGTTCACGTGCTGCATCCAGAAGACTGGAGGGAAGATAAAAACGCCCCCGGCTGGTGTCTTCATCCAGATCCCGCAGGATATTTGTATATTGCAAGGCCCGTCCGGCCTGATCTGCAAAGTTTTGAACCAGAGGGGTATTGCCCATGCCAAGGATGAAAAGAATAACCCGTCCGACAGCACCGGCAACACACTGGCAATAGTGGTCCAAGCTGGCCTGATCCGGAGGAGGATAGAACGCTGGATCAAGGTCCATGCAGCATCCTGCCAAGACAGCTTGCAGTTCATGTCGGGGTAGATCGCCACGGAGCAATGATTCTGCAAGTGGAATGGCAAGAACAGGATCAGGGCATGGGAAATTGCCAGGATTACACAGAAAGTGCCCCCAGTCATCAAGCTCTGCTTGTCTGTATGCCCGTGGCTGATCGCTGTCAGCGCAGTCATCAACAGCCCTGCAGAACAGATAAAATATTGTCATAAGATCCCGTTTCCGGGACGGAAGAAGCCTGATGACAAACCGGAAGCTGCTGCCAGTTTGTAACAACCTTTCTTGCAGAACTTTGCGGGCTGATCTGTTGGGAAAAAAAGCCAGCAGGCATGCAGACAGCACGGTAAACAGGCTAAGCTTTCCTTGGTTCATTTTCAGGCGCGGAGATACCTTTTGCAACCTGCGGAGCAGGATTTCTGCCATGCCCAAGGCTACAGAAGCTTGGTACCGCAGACGTCTGTTTCGGATTGATGCGGGAAGAAAAGATGCAATCTCGAGCAGGCTTTCCACCTGTTGCAGGCAACGTTCCAGAACACTTTGCATGCGCGAAGACTCAAGCGAACCGGAAAGATCGGCCGGATTCAGTCCAGCCTCACGCAACCATGTTGCGGGCATGTAGACACGTTGCAGGACAAGAATGTCATGGCGTATATCCTGCACATGATTCAAGATTTGGTGTGCACAGCACAGGGCGTCAGCCGGGCGTCTGTCGTGGTACGATTCTTCGTGTATATCCAGCAGGAAATGACCAACAGGAACCGCTGAATATGTGCAGTACCGGATCAGGTTATCGAAGGTTTCAATATGGGTTCCCCTTGCATCCTGTAGAAAAGCCTTCATCATCGTCCGGGCATGAGCCTGGTCCTGCGGAGCTTTGACTTCCCTTGGCAGGTTGTCCTCCAAGGCCATAAGCTTGGCGATCTTGTCTTTTGTCGACAGGACAGGGTTATCAGCGATATCGTCAGCTTTCCGTACATAATGATAAAAGGTCAGCACACGCCGACGTAAGGAGGAGTCAAGAAAGCGGGCGACCGGAAAATTCTCGTCCGATGGTGTTTTTGCAGCATATGTCACCATCCGTGTCACAGGGAAATGTTCCTTTTTGCAGTCTTTCCTTTTATATACCCGGCGGCTGGCGACATATCAGCTCTTCTTTATGGATGTCATCCCCACATGGATATTCATCAGCCGTTTTCCCAGGTGGCCAAGGATGTGAAGCGTCATGATCCTGTCCGTTTCCTGACAACCCTGTTTGTACCGGACAGGGTCCGTCCGGCCTTTTGGG
This sequence comes from Haematospirillum sp. 15-248, assembly GCF_012102665.1. Lineage (NCBI taxonomy): Bacteria > Pseudomonadati > Pseudomonadota > Alphaproteobacteria > Rhodospirillales > Novispirillaceae > Haematospirillum > Haematospirillum sp. 15-248. The sequence goes on along the minus strand of NZ_JAAVTF010000001.1, from coordinate 333,319 downwards.
CTTTGTATGCCTTTAATGCCGAGCTGGGACGTATACGGGATGCTGTTACGGAACAGATTCTTGGGCAGATTCGCTTTCAATGGTGGCGTGACACATTGGGGAATCTGGAGGCCGGTGTTGTTGCCAAGTCTCCTGTTGTGCAAGACCTAGCACCCTTGGTCCATACGTATAATGTTCCCGTTTCTTTGTTATGCCATATTGTGGATGCCCGATCTGCAGAAGTAGAGAGCCTTCCTTTCGAAACGGAACACGCCCTGGAACAGTATTGTGACGGCTATGGTGGTGCTTTGGCAGAAGCCGTATGCAGGATTGGTGGCGTTCATGACGAGGTTGTTGTCAGTGCGGCTCGTCAGGTTGGGCAGGCCGCTGTTGTTGCCCGAACCATGCTTCGGGTTCCGGCTTCTCTTGCTGCGGGGCATTGCCCCGTTCCGTCCTGTGTTCTGGATGCCTTGAGGCTTGATCCGGGACAGCTTAGTGATCCCGATGCTGTGGCAAAGCTTGCCCCATGGAGCTTGGATTTGTGCCGGATGGGGCGTGCCATACTTGGTGCAGCCCGGCATAATGCCCCGCGTCCGCAACGCGATGTGTTGGCGGTTTTTCTGGAGGCCATGATCGCCGAGCGCACGTTCTCGATACTGGAGAGAAATGGTGGCAATCTGATCGATCCAGACCTGCACCGTCCGGATAACCGGGCTCTGGGGATGACATGGCGCGTCCTACGAGGCCGGTGGTAATCCTTGCTGCCGGCACGGACCGGGCTGGGATGTGCGAACATGCTCGGGATTGCGACGCCACCGGTCAAGAATGGCATCAGCCTCCTTGGCAGACAGGCGAGAAAAGAAATCCAGGGCCGACGAGAAAAGCCTGGAGGGTTGGCAATGTCCGAAAGGAACGATTCCATTGAGGCGCGAATACAGTTCCTTGAAAAGGGGCATGGAAACACCGTGGGAGCGACACAGGACAGCCAGTCCCTCCCCATCAGCTCCGTACAGGACCCGCGAAACGGCAAAGGCAGGCAGGCGTGATAGGCGTGCGACCTCGGCTTCAGCCTGCGGCATCCTGCCATTACGGACAGCGCTGACCATTGCCTCAACGCCGCTTGACAGGAATGCCTCGATGGTATGTGTCTCTGATGCTTCTGTCTCCTTGCGTACGTCCCGCACGGCTTGCTTCAGGGCATCTTTGACATCCGGGGGAAGTTCGTCGCCATAGGTTTCTGCCAAGGCAGACCGTACGGCATCATCAGCCCAGTGCACCATGACTGCGATCAAGCGGGCAGGCAGGATATGTCGGGATACAAGCGGCAGACGCAGCGCGGCCAAGTGCTCTGCCCGCTCCAGAAGCTTCAATGCCCCGTTTTCGGAAAAACGAGCCCCGGGATTTCGAACCAGGGCCAAGCAGATTGTATCGTCGTCAAACGTCAGCAGAACATCGCTGATCCGGACCGACACTTCGGGGCGCTGGCATATGGCCAGGCGATGGGCGTTGCTTTGGTTGGTGATGATGTTTTCAAGACCCTCATCGTCCAGAACAGGGCTGGACAAAAGCACGGGGTGCGCAATTTCGATTGCATCGCTGGCCATGAGTGTTGCCAGATTTCCGGGAACATCGGCCCGCCCGGCAATGGTTCCAGCCAAGCGACGGCGAACAGCCAATTCTATCCTGGGGTAGAGGCGCCCCAAGATTTCATAGGCCATCGCAATTTCCGATGGGCTGAGGGCATCATCCCCTTCCGTACAGAGAGAGGAGACAGCATCTGCAAGCTCGCCCCGATCTATGGGAACGCCGGGCTCGGCAAACCGGATCAGTCGTGTCCAGCGTGATTGATTCACGGCATTCCTCTCCATACAGAGGTCTATACCGTGGATGATAGCATATCTGCACAGTCAGGTCATGGCAGAAGGCAAGATGTGTACAATTATAACTCGTGATTGCCGAATCCGAACGCGCACATGACAGGCGTGTGGTCTGATGCCTTTTCGCAGCCCCTGGGGGCGCGGTCAATTTCAACGGAAAGCAAGGCATCCGTTGCCTGTGGAGACAGCAGAAAGTGGTCAATACGCAGGCCATGGTCCTTGGGCCATGCACCGGCCTGATAATCCCAGAATGTGTAGCGATGGGGTTCACGGTTTACCACCCTGAACGCATCCCTGTAGCCAAGGTGAAGCAAGCTTCTGAAGCGTGCCCGGCTTTCTGGTCGGCACAGCGCGTCCTCTGCCCATTTTTCAGGTGCATAGACATCATCATCTGTAGGGCAGATGTTATAGTCCCCGCCCAGCACAACCGGACAGCCAAGCCCAAGCAGGGACTCGGCCCGTTTATACAGGTGATCCATCCACTGCAGTTTGTACGCGTATTTGTCTCCGGGGGCAGGGTTTCCATTGGGGAGATACAGGCTGGCAACGCGGACTTTCCCGTTTATGTCAGCCTCAATGTAGCGTGCCTGCTGGTCTGTATCATCCCCGGGCAGGCCGCTGCAAACATGGGAGACGGGCAGGCGGGAGAGAATGGCAACACCATTATAGGCTTTCTGTCCCCACACAAGGGACGTGTAGCCAAGCTCGGTAAATGCATGCCCCGGAAAGTCATCCGTCTGGCATTTGATTTCCTGCAGAAAAACAACGTCAGGCGCCCGCTCTGTCAGCCAAGCCGTGATGTTATCAAGGCGAGCCCTGACAGAATTGACATTCCAGGTGGCAATTTTCACAGGTAACGTCCTTATTCCTTGAAGTATCCGGGCTGTCCCGCAGAGCGCCCGGGTATAGCACGGTCTTTCCCGGCTATCAGAGGGAAAAGGAGGTGCCGCAGCCGCAGGTAGAGCTTGCGTTGGGGTTGTTCACCACAAAGGCCGAGGCCATCAGTGTTTCGGTGAAATCAATACGGGACCCCTTGAGGATATCAAGCGACGCCTCGTCAACAACCAGCACGACACCATCTTGGTCCAGAACCAGGTCATCACTGCTTGTTTCGGCATCCAGATCAAAGCCGTACTGGAATCCGGAACATCCACCGCCGGAGACGGACACGCGAAGCATCAGCCCGGGTTTGCCTTCTGCTTCGACAAGCGCACGAACACGCGCCACAGCGGCCTGTGACAGCGAAAGATCGGCTGGGTCCAGCGCACGCGAACTCATGATGTACCGTCCTTGCTTACATGCTTCATCGGATCATTTTAATGTATGCTGAAGAATATATGCTTCGCAAGGGGTGTTCCCGGTTGCCTTGCCTTTTGCGGCGCGTTACTGTTCGCCCCATGACTTTGTTCCAACCAGTTGATCTTGCACCTTATGCCTCGGACCCGTTGCGTTCCCGCGGTCGCCTGTACGATGAAGGCGAGCAGGCGGTTGAGCGCGACGCCTTTCAGCGCGACCGCGACCGGATTATTCACTGTGGGGCTTTTCGCCGTCTGCAGTATAAAACTCAAGTCTTTGTCTATCATGAGGGGGAAAACTACCGGACCCGCCTGACGCATAGCCTTGAGGTTGCCCAAATCGCCAGATCAATCGCCCGATCGTTGTGCTTGAACGAAGATTTGGCAGAGGCTCTGGCTTTAGCCCATGATCTTGGGCATACGCCATTCGGCCATGCCGGTGAGGATGCCCTGAAAGCCTGTATGGAGCCTTGGGATGGTTTTGATCACAATGCCCAGTCCCTCAGAATCCTGACAAAGCTGGAGCGGCGTTACCCCCGCTGGGACGGGTTGAATCTGACCTGGGAGACTTTGGAAGGGCTCGTCAAGCATAACGGTCCTCTTGTTGGATCAAAAGCGGAACGGAGAGGTGAGGGGCGGGAGTTGCCTGCTGCAATTCTTGAGTATGCTGCCCTTCACGATCTCGAGCTTGATTCTTTTGCCGGCCCCGAGGCTCAGGTTGCGGCCTTGTCAGACGACATTGCCTATAACGCCCATGATATTGATGATGGACTGCGGGCCGGTCTCTTTACGCCGCAGGACTTGCAGGATGTACCTTTGATTGGCCCCATTCTGGCAGCAACATCAAACCAGTATCCGGATCTGGAGCCTGTGCGTCTGATTTATGAGTCCGGCCGACGGTTGATAACTTCCATGGTTCTGGATCTTTTGCAAGAAAGCCGCCAACGCTTGGCTGAAGCAAAGCCGAAAGCGGTTCAGGATATCCGCTTGGCCAAGGCTTCCCTGATTTCATTTTCTGCAGAGATGCAGGCCCATGACAGCGCCCTGAAAGGGTTTCTTTTTCCTAATATGTATCGTCATTTTCGTGTCAACCGCATGACGTCAAAAGCGCGTCAGGTGGTGCACGATTTATTCGATGTTCTTGTACATGAACCGGGGCTTCTGCCCCCGGACTGGCAGCATGGCTGTGATGGAGCCAGCACCCCCCGTACGGCGCGGCGCGTTGCTGACTATATTGCCGGAATGACTGACCGATTTGCTCTGGACGAGCATAGCCGCCTTCTTGATCCTACGGTGAAACCATGAATGTGTTCAGTGTTTTCAGGGACCGTATCGTCTCTGTTCTTGATAAGTTGACTGCAGAGGGTACGCTTCCTGGTGGTGTGTCGTTTAATGCTGTCACAGCCGAACCTCCACGTGATCCATCGCATGGTGATGTGTCCACCAATGCGGCAATGGTTTTGGCTAAAGCGGCCGGTATGAAGCCTCTGGATTTGGCTGCTGTCATTGCCGACAGGCTTTCTGCTGTAGAAGCTGTCGGGCATGTATCGATTGCTGGTCCCGGCTTCATCAATATCCGTATTGAACCAGCGCTGTGGCACGATGTTTTGCGGTGTGCCCTGCGAGAAGGGACTGCTTTTGGAGACTCCCGGATTGGCGGTGGTCATGCTGTTAACGTTGAATATGTTTCGGCCAATCCCACAGGTCCCATGCATGTCGGACATGCCCGTGGCGCTTGCGTTGGTGATGCCTTGGCCAATCTGTTGAAGAAGGCTGGCTACAATGTTGCCAAGGAATATTATGTCAATGACGCCGGTGCCCAGATTGATGTTCTGGCGACTGCGTTGTACTGGCGCTACCTGGTTGCTTGCGGTGCCGTTGATCAGGCGGAGTTTGACCAGCGTCTTGCTACCAAGGAAATACAGTATGGTGGTGGGTATCTGATAGAAACGGCGCAGGCTCTCAAGGAGCGGGACGGAACACGGTGGGTCGATGTTCCCGAGACAGAGTGGCGGCCTATCCTGCGGGATTTTGGCATCGAATCCATGATGCAGATGATCCGCGGTGATTTGGCGGCGCTTGGTGTTCATCCCGATGTCTTTTCTTCCGAGAAGACCATTGTCGAAGCCCGGCGTGTCGAGGCTGCGGAGAAGGACTTGGCAGCTCGCGATCTTGTTTACGTTGGCGTTTTGGAACCCCCGAAAGGGAAAACTCCTGATGACTGGGAACCCCGCCCGCAGACACTCTTCCGTTCGACAACCTATGGCGATGATGTCGACAGGCCGCTGAAAAAGAGCGATGGATCATGGACGTATTTCGCTGGTGACATTGCCTATCACTATGACAAGTATCAGCGCGGTTTCCTGAAAATGATTGACGTTTTCGGGGCGGATCACGGCGGGTATGTCAAGAGAATGCAGGCCGCTGTGCACGCCATGTCGGACGGGAAAGCATCCCTTGACGTCAAGATTTGTCAGTTGGTCAAGCTGATGGACAAAGGGGAACCTGTCAAAATGTCAAAGCGGGCAGGGACTTTTGTAACCCTGCGCGATCTGATAGAGCGTGTTGGAAAAGATGTTGTGCGCTTTATCATGCTGTCACGCAAAAACGATGTGCCGCTGGATTTTGACTATGCCAAAGTGACGGAACAATCACGCGACAATCCGGTTTTCTATGTGCAATATGCGCATGCACGGGCAAGCTCTGTCAGGCGCCACTTTGCAACGGTCTTTTCCGGTGTTGACGTGTCTGCTACTGCCCTGGCTGAGGCAGACCTTTCACAGCTTTCCGATCCTGATGAAATGGCTGTTATTCGCTTGATCGGCGGTTGGCCTCGCGTGGTGGAAAGTGCGGCCGAGGCCGGAGAGCCGCATCGTATTACCTATTTCCTGGGCGATGTCGCCGCAGGCTTTCACGCCTTGTGGAATAAAGGACGTGAACACACACATCTCAGATTTCTTGATCCGGATAATCAGCCTCTGTCTGTGGCACGCCTTGCCCTTGTGCAAGGTGTAATGACAGTGTTAGCGTCTGGTTTGGCTGTTATTGGTGTTGAACCGGCAGAGGAGATGTAGCTATGGCCGATCCCAGAGGCTATGGCCCCAGAGGCGGAGACCGCAATGTTGGTCCGCACCGTGCCGCAGGAGGGGGAGGCCATCCTTCAGGAGATGATATCGCTCTTGATGAGATGTTCGCCCGTACATTCGAGCGAGATAGTACGCCATCTTCTGGTCATGGCTCATCGGCAGAGGATTTTGATCTTGCGCCTCCGGTTGATGCTGCACGCGTTGCCGCAGCAGCCAAGCTGGCAGCAGGGCGTGTTGCTGGTCAGCGTGGTGAGCCGCATGACTACTTCTCTGTTGTGCCGGATCGTATTGCTGGTACAGGTGTTACAAAGGATACCGATGATTCAAGGCGTGGCCGTGGACTGCTGTTGGCGGCTTTTCTTATCGGTATTGCGATTGTCGGATCTGCCGGAGTGTATATGGCGCGTAGCAATACATCCGGAACCGATGGCCGGATAACGGCGCCGACCATCTTGGCGGAAACAAATCCCTATAAGGTGCGTCCTGCCGACCCAGGGGGCTTGCAGGTTCCAAACCAGGACAAGCTTGTCTACGATCGCCTTTCTTCTGGTACGGTACGCTCGTCTGGTGTGGAGAGGCTATTGCCAGAACCTGTTGAGCCTGTGTCTCCGTCACAGGTGGAGCGCATGCCTTCAATTCTTGGCGGTGCCAATAACAGCTCGTCTGTTCCTGCAACAACACCTGATATCTCACCTCCGTCAGCGATTAAGTCGAATGCAGCAAATACAAAGCAGTTGATACCGCTTCCCGATGTTCCGGCAGGAAAAATTGTTGCTGATGTGCCCACGCCGGTTCCGCCCGTACAGCAAGCGCCTGTCGTGGAAACACCCCCGGCCACTGTGAGCGCGCCTGTTATGGGTGAGAAGGCTCCTGTAGAGAAGAAGCTCGTTGCCCCGTCAAACGATCGTGAGCTTATGGATAAATCAGCACCTGTCCGCCCGGGGGTAACCGGGGGATCTTACGCTGTGCAGCTTGCCGCGTTACGGGATGAAGCATCTGTTCGTAAAACGTGGGAAAATTTGAAAGCGAAGCATCCCCAACAGCTGGCCTCGTTGTCCATGTCCATAGAGCGAGCTGATCTGGGGCAGAAGGGTATTTATTACCGTTTGCGTGCAACGGGGCTATCGAGCGAAGCTGATGCGCGCCGGCTGTGTGCAGAGTTGTCAAAGCACAAGGTGGGTTGTCTTTTTGTAGGAAGGTAAGTGCTATGAGCGTTTCAGAAACATGTCGTGCCGTTATATTCGGATGTTCAGGGTTAATTCTAACCCCTGAGGAGGAGGAGTTCTTTGCCTCTGTCAATCCTGTCGGCTTTATTCTGTTTGCCCGCAATATTGGGGATCCAGACCAAGTACGCGCACTGACAGATGCTCTTCGCCGCTGTGTTGGTCGTCCTGATGCTCCCATCTTGATTGATCAGGAGGGAGGGAGAGTGCAGCGTATGGGGCCGCCGCACTGGCCGGCTTATCCGGCAATGCGGACATTTGGTGATGCATGGAAATCTGATCCTGCCGGGGCAGAAAGGATGTTGCAGGACACAATTGCACGCATGTCACGCGATCTTGTTGATGTTGGCATCAACGTAAATTGCGCTCCTGTTCTGGATATACCCCAGCCTGATGCATCAGGTGTCATTGGTTTGCGTGCCTTTAGCACGGAATGTGATGTTGTATCCCGTCTTGCTTCGGTTGCTGTCGGCGCTTTTATCAGAAACGGGGTTGTGCCCGTTGTAAAACATCTTCCCGGTCACGGTCGTGCCCGGGTTGATTCCCATTTTGATCTCCCGGTTGTTGATTCGGATCTCAAAACCCTTGAGTCCTTTGATTTTGTTCCTTTCCAAGCTGTGGCAAATGCTCCGGTCGGGATGGTGGCGCATATTGTTTATACTGCCATTGACCCCGAGAACCCGGCGTCTCTCTCCGGGAAATCTTTTGCGACCATAAGGGAGGTCATTGGGTTTAAAGGCGTCCTTCTGTCGGATGACATTTCCATGAATGCCTTGAGTGGTTCTTATGAGAGCCGGGCCTATCGCTCTTTGAATGCGGGATGTGATACCATTCTTCACTGCAACGGCGATATGGAAGAGATGCGTGCCGTAGTTAAGGGAAGCTCTTTGCTACGTCCCGAGAGCTTGTTGCGTTGGCAGGCGGCACTTGCTGCTCCGGTTATGTCCAGCGTTACGCCTGCTGTCACTGAAATATAAAAGAGTATATGTTTTCCTTGATTGCCAATATCCTCCACGCGGCATCTGTGTGGGTTATTCCCGTTCTGTCCGCTGTTGTTCTTCATGAACTTGCCCATGGTTTGATGGCTGATGCCCTTGGTGACCGCACAGCCCGTTTGGCAGGGCGGTTGACCCTGAATCCCGTCAAGCACATTGATCCTGTTGGAACAGTTATTCTGCCCGGGCTTTTGCTTGCTTTCTCATCTCCATTCCTGTTCGGCTGGGCGCGTCCTGTGCCTGTTAATGCCGGTAATTTTTCCCGTCCACGACAAGGTATGGCCTTGGTGGCTCTTGCCGGACCTGCCATGAATGTTGTCTTGGCTTTTGTATCGTTTATGTTGCTGTGGTTTATTGATGGTTCAGGGTGGTGGTCTTCGATGCTCTGGAACTCTTTCTACTTCAATATTGTACTGGCTGTTTTCAACATGCTTCCCCTCCTGCCCCTTGATGGGGGCAGGGTTGTTGTCGGTATTCTGCCCGAAGCCCTGGCAATACGATTCATGAGAATGGAACGGATTGGCTTTGGAGTCCTGATTGGACTCCTGATCATTCTTCCCTTGATTGGTCAGAAGATTGGCGTAGATCTGAACTTTCTTTCGTCTCTTGTCACGCGTATCGTCCGTGCTGTTGCCGAGATCTTTTTTATGATGGCCGACTGACAAGAAAATGGTTGGGATCTGTCTCTGTCTCTTTCTGGGCTGGCATGGTCATGGGCTCAGCAACGGATCCCTCTGATGCAATGTCAAGCATGCGGGCCAGAATTTCTGACTCCTGCGCTCCGGCGATGGCGTAATCATGATTGAATATGAAACAGGGAACTCCGGTAATATTCATGCGATGTGTCGCGGCATTTTCTGCCATGACAGTGGCAAGTGAGGTCTCATCCTGCAAGCTGTGCAGCACATCATCGGATGCCAAACCGAACTGTGTAGCAAGCTCATAAAGAGTGTCATTATTTCCTATATCAAGGCCTTTTTCGAAATAAGCCGAAAAAATCACTTCAAGAAAATCACTGGCAACTCCGTGTGATCCTGCCAGCAGCATAAGTTGATGAGATGCTGTGGAGTTGGGTGCTGTTTCAATAGAAGCGAAATTGAAATGGATACCTTCTCTTGCGCCGGCCTCAACCTGCCCAGCCAAGATCCTGTTTGCGCGGGCCAGGCTCCCAAACTTGCGTTCCAGGTAAGCAGAACGCAGCATGCCTGTCTTTGCGATCTCTGGATTGAGAATAAAGGGACGCCACCGCACCCTGACGTCGGTTGCTGTACGGTTGGACAATGCTTTCGAGAGACGACGGCTTCCTATGTAACACCATGGACATACCGTATCAAAAATAATCTCGACAATCATATGGAGGTCCCCACAGCACCGAATCAGATTATAGACCTTTCGTCAAAGACAGGGCGTGCGCGTTCCATTAATGATTGCACAGTATCACCGCTCTGGACTTCAGAGGCACCAACAAAAGGGGATACCGAGACAGGGCGGAACACGTCCTCAACGGCAAATTCCGTGTTGCCGATAACGCCTGCTATACGTTGCATGACGACATCGGCTTCATCCAACGGCGTGTCAGCCAATATGACAGCAAAATTAACGGGCGTTAGACGGGCAACCATATCTTCGGCTCTGACAAGAAGAGTAAGCCACTGCCCAATTTGCCTCAGCAAATCATGCTCGGCTTTCTCACCAAAATCATGCCGCATGGCATCCAAACCGGCAAAAGCAAAAGTAACAAGGGAAAAACGATGACTGCGATTGCGCAGACTGGATGCTGCAGCTTCTTTGATTCTCGATTCCAATGACTGCATCAAGAAGCTACGGCTGTATACTTCCGGCATGTTGCTGTCGGCATCACTGCCTGTCGTCAGAGTTTCTCCCAGACTGCGCCGTAATGCCCATCGCATTCTTTGCCGACGAATTAAGACGTGCAGCGAGAATCGTAAGTCCTGGATAATAGGGACACCATCAATAACCCTGCTGGCACCCATGGAAAGAGGTGTTTGCGGATCTACAGGATGGGGTGTGCGGTTTATGAAAAGAACAGGCAGATTGAACAATCGTACATTTCTTCGCATTTGAAGACATAGATCAAGCCAAGGCTGCACTGTGTCTGATGGCGCCATCACCATTGCATCAAGGAAGCGATCCTCAAGAATACGAGTGGCTGTTGCAAGGTCTTTGGCAACAAGAATTTCCGCATCTGGAAAGGCTGACAAGATTTTCTCACGCGTATCATCCGCCCCGGTCAGAAGGATGGAGGGCGCAGACACAGAAATATCCTCTGGCGCAAACAGCGAGGCATTGACGGCACGTTTGCCGATATGCTCCAGAACGTGTATCCGATGCAGCAACTCAGCTCGCATGGTCGAGACGCGTATCATGGGCCGAATATGCGACTGAATGAGTTCAGGGCTTGTTGGCCAATGAACAGCGTCGTCTATGCCTGACTTCAGGAGTACATCGATCTGCTCTGCGACGGGAGCTGATGTCAGATAAAAAATGGAAAGATGGACAAAAGAAGGGTCTGCCCGCACAGTTCGGACAATTTGTTCCGGATTTCCGCCGCAAAATGCGGAATCAAGAACCAGAACGTCAGGCTGGAATTTCTTCAGAACCCCGATAAGATCGGCTGGGGCCACCACGTGCTGGCAGTCGTAGCTGTCAGCCATGAGATGTCTCTCAAGGGACGCCGCATCTTGTGGGTCACGGACAGCAACTACTGCTGTGGCCAGATGGATCATCTCCCATTGCCCCTGTCACACATCATGCTGCCCAATCTGGCTAGCTTTCCCCCTCCACAGTAAGGTCCTTATTTTTACTGAACAAGCAGGCAGTGCATCTCGTGTCCGTTCAGACCCGCGAGAATACCGCCACTAATTCAACGTGCATGCTGCGATGGAACTGATTAACGGGGATTATTTTCTCAATGACAAATCCAGCATTAGTCAGTGTGCGCGCATCTCTGGCACATGTGAAGGGGTTGCAGGATACCATAACAATCTTTTTTGGCCCTTTCTTTGGAGCACATTGCGTTATCTGTAGAACCTGTGCGGCCCCTCCGGCGCGAGGGGGATCGAGAACAACAGCCTCATAGCCTTCCAGTTCGTTTGGCAGAAGGGGATTACGGAACAAGTCTCTGGCAAGAGCTTTAACCATACCTGTTGCCGCCAAGCATTCCACGGATTTCTGATCCGAGTCGATAGCCGTAACAGGATGGTAAAGGTTGGCTGCAAGGGGAAGCGCAAATGTTCCCAAGCCACAAAAAAGATCCAATACGGGGCCGCTTAACGCATTTAACTCTTTCAGCACCAGATCAACCAATAATTTTTGCCCCTCACGGCTTGGCTGCAGGAATGCCCCCGGCGGCAAGCGAACAGGGTTTTCACCCATATAGATGATGGGCTCACGTTGTACCGCTATCGGTTCGATAACGGTTCCAATCCTAAGAGACAAACGCGCCCAGTCATGTTCATGGACCAAGGCGGCAAGAACCTCCAAGGCTTGAAGGTCAGGCATTCCAATCCAGTCGAGCACAACATCAATGCCGGAATCGCTATCACAGATAGAAATAGATCCTTTACCAAGCGGGACCAAATCTTTTATGGATTCATGTAATACGGCTAGGGCATCAGATATTGCCTTAGTCAACAGCATGCATTCGTGTGTTGTAACAATGTAGTGGGTTCTGCGAGCATTATACCCCATCACAAATTGCGATTTTGATTTCTTCCAAGAGAACGTTGCTCTACGCCGTGTTCCGTATGGAATAGATACAACAGGCTCTACCACGCTTGTGGCTATACCGGATTTGGCCAGAGCTTCAGCAACCAGATCCCGTTTCCAAGTTAGTTCGGCAGTTACCGAGGCATGTTGCAAGGAGCATCCACCACACGAAGACGCAACAGGGCAGGGAGGTTGAATGCGCTCTGGAGAAGGGCTCAGGATACGGTGAACATATCCTCGCTCACCTTCGACTTGAGCTAGCACTCTTTCGCCTGGTAATGCACCGTCAATAAAGATGTTCTTGCCATTATAGAGCGCAACACCGTCGCCATGCCGCCCAAGACGCTTAACAAGAAACTCCAGCAAGAATTCTGAGGATGCGGATGACAGTTTTTTGGTTGCAGGCATTGTAATTTTCTATACAGAAGAGAGGAAAAGATATGGATTTTGTGCGGGCCAAATTGTCGCATAATGAAAATTATGAATACATTATTAGCATATGAAACATTATGCGACAAAGCCATGCCGCTCTTCACGGCTTTTTGGTTGGTGCCATGAACTGAATTTGCATTGATGGTGCGGGTTGGTTGGGTCCGTTTACACTCCAGTCATATACGCTCCAGTCACGAAAGCTCCCATCATCAAAGCCATGCGATATGTGCTGGGCATTATGTTTAATAACGGCAGAATTTGTGATAACACGAATCTTCCCGCTTGGCCTTAAGCCTAAAGCTTCCAGCTGTTCTTTTGCCCCTGGCTTTGCTGTTGGAGCCGATGCAACATACAAAATGCCACTGGTACGAACTTCAAGACGAACAATGTCGGCGCCTCTTCTCGGGAAGCTAATTTGGGACGTGCCGCTCAGGCGTCCTGTCTTTTCATAGACGACTCTGAACCGCCCCAGTCCCACAGAGGTTATTTCCGAGAACCCGGTATCACGGCCTAGATCTTCTTTAATGGCAAGCTCTTTGGCTGCTATATCTTCTGGTTTCAACTTGGCCTCTTTCATCTCCTTGAATAGAGGCGCCCATATAAGAAGACCTCGATAGATTATTCCGTAATCACCGTTCTTTCCGACGCGAATTTCCATAAGGAAGTCATCTGGGACATAACAGCTTGATACAAGAGGAAAAGCAAGGATGGCCGCCCACACAGGTGGACGGACAAAACGAAACATTGCACTGAAAAAAGATCTAATCATTGCAAGGTGTCTACTTTTCCTGACTTTTTACCTGCGCCCAGAATGCTTCCATAACCTCAAGCTCTGAATTTTCCGGCGTTTTCCCTGCATTGCGAAGCAAAGCCTCCATATGTCGGAATCGCCTGTCAAATTTTGCATTAGCCTGACGCAAGGCTGTTTCTGGATCAACATCGACCTTACGGGCCAAATTAATAACAGAAAAGAGTAAATCGCCTATTTCATCAGACAAACGACTATGGATCATAGGAGATGTATCAAGCTCATCCCTCACCTCTCCAATTTCTTCCATAATCTTATCAAGCACATCGTGAATATCGGTCCAGTCAAAACCCTCCCGTGCAGCCCTACCCTGCAGCTTAAGGGCCTTAGTAACAGCAGGAAGTGCCCGAGAAATACCGTCCAAAGCACTCTCTTCGACCTTATCAGACTGCAAGCGCGCGCGCTCCTTTGCTTTTATATCTTCCCATACGCCCATCTGCTCAGCTGCTGAAGAAATCCGACTATCCGACGAAAAAACATGAGGATGGCGTCGCAACATCTTGTCAGCGCATCCTGTTGCAACATCATCGAAGCAGAAAACTTTATTTTCTGCGGCAATTTGGCTGTAGAATACAACCTGTAGAAGAAGATCTCCAAGCTCATCCCGCAAAGATGCAGCGTCTTTACGCTCTACCGCATCAACAACTTCATAGGCCTCTTCCAGAGTATAGCGTGTCAGGGACTCCCAGTTTTGCTCCAGATCCCAAGGGCAGCCCTGCCCCGGATCCCTCAGGCGTTGCATGATAGCAAGAAGCCTGTCAATAGGTGTAAGATCATCCTTCACTGGGCCTTGGGAAGCAGTTTTTGACATTAAAGACTCCAAATGCAGTAAGGCCAAGTGTGTGATATCAGAAACAAACATCTCGTGCCACCTGTCGAAGAGTTCACTTCCTTATAACAGAAGCGTATAACAGGGCACGGGATCTGCACTTTTAGCAAAAGACGGAAAGCTATGTCCGAAAAAAGATTTTATGTCATCGGGGGAGAGTATTCCGATAGCGCATTCTCAAAAATCGCTGCAGGCAAGAGCTTGGAAAAATATGGGCCGTACACTGAGGCTGAGGCTCATGCTTTCTGGCGCGATATAACGGGGCGTACGGTTGACAATGCGATGGTCCGCTATGTCGTGGAGGAAAATCACTCCCAGCTAGATGATAAGAGCTACTACGTCGTCGGGGGGGAATATGCTGACACAACCTTTGCAACGATAGCATCGGGGCATTTCTTGGAAGTATATGGTCCCTTTACGCAGCAGCAGGCACAAGACTTTTGGCGAACAATTACAAGCCAGACCATCGATAGCTGCTTGCACAGGTACGATATTTCTCACGAGGACCCGCGCCGTTAGATTTTCATAGGGTTATCTCTCGCAACTAAAAATCCAGCACCCTATAAAAATGGCGCTGGATTTTCTGTTTTGGTGTGCCCGGAAGGATTCGAACCTTCGGCCATTCGATTAAAAGTCGAATGCTCTACCGACTGAGCTACGGGCACTTAAGGTGTTGTTTTTTCATCGCCACAAGTGACGAGGCCCGCAACATATTCGTATGCCTCTGTGTGGTCAACACCTAAAATGGAGAAATCGGGTATTTTTTGTAGAAAGTCGATTTCAATCAACGTCAGCAGCCAGCTTCATCGTTACAATGCGGTCAGGGTAGGCAACCTTACCGTTCAGGGCTTGATCCCCCTTCTTGATTTGGTCAACATACTCCATGCCCTCAACAACCTGCCCCCAGATCGTGTACTTCTTGTCCAAGAATGAAGACCTATCAAAACAAATGAAGAACTGGCTGTCAGCTGAATTCGGGCTTGCTGCACGAGCCATGGAGACGGTTCCTCTTACATGAGGTTCCTTGGAGAATTCGGCCTTTATGTTCTGCCCGGAACCGCCTGTTCCTGTTCCCGTGGGGTCACCACCTTGAGCCATGAAACCGTCGATAACCCGATGAAAGGGGGTGCCGTCGTAGTAACCCTGCCGCACCAATTCCTTGATTCTTGTAACATGATTTGGTGCCAGATCAGGGCGCATCTTGATGACAACCCGACCGTAGTCCAGATCCATATACAGGGTATTTTCCGGATCCGTGGCCGTTTCCCGGGCTTCTACCGTATTGACAGTCATAAGAAACATTACTCCAGCAAGAAAAAGTATAAATGAGCGGATCAGCACAGGGTTCCTCCAAGCTAGCGGGGCTACCATGGACGCTCGCCCTCGGCAAAACGTTCTTTCAGGGCTTTGCGTACAACAGCGGGCACAAAACTATCGATCTTTCCTTCCAAGAAGCTGATCTCTTTTACAAACCGAGAAGAGATAAACTGGCTTCCCTCTGAAGCCATCAGAAAGATGGTTTCAACGCGTGAATCCAAGCGGGCATTCATGCCCGCCATCTGGAACTCATATTCAAAATCTGAAACAGCCCGGAGTCCACGAACAATAACTGACGCCCCCTGCTGTAAAGCAAAATTCATGAGAAGACCGTTAAAAGGCCTGATCTCTATGATAGTACCTTCAAGGTTTAGAGCGTCCACAGCTTCCCGTGTCAACTCGACGCGTTGTTCCAGCGTAAAAAGGGGCCCTTTTCCAACATTCTGGGCTACGCCGACAATCAACCGGTCCAGAACCTTGGCAGCCCGGCTGATAATGTCCAAGTGTCCATTAGTGACAGGATCGAATGTTCCGGGATAAACGCCGGTTCTGCACTTTTCCATCAGGGATCATCCCTCATCTGGAAGAGACGCTATGCCATCACTGTCCTGATCCTGTGCTCCATCACCATTTCCTTCACCGACATCCGGCAGCCGTGCAACAGAAACCACTTTTTCTTCTGCGGCTGTACGGAAGAGCGTAACGCCTTGCGTTTTACGCCCCGCGATTCGCACATCGTGAACAGGCATACGGATCAGCTGTCCCCCATCGGAAATAAGCATGATCTGATCATCAGTACCAATTGGGAACGAGGCAACGACAGCCCCGTTACGCTCTTTCATTTCAATATTGGCAAATCCCTGTCCGCCCCGGCCTGTCACGCGATATTCATATGCAGACGTTCTCTTTCCAAACCCATTCTCGGTAATGGTCAAGATGAACTCTTCGGCATCCTGCAGTCTCTGGAAGTTGTCCGGAGTCATGGTCGTGTCATCACCCTCGGATACGACATACTCTTCCTCGTCACCTTCTCCGGATGACCGCCGGATCTGGGCTGCCATTCTCAAGTATGCATCACGCTCAGCTGTTTCAAAGTCAACATGCTGCAAGACTGTCATCGACATGACTTCGTCTTGTGTGGCAAGGCGTATACCACGCACCCCTGTCGAGGTCCGGCCACTGAACACGCGGACATCACCGACATGGAAGCGAATGCATTTGCCAAGACGGGTGGACAGAAGAATATCCTGCTGTTCTGTACACGGGACAACCGAAACCAAGCGTTCCCCGCCCTCTTCCAGCTTCATGGCTATCTTGCCGTTGGACTTGACATTGGTGAAGTCAGACAAGCTGTTACGGCGTACGTTCCCGGTTGACGTGGCAAACATAACTGTCAGATCAGACCATTGGTTCTCATCTTCGGGAAGAGGCATAACCGTAGCAATACGCTCTCCTTCCTGTATGGGCAGAAGATTGACCAGAGCCTTGCCCTTGCTTTGTGGGCTACCTTCGGGGAGACGATACACTTTCATCTTGTACGCCATGCCCGAGGTCGAGAAGAACAGGACCGGCGTATGGGTATTGGCAACAAACAGATTGGTCACAAAATCTTCTTCTTTGGTTGCCATTCCGGAGCGCCCCTTCCCACCACGACGCTGTGCACGGTAGGTCGAAAGCGGTACACGCTTGATATAGCCTGTATTGGTGATAGTGACGACCATGTCCTCTTTCTGGATCAGGTCTTCGATATCATGCTCAAACTCAGATTCCTCTATAACTGTCCGACGAGGCGTAGCGTAAGCCGCACGAATATCTACCAGTTCCTCCCGGATGATAGTGTACAGCCTCTCGCGGCTACCCAGAATGGATAAATACTCTTCAATCTGGCCGCCTATTTCCCGCAGCTCTCCGTGGATCTTGTCACGCTCCAGCCCAGTCAGGCGATGCAGTCTAAGGTCCAGAATGGATTTTGCCTGAACTTCGGAAAGCCTGTACCGACCATCCACAACAACATGCTCAGGATCGGCGATCAGTTCAATAAGGGGAGCAACATCCGCAGCATCCCAGTCGCGTGACATCAGCTCTTGTTTGGCAACCTGCGGGTCAGAGGCCGCCCGAATCAGCTTGATCACAGGGTCAAGGTTGGCAACGGCTATTCCCAGTCCAACCAACACATGCGCCCTGTCCCGCGCCTTTCCAAGCTCGAACATTGTACGACGACGCACAACTTCTTCCCGGAACCTGACAAAGGCCGTCAGAATCTCACGAATACCCATCAGTTCAGGACGGCCGCCGTTGATGGCCAACATGTTGGCCCCGAACGATGTCTGAAGGGGAGTAAACCGGTACAGCTGGTTCAGGACAATTTCAGCAACGGCATCACGCTTGACTTCGATGACAACGCGAACCCCTTGGTGGTCGGACTCATCACGCAGATCCGAAATGCCCTCGATCTTCTTGTCACGGACCAGCTCGGCCATTTTCTCGATCATCGAGGCTTTGTTAACCTGATAGGGGATCTCGGTCACAACAATGGCTTCACGACCATTCCGTGTTTCTTCTATCGCGCATTTTGCCCGCATGACGATCGAGCCACGCCCGGTCATGTAGGCGGAACGGATGCCCGAACGACCAAGAATACTTCCGCCAGTCGGAAAATCCGGGCCGGGTACGATATCCAGGATGGCATCGTCCGGAAGGTCGGGCGTATCGATCAGAGCAATGCAGGCATCCAGGATTTCCCCAAGATTATGAGGGGGGATATTGGTTGCCATACCAACCGCGATGCCCCCGGCTCCGTTGACCAACAGATTGGGGAAGCGGGCAGGAAGAACGGAAGGCTCTGATGTGCTTTCGTCATAGTTAGGATGAAAATCGACAGTTTCCTTGTCAATGTCATCCAGCAGGGAGTGTGCGGAACGAGCCATGCGTGCCTCGGTATAGCGCATGGCAGCCGGGGGATCCCCGTCCATCGATCCAAAGTTTCCCTGACCATCGACCAAGGGAAGACGCATGGAAAAGTCTTGGGCCATACGCACCATGGCATCATAGATGGCGCTGTCACCGTGTGGGTGATATTTACCCATAACATCCCCGACGATGCGGGCCGACTTCTTGTAAGGGCGATTATAGTCGTATCCGCCTTCTTTCATGGCGAAGAGAATACGACGGTGCACTGGCTTCAAGCCGTCCCGAACATCTGGCAGGGCACGGGATACAATCACGCTCATTGCATAATCGAGATACGAGCGTTTCATCTCGTCTTCGATAGTTACAGGCGCAATGTCACGATCAAACGGTGTCGGGATGGCGTTTTCGGTCAAGGCACAAACTCGATAGACAGCGAACGGGTAAATAGTTCCGGCCCTACAGGGGGCAAAAGTTACCGTTCCGCAGATTGGGACAATGAACTGAAACTACAGGAAGGGGACTGTAGCACAGGGTGCTCCCGACCGACAACCGGGGCCGGCACAAAAGGCACCGACGGATATCATCAACCAGCCAGGAAGGGGTGCCAAAAGATCAGAACGGAATTTCATCATCCAGATCATTGCGGGGTGCCGCATCCCAACCACCACCCCCGGACTGGCCTCCAGACTCGGGGCTTCCACCAAACCTGGGCGATGCCCCGTATGTCGGCGCGCTGTCGGGCCCGGCAAAGCCTGCTGTTTCCATGACAGGCATATCGCCACCCTGTCCAACGCCGGAACGACTGTCGAGCAGGGTGAGCTCACCCCTGTAGGCCTGCAGGACAATCTCTGTGGAATAACGCTCCTGACCATTCTGGTCTGTCCACTTGCGGGTTTGCAGCTGCCCCTCCAAGTATACCTTGGACCCTTTTCGCAGATAACGCTCTGCAATTTCACCCAGATTCGGGTTAAAAATCACAACGCGGTGCCATTCTGTCTTTTCCCGTCGCTCTCCGGTCTGGCGATCTTTCCAGCTTTCGGACGTTGCAACAGTCATGTTGACGATCTTCTGGCCGTTTTGTGTGCTCCGAACCTCGGGGTCACGACCAAGGTTGCCGACCAGAATCACTTTGTTGACACTGCCTGCCATGGCAAGGGTACTCCTGTTTGTAACGTGGCCGAACTCTACCCCCCCCTGACCAGAAGGAAAAGACTGCTTTTACCCAAAGACGGCCCGATGTTCGCTTTTTGTTTTTGACAGCCGTACAAAATATGCGAAACAAAGAATGTTTTTTCGTCCAGAAACATCCCCCGGTTGACTGTCAGGTTCTTGATATCATGCATGAAATACGCATCCGCGGAGCCCGTGAACACAATCTGAAGAATCTTGATGTAACCCTGCCCCGTGACAAGCTTGTTGTGATCACCGGGCTGTCCGGATCGGGGAAGTCATCGTTGGCTTTTGATACGATTTATGCTGAAGGACAACGGCGCTACGTGGAATCCCTGTCTGCCTACGCCCGGCAGTTCCTTGAATTGATGCAGAAACCGGATGTCGATTCCATTGAAGGTTTGTCGCCTGCCATCTCTATCGAACAGAAGACAACTTCGCGCAATCCACGTTCAACAGTGGGGACCGTAACCGAGATCTATGATTATATGCGCCTTTTATGGGCGCGCATCGGCGTTCCTTGGTCACCAGCCACAGGTCTGCCAATTGAATCCCAGACTGTCAGCCAAATGGTCGATCGTATCTTGGCTATGCCCCAAGGACAGAAGATCCTGCTTCTGGCGCCAATTGTACGAGGACGCAAGGGCGAGTACAAAAAAGAGCTTCTGGAGCTTCAGAAAAAGGGGTACCAGCGGGTAAAAATTGATGGATCCCTGTACCTGATTGATGAAGCCCCTTCCCTGAACAAGAAAATCAAGCATGACATCGATGTTGTCATTGACCGGCTGGTTATCCGCGAAGGGATAGAGACACGCCTTGCGGACTCGCTGGAGCAGGCCCTCCAGTTGTCAGACGGTCTTGTATGGGTCGAAGATGCAGAAAGTGCCGAGAGAGTGACGTTTTCTGCAAAATTTGCCTGCCCGGTTTCCGGCTTTACAATTGATGAGATCGAGCCAAGGCTTTTTTCTTTCAACAATCCGTTTGGTGCCTGCCCGGCGTGTGATGGCTTGGGAATCAAGCTCTACTTTGATCCCGAGCTGATTGTTCCGGACCCCCTGCTGTCCTTGGCAGAAGGAGCTGTTGTCCCTTGGTCCGCTGGCGGAGAGCCATCACCTTACTATGCCCAGGCACTTGAAAGTGTCGCTGCCCATTGTGGCACAGACATGAAAACACCTTGGCAAAAAATCCCTGAAACAGCACGGGCTGTGCTTTTGTATGGGTCCGGTCGTACATCTGTCGCCATGACCTATCATGACGGACGACGGCGCTATAGCGTGGAGCGTCCGTTTGAGGGCATTGTGCCAAGCATAGAGCGGCGGTGGCGGGAAACAGAGAGCCAGCAGGTCCGTGATGATCTGTCTCGTTATCAGGCGTCATCTCCTTGCGAAACATGTGGTGGACGCCGCCTTAAGCCTGAAGCCTTGGCTGTGCGGGTCCATGGGTCTGATATTGCTGCTATCAGCGATCTTTCTATTGCTGAATCGCTGGCCTGGTTCTCTGGCCTTGATCAGCACTTGACGGCAAAGGACCGGGAGATTGCCGCACGTATCCTGAAGGAAATTGTCGAGCGTCTCACATTTCTAGGGAATGTTGGGCTTGGGTATTTGACCTTGTCCAGGATGTCGGGAACTCTATCCGGTGGCGAGAGCCAGCGTATTCGATTGGCTTCCCAGATTGGTTCAGGCTTGACTGGTGTCTTGTATGTTCTGGATGAACCATCAATTGGTCTTCATCAGAGAGATAATGATCGCCTTCTAGAAACCCTGCGCCGACTGAGGGATCTGGGTAATACCGTCTTGGTCGTGGAACATGACGAGGATGCCATACGAACCGCTGACTACCTGGTCGATATGGGTCCGGGAGCGGGAGTGAACGGCGGAATGGTTGTTGCTGCCGGTACGCCGGATGAGGTAATGAGACACCCCGATAGTTTGACAGGGCACTATCTTTCCGGAACCAGATCCATCGCGATCCCGGATACACGTCGCCCCGGCAATGGAAACGCACTGACAATCATAGGGGCTAGAACCCACAATCTTCAGAACATTGACGTAACAATCCCACTAGGGACATTTACGTGCGTCACCGGTGTTTCCGGAGGAGGTAAGTCATCTCTTGTCATTGAAACGCTTTACAAGGCACTGGCCCGTTCTCTTCATGGATCGCGGGAGATACCCGGCCCTCATGAGAGCATCGACGGGATAGCTCATATTGATAAGATTGTTGATATAGACCAGTCCCCAATTGGAAGAACTCCCCGATCAAACCCTGCTACATACACCGGCGCCTTTACGCCTATTCGCGATTGGTTCGCCAACCTTCCCGAGGCAAAAGCTCGTGGCTATAAGCCCGGCCGTTTCAGCTTCAACGTCAAGGGGGGACGATGCGAGGCATGCCAAGGAGACGGGTTGATCAAGATAGAGATGCATTTTCTGCCCGATGTCTATGTCACGTGTGATGTATGCAAAGGAAAGCGATACAACCGTGAGACCTTGGAAGTAACCTACAAGAACAAGTCAATAGCAGATGTTCTTGAGATGACTGTTGAGGAGGCTGTTGACTTTTTTCAGGCCGTTCCATCCATCCGTGACAAAATGAAACTCCTGTCCCGGGTTGGGCTGGGGTATATCCATATTGGGCAACAGGCAACCACGCTGTCCGGTGGTGAAGCCCAACGCGTCAAGCTGTCAAAGGAGCTTTCCCGTCGCGCGACCGGACGAACGCTGTATATCCTGGATGAACCAACAACAGGTCTGCATTTTGAGGATGTAAGGAAGCTTCTTCATGTTCTGCAGGAACTGGTGAACCAAGGCAATACGGTTGTTGTAATCGAACATAATCTCGAAGTCATCAAAACTGCGGACTGGATTATCGATATGGGTCCAGAGGGCGGTTCAGGAGGAGGCCATGTCGTTGCAGCAGGAACACCAGAAAAGATAGCAGAAACAAGAAAAAGCTATACAGGGCAATATCTTGCTCCGTATCTCATCAAAGGTAAGATGAAGTAATAAGTTGTCCCTGCTTATCGGACTGCGACCATTTTTGGGAGGTAGACTTGGGGGTCGAGTGCTTGAGACCCCCTCCGGATTTCAAAGTGCAGCTGCGGATGTTTTACATTGCCTGTAGACCCGATGCGGGCGATGGCCTGCCCCCGCTGCACAATATCGCCACGACGTACCAGAATATCAGAACTATGAGCGTAGGCTGTCATCCAGCCTCCCTCGTGTTTTACAAGAATAAGATTGCCAAACCCTTTGATGCCATTTCCGGCATAAGCAACAGTCCCTTTGTTTGCAGCACGAACAGGCGTGCCTGCCGGGGCGGCAATATTGATACCATCATTCCTGAAGCCCTTGCCCGCAGGTCCAAAACTACCAACTATCCTGCCTTGAACAGGCCATACAAAAGCTTGTTTGCCATGGGAAGATGCTTTTGTGTCTGGCGACATACCTTTCTCTGCAGAAGCAGGGCGTATAGCTGCTTTTTTTGTGGGCTGAGGTGAACTATTGGGTGTATGCTCTGCTGCTTTCTCTACCTGAATCGGTGTGGATTTCCGGGATTTCACATCAGGTGGAAGGACAAGAACCTGCCCGGCGCGAATGATGTATGGCGGGGAAAGGTTATTTTTCTGCGCCACATCATCTACGCCAACGTGATAGCGGTTTGCAATTGCGCTCAAGGTTTCGCCGGGAGCAACAGTATACCACCGGGAGGCTGGTACGTGCAGCTTTTGTCCGGTGATAAGGGCATAAGGTGGCTTAAGATCATTTTCAGTAATTAGAACACGAACGGGGATCTTGTGACGTCGAGAAAGCGAATACAAGGTATCCCCACGCAAGACAATAACCGTCTTGTCTGTATCTGTACGACCAAGGCGGCCTGTTGTCTCTTTACTTGAAGATGACACCCAAGGTGCCTTGAAACGCTCGGCACCGCCGCAGCCTGTCATGGCAGGAAGCAGCAGAAGCAAGATAATGTAAAATGCTTGCAATGAACCGGGGCGTTTCATAAAAGGAACAATACGCCTACTCATGCCTCCACGACAATCTAAAGAAATGCCTTTTGGCACCGTCAAGCTTGAACGCGGCTAGGATTACCAATTCCCTGGAGCATGGGGACGAAACGAACAGGGAACAAAATCTCTCCACTCAAGCAACCCGTAACAGGATCTTTCATGTAACGCCACAGTTGCTGGATACCAAACTCTGGGCCAACAGGAATGACAAGAATTCCCGATGGAGCGAGCTGTTCAGCCAAGACACTGGGGACCTCCGCTGCTGCTGCTGTCACAATGATACGATCAAAAGGAGCTTGTTCGGGCCACCCGCGCCAACCATCCCCTATACGAGGTGTTACGTTTGAAAGCCCAAGAGATACAAACCGCTTTTCAGCGGCCAGATAAAGGTCCCTGTGCCGCTCCAAGCTATAAACACGCCGGCACAGGCGGGCAAGAACAGCAGCTTGATACCCGGAACCTGTCCCGATTTCCAAGACTTTATGCCCTTCTTTTGTATCAAGGGCTTGGGTCATTGCCGCAACCACAAGGGGCTGACTAATGGTTTGCCCACAGCCGATAGGAAGTGCCCGGTCTTCCCATGCCTCTGTTTCCAAGGCGTTATCAACAAAAAGGTTACGCGGTACCAGTTCGATAGCTTTCAGCAGGCGGGTATCCGTAATACCAGCCTGCCGAAGATCCATGATCAAACGGGCAGCACGCGCATCCCTCATGAGAGAACCTGTGCACTCAGTTCTTCAAGTGTATGATAATCTGTAAAATCAACACGCAGCGGTGATACCGTTATGGCGCCACGACTGATGGCTTCCACATCTGTTCCGGGTACGGGCTGATCGACAGGTCTTTGGGCGCCTACCCAAACATAGGGCCTTCCTCGTGGATCAAGGCGTTCAACCAGATCATCTCCCAGCTTATGTATTCCTTGTCGTACGGCTTCGACACCCGTTACCCCGGCAGGGGAAGTATCAGGAAAGTTTACATTCATCAGGACATTCTTCGGCCATCCCTTTGCCATCAAACGTCCAATGATTCCGGGGCCAAACGCTTCGGCCGTTGCCCAATGAATATTCTCTGGGTCCTTGAAGACCTGTGACAGAGCTATGGAGGGGATACCAAGAAGTGTTCCTTCCATTGCAGCGGCGACAGTTCCTGAATATGTCACATCCTCGCCCAGATTGGCTCCCCGGTTTACGCCAGACAGAACCAAGTCGGGCATCCTGTCCTTCATCAAATGATTAACGGCAAGCAGCACACAATCTGTTGGCGTTCCATTCACAGTCCATACATTGGTCGATACAGACTGGATGCGCAGTGGATGGTGCAATGTCAGACTATGGGCTGAACCGCTTTGTTCCTGATCAGGAACAACCACCCAGACATCATCGGACAAAGAGCGCGCAATGCGGATCAGAACCTGAAGGCCAAGGCCATGAATACCATCATCGTTTGAAACAAGAATGCGCTTCCCGCAAAGATCAAAAACAGAATCATGCATGAGTGGAAATAACCTCCAAGCCGCCCATATAAGGACGCAAGGCTTCCGGGACGATAACACTCCCGTCTGCCTGTTGATAGTTTTCAAGAACGGCAACCAGTGTGCGTCCAACAGCCAAGCCCGACCCATTCAGGGTGTGGAGAAACTCCGTACCCTTGTCACCAGACGGCTTATAGCGGGCCTTCATGCGTCGTGCCTGGAAATCCCCTACATTCGAGCACGAAGAGATTTCGCGGTAACGGCCCTGCCCTGGCAGCCAGACCTCAAGGTCATATGTTTTGCGGGCGGCCGCCCCCATGTCCCCGGCACAGAGCAGAACAACCCGGTACGGCAAGCCAAGGCGCTGAAGAATTTTCTCTGCACAGCCGGTCATCCGTTCCAATTCATCAGCTGAATCCTCGGGCCGGGTAATGGACACCATTTCAACCTTTTCAAACTGGTGCTGGCGGATCATTCCCCGCGTGTCCTTGCCGGCTGCACCAGCCTCGGAACGGAAGCACAGTGTGTGTGCCGTCATTCTTCGGGGCAGCGTAGCCGGATCGACAATCTGATCAGCAACCATGTTGGTCAAGGTGACTTCAGCCGTCGGAATAAGCCAGTGCCCTTGTTCTGTACGGAACAAATCTTCGGCAAACTTGGGAAGCTGACCTGTTCCATACAGGGCATTATCCAGAACCATGACGGGCGTATTCAGTTCGGTATAGCCATGCTCAGTGGTATGTGTATCCAGCATGAACTGGGCCAGCGCACGGGACAAACGCGACAAGGCACCCTTCAGTACGACGAAACGAGCACCAGACAGTCGGGCTGCAGACTCGAAATCCATCAACCCGAGAGATGTTCCCACGGCATCGTGTTCCAGAGGTGTGAAGTCCATGCTACGAGGCGTACCCCAGCGACGCACCTCGACATTATCATTTTCATCACGCCCATCGGGCACATCTGGATCCGGCAGGTTAGGCAGGCTGTACAGAAGATCATCAAGGGTAGCCTGCAGAGATTGCTGCTCAGCTTCCATATCGGTCATGCGCTTCTTGATATCAGCGACCTCATCGCTGAGAGCCGCCGCATCGCCACCAGCCTTGCGGATGGTTCCTATTTCGCGGGAAGCTTCATTCCGACGTGCCTGCAAAGCCTGTAACGATGTCATGAGGGAACGCAGCTGCCTGTCTGCCTCCAGAATATCGGACGACAAGGTAACTTTGCCGCGACGGAGCAACCCTCGGTCAAAATCATCGGGATTTTCGCGGATCCATTTCAGGTCAAGCATACAGCACACCTCAAGGCATGGTTTTCAGTATCGAATAATTGGCAGAGATACAGGAATTAAGCTACTTCAGCCATTAAAATCGGTCTCATCAGGTCCCTTCCCGGTTGGCATGGCATCCGAATGATCAGGATCACTTTCATCGTCATTCACGGCATTCCTTTCAACCAAGCGCGCTGACCAGATCGAACATTCGTAAAGCAGCAGCAAGGGCAAGGCCAAGCCAATCTGACTGATTACATCGGGTGGTGTAACAATACCGGCAACAACAAAAACAGCCACAATGGCATAACGCCTTTTTGCGACCAGAGCTGATGACGAGACTATTCCGGCCCTTGCCAAAAGCGTAAGAACAACGGGAAGTTGGAAGCAGAAGCCAAACGCCAGAATCAGCTTCATGACCAGATCTAGGTACTCTCCAATCTTGGCCTCAAGCTGCACCGGCAGCACGGTTTGCTCTACACTGGTCTGGAAACCAAGCAGGAAGCGCCAGGCAACGGGCATGACAAAATAGTAAACAAGGGCTGCACCGCCTGCAAAAAGTAGAGGCGAAGCAATCAGGCTGGGCAAAAACGCTCGTTTCTCACGGCGATAAAGACCCGGAGCAACAAAGCGCCAAAGCTGAAAAGCGGTGAAGGGAAACGAGAGAACGACAGCACCAAACATTGCGACTTTTATGTATGTAAAAAACGCTTCTGTCAGGGCCGTGTAGATCATGCGTTGCGAGCCTCCCAGTTCAGCCATGACTGCGGCCAACGGGCGGATCAAGAAGCCATATATGTTATCTGCAATGCTGTAACATGTGGCAAAAGACAGGATAAAAACAGCACCACACAGTAAAATACGGCGCCGCAGTTCAATCAGATGCCCTAATAGGGGCATGCGAAACTCATCTGGTGAAGGAGAAGAGTACATCGTGTCCTGCGTATCTTATGTCTCTGCTTCCCCGGAAGGAGTACTTTTCTTTCCGGGTGATGTACTGTTTTTTTCTTCCGGATCAAGAACCTGCCGACGCATCTGTCTTGCCTTCTCCTGCATGTCAGCAATTTCGGCATTGTATATCATGTCGTCTACGTGGCGACGAACGTCACGGCTGACCGCTCGGAATTTTTTCATGAGATGAGCAAAAGCACGCATGGCACCAGGGATTTCCCTTGGCCCAAGAACAAGCGCTGCGACAACTCCGACAAGAAGGATCTCTGACCAAGCTAGATCAAACATGAGTATTTACCCACTACATGCTACTAGAATGGTTTTTCTCTCGATTGACATGTCCGGCCTGTGAAACTGACTCCCCTTCAGTCTTCTGGATCTGCATTGAATCCGAGCTTGTCGCATCCTGCATATCTGCTGCGGGAACGGACTTGCCTTCTTCCAGTCCCTTCTTGAATGCATTGATTCCCTTGGCAAAGTCACCCATTAAACGTGAAATCTTACCCGAACCACCAAATAAAACGACAACAATGGCCAGCACAACCAGCCAGTGCCAGATACTGAAAGTACCCATAACTACCACTCTCCAGGAGACACGTGCCCACCATCGGGCAATACAACATGGCGGATCATCGCAGAAAGCCTGCGGTACCGCAATGAAACATCCCTGATTTGGCCATGATCAGACGGAGGGAAACACAAAAGTCTGGGATCGATCAAGGGATATGGACAGCACCTCCCCTGCCGGTGGCAGAAAAGAGCCCGGGGTACGCACATGCGCAGCTATCCGTTTGGCAGAAGCGGCTGGCCCTGCCTTTATATACACCAAACTGGTTCTGCCAAGCATCCGGCTATCTGTTACAGTGGCAACGAAAGCGGGGTACTCGCCATCGGCAACCGACGTAAGCCTGATAGCTTCCGGGCGAATCAATACCTCGACAGAGGAGCCCTCCTCTACCCCGTACGGGGCGTCAACCAGACCGAACGGCGTTTCAACAGAACCCCGTAAAACATGCCCTTTTACAAGATTAAAGTCGCAGAAGAAGCGGGCAACAAAGGCAGAAGATGGGTGATTATAAAGCTCTGCCGGGGTCCCTGACTGTATAATCCGTCCCTTATCCATCAAGGCGAGTACATCAGCCATAAACATGGCCTCCTCCGGATCATGTGTGACCATCAGAGCCGAAATACCGCGATCTTTCAGAATCGTCAGCGTTTCGACACGGATTTGGTCACGCAGGTAGCGGTCCAAGCCCGAAAATGGCTCATCTAGCAATAAAAGGGCCGGATTGGGGGCAAGAGCACGGGCAAGGGCAATGCGCTGTTGCTGTCCCCCTGATAACGTATGCGGCCAAGAACTGGCATAAGACGCCATGCCCACGTGCTCCAAGGCTTCATGAGCGCACCGTGTTCTATCGGGTTCGGAGATATGACGAAGCCCAAAGGTAACGTTATCGAGAACCTTGAGATGAGGAAACAGGGCATAGTCTTGGAACAAAAACCCAACGCCCCTTTTTTCTGGTGGGATCATGCGTCCCTCACGGGACAGCATAGTGTGCCCATTAATCCAAACCTCTCCACTTGACGGTTTCTCGAGACCTGCAGCAATGCGTAGGGTTGTTGTTTTGCCACAACCGCTTGCGCCAAGCAGGCACATAACCTCACCCGCTCCAATGCTCAAGGACAAACCGTCAAGCACCAAGCTGTCATCAAAGGCATGGCAAACACCAGCCATAGCTAAACGTGCATTATCCCTTGACGGAGATTGACGGAAGCGAACGGGACGGACAGGTTCGATACGCATTACGACCTTGGTGTAAAAGCTACCTCGCCGGCATTTCTGATGCTTCGGAGCTGGGCTGGAACAAAGAGGAGAGCGCGCCTTCAGTGACAGCACAACCAATAGAACCGGCCATACGGCGGCTCCATGGATCGGGCGCGCAGAAAAGCGGCCTCCAAGCGACGCTGCTGGCGGACTGTGCGACGCCTGACTAGATCGAAGGGCACCGTAAGCACAAGGGCAAAAATTAGAAACTCAATCACGCGACCCCACTGCAACAAAGCGCTGCCAAACGCATCCGAAACAATGACGTTAACGGAGCGTATTGATTATAGGACCGCAATGAACCAAAGAAAAGATGGAATTACGTGAAGCGGTACGCACATTTGTAAATGTGCAACAGTGGGCATATTTCATTTTTCAGAAAATGTGCGCGCAATTACTACAGCACGCTTTATTACTTTTGGCTTTATGGTCGGAGCGGCGGGATTCGAACCCACGACCCCTTGACCCCCAGTCAAGTGCGCTACCAGGCTGCGCTACGCTCCGAAGCCAAACACCCGTACCGAAACAACATCAGTACGGGAGGCGGAATATATCGGCCCTTTATCACAAACGCAATCACAGAATGATGAGCGCAGTCATTTTTTCAGGTTATTCCATACTTAACGGGCCGGCTTAGGTGATGATGCCCCGTGGTACAGATGTTCATTATACTGACACGCCTCACGAAGAGCATCTTTGCCCCCATAACTTAATGGCTCTCCATTCAGAAGAATGGTTTGGTTCTTTATGGTTATCGTCCCAATATAACCCTTTGCCTCAGCAAGAGGGGTAAGCGAGAGACGACGCGCAAGGCTTGTTTCCAGTTCAATAGCAATATACTTCCCGGTCAGATCAGGATTTAGAGTTTGTG
The DNA here is from genome assembly GCF_012102665.1 of Haematospirillum sp. 15-248. Taxonomy (NCBI): domain Bacteria; kingdom Pseudomonadati; phylum Pseudomonadota; class Alphaproteobacteria; order Rhodospirillales; family Novispirillaceae; genus Haematospirillum; species Haematospirillum sp. 15-248. The sequence continues at coordinate 303,263 of NZ_JAAVTF010000001.1, read as the reverse complement.
CTTCATCACCGTCGACTGTAACGACGGGTTGCCCATGCACATCAACACCTGCAACATAATTGGCACTGCCCCCGGAGGATAAGTCGGCCTGTAAACGGCAGGCTGCGGGGTCAACATCCAGCGTCCAAGATCGACGTACTTCCTTTGCTGAGGCGGCCGCAAGAAGGCTTGCGACCATAAGTGAGCAACCACCATATAAAACCGTACGCCACATTATGCCTGATCTTTCACAATCTTATTGTTACGCAAACTAGCTAAAATAGTAGCAGGAAAAGCCGTTTTTATCCCGGAAAAATGCATACTTTTCTTTATAGCCATGCGTTTTACACGTGACAACTCTACCGCAAGCGCATATCTTTCTGCGTGCAAGGGACGTCCTGTTTCGCGGGACGGCCCAAGTTTAGGGAGAAACACCGGGAAATTCCGGAATGCGCGTTACGCAAGTCAAATGTTTGCGGCGGGTAAAGCAAAATAAAGACCAAGGCAAAGAATGTGTGCCTTGGTCTGTTTTGTTTTAGCCTATAAACAGGCCGTGGCCTCTTCGGCCACCTTGGCCAAGTTTTCCATAAGCTGATAAAGACCGGCCATGCGATCCTCTGGTATCGGCCAGTGGCGCATGTAGACAATCTTGTGATCAGGTCTGACCTTGACCAAGGCAATATTCTGGCTGATGAAGCGCACCAAGCCTTCAGGGTTGGGGAAGGTGTTGCCACGCAGCGTCAACACAGCGCCCTTTGGACCTGCATCAACTTTCTCGATATGAGCACGCAGGCAAAGTTGTCGGATGCCGACGACAGACAAGAGATTACGTGCCTCAGATGGCAGGGGACCGAAACGGTCCACCAGCTCTGATATCAGGTTTTCAATCTCATCCGGTGTCTGTAGTTCACCAATACGACGATATAACCCAAGTCGTACCGACAAATCCTTGATATAGGTCTCTGGAAGCAGAACAGGGATGCCAAGGCTGATTTGTGGGGACCACCCGCTATCGCAACTTTCTTCTCCAGGGCTTCCTCCTCCTTTTCTGGCCGTAGCCACAGCTTCCTGCAAAAGACTCTGGTAGAGTTCGATCCCAACTTCCTTGATGTGCCCCGATTGCTCGTCACCCAGCAGGTTACCTGCACCACGGATATCCATGTCATGTGAGGCTAGGGAGAAACCAGCCCCCAGGGTATCTAGGGTCTGCATGACGGTCAGCCTCTTTTCTGCTGCTGGCGCCAGTATGCGGCCAGGCGGCAGGGTCAGATAAGCATAACCACGCTGCTTTCCGCGCCCCACGCGACCGCGCAGCTGATACAACTGTGAAAGTCCGAACATGTCAGCACGATGAATAATAATGGTATTGACCCGGGGCATATCAAGCCCGCTTTCAATAATATTGGTTGCTACAAGGACATCATAATCACCGTCAGCAAAAGATTTCATAACCTCTTCTAGGCGGCTGGCTGACATCTGCCCATGGGCAACAACAGTCCGCACCTCAGGGACAAGAACATTTAAGTGCTCGACAGCCCTGTCAATGTCAGCCAAGCGGGGACAGACAAAGAAACTCTGCCCTCCCCTGTAGCGTTCACGCAGGATTGCCTCGCGGATCACAACGCCATCAAACGGCATGACAAAAGTACGGACAGTCAATCGATCAACCGGTGGTGTGGCAATCAGCGACAACTCACGAACGCCTGTCAGTGCCAGCTGCAATGTCCGGGGAATAGGCGTTGCAGACAGGGTCAGAACGTGCACGTCGGCCTTGAGCTGCTTCAGCTGTTCCTTGTGGGCAACGCCAAAATGCTGTTCCTCATCGACAATAAGGAGGCCAAGGCGCTGGAACTTGACAGACTTGGAAACAACGGCATGCGTGCCGATTACGATATCAAGTGTACCCTTCTCCAGCTCTTCCCGTACACGGGCCGCATCCTTTGCTGAAACAAGACGCGATAGCTGGGCAATACGCACAGGCATGTCCCGGAAACGCTCTATAAAATTCTGGTAATGCTGGCGCGCCAGAAGTGTTGTTGGCACAACAACGGCAACCTGCGTACCGCTCATGGCTGCAACAAACGCTGCCCGAAGCGCAACCTCGGTTTTACCGAAACCAACATCACCACACACCAGACGGTCCATGGGCCGTCCCTTGGCCATATCATCCAAGGTATCGGCTATGGCTTTTAGCTGGTCGTCCGTTTCTGCGTATGGGAACCGGGCGCAGAATTCGTCAAAAAGACCCTCGGGCACAGTCAGAACATCAGCGTCACGTAGCTGACGCTGGGCTGCAACCTGTATCAGCTGATCCGCCATGTCACGGATACGCTGTTTCAGCTGTGCCTTACGGGACTGCCACGCCGGACTTCCCAACCGGTCCAAGGAAACGCCACCCTGCTCTGACCCATAGCGGGTCAGGACATCAATGTTCTCTACCGGTACAAAAAGCTTGTCACCACCATCATAAACCAGGCAAAGACAGTCGTGCGCAGCGCCACCAATATCCAGATTTTCCAGTCCTGTGTAACGTCCAATGCCGTGCTCGGCATGGACAACCAGATCCCCCTCTGCCAGGGCTGAAGCATCCCGTATAAAGGCATCGGCCTTCCCATGTCGCTTGCGGGTTGAGGGACGCGCCAGACGATCACCCATAATATCCTGCTCGGCTACCAAGACAAAACCGGGACCAAAAAAACCGTGCTCAAGGCCTAGGACAATGACCGGAACAGAGGAAACAGTCTGTTTACAGGCTGTTTTCCAGTCATCAGGACATGACAGATTCTTGACACCGTGATCACGTAAAACACCTGACAGACGGTCTCGTGATCCATGGGACAGGGCGGCAATAACAACGCGTCTCTCTTTTCCTTGCTCCAGGTCAATATGTGCTCGTACGGCGTCATAGACATTTTCGCCATGACGGGCACGAACATCGGCAAAATCACGCCCCGGTCGTCCGCCAGCATCCACACAGTCACTTCCGATATCTGGTGCGGCAAAGGGTGAGAACAAAAGCGACGGCACTGTTTTCAGCAGTCGCGGAAACTCGTCCGGTTCCATAAACAGCCATTCTGGCTGTATCGGGTGATAGACTGTTCCGTTCCCGCTGTTTGACAGGTTGTTCAGGCTGATGCGTGCTTCAAAATATTCCCGGATCAGTGTAGTCCTTGCTTCCCACGCCTGTTCAAACTGGTGATCGCAGGTCACGAGAGCTTGGGGGAGATAGGCAAAAAGAGTGTCCAACCCATCGTGAAACAGGGGCATCCAATGCTCTATTCCCTGCATGGTCCGCCCAGCTGAAACAGCCTCGTACAACAGGTCATCCTTGCCCGGCGCTCCAAACAATTCCCGGTACCGGGTCCGGAAGCGGGCAATGCTGTCTTCGGTCAGGATAACCTCGGACATGGGCTTGAGGAGAACCTCATCCAGATTGCCCGTACTGCGCTGTGTCAGGGGATCAAAAGTTCTGATGGTATCAACATCGTCCCCGAACAGATCAAGACGCAGGGGTTCCCCTGTGCCGGAAGGGTAAAGGTCAATAATACCACCCCGTACAGCATATTCCCTGGGCTCCATGACCTGTCCGGAGCGGGTGTACCCATTGCGTGCCAGATACCCCATCAGGGCATCGACATTCAGCCGTTTACCGGCCAGAATACGGAAGACTGCACCATTAAAAACACGCTTGCCCGGCACGCGCTGGGTGACGGCAGCAACGGTTGTGATAACCAGACGCGGTTTGCCCGGATGTGGCCCGGCCAGGCGGGTCAAGGTGTCCGTGCGTTGTGCGGCAAGGTCTGCGCTGGGTGAAACGCGGTCATATGGCACGCAATCCCAGGCCGGGAAGACCAGAACATCAAGATCGGGGGCGAAAAAACGAACCTCGGCGGCAAGGGTTGCCAACCTCACATCATCGCGGCAAATGTGCAAGACATCGCTGTATGCGTTGCCGCGTGCAAGGTTTGACAGAAAAAGGGCATCGTATCCCTCGGGCAGACCGTGGACTGTTACCTGATGACCGGTACCAAGGGTTTCTATCCGTTGAAGGGCAAAGGAGAAATCAGTCACTGTCTACACGAATCCGTCATAGAGTTTGAAGGCGGTTAGCATATGGAAAACATCATGATCATGCTGTGAAGGAACTGGCTTGCGGCCAATCACCCAGTCCATGATGTCCATATCCAGCTCATCCAACAGGCTTTCAAGCCGATCGAGCTGGGGCGCATCCAGCTCACTGATGCGAGCGGCAACAAAGCCACCAATCATAAGATCAGCCTCTTTCATGCCTCGGTGGGAAGCCCTGTAAAGGATTTTCCTGCGACGCTCATCCATGATAGGTGCACCTTCCCCGCATTTTATGAGAAAAGAACAGGGGATCTGGTATAGATCCTTTCCCCTGTTGCGCAAAGACATTCTGCGGACAGAACAAGAACATTTTCTGCTACACGGAGAATAACGGTCCCCTATGCGCCCGTCGATCCTCAATCCCCTGTTCTGCCCCCTGGACTCTCTGCCCGGCCTGGGAAAGCGGCTGGCCCCGCTTTATGATCGATTGACCGGTGGTGGCGGGCACCTTGTTGACGCCCTGTGGCATTTCCCGACCGGTATTATTGACCGCCAGGCATCACCAACGATCATGCAGGCGACCAACGGCAGCATTGCGACCCTTGATCTCATTGTTGACAGTCACATTCCACCGGCAAGGGGAAGCCGTGCCCCTTGGCGCATACGCTGTCGGGACCAGAGTGGCTATATATCCATCACCTGGTTTCATCCCCGCAAGGAATGGCTGGAGAAATCCTTCCCCGTCGGGCAGCGCGTTGTCGTATCGGGGAAAGTGGATGTATTTCATGATGAGCGCCAGATGGCCCACCCGGATCATGTGGTGCCTCCGTCACAGGCAGACAGCATCCGCATTGTAGAGCCGGTGTATCCTCTCTCTGCCGGAATTGTGAACAAGACAGCCACCAAAGTTGCCCGAACGGCACTGGAGCGTACGCCAGAACTGCCGGAGTGGATCAATCCCCACCTGATCAGCCAGAAGGGATGGCCGCACTGGAAGGATGCGCTGGGCACTGTCCACCACCCGCAAACAGAGGACGACCTGTCGGCCATCGGACCGGCGCGACAGAGGCTTGCTTATGATGAGCTTCTGGCAAACCAGCTGGCTCTGTTGCTTGTACGCCGCGCCAATCGCAAGCGGACCGGGCGTGTCCTGCATGGAAACGGAAGCTTGCGCCGGGCTGTTGCAGCCGCCCTGCCCTTTTCGCTGACCCAGGCCCAGCAATGCGCTTTGGATGAGATATTTGCCGACATGCAGGCGCCGGATCGTATGTTGAGGTTGCTTCAAGGCGATGTCGGAAGTGGAAAGACAGTTGTCGGCCTTATGGCCATGCTGAATGCCGTGGAGTGTGGCACTCAGGCTGCCTTGATGGCCCCGACCGAGATTCTGGCCCGCCAGCATCTTGAAACCCTGGCTCCCTTGGCCAAGGCCTGTGGCATACGGGTTGCCCTCCTGACAGGCCGCGACAAGGGAAAACCGCGTGAAGCTCTGCTGCAGGATCTCAAGGATGGTGCCATTGATATCATTATCGGCACCCACGCCCTGTTTCAGGATGATGTTGTGTTCCGCGATCTTGGCCTCGCCGTGATTGATGAACAGCATCGCTTTGGCGTGCAACAGCGCCTGATGTTGACGGGAAAAGGAAAAGCCGCTGATGTACTTGTCATGACGGCTACCCCCATTCCACGCACTCTGACGCTGACCCTTTATGGAGACATGGATGTCTCCCGGCTGGAGGGAAAACCGCCGGGGCGGAAGCCCGTCGACACACGTATTATAGGACGAAACCGTCTGGAGGAGGTGATTGCCGGGCTTGAGCGTGTGTTGAATACAGGCGCCAAGGCTTATTGGGTGTGTCCGCTGGTGGAAGAATCCGAAACCTCGGATCTGTCTGCGGCAGAAGAACGCTATGCACAGCTGCAAGAGCATTTCGGGCACAGGGTTGCCTTGGTGCATGGGCGCATGAAGGGCCCGGACAAGGATGCTGTCATGGAGGGATTTGCCTCTGATCGCCATGACATTCTGGTTGCAACCACGGTGATAGAGGTCGGTGTCAATGTTCCCACTGCCACACTAATGATTATCGAGCAAGCAGAACGCTTTGGTCTTGCACAGTTGCACCAGCTCCGGGGACGGATCGGACGGGGGGACAGGGCATCGGTCTGCCTGTTGTTGTATGGCCATCCCTTGTCGGAAACAGCACGCATGCGCCTTGAGACTATGCGTTCCACCGAAGACGGATTTGTTATTGCCGAAGAAGACCTCCGCTTGCGGGGCGGTGGAGAAATCCTGGGTCTTCGCCAAAGCGGAATGCCGGAATTTCGTACTGCAGACCTTGCTGTACACGGTGAACTTCTGGCTACAGCCCGCGATGATGCCCGTCATGTCATGGAAATGGACCCGGAGCTGGCAACGCCACGTGGTGAGGCCCTTCGTATCTTGCTGTATCTTTTTGAAAGGGATGCCGCCGTAAGGACATTGCAGTCTGGATAACTGTGGCAGGAGGGAGATACCGTCACCATGAATGATGAGGATCCAACCACAATAGAAGTACTGGTATGCCTGAACCGCCGTTACGGAGAAATGCAGAAAAGCTGTTCAGCAAGTGGTGCGGAGCTTGTCCTCTCTGCCCTGAAAGACGCCATTGAGAATGACCCTGTTCTTGTTGACTGTGTAGAGGTAAATGGCTCTCCTTGTATGGGGCGCTGTGTCTACGGACCTAATGTCCGCATTGTCGGCCATAATATGTGGAGCGAGGTTTCTCCCGGTGATCTGGGAGAGATTATGGCCGCGTTGCGGACTCTCGGCGGGCATCAGTCGTAAGAAAATCCATGTTCCATGGCTTTTCTCCATGGGGGGTTCGCAGCAAGAATGCGAGTATAAACGGGACATTGCACGTGGTGTGCGCCAGGGAGCCACCCCGTTGACATCAGAAACTCCTTGACGATTTCCGGCCCGGTAAAGCGGAATGTTCGTCGAAAAACCCGGACCCAATCCTTATGAACCAAGGGGTGGTGAGCATCTATCCAATTGGCAAAGCTGCCATATTCGGCTTTTAAACGCATCAGAATGCGAGCATTCCCAAGTATAGCCTCTACTTTCCGTCTGTTGCGTATAATGCCGGGATTTTGAAGAAGAAATGGCACAGCTTCGTCATTCCAGCCGGCCAAGATGTGCGGGTCAAAACCGGCAAATGCTTCCCTCAGGGATGTGCGGCGTTTGAGGATCAACTCCCATGACAAGCCAGCCTGAAAGATCTCCAAGGACAATCGCTCCAGCAACGCTTTATCATCCCGCAAGGGGAATCCATATTCGCTTTCGTGATAAGCGTGATGCACCGGATGCTCCGGAGCCAAGTCGCAGTACCAGCTCACCGTGTCCTGTTCTCCGTCGAAATCAGGCCTGTTCAAGCTCGATCAAGGTACCAAATGCATCCTTGGGGTGGAGAAACAAAACTGGCTTCCCGTGAGCGCCTGTTTTTGGTTCACCACTTCCAAGAATACGCATCCCCTGTGCTTTCAGATGCCTGCTTGCAGCCAACAGGTCCCGGACTTCATAACACATATGGTGCATGCCTCCCCCGGGATGGTCAGTCAAAAAGCTTCTGATAGGGCTGTCATCCCCCAAAGGGTGCAAAAGCTCGACCCGGGTATTGGGAAGTTCGACAAAAATAACACTCACCCCGTGGTCAGGCAAATGAAGCGGCGCAGAAACAGGGGCACCCATTGTATCCTGATAAAAGCGAGAGGCTTTTTCCAGATCCGGCACGACAAGAGCAACATGGTTAAGGCGCCCGATCATGCCATCTCTCCTCCCCCCGCTTCCGCTTGCACAGATCCTAGAGCCTGACGAGATGCACGTCAGTCAAAGGTTTCCGCCCTTGATCTTGATTCATGACACGGCGCACAGCCCGTCGGACCGCTTCCCTAACCGTGTCATCATTTCTGCGATCACGCGGATCGAGGTCACCAACAGCATCCGTTACCGCATCGGCAAGACCGATCCCCTGTGGCTCGTCATCGTCATCGGGAGTAAACAGGCCATGCGTTGTGACAAGCGGTGGTGCCAGAACCTGCCCCTTGTGATCAAGGACCAAAGTAATGACAGCGGCCCCATTGACCATCATTTTCTTGCGGTCCCGCAACACCGGGCTGTCCATGGGAACAATGCGATCCCCCTCCAAGGTAAGACGCCCCACAGGCACCGAAGCAAAAACATGAGGATTATCTGACGATGTCAGATCAAGAACCTGTCCATTATCGAGGACAACAGCCTTCCGTGCCCCATGATCAAGGGCAAAATCCGCATGAACCTGAAGGTGGCGACGCTCCCCGTGAACGGGCACAACAACCGTTGGCCGAAGCAGACGGTAAAGTTCACCGACCTCATCCTGGGATGGGTGGCCGGACACATGAATAAAGGCGTCCCGATCCGTCAGAACATCGACCCCGGAGCGTACAAGGCGGTTCTGTAGACGGAAAATAGCTTTCTCGTTGCCGGGAATAACCCGAGATGAGAACAGAACTACATCACCCCGTCCCAATGTAACGTGAGGATGATGACCCCAGGCAATACGCGCCATAGCGGCCCGGGATTCACCTTGGGATCCTGTGCAGAGATACAAGACCTGGCGTGCCGGCAGATCCGCTGCATCATCAGCCTCAAGAAGCGGGCCAATATCGCCGATATAGCCTGTGGAACGGGCTGTATCCACCATGCGCCACAGGGAACGCCCCACAAGGCACACCTGCCGTCCGTTAGCACGGGCTGCCTTCACGATACTTTCAACGCGGGCAATGTTGGAGGCAAAGCAGCACACGGCCACACGCCCGTCAAAACGCCCCAGCATATCAACAAGACTGCGACGAACATCTCCTTCCGAGCCTGAGCGACCCTTGTTCAGAATATTGGTGCTGTCGCTGATACAGGCTGTAATACCCTCATCACCAATGGCCTGAAGCCGTTCATAATCAACCGTACCGCCAACCATTGGCTCGGGGTCCATCTTCCAGTCCCCGGTATGGTAGATATTGCCATGCACCGTACGAATGACAAGGCCATTCGGTTCAGGAATGGAGTGGGTAAACGACACAAACTCAACATTGAACGGGCCAATGTCTACCCGCCCGCCAAGGGGTACAACGTGAACCGGCACTTCGCCATCCAAGCCCTCTTCCTTCAGTTTATGCCTGAGAAATTCCGCAGCAAACGGCGTTGCATAAACCGGGCACCGCAAATCGGGCCACAAATAGGCAACTGCGCCTATGTGATCTTCGTGTGCATGGGTGATCACGATACCGGCAAGATCAGCGGCATTCTCTTCCAAAAAAGAATGATCCGGCATGACAACATCGACACCGGGTATTTGGTCGTCGCCAAAAGTAACGCCCATGTCTACGGCCAACCACCGCCCTTGGCAGCCGTAGACATTCAGATTCATACCTATTTCACCGGTTCCCCCCAAAGGAACGAAGACAAGCCGATCTTTCGGGGCTTTTGTAAGGCGGGGCAGCGTTGCAGTATCAACAGCAGTCATGCGCGTTTCAATTTTTCTTCCGTAATGTTGCGTCGATAAATCTCGACAAGCCCTCGCAGGGTTAAATCACTGTCAAGATGATGAATAACATCGGTCGCTTCTGCGAACAGGGGAGCAAGCCCACCAGTCGCAACAACCGTCATTGGTTCGCCAAATTCCTTGGATATCCTGCTGACCAAGCCTTCGATCAAGCCTATGTAGCCCCAGTATACTCCTGACTTCATGGCAGGAACAGTTGCCTTGCCAATAACAGACAAGGGGCGGCCAACAGCCACTCGCGGGAGTTGGGCGGCCGCCATGTGCAATGCTTCCAGAGACAGGTTGATACCTGGGCAAATACAGCCGCCGTGATAGTTTCCCTGGCGATCGACAACATCAAAGGTGGTTGCTGTTCCAAAGTCAATGACAACAAGGGATCCACTGTATCTGGTGTGCGCCGCCACGGCATTGACCAGACGGTCTGCCCCCACTTCTTCCGGTCGATCGAGCAGGATTTGCAGATCAAGCTGGACCCCGGGTTCGCCAACAACTAAAGGCTCTGTATGGAAATAGGTACGACACAGCGTCTTCAGTGCAAAGACATTTGCTGGAACAACCGATGCCATAACAGCGGCAGAAATATCTTGGGGCTTTAACCCCTTCAGTTGCATAAGCTGGGTCAACCAGACCCCGTACTCATCGGCTGTACAGTCAGAGCGGGTAGAAGAGCGCCATTCTCCCATGGCTTTCTCACCGTCATAAACAGCAAAAACAATGTTGGTATTGCCGGAGTCGATAACCAGAAGCATTCCGTACAGATCCCAAATTCAAAGAATTCTGCGCCAGATATCAACCGAAGAAGACATCAGCAGCCAAAATACGATGCTGTCCTGCCTCATTATGCAGCACAAGGGCACCGTCTGCATCGAGATCAGAAAAAATACCGCAAACTGATGAGCCATCCGGAAGATTTGCTACCATACTACCGCCCAAGCCACATGCCTTGGATTTCCATGCCTGGCGGATGGGAACAAACCCTTCCTCTCTCCATTGCCGAAGTCTGCCGTACAGGGCATGGCAGAAAAAAGAAGCAACATCAAGAGCAGAAAAAGAGATGCCTTGTTCGGCAAGACTCGTGACAGGGTAGTTTGTGGGAGTAACCTGCGGTCGATGCAACACGTTCACCCCAACCCCCACAATAATCCATGGCGTATCTGTTTCCAGAAGGATACCCGACACCTTCGCCCCGGAAACAAGCACATCATTTGGCCATTTCAGGGCAACATCCAGTGCTGGGGCCATACTGGAAAAAGCGTCCAAAAGAGCCAATGCTGCAATAAAGGATAATGATGCGCTATCAGCCACCCCTTGCGCAGACTGCCGTAAGCGGATGGACAGAAACAGATTTCCTTCCGGGCTTTCCCATGAACGGCCACGTCGGCCACGCCCAGCAGTCTGGGAACCGGCAACGATGACAAACCCCTCTCCTGGATCACTGTTACGTCGGCGCTTTATTTCCTCGTTTGTACTATCCGTTTCACGCAGGAACACAAGGCGCCACCCTTTAGGTAGCGCCTCGTCCCTGTGTGTCCGGATCATATTCGGCATGGAAATCAACAGCAGATTATCCCGGGAACAGTGCTTTGGCAGCCAGATCAGCCTGGGCAATCAATGGGGCGGGCCAAGCCAGGAAGAAGGTCGTGACAAAAGCAGTTCCGGAAAGAATCAGCGTATTTGATGATGGCACCGGATCAAACGTCTCCGATGGCTCATCAAAGTACATCACCTTGATAACCCGTATGTAGTAGAAGGCCGCAACGACACTGGACAGCGCCAGAATGATGGCCAAAGCCAACTGACCTCCGTCCAAGGCTGCGATAAAGAGCCCCAGCTTGGCAACAAAGCCGGCAAAAAACGGAATGCCTGCCATAGAGAATAAAAAGATCGCCAAGGCTGCGGCCAAGCCCGGTGATGCTTTGTGCAGCCCCGACAGATCGCTTATTTTTTCCAGCGCCTGCCCACCGGAACGCATGGAGAGAATAACCGCAAAACTGCCAACGCTCATAAAGACATACAGAGCCATATACAGCAGAGCCGCACTGACACCAACTTCGGTCCCTGTTACCAAACCCACCAGCACATAACCCATATGGCCAATCGAAGAATAAGCCATCAGCCTTTTTATATTGGTCTGGGCTACAGCACCAAATGCGCCAACAATCATCGAACCGGCAGACACAAGCCACAACACTTGCTGCCAAGCACCAGCCAAGTCAGCAAACGGCCCGACCAAAAGGCGGATAAACAAGGCAATTGCGGCAACTTTGGGTGCCGCTGCAAAAAAAGCTGTTACCGGGGTTGGTGCCCCCTCGTACACATCGGGTGTCCACATATGGAAAGGAACGGCAGAGACCTTGAATGCCATGCCACACAGCATGAAAACCAAGCCAACAATCGCCCCGGTCGGAGCATGCTCTCCCAAGACCTTTGCCAAGACATCAAAAGACGTTGTTCCGGAGAAGCCATAAACCATCGACATCCCGTACAGCAACATGCCCGAAGCCACAGAGCCCAGCACAAAGTACTTCAGCCCGGCCTCGGTTGACTTGACTGTATCCCGCCGCAACGCAGCAAGAACATAGGATGCAAGGCTCATCAGCTCCAGCCCCAAGTACAGGGACATCAGATTATTAGCCGAGATCATCATCAGCATGCCAAGCGTGGCAAACAGCATGACAACAGGAACCTCAAATCTCTCCATTTGCTCACGTGCCATCCATGACAACGTCAGGATTAGCGTCAAGGCGGCAGCAAACAGTGTCACAAGCTTTGCGTAGCGTGAAAAACCATCAGAGACAAACATGCCATTAAAGGTACTCATTACTCTGGGTTCACCAGCAAATACAACCGCCATAGTGACCAAAAGAGCCAGAACAGCTATCCAGCCCACTGCCGCTGTCGCATCCCCGCGGCGGAACACACCAATCATCAGAAGGGCAAGGCCGGAACAAGCCAGGATCAGTTCAGGGGCGGCGACCCCAAGGTTTGCGATCACAGTCATGGTGTCAGTTACCTCTCCAGTCGCCGGCCTCAGCGAAATGCCACAGCAGTGCCCGAACCGGCATCTGCCAAGGCAGCATGATAATTTTCAACAAGGTGGATTACAGAAGCGTGCATGGGCTCCAGGAATGAAGATGGATAAATGCCCATCCACAGCACAACAAGGATCAAGGGAACAAAAATCGCCACTTCACGCGGGTTCATGTCCAACATGGCCTTCACGTCATCCTTGTCGAGCTTTCCAAAGCAAATCCTGCGATACAGAAGCAAGGCATATGTGGCACCCAGGATCAATCCTGTCGCAGTAAATAGCCCAACCCAGCTGCTGGTTTGGAAAACACCCAGAAGAATCATGAACTCCCCGACAAAACCGGATGTACCCGGCAGGCCGACAGACGCCATGGTAAAGAACATGAAAACCAGCGCATACTTGGGCATGACATCAGACACGCCACCATAACGGGCCATCTCACGCGTATGGAGACGGTCATAAACAACGCCAACACACAGAAAGAGAGCACCGGAGACAACCCCATGCGAAAGCATCTGGATGATCGCCCCCTCAATTGCCTGCTGATTCAGCGCAAAGGTACCAACGGTCACAAAACCCATATGCGCTACAGAAGAATAGGCAATCAGCTTCTTCATATCCTCCTGCACCAAGGCCACCAATGATGTGTAAATAATGGCTGCAACTGACAGCGTGAACATCAATGGTGCGAAATACTGCGTTGCTTCTGGCAGCATCGGGATAGAAAAACGCAGGAAGCCGTACCCACCCATCTTCAGCAAGACACCGGCAAGAATTACCGAACCTGCAGTCGGGGCCTCAACGTGCGCATCAGGAAGCCATGTGTGGAATGGCCACATCGGCACCTTGACCGCAAAGGAGGCAAACATTGCAAGCCACAGCCAGAGCTGCATATCCCGCGAAAAATGCGTTTCCATAAGGGTAGGGATATCGGTTGTTCCGGCAACCAAAAGCATGGCGACAATCGCCACCAGCATCAGGACAGAACCAGCCAAGGTGTACAAGAAAAACTTGAAAGCAGCATAAACCCGACGCGGACCGCCCCAAACACCGATCATGATGTACATGGGGATCAGGACAGCTTCGAAGAAGATGTAGAACAGGACATAATCAAGGGCACAGAACATGCCAACCATCAGGGTTTCCAGAACCAAGAAGGCCAACATGTACTCTCTGACCCGCTTCTCGACAGCTTCCCAAGCCGACAGGATGCAAAGAGGGGTCAGGAACGTCGACAGCAAGACAAAGAACAGAGAAATACCATCCAGCCCCATGTGGTAGCTTATGCCCCATACGGGCAGCCATTCCACCTTCTCGACAAACTGGAATTCTGCTGTGGCCGGGTTGAATCCCTCCCACAAGCCAAGGGAGATCAGAAAGGTTGCAACAGAGGTCAGCAGGGCTACATTACGTGCGTTACGCGCAACGGCTTTTTCGCTGCCGCGCACGAACAAGACAAACGCAGCGCCGACCAGCGGAAGAAACGTGACGATTGACAGAAGAGGAAGGTCGGTCATTGGCGCTTATCCTGCATGTCTGATGATATACCAGGTTACAAACACCGCTACGCCAAGAATCATGGCAAAGGCGTAATGATACAAATAACCGGACTGCATCCGTGAAAACCGGGCCGCTATACTGCGTGTTGCAGCAGCAAGCCCATCAGGACCAACACCGTCGATCAAGGCTCCGTCACCACCTTTCCAGAACCCACGGCCCAGAACAAAGGCCGGACGCACAAAGATGCGGTCAAACAGCTCGTCAAAGTACCATTTGTTCAGAAGGAAAAGGTACAGTGGGCGCAGGGCTTTGGCGATGACACCGGGTACCTTGGGAGCAAACATGTAAAGGATGTAGGCCAACACGATACCACCGCCACTCATATACAGGGGCATCAGCTTGACCCAAGAAGGAACGTGGTGAGCTGCACCGACAGTATCATGCCCCTCCAAAACCAGAATGGCATTCCCCCAGAAGCTGGAACGTGCATCCCCGACAAAAAGATCATAGCCAATCCAGCCAGAGAACACGGCCCCGACAGAAAGAACCAGAAGGGGGATCACCATGATCGCCGGGCTTTCATGAACATGGCTCATGACATAGTCATCAGCACGCGGCTTTCCGTGGAACGTTAGGATGAGCAAGCGCCAGGAATAGAAAGCGGTCATTCCTGCAGCAGCAATCCCCATCCAGAAGGCGTAGGTACCAACGGCACTGTGAGCCGCAAAAGCCGTTTCCAGGATCATGTCCTTGGAATAGAAGCCGGCAAAGAACGGTATCCCGGCCAAGGCGAGAGAGCCAATCCACATCATCGCGTACGTGACGGGGATATGCTTCCAGATTCCCCCCATCTTGCGGATGTCCTGCTCGTCAGACATGGCATGGATAACGGACCCCGCGCCCAAAAACAGAAGCGCTTTAAAGAAAGCGTGTGTCATCAGGTGAAAAATAGCAGCCTGATAAGCGGAAACACCAATCGCGAAGAACATATATCCCAGCTGGGAACACGTCGAATAGGCAATAACCCGTTTGATATCGTTCTGAACACACCCCACAGTCGCCGCAAAGAATGCGGTTGTTGCACCCACAACAGCAATGATAGCCAAGGCATCAGGAGCCAATTCGAACAGGGGTGACATACGGCTGACCATAAAGACACCCGCCGTCACCATCGTTGCCGCATGGATCAGGGCCGAAACTGGTGTTGGACCTTCCATGGCATCAGGGAGCCATGTATGCAGACCCAACTGGGCCGATTTGCCCATGGCACCAATAAACAACAGGAAGCCAATGATGGTCAGGGCGTGCCATTCCGTTCCAAAGAAACGAACCGTACTGTGGGCATGATCTGGTGCAGCAGCAAAAATCGCGTTGAACTCCACTGATCCAAACAGGAAGTAGACGCCAAAAATACCAAGGGCAAAACCAAAGTCGCCAACACGGTTGACGATGAAGGCCTTCATGGCGGCGGCGCAGGCCGACTGTTTCTCGTACCAGAAACCGATCAGAAGATAGGACGCCAGACCAACGCCTTCCCAGCCAAAAAACAGCTGAACAAGGTTATCAGCCGTGACCAGCATCAACATCATAAAGGTAAATAGCGACAGATAGGCCATAAACCGGGGAACTGATTTATCATGGTGCATATATCCGCATGAGTAGACATGCACCATCGACGAAACACCATTGACGACAATCAGCATAACCGCCGTCAGGGTATCGAAACGCAGAGCCCATGACACCTGAAAGTCGCCCGATGAAATCCATTTCAGGAGTTCAACCGTAACCGGCTTTTGCCCTATGGCAACTTCAAAGAAAATAGCAACTGACAGCGCTGCTGATAAAAGAACAGCGGATGTGGTGACCACCTGGGCACCGGTATCTTTCAACCAGTGACGGAAGAACCCGGCGATTACGGCTGCCAGCAGAGGCAGAAATATGGCTGCGACGTACATCTGCTTTCTCAGCCCTTCATCTGGTTGATGTCTTCAACAGCAATTGAACCCCGGTTACGGAAGAACACAACCAGGATTGCAAGACCAATAGCGGCTTCAGCAGCAGCAACTGTCAAAATGAACAAGGTAAATACCTGACCGACCAGATCCCCCAGAAAGGAGGAAAAAGCCACCATGTTGACATTGACGGCCAAAAGCATCAGCTCGATCGACATCATGATAATCACGACATTCTTGCGGTTCAGGAAAATCCCGACCACACCCAGCACGAAGAGTATCGCGCCGACTGTCAGATAATGCGACAGACCAATCTGTAGCATCAGATCCCTCCCCTGGTCGGAACTTTTTTCAGCTCTACCGTACGCCCACGATCAAGCTGGCGGGTAATGTTCTGTTTTCTCACGCCCGGACGCACGCGATGCGTCAACATGATGGAGCCAATCATGGCCACAAGAAGTATAAGACCGGCGGCTTGGAACAGATAGATGTAATCCGTATAGATCAGGTTACCCAAAGCCGCTGTGTTATGAACCTCCGAGAGCGGAGGAATAGGAGCTTCGCGCACCGACTGAACATCAGGCGACAAGACCCAGCCACCCGTTACTGCCACAATCTCCGCCAAAAGAATGGCACCAATTGCAACTCCGACCGGCATGTATTCGGCCATTCCCTCGCGCAGACGCAGGGTATTGAGATCCAGCATCATCACGACAAACAGGAACAGCACCGCAACCGCACCGACGTAGACAACAACCAGCAACATCGCCAGAAACTCGGCACCGAGGAGGATGAACAAACCCGCAGCATTGAAAAACGTCAGTATCAACCAAAGCACGGAATGAACCGGACTACGGGCTGTGATTACCATGGCGGCGCTGAAAATAGCCACTACAGTAAAAAGATAAAATGCCAAGCCCTGCAGGATCATCGGTCCCCCTTCCCGAATACGCCGGGTACATAAATCAGACAATGCATTTTCCAAACCTTGAGAAGATATCCCACATAGAGCGGGTCTTCTGAATCAGCGATACGGGGCATCAAGTTCAATCCGCTTTGCCAGTTCTTTTTCCCAGCGGTCACCATTGGCAAGCAGCTTGTCCTTGTTGTAGAGCAGCTCTTCGCGTGTTTCCGTGGCAAACTCGAAGTTCGGCCCCTCGACAATGGCATCAACCGGACACGCCTCCTGGCAAAACCCACAGTAGATACACTTTGTCATATCAATGTCATAACGCGTGGTACGACGGCTTCCATCGTCCCGCGGCTCAGCTTCAATCGTAATGGCTTGGGCCGGGCAGATAGCCTCACACAGTTTACAGGCAATACAGCGCTCCTCGCCGTTTGGGTAACGGCGCAAAGCATGCTCGCCACGGAAACGCGGGCTTAGCGGCCCCTTTTCCATCGGATAATTAATGGTGACCTTGGGCTTGAAGAAATACTTCAAGGTCAGTCCCATACCCTGCAGAATCTCCGTCAGCAGGAAAGACCGGACAGTACGGTCAATAAAAGCCATTGTCCCTCTCCTACTCAGGCCAGCGGCGACCAGCCGGTCATTTTCAGCACCGCAGCTGTCAGAACCAGCCAGATCAGCGAGAAGGGAAGAAAGACCTTCCACCCCAGACGCATAAGCTGGTCATAGCGATACCGCGGAAACGCCGCACGAGCCCAGATAAATACATAAAGAAGCAACACCACCTTGATAAAGAACCAGATTGGCCCAGGTATCCAGGTAAAGATCGGTAGATTAGCCGGCGGCAACCATCCTCCCAGAAACAGAGTGACCGTCATCCCGCTCATCAGGATCATGTTGGCATACTCGCCCAGGAAAAACAGGGCAAACGTCATGGCCGAGTATTCGACGTTATAACCGGATACAAGCTCTGCCTCGGCTTCGGGCAAATCAAAAGGATGGCGGTTTGTTTCAGCGAGTGTCGATATGAAGAAAACAACGGCCATAGGCAGATGCAGGACAATGAACCACACGCTGTTCTTCTGTGCCATGACAATATCTGTCAGGTTGAGTGAACCAACCGTCAGAAGAACAGAAATCATGATCAGGCCCATTGCCACTTCATAGGACACCATCTGCGCTGCCGAGCGCATCGCCCCAAGAAAGGCATAGCGAGAATTGGACGCCCAACCCGCCATAATAATGCCGTACACACCCAGCGAGGAAATTGCGAAAAGATACAAAATCCCGACATTGAGATTGGCGAGAACCCACCCGTCATTGACGGGAATAACCGCCCAAGCCACAACAGCCAGAAAGAATGTGACCATCGGTGCCATAATAAAGACAGCACGGCTGGCACCGGTTGGAATGACGGTTTCCTTCAGGAAAAGCTTTACGCCATCGGCTATCGGTTGCAGCAAGCCAAAAGGACCAACCACGTTTGGACCACGACGCATCTGCATCGCCCCGATAACCTTGCGTTCAAGCAGGGTCAAATAGGCCACGGCAAGCAGCAGCGGCACAATAATAGCCAGGCACTGGGCGACAATTATAACGCCAGGCCAGACGTATCCTTGCCAGAGTTCATCCATGGGTCCCGGTCTTCCGCTGTTGGTTGCCGTTTACGTACACCTCCGTACATTCAGCCATTGTGGCCGACGCACGGCTGACAGGATCTGTCATGTAATAATTCTTGATCGGGCTTGCAAAGGGAGCAGCCTCAACCGCTCCACTTTGGCCCAAAGAACTCCACGTTACAGATGGGGGAGCCGCATCATCGTCAAATACGGGACTGACAGCTGCCATCCGGTCGCGAACCTGCGCAAGCGTATCTTGTGGAAGCTTACGCCCGATGACTTCAGACAACGCTCTGATAACAGTCCAGTCTTCTCGCGCCTGACCGGGAGGGAAAACAGCCCGGGCCGTACGTTGCACAACACCCTCTGTATTCAGGTAGGTCGCACTTTTTTCCGTATAGGCGGCTCCGGGCAAAATGACGTCGGCACGCATGGCGCCAGAATCACCATGGCTGCCTTGGTAAACGACAAAAGCTTTGCCAAGACGTGTCATTGGCAGTTCATCTGCGCCCAAGAGATACACAAACTCGATCTCTCCCTTCTCGGCACCAGACAAGATGCCTTCCAGGTCACGCCCGTTCGGTCCGGGAACAAAACCTAGCTCCAATCCACCAACGCGTGCAGCCGCAGTGTGCAGAACATTGAAGCCATTCCAGTCCGCACGAACCATGCCTGTGCTTTCGACCAGCTTTGAAACCAAGGAAAGTACAGCTTTACTGTCTTTACGGGTCAGTGCCCCCATCCCAAGGATCAGCATTGGCTTCTTGGCCGACTTGAGAACACCCAGAAAATCATGGCGCCCATCAAGAAGGGCTTGCAGGCTCTCTGGCCCAGTCCCCAGATGCTGACAGCGATAGGTCAGGTCAATCTGCGGGCCAACAGCAGCGACCTTCACCTGCCCAGTCAGATAACGCTTGCGAATGCGAGCGTTAAGGACGGGGGCTTCCCACCGCGGATTGGTTCCAACCAAAAGGATGGCGTCTGCTTCATCAATACCCGCAATCCCGGAGTTAAACTGCCACGACAAGCGATTATCGGGATCAAGGGCAGCACCGTCCTGGCGGCACTCCAAGCTACGGCTTCCCAGAGCCGACATCAGGTCCTTGAGCATGATCATGGCCTCGGCATCGGCCATATCACCCGCAATGGCGGCCATGCGGTTACCGCTCATACCCCGGATCTTGGCGGCTATGGCAGAGAATGCCTCCTGCCACGTTGCGGGGACCAGTTTTCCGTCCCTGCGAACGTAGGGTGTATCAAGACGCTGGCGGCGCAAACCATCAATGGCATGACGGCTTTTGTCACCAAGCCACTCTTCATTAACCGATTCATTCAGGCGAGGCAGAACCCGCAATACCTCATTGCCACGCGCATCAATACGAATATTGGCACCGACCGCATCAAACACGTCGATGCTTTCAGTTTTCTTGAGTTCCCAGGGACGGGCATTGAATGCATACGGCTTGGAGGTCAGTGCACCAACCGGGCACAGATCAACCAAATTGCCGGACAGCTCGGAACCGATGGCTTTTTCCACATAGGTGCCAATCTCCATGTGTTCCCCGCGATTAACCCCACCAAGGTCAGGAACACCGGCAACTTCCTGCGCAAAGCGTACACACCGGGTGCACTGTATGCAGCGGGTCATCTCTGTGGCCACCAAGGGCCCCATATACTTGTCCTTGACCGCCCGCTTGCCTTCCCGATAACGAGAACGATCATAGCCAAAGGCAACAGCCTGATCTTGCAGATCACATTCCCCACCCTGGTCACAGATCGGGCAATCCAGCGGATGGTTGATCAGCAGAAACTCCATCACACCCTTGCGGGCCTTCACGGCCATCGGGCTGTTGGTCTTCACCACCATGCCATCAGCAACAGGCATTGCACAGGATGCTGCGGGCTTTGGTGGGCCTGGCTGCACTTCAACCAGGCACATACGGCAGTTTCCGGCAATGGACAGGCGCTCGTGGTAGCAAAAACGGGGAATCTCGATTCCGATTTGCTCCGCTGCCTGCAAAATTGTTGTACCGGCTGGTACTTCAACTTCGATGCCGTCAATCGTCAGCTTGGGCATAACCCTCTGCACTCCCTATTCAGCAGCGACGGCCCGACGACCGAGGCGAGCCTCGATCTCCGGCCGGAAATGACGGATCAACCCCTGGATTGGCCATGCTGCCGCATCTCCAAGGGCACAAATGGTGTGCCCCTCAATCTGCTTCGAAACATCAAACAGCATGTCAATTTCCCCAACATCGGCATTACCCTTGGCAATACGCTCCATGACACGCCACATCCACCCGGATCCCTCGCGGCATGGCGTACACTGCCCGCAGCTCTCATGCATATAGAACTTTGCAAGGCGGGTAATAGCGCGAATGACGTCTGTAGACTTGTCCATCACAATAACAGCAGCAGTACCAAGCCCCGACTGAACGGCACGCAGGCTGTCAAAATCCATCAACACGTCATCACAGATATGCTTCGGCAAAACCGGAACCGAGGAGCCCCCGGGAATCACAGCCAGCAGGTTATCCCAACCGCCGCGAACACCGCCACAGTGCTTCTCTATCAGCTCCTTGAGCGGGATGCCCATTTCCTCTTCGACGTTACACGGCTTGTTGACGTGGCCGGAAATACAGAACAGCTTGGTCCCCGTATTGTTTGGACGACCCAACCCCGCGAACCATTCCCCGCCACGGCGCAGGATAGTCGGCGCAACCGCAATAGATTCCACATTGTTGACCGTCGTCGGACATCCGAACACGCCAACGCCAGCCGGAAACGGAGGCTTCAGGCGTGGCTGACCCTTTTTCCCCTCAAGGGAGTTTATAAGGGCCGTTTCTTCACCACAGACGTACGCACCCATTCCACGGTGGATATACAGGTCAAAATCCCACCCGGAGCCACAGGCATTCTTGCCGATAAGCCCGGCGGCATAGGCTTCGTCTATAGCCTTCTGGAGAGCCTCGGCCTCGCGATAAAACTCCCCACGGATGTAGATATAGGCAGCGTGGGCCCGCATTGCAAAAGACGCGATCAAACATCCTTCAACAAGCTTGTGAGGATCATGACGCATAATGTCACGATCCTTGCAAGTTCCCGGTTCACCTTCGTCGGCATTGACAACCAAGTAGTGCGGCCGTTCACCAACTTCTTTTGGCATGAACGACCACTTGACTCCAGTGGGGAAACCGGCACCACCACGACCACGCAGACCGGATTGCTTCATCTGCTCGATGATCCAGTCGCGACCTTTCTCAAGAATAGCCTTGGTATTGTCCCAATCACCACGGGCACGGGCACCGGCAAGGAACGGATCCTTGAACCCGTAAAGGTTGGTGAAGATACGATCACTGTCTTTCAACATGTCAGGCACCTCCCTTCAGTGTGGTCGGCCCACCTTCGGGGCAGGAGGTTTGACGACCGGTCTGTGAACCAACCTTGACCGGCTTTCCATCTTTCAGTGACTGAAACAGGGATTTGGCATTTTCGTAGGTCAGATCCTCGAAGTAGTCATCACCAATCTGGGCAACCGGCGCATTGACACATGCACCGGCGCACTCAACCTCTTCCAGGGTTGCTTCGGCACAGGACTGACCAAACGCAATACCAAATACCTCTTCTGCGGCGCGCTTCACATCATCGGAACCGCGCAGCCAACACGAAATGTTTGTGCAAAGCTGAACATGGTGTTTGCCGACCGGGCGTAACCGATACATGGTGTAAAAGGTCGCAACCTCATACACTTTGATGGGCGGTAGCTCCAACATACCGGCGATGTAGTCCATGGCTGCACGTGAAAGCCACCCATTTTGCCGTTGTGCCAGATCCAGA
Organism: Haematospirillum sp. 15-248; assembly: GCF_012102665.1. Classification (NCBI taxonomy): domain Bacteria; kingdom Pseudomonadati; phylum Pseudomonadota; class Alphaproteobacteria; order Rhodospirillales; family Novispirillaceae; genus Haematospirillum; species Haematospirillum sp. 15-248. The sequence continues at coordinate 280,794 of NZ_JAAVTF010000001.1, read as the reverse complement.
AGAGGCATAACAGCACTACGCTGACGTCCAGCTGGATATTTGGAAATAAACACCTTGGCCTTGGCCAGCATGTCCGGCGTGAAGGCAAACGTATCCGGCTGGGGTACGTTGGGATCTGGATAGTGCGAACTCATCGGTCAATCTCGCCGAAAACAACGTCAATGGAACCAATAATGGCAGGAATGTCAGCCAGCATGTGGCCTTTTGACATCATGTCCATCGCCTGAAGATGCACATATCCGGGGGAACGGATCTTGCATTTATAAGGGCGGTTTGTGCCATCGGACACAAGGTAGACCCCAAACTCACCCTTCGGGGCTTCGGTTGCAGCATAGGTCTCACCCTCCGGAACACGAAAGCCCTCGGTGAACAGCTTGAAGTGATGGATCAAGGCTTCCATCGATGCTTTCATCTCACCACGACGTGGGGGTGTCGCTTTCCTGTCATCCGTTTTGACCGGACCCCGCACTTTTTCCAGCCGGTCCAGGCACTGGTGTACAATGCGCAGGGACTGGTGCATTTCTTCAACGCGAACCAGATAACGATCATAGCAATCGCCTGTCTGGCCAATCGGAATATCGAAGTCCATGTCTTCGTAGGAGTCATAAGGCTGCGCCTTACGCAGATCCCAGGCAATCCCCGATGCACGCAAGTTAGGGCCGGTAAAGGCCCAGTCCAAGGCTTGCTCAGGCGTGACCACCGCAATATCAACCGTTCTTTGTTTGAAGATGCGGTTGTTGGTAATCATCGTTTCCATATCACGAACGTACGCAGGAAACTCATGTGCCCACTGCCGGATACGACCGGGAAGATCCGCCGGCATATCCTGTGAAACGCCGCCCGGCCGGAAATAGGCCATGTGCATGCGTGCGCCACAAACAGCTTCACAATACTCAAAAAGCTTTTCCCGTTCCTCAAAGGCCCAAAGCATTGGTGTCATTGCGCCAACGTCCATGGCATAGGAAGGCACGTTGAGCAGGTGGTTGGCAATACGCACCAATTCGGCAAAAAGCGTGCGGATAAGCTTCGCACGCTCCGGCACCTCGATGCCCAGAAGCTTCTCGACGGCCAAGACGTAGGAATGCTCCATATTGATCGGGGAGCAATAATCCAGACGGTCAAAATAGGGCAAGGCCTGTACGTAGGTCTTGTGTTCGATCAGCTTTTCGGTACCCCGGTGCAGAAGGCCGATGTGAGGGTCTGCACGGTCTACAATCTCACCATCAAGCTCCAGAACCAGGCGAAGCACACCGTGGGCTGCCGGGTGCTGCGGACCAAAGTTAATGTTCAGGTTTTTGATCTGCTGTTCTGCCATATTACTTTTCCCCGGCTTTTGGCGGTTCAACGCCGGCTTTTTCATCACCGGGCAGCCAGCGAGTGGTCATGTTTTCCCACGGGCTCAGGAAGTCAAAAGTGCGGAAATCCTGCGCCAACTTGACAGGTTCGTAAATCACGCGTTTCTGGTCTTCGTCATAGCGCATCTCGACGTACCCTGTCAGAGGGAAGTCCTTGCGCAGGGGGTGCCCCTGAAAACCATAGTCAGTCAGAATACGCCGCAGGTCCGGATGTTCAGCAAAAAAGATTCCGTACATGTCCCAGACTTCGCGCTCAAACCAGTTTGCAGCCGAGAACACTGACGTAATGGACGGCAGGGGCATCTCTCCGTCAACCATACACTTGACCCGAACCCGCTGGTTATGCGTCATGGACAGCAAGCAGTATACGATCTCGAACCTGTTTTCCCTTTCGGGATAGTCGACAGCGGTAAGCTCGACCATTTGCGTGAATTTGCAGGTCGCATCGTCACGCAAGGCCATCATCACCCTGATGACACTGGTAGGATTGATGGTTACCACCAGCTCCTGCCTTACCACAGCAACAGAGACGACATCATCGGGCAACATGGCCGCGATATGCGCTCCCAGATCTTTCAGGGCTTGTACCTGCTCTTCGGTCAGCTTCATCGTCTTGTTCCGACTGTCTTTCACGTATCAGCGGTGAAGGCCGCCCGTACGGCGGATTTTCTTCTGCAACTGCATAATCCCGTATACCAGGGCCTCAGCCGTTGGTGGACAACCGGGAACATAGATATCAACAGGCACAATCCGGTCACATCCACGCACAACAGAGTAAGAGTAATGGTAATACCCGCCACCGTTGGCACAGGAGCCCATGGAAATAACCCAGCGTGGCTCAGCCATCTGGTCATACACCTTGCGCAAGGCAGGCGCCATTTTGTTGGTCAATGTACCGGCAACAATCATGACATCCGACTGGCGCGGACTGGGCCGGGGTACCACGCCCAGACGGTCCAGGTCATAACGGGGCATGTAGGCGTGAATCATCTCCACGGCACAGCATGCAAGTCCGAACGTCATTGGCCACAGGGAGCCAGTACGTGCCCAGTTGACAAGACTGTCCACGGAGGACAGCAGGAAACCACGTTCCTGCAAAGCATCATTGACTGTCTGGACAAAGGAATCGCCCTGACCGGAAGGCGCAACCGGAACACCGGCGCCGGATTGTCCGCTCACTCCCATTCGAGAGCCCCTTTCTTCCATTCATAAATAAAGCCGATGGTCAGCACGCCAAGGAAGATCATCATCGACCAAAATCCCAGCAAACCAATGTCTCCGAAGCTGACAGCCCACGGGAACAGGAAGGCAACTTCCAAGTCAAAAATGATGAAAAGGATAGCGACCAAGTAGTAGCGAACGTCAAAACGGGCCCGCGCATCGTCAAATGCCTCAAAGCCACACTCGTAGGCCGAATCCTTCTCAGGATCAGGTCGCTGGGAAGCAACAATACGGGATGCCAAGATGGCAATCCCTGAAATAGCGACTGCGATTCCGAGGAAAATCAGAATCGGCAGGTATTCGCGGAGCAGATCCTCCATGAGTGGCTCCAACCTCCTGCTACAGCGGATAGTGTGGCATCAGGATAAAGACACTGGAGGATACAACGGATTCCACACAGACCAAACAGCCTGCATCAAACGAAACCGGAGGCAGAACCATAGATTCCTGCCCGAAGTATCCACACCTCTCCTGTACAACACACAACCACCCGCGTGCTTCTCTCCAAAATGCCGCACGGGCCCAGCTTGCGCTGGAACGTCGCCATATTAACCCAGACACCCGACCTGATCCAACGGACAGGTCATTGATCTGTTACAAACTTCCCCCCAGACACATAAAGCATGCCCTGAGACAAAGCTTGATGAAAAACCCGGCAAAAACGGGCCCATACGGAAACGGCGTGATGTAATCCGGGTGATTGTCCCAAGTCAAGAAAACATGCGTATTGACAGGGGTGTTTTCATCTCGTCACAAGGAGGGTAGGCAGGAGTATTACACACCAAGTTCTGGATCATATATGTCTGTCGGAAACATACCATACGCCTGCAAACCTCGCTGGGCTGACATGCCCCGTAAAAACCAAGAGGGCACGACAATGACATCCCTGACTGTTGGCAAGAAGGTTCCCTATAAAACAGCCCAGATGTTTACCCTGGTTGCAGATGTTGCCCGTTACCCTGAATTTGTTCCTTTCTGGCAGGCGGTTCGTGTAAAAAGCTCAACAGATAAACACTACAAGGCCGAACAGATACTAAGGGCCGGTCCTTTGCGCTATAGTTTCCACACAGACACTTTTCTGGACTATCCATCGTCAATCTCCGTGCGAAGTCAGGATACACCGTTTCGCTTCATGTTTCTCGACTGGACCTTTGTGCCTGAGCCACACGAAAAATGCTTGGTAACGCTTCACGTGGATTTTGACTTCCGCTCCGGAACCTTGAACACGCTCTCCGGCCTTTTTTCCGAGTCATCAATCCAGCGTATTGTTGATGCCTTCGAGAAAAGAGCTGATGCGCTCTATGCAAAGACCGAGGCGAATACACATGCCTGATGGAAATGGGGGCCCCGTACGCGTCGCGCCAGAAGCTAATGAAGCACTTGTGCCGACCTATCTCAGGGAAACCTATGCATGGGCCTATCTTTCACCGTTTGGCACACGCTTCTTTGATCGCCAGGCTATCGTCAACACGATCTTATGGGGCAATGCGTCGCGCCTGTGCGCGTGGGCCTGCAAGGAAATACAGCCCGGTAGCCGCATCATGCAGCCAGCGGCTGTCTACGGTAATTTCTCGCGTAAGCTGGCAGACGCTGTTGGCCCGACCGGTCTGCTTGATATACGTGATATCGCACCTGTCCAGGTACGACTTACAACGCATAAAATGCAGGACATCACGCATGCGCATGTTTATCAGCACGATGCCCGCCAGCCTTCCAAAAAGCGCTATGATTCGGTAGTATGCTTTTTTCTTCTGCATGAAGTTCCGAAGCAGGACAGGCCTTCCATTGTCAGAAACCTTCTCGAGAGCCTCACGCCGTCAGGGCGTTGCATTTTTATAGATTACCATCGCCCTGCCCGATGGCATCCATTGCGCCCCGTTCTGTCGGCTGTTTTTCATTACCTGGAACCCTATGCCAGCAGCATGGTCGCACATGAAATTTCCCACATATGCGCAGGGATGGAAGGCTGGTTATGGAAGAAGGAAACATGCTTTGGCGGGCTGTATCAGAAAACAATAGCACAGCGACGCCAACTCACCCCGCAAGACATAATGAAAGAAAGCGCACCCCTTGATACCGAAAACGAAATATCCAAATGAAAAGCTGATGCCATCCATGACAACAGAACATGAGCTGCTTCACCGTATTGATGAGCTGGAAATCCACGTGGCGCATCTTGAAAAGACGCAGCAGGAATTGAGTGACGTTATGACCCGTCAATGGGACGCTGTCACGCATCTTGCCAAAACGGTAAACGCCCTGCGCCACGCTCTGGAAACACTGGAGCCATCCCATGAATCACGCAAGCCTCCTCATTACTGAGGAGCAAAGACTATGAATCGCGATTTCGGCAGGCATCTGTCCGGCTGACTTTCAACCCGGTACATGGTGGGCGGTGAGAGTTTCGAACTCCCGACATTCGCCGTGTAAAGACGACGCTCTACCAACTGAGCTAACCGCCCCACCTGTGGATGCGGGGGAGTAAATAGCCCACCCGCTTCTTGTTTGCAAGAAAAGATTTCGGCCTTCCGGGCGAAAAACAAAGGTATTCTGCCGTTATTATCGTTTTCTCTCGATTGACCTGTGCTATCTATCGCCCTGCCCTTTTGGCTATATATTTCAGGAGCGACTTTGTGAAGACCTGTCTGGACCTGATTGGCAACACCCCCCTGATTGAACTGATGTCTTTTGATACAAAAGGATCACGTCTTTTTGCCAAGCTGGAGAACCATAATCCCGGAGGATCCATCAAGGATCGTATCGGCCTGAGCATGGTTCGATCCTTTGAAAAAACAGGGGCTCTTAAACCTGGCGGCACTTTGGTGGAGGCTACAGCCGGAAATACCGGGCTTGGATTAGCCCTGGTGGCGGCAACCCGTGGATACCGGTTGATCTTGGTCATTCCCGACAAAATGAGCAAAGAAAAAGTACAGCACCTGAAAGCCATGGGTGCAGAAATTGTTATGACACGCTCTGATGTGGAAAAGGGACACCCGGATTATTACCAAGAAAAGGCCGAACGCCTTGCTGCCAGCATCCCGGGCGCTGTCTATGTGAACCAGTTTGCCAATCCGGCCAACCCAGCGGCTCACGAGGAAACAACCGGTCCTGAAATCTGGGAACAGATGGAGCACAATGTTGATGCTGTTGTGTGTGGTGTTGGCTCGGGCGGCACCCTGACCGGACTGTCACGTTTTTTCAAACGAGTTAGTCCCAAGACGCGTATTGTACTGGCTGACCCACGCGGCAGTATTCTGGCAGAGTACATCCGGAGCGGCAAGATCGGACAGGCCGGAAGCTGGCTGGTCGAAGGAATAGGCGAAGATTTCCTCCCCCCCATTGCCGACCTCTCAAACGTTTCACATGCCTATACGATCGGTGACCGGGAGGCCTTTGAAACCGCACGCTCCCTGCTTCGGCATGAAGGAATACTGGGGGGATCCTCCTGCGGCGTCCTTCTGGCTGCCGCATTACGTTACATTCAGGAGCAGGACACGCCGCAGCGTGTTGTCACCTTTGTGTGTGACAGCGGCAACAAGTACCTGTCAAAAATGTTCAATGACCAATGGATGGATGAACACGGCTTCCTGGACCGCTTGAAGCACGGTGACCTGCGTGACTTGATCAGTCGCAGTCACCAACGTGGAGAAACCATCACCGTTGGCCCGGATGACACGTTGAAAACAGCCTGTAACCGGATGAAGCAAGCCGACGTGTCCCAATTGCCCGTCTTGTCAGGCGACCGGCTTGTTGGCGTACTGGATGAGTCCGATATCCTTCTCGCAGCCTTGGATGATCCGGATACTTTGGCCGACACTGTATCCTCGGCGATGACAAAAAATCCGGAAACCGTTCTGCCCTCTGCCACCCTCAGGGATCTGGTGCGCCTGTTCAACCATAACCGTGCTGCGTTGATCGTCGGGTCTGATGGGACCTTCCATGGCCTGATTACCCGCATAGACCTGATCACACACCTGCGCAATCGGCTTGACACCTGATCCGCTGACGGAGCCTTTCCCAATGTCCTCCCACTCTTCAAAACATTCCAGGGGCTTTTCCACACGTGCCGTGCACGCTGGACAGGCCCCTGACCCCTCGACCGGGGCCGTTATGACCCCGATTTATGCTACCTCCACCTATGCCCAGAGCAGCCCGGGGCAACACACCGGTTGGGAATATTCAAGATCCGGCAACCCGACACGGCGTGCCTTTGAAGATTGCCTTGCCAGTCTGGAATCCGGTGCCCGCGGCTTTGCCTTTGCATCCGGCTTGGCGGCAGAAGCAGCCATTCTTGACCTTCTTGACCCCGGCGCACACATTATTGCTGTTGATGATTTGTATGGAGGAACATACCGCCTGTTCGAGCGCGTTCGCAAACGTACGCAGCATATCGGGGTTTCGTATGTTCCTGCTGATAACATCGATGCCCTGCGGGATGCGATCCAGACTGATACCAGAATGATCTGGGTTGAAACACCGACCAACCCCCTGATGAAAATCGCTGATCTGGCTGCCATTGGAACCCTTGGGCGCAAGCATGGTATCCTGACTGTTGCCGACAACACGTTTGCTTCACCAGCCCTGCAGCGCCCGCTGGAACTGGGCTTTGATCTAGTTGTGCACTCTGTCACCAAGTACCTGAACGGACATTCTGACATGGTTGGGGGAGCCGTTGTAACCTCGTCAGACGCACCAGAACTTTCAGAACGGCTTGAATTTCTGCAAAATGCATCGGGTGCTATTTTGTCCCCCTTTGACAGCTTCCTGGCCCTGAGGGGCTTGAAGACGCTTCCCTTGCGGATGGAGCGTCACTGCCGCAGCGCTATGACCTTGGCTACCTTCCTGTCAGGACACAAGCTTGTTGACCACGTCTGGTACCCCGGCCTTCCCGGACATGCCGGACACAGCGTTGCACAACGGCAAATGACAGGCGGGTTCGGGGGCATGATTTCCATCCGCCTGAACACAGATCTGGCTGGAACCAAGCGTTTCCTGGAAGCGCTGGAAGTCTTTACCTTGGCTGAATCCCTCGGTGGTGTTGAAAGCTTGGTCAATCATCCGGCCTTGATGACTCATGCCAGCTTGGGGGAAGAGCGCAGGCAGACATTGGGGATTACAGACAGCGTTGTCAGGCTGTCGGTCGGGGTAGAAGATCCGGATGATCTGATCGCAGACTTGGAACAGGCATTGACCACCATCAATCCGGCCTGAAACAAAGAAGGCTGCATCTGACTTCCGGATGCAGCCTTTTCTCTTACCCCTTGTCGCGCATCAGCCTTTGCTTCTGGCGGTTCCAGTCTCTTTCCTTGACCGTTTCGCGCTTGTCTCCCTTCTTCTTGCCGCTACCCAAGCCAAGCTGAAGTTTGGCAATGCCACGATCATTGAAGTACAAGGACATCGGGACCAAAGACATGCCTTGCCGTGCCAAGGCTGCAAGAAGACGCCGCGCCTCCTTGCGATGCAAAAGAAGCTTACGGGGACGCCTTGTTTCATGCGAGAAGGGGGACTTGGACTGATATTCGGGGATATAGGCGTTGTAAAGCCAGACATCGATCCCATCGCCCATACGCCCTGCATAGGCCTCGGTAATATTACAATGCCCGTGTCGCAAGGATTTTACCTCGGTACCGGTCAAGACAATGCCGGCTTCAAAGGTATCACTGATCGCATAATCAAAACGTGCACGACGGTTCTGAGCAACAGGCCCCTTGCTGATGAGGCCATTCCCGGAAGGCTTTGACATATCAGGAAACAGCCTCCAGAAGGCCGGCATCCGTCATCGCGGCGCGTACACGTTCCCGGGCATTCTGACTGGCTGGAACCAAGGGAAGACGAACACGGTCCAAACAATGCCCCATCAGGCTGGCAGCATACTTGACCGGGGCCGGATTGGTTTCACAAAACAGAGCATTGTGTAACGGGACGAGACGATCGCGCAAGGTACTCACCTTTTCCATGTTTCCCTCTTCCCAGGCGCGGTACAAGTCAGCACACAGGCGGGGAGCAATATTTGAAGTTACGGATATACAGCCATGCCCACCCTGGGCCAGAAAGGCAACCGATGTATGGTCATCCCCGGAGAACTGGCAAAAACTGTCGCCAAGGGCAAGACGCAGCTGCGACGGACGCGACAAGTCAGCCGTCGCATCCTTGATACCAGCTATCCTCGGCAACTCGGCAAGACGCTTCATCGTGTCCAGTGATATGTCCACAACGCTCCGCCCGGGGATATTATAAATGAACACAGGCAGATTACAGGAATCGTGTATGGCCTTGTAGTGTTGGTACAGTCCTTCCTGTGTGGGCTTGTTATAGTAGGGCGTTACAACCATAACTGCGTTGGCACCAACTTGTTCTGCGTACCGTGTGCGCTCTATGGATTCGGCAGTACAATTGGTGCCCGATCCAGCCATGATGACAGCACGGCCAGAAGCGGCCTCGACACACAATCTCAGAAGTCTTTTGTATTCATCTGGGCTGAGTACTGGCGTCTCCCCCGTTGTTCCCGCAGGAACAAGGCCATTGGTACCTTTGTTGATTTGCCACACGACAAAGTCCTGGAAGGCCCGCTCGTCAACAGACCCATCCGCAGAAAATGGCGTAATCAGGGCTGTAAAAGACCCGCTGTACATGGTTGGCTCCGTCAGGCATGGTTTGTTCGGGCACATCAAAGGCCCCAAGCCAAGGCAAGACAATAACGATCCATCAATCCAGGGGCAAGCATTCCTGGACCATGAATTCTGCGAAAACAAGAAACATATAGTATGTTGCTGTCATTCAAATTCCATATGCCACAGTACGCCCTATCTGCTATACAGCCAAAAGTATAGAGTTGTTCCGGAAAGCAGGGCATACCCTGCAAACTTGGGGGCAAGCCGAGCGTTGCTGATCTTGCGGGATATACGGAACTCCGTCGCGGTTCTGGCTTTTGTTGCCGGGTTACAGGTATCAACCTCGTCAGCCTTGGCATCCGTTCATTTCAGTGGGTTGAACGCTGGAGATCAGGTTCTGTATACACGGGCCTTGTCGGATGCGGATTCTGACCGATGGGATGATGCCCTGCGCAATGGACAGCTTGCCGACAACCCGGTGCTTGTGAACTATCTCAGGTGGCGCTGGCTCACTGATAACGACAGCACCCCAAACTTTTCCGATGTCCGCGACTTCATCGCAAAATATCCAGACTGGCCCATGATGTCGGTCCTGCAGCGCAAGGCTGAGGAGCGAATGACAGGCGATGAGGACCCCGAAGATCTCCTCGAATGGTTTCGAGCTTGGCCACCACGGACAGGGCGTGGTCGTATGTTTATGGCCGAAGCCCTTCTGGCCACAGGCAGGAAAGGCGAAGCCGAGGAGTTGATCCGTGACACATGGATCAGTTACGGACTGGCACGGAGCGATGAAAACCGCCTGCTCGCCCGGTTCGGGAAGTGGCTTCGAAATCAGGACCACAGAAAACGTCTTGATGAGCGCCTGTGGGCCGGGGATCTTGGCGATGCTCGTTTCCTTTTGAAGGAGAAACGGGTCGATGCCGATACCCGCGCGGTTGCCTTGGCCCGCATCGCGCTGCAGGAACGCTCTGGTGCCGCAGACAAGCTTGTCCGTAACGTTCCCCGCAACCGCGCTGACGACCCGGGCTTTGTCTTTGACCGCATGGTGTTCCGACGCCAGAAAAACTTGGAAGAGTCTGCTGCCGAACTTCTTGGTCACCCCTCTGCGGACAAGGGAAAACCGGATCTATGGGCAAAAGAGAGACTGGTTCTGGCCAGAGCGATGCTCGACAAGGGAAATTATCGCAGGGCCTATGACATGGCTCGTAGGCATGCCATTCAAGGTGGAGCCGTCTACGCAGATCTAGAGTGGCTGGCCGGGTGGATTGCCCTGCGCTTTCTCGATCGCCCCAAAATGGCCCTGCCCCATTTTCGCAATGTTGCGTCTGCCGTCAGCTTTCCTATCAGCGTTGCCCGGGCTCACTACTGGATCGGGAGAGCCTTGGAAACGCTTGGTGACAGCGCAGAAGCAAAGAAAGCCTATCTTCGGGCTGCCGACGAACCGACAACGTTCTACGGTCAACTAGCTGCCGAGCGTACGGGCACCATACCGTCACTGCCTCCCGCGCCACAGGCTTCCGGCGACGAGAAGGAAACCGCCAGCGCACGGTCGCTGACCCTTACAGCCTTGGCCCTGGCCTCCCTAGGACGGCAGCAAGAGATGATGCCGTTTCTTATTCGCCTGATCGAAGATGCCAAAACACCAGGAGAGCGGGCCATTGCCCTGAACATCGCACGCGAAGCCGGGACAGAGGCCGGCGTTGCGATCGCGCGCCGTGCAGCCCAAAAAGGGCATCACGACCTGAATACGGCATATCCTCTGCCGGATTTTACGTTACCTGATGGGCCGGAAAAGGCTTTGATTCTTGCTGTTATTCGCCAAGAAAGTAACTTTGGTACCGGCGCAATCAGTGCGGCCGGTGCCCGCGGTTTGATGCAGTTAATGCCCGCCACAGCCAAAGCTGTGGCCAAGCAGCGCGGCGTGTCCATGAAAGGCAGCGAGGTGCTGAACCGGAACCCGGATCTGAACGTCTCATTGGGGTCACATTACCTCTCGACGCTTTTACGGCGCTTCGATGGGTCCTATGCCATGGCCATTGCAGCCTATAACGCAGGTCCAGGACGCCCTGCCCGCTGGGCCCGTGAGTACGGAGACCCCCGCACCCGAGAAATTGACATGCTTGACTGGATCGAACGCATTCCGTTCCCTGAAACGCGTAACTATGTGCAAAGGGTTATGGAAGCTGTCGCTGTTTATCGCTATCGTCTGGGATACACTCAGGACGCCTTCCGGATCGGCCGTGACTTAGGAAGCTGATGACCGTGGTAATTCACAGTATTGAGAAAATCCATTTTGTTACAAGCCTGATCTGATCTTCCTCCATAAGAGATGGCGCATGGCCGCATTCTTTGACTTCAATCACGCTGGTACCGGGCCGCATGCCCATGCGGTTCGCTGTTTCACGGGATAAAAGACTGGATCGTTCCCCTCGCAGAACCAACACGGGTATTGTAAGGCTTTCCCATACGGGCCATAAATCAACATCCTGACCGGCTGCAGCCCGCAATGGAAGCCCAATAGCCGGATCATAATGAAAACGAAATCCCCCACCCTCTGAATCCGACTTGAGAGAAGATCGCACAAAGTGATCTTGGCGGGATTCCGGGATCGGACCAAAATCTGCATACCGATCAAGGATCTGTGCTTTTGCGTCAGAATAATCAGGAAAGAGGGGAGTGTCTCCTACATAATTGCGGATACTCTCTAATGACGCATCGGAAATAAATGGCCCCACATCATTCATGACAAGGTATTGAACAGGTGATCCGGAAAGGGCAGCCAACAACATACCGATAAGCCCACCCATGGATGTTCCAATCCATAGGGTAGGAGGAGAACCAAAGCGGGATATCAACGTTGTCATATCAGACAGATAACCCGGATAAGCATAACCAGCAGAATCTGCCAGCCAGTCGGATTGACCTCGGCCCAGAATATCTGGACACACAACGTGATAACGAGGTGTCAACGCGCGAGCCAGAAAATCGAAATCTCTCCCGGAGCGCGTCAATCCATGTGCGCAGACAACAAGTGGATGCTCTGACGGTCCCCACTCGACCCAAGCCATACGCCGAAAACCCTCCGGTCGCAGGCACAAAGTACTTCCTGACTGCGGTTCAGGCATTTGGGCATCTCCTGAACAGAGAGTGGCGCTGATATACTACGGGGAAGCAGGACGCAGCAGCGAGCTAGCGGCTTGCCGTACGGGCTTCCTGCCCTGAAACCTTGCACTGTGGGAGGCTATCATCGTGGGCGGGCATAGAAGATACAGCAAAACGCTTCAGGCCTTCGGCTGTTTCCAAGGCATTGACGGCATCAAGAACCTTGGCCGCATCCTGACAATATGAAGTAATGCCCTGACTGCGGATAGATGCGTCATTGGCAAGGCGGGTCATAAAGCGGTCAAAATGATAGGCAGAGTTCTTCCCATAAGAGCGCTTGAAGTAGCCACGTAACTCATTGGCATTACTTGATAACGCGCTGCTGTGAGCTTGGACATAACGGCCATAGCTATCACGAAGGCCAGAGCCACCGTTTCCGCATTTCAGAGCCGCAACCATAAGCTCAACATGAAGTTGACGAACACGAATCGCCTCATCATCGGCCTTGTGGAGACAAGACGAAGCAAGAACGCCCTCTGACAACAGAGAAAGAATAAAGAAGCCAAACGAGAAAAAAGAAACTCTCACGCGTCCACCATGAAGAAGATTCTACAATTAAAGGGCATCATATTGCCTTATCCATCACAAGCACAATTACTTTCTTGCCCTCTCGACCGAGCTGACAGAAGGAGTCGCTCTGAGGGCTGCTATTATATTAATAAGGTGCTTCACATCACGAACATCAATATCGACAATCATATCAAAGAACTCAGCAGTTCGACCAGTTATCTTGAGGTTTGTTATATTGCCCATATTCTTGGCTATTATGGTTGATAGAACGCCAAGACTGCCCGTTTCATTAGAGACAACAAGATTAACCCTACCAATATAGTTCTGCCCTGTTCCTTCTTGATCCCAAGCCAAGTCAAGCCACCGCTCAGGCTGGTCTGAAAAGGGTCCCAATTGTTCGCAATCAATAGTATGGATTGTAACACCCTTTCCAGTTGTTACAATGCCAACAATACGATCCCCGGGAAGAGGGTGGCAGCATTTTGCATAATGGAGCGCCATCCCCGGAATTAATCCCTTGATGGCAACAGCATGCCTCCTGCTACCATTCTTCTCTCGATGGCGACCATCCAGATGCCGGGGCCGAGGCAGAGTCTCTTCCACAGGCTTGGCCATGCGGAGACCCGGATAGACGGCCAGAACCACTTCCCGCCCGGTATGAATCCCCTCCCCCACATGGGCACAGAGATCATCGATTGTATCAACCTTGAATTTTTTCAGAACGACAGACAGCGCCTTGTCTGTCATCTCGTACCCTTCATCACGAAAGGCTTGGGACAGGATTTTGCGCCCAAGCTCCGTATGCTGGTCTTTCTGCTGGTTGCGGATATAGCGCCGAATCCGGGCGCGCGCCTTGCCGGAGGCAACAAAACGCTCCCATTCAGGATTGGGAGTTTGCTTTGGGCTGGTGATAACCTCGACTTGATCACCATTGGACAAAATGGAACGCAAGGGAACAATCCGGCCATTCACCTTCGCCCCGACACAGGTATCACCAACGTGCGTATGCACCGCATAAGCAAAATCAACCGGCGTTGCGCCTCCCGGCAAGGCAATAAGATCTCCCTTGGGCGTGAAGCAGAAAACTTGGTCCTGAAACATCTCCAGCTTGGTATGTTCCAGAAATTCCTCTGGATTGGTTGCGTGATCCAAGATTTCCAACAACTCACGCACCCAGCGATACTGTCGCCCGTCCGTCAGTGTCCCAGCAGCAGGAACCGCCACCTGCTTGTAGCTCCAGTGCGCCGCAACACCCATCTCTGCGATATCATGCATGGCATGCGTTCGGATCTGGATCTCAATCCGATGGCGCTGTGGCCCGATAATACCGGTGTGGAGAGACTGATAACCGTTAGGCTTGGGCGTTGAAATATAGTCCTTGAAACGCCCGGGAACCATGGGATAGGCCGCATGAAGCAACCCAAGCGTCCGGTAACAGTCTTCTACCGAAGGAACAAGAACCCGGAAGGCCATAATGTCTGATAGCTGCTCGAATGCGACATCCTTGCGCTGCATCTTGCGCCAGATGGAGCAGGGCGTTTTTTCCCTGCCTGATAATGTTGCCTGCACACCCCCGTGAGCCAAAGTATCACGAAGCTCACCAATTACGCGGGAAACCAGATCTCCGCCCTGCTCTTCAAGATAGCGCAGGCGTGCCACAATCGAGGCATGCGCATCGGGATGCAGCTCTGCAAAAGCGCTTTCTTCAAGTTCAACCTTGAACTCCTGCATGCCTATACGCTCGGCCAAGGGAGCGTATATTTCCATGGTTTCCAGAGCAATACGACGACGCTTTTCCGGCTTCTTGATGTAGTGCAGCGTACGCATGTTGTGCACACGATCCGCAAGCTTTACGAGCAAAACACGGATATCTTCGCTCATAGCAAGAAGAAGCTTGCGGAAGTTCTCTGCCTGCTTTGTCTGGTCTGACTGAAGCTCTATGCGCGCCAGTTTGGTCACACCATCAACAAGACGCGCCACATCACCGCCAAAAAGGCGTGTAACTTCATCAAGGGTTACATCCGTATCCTCGATCGTATCGTGGAGAAGAGCCGTAATAATAGTCGCTGTATCAAGGCGATAGCGGGTAAGAATACCAGCAACCTCAACAGGATGAGAGAAATACGGGTCCCCGCTCGCCCGCAACTGCGATCCGTGCCTTTGGACAGCGAAAACATAGGCACGATTGAGGGCATCCTCGTCCGCCGTCGGATCATAGGCCTTGACGCGCTCAACAAGCTCATACTGCCGCATCATTTGCCAAGCACCTGTTTTTTCTTCTAGATCAGTCCAATAGCATGTCCGACACAAGGGGCCGGTACACACACGCCAAGGGCAGAACAAGAAAGGGCTGCATACCCATAACCATGGTATTACAGCCCTTTCAGCAACACAAATACTAACCCGAGATTTATATCAAAATATGACCATCAACCTTCTTCATCAAAGTCATTGTCCTGCATGACGAAGGCACCTTCTCCCTTTGTCTCCGCACTATCCTGGACGGTCAAGCTGTCATCCGTATCATCCAAGATGATCATGGAACCAATTTCTCCGACCGCTTCAACAGAGAGGCTGCCAAAGTCTTCATCTTCAGGCTCATCGACCTCGACGTGACGCTGCAGCCCCTGGACAAGAGCGCTCTGCAAGCTATTCACATCAACCTTGTCTTCTGCGATTTCCCGAAGAGAAACAACGGGGTTTTTGTCGTTATCACGCTCGACAAGCACAGGAGCCCCGGACGATATCTGTCGTGATCTTTGGGCAGATACAAGAATCAGATCGAAACGATTGGGTACCTTGACAACACAATCCTCAACGGTAACTCGGGCCATCGGGCTCTCCCGCAAACAGAACAAGGGACAAAATGGAGGACAGATAAGTCTGCCTGTATAAACGAGTGTCCACCCCCTGACAAGAACCATCCTTACTGCGCGGCAAGGCAACGGATTTCCTGTGAAGGATCTAAGGCGGCCGTCATATCGGGGATACATGCTCCTGAAACCGGGTGAATCCAGTTCGGAGCAATTTCCTGCAAGGGAAACAGGACAAAGGCCCTCTCATGCAGTCGTGGGTGCGGCAACATCAATCCCTCTCCACCTTTCTGGCCAATGACTTGAGCATGATAGGCTAAAAGATCAAGATCTATGGCCCTGGAAGCATTGGCCTCAGAACGAACCCTGCCCATTGCACTCTCTATACGATGCAGGAGACCCAAAAGATCATGGGGCGCCAGATCTGTATCAACCTGTACAACGGCATTAACGTACCATGGCTGTTCGGATCGTGGCACAGGAGCACTCTCCCACAGTGAAGAACGCTGTGTAACAGGCACACTATGCCGCTCAAGCAATGTAACAGCTGCATCAAATGCTTGGGCAGGGGAACCACAAGGCCCTGCCAGATTTGCCCCAAAAGCAACAAAAACAGACACTAGAAACGCTCCCTGCCCTCTATACCCATAACGAGACTGGCGATGAATACTGCAAAATTGTTTGCAGCCCCGTTGACCTCTCTTAACACTGGACTATAACCTTCACAGAAGTTAACGACAGCACGTATTGCCACCGTTCCGGCACCACAATGCCTGACCGAACATACTGAAGGAATAAAAGACATGATTTTTTACCCTGCTGAACGCATTGCCCTGTTTATTGATGGATCCAGTCTGTATGCGGCAGCCCGGGCACTGGGCTTTGATATAGATTACCGCAAGCTTCTGGACTTGTTTGCGACCAAGGGACGCCTTATCCGGGCCTTCTACTACACCGTACTGATTGAAGACCAAGATTACTACGCGGCTAAATCACCGGCTTCACCGGTTCCACAGACCAAATCTCCCTATTCATCTATAAAGCCCCTTGTCGACTGGCTCGACTACAACGGCTACACAATGGTTACAAAGCCTGCAACAAAGGAATATGTAGACGCATCTGGCCGACGCAAGGCACGGGGAAGCATGGATATTGAAATGGCTGTTGATGTCATGGAAATGTCCGAGCATCTGGATCACATTGTTCTTTTCTCCGGGGATGGCGACCTGCGCCGACTTGTCGAAGCTGTCCAGAAACGTGGGCTGCGTGTGACAGTTGTTTCAACGGTCAAGTCCTCATCGCCAATTGCCTCTGATGACCTCCGCAGACAAGCAGACAACTTCCTCGAACTTCTGGACCTCGAACCCCTGATTTCCCGCAGCGGTATTGTTCGTCAGGATGAACGCCAGCATTACCAAGCTCATAATGCACCACAACAAGATGTATCTGTTACGCAAGACGAAAATGCTGCTTCCTGATCACAACTGCTCTTTGTGCCCACGTCTGAACCATTATATTGCAGAAGCCCGGACGACAAATCCGGGCTGGTTCAATGGGCCTGTGCACCCTTTTGGCGACAAGAATGCGCGGCTGCTTATCGTTGGCCTCGCTCCCGGTCTTCGTGGTGCCAACCGCACAGGACGGCCTTTTACTGGTGACTTCGCCGGTGAGGTCCTGTATCCGACATTGGTAAAATATGGCTTGGCTCAAGGTATCTTCCGGGCCGACCCATCTGATGGGCTGGAGCTATCCGGAGCCCGTGTTACCAATGCCGTCAAGTGCGTTCCGCCCGAGAATAAACCAACACCCGAAGAACAGAGGCAATGCCGTCAATTTCTTGCTGCCGATATTGCGGCCATGCCTGATTTGCGGGCCATTCTTGCATTGGGCCGTATCGCACACGATTCTGTGTTGACTGTCCTGAATGAGAGAAAGTCACTGTGGCCGTTTTCCCATGGGCGCATACACCATATTCCAGGCAAGGCTATTGTCGTGAACACCTATCATACCTCACGCTACAACGTGAATACGGGGCGTCTAACGCTTGATATGTTTGAGCGCGTTATTGCCTCGCTTTTGCCAATACTTGACGCATAAAGAAGTGCCGGGGCCTTGAGATAAAAGCCCCGGCATTCTTTACGAAATTCCCTCTTATTGAACGGCTTCTTTCAGGCCCTTGCCGGCCCGGAATTTTGGCTGCTTGGATGCCGGAATCTTTATGACATCCCCTGTACGCGGGTTGCGCCCTTCTGTCGCTGCGCGCCGGGATATGGAGAACGTACCAAACCCCACAAGCCGCACCTCGTCACCTTTCTTGAGGGATGAGGTGATTGTGGAGAATATACCGTCAATAGCACGCCCCGCATCATTCTTGCTCAACCCGCTTGTCTCGGCAACGGCAGCAATCAATTCACTTTTGTTCACGTGAAGCTCCCTTCTGTCATGACAAAAACAGAACTGGCAGAATCTGCGGAAGAACCGGACCTGCACAATAGAAATCAGATCATCAGCGCTGCATTCCGTCAACGTCATACTGATAGAGGAAGAGTATATTTCTCTCTTTTCATCTCTTACCTAAATTGTGGATTGATATATTTCCAATAGAAATCCATACATCAACAGCATGCAATAACAAAACGGGGTCCAGAAAGGACCCCGTCAGGCGCGTGTTTCAGACAGGTAGGAACACTCAATGAGGTCGAATATCCGTCACATCATCGTCACGGGAACGTGCGATGTCAGCAGCCTTGTTTTCTTCATCCTCTGACCATTCGATCGGCACAGGACGCTCAACCAAGGCATGATCCAAGACTTCATCAACTGTCGAAACAGGAATGATGCGCAGACCTTTCCTTACATTGTCAGGGATTTCAGCCAGGTCCTTCTCATTCTCCTGCGGAATCAGAACAGTTTTGATACCACCCCTCAAAGCCGCCAACAATTTTTCCTTCAGTCCGCCGATTGCCAGAACCCGCCCCCGCAGAGTTATTTCGCCGGTCATCGCGACGTCAGCCCGGATTTTGATGCCCGTTAGCGTCGACACGATAGCTGTCGACATTGCAACCCCGGCAGAAGGCCCGTCTTTAGGTGTCGCCCCTTCGGGAACATGAACGTGGATATCTTTTCGATCAAAAATGGTGGGCTTCAGACCAAACGTCGTTGCCCGTGAGCGGACATAGGATCGAGCCGCTTCTATAGACTCCTTCATGACGTCGCCCAGCTGACCCGTAACGGTAAACTTGCCTTTCCCGGGAACAGTAACCGCCTCAATCGACAAAAGATCGCCACCGACCTCTGTCCAAGCCAAGCCTGTTACAACGCCGACCAAGTCCTCCAGCTCCGCCTCTCCATAGCGGTACTTGCGGACCCCGGCGTATTTCTCCAGGTTTTTTGGGCTAACCGCGACCTTTTTCAGACCACGCAACAAAATTTCCTTGGTTGCTTTGCGGGTCAAGGTTGCCAGTTCTCTTTCCAGATTACGAACGCCGGCTTCACGCGTGTAATAGCGAACCAAATCACGAAGAGCCTGATCCGTAATAGACCATTCATCTTTCTTCAGGCCATGGGCTTCCATTTGCTTGGGTATCAAATGGCGCCGACAGATCTCCACTTTCTCATCCTCAGTATACCCGGACAGCCGTATAATCTCCATGCGGTCAAGCAAAGGCTGCGGCATTCTAAGCGTATTGGCCGTGCATACAAACATCACGTCGGAAAGATCGTAATCCACCTCCAGATAATGATCCTGGAAGGTGGTATTCTGCTCGGGATCCAACACTTCCAGCAAGGCAGAGGACGGATCCCCGCGCCAATCCTGCCCCAACTTGTCAACCTCATCCAGAAGGAACAGAGGGTTGGATGTCTTGGCCTTCTTCATGCCCTGAATAACCTTGCCCGGCATCGACCCTATGTAGGTGCGACGATGTCCCCGTATTTCGGATTCATCACGCACCCCACCAAGCGAGACACGAACAAAGCTACGATTTGTCGATTTTGCGATGGATTGACCGAGAGACGTCTTCCCGACACCGGGCGGCCCCACCAAGCACAGGATAGGCCCCTTCAGCTTGCGCGTACGCTGCTGAACAGCAAGATACTCCAGAATGCGTTCCTTGACCTTCTCAAGGCCATAGTGATCCGTATCAAGGACTTTACCCGCTGCCTTGACGTCATTGCGCACTTTAGAGGGTTTTTTCCAAGGAATAGAAAGCATCCAGTCGAGATAATTGCGAACAACTGTTGCTTCTGCCGACATGGGGCTCATTGACTTCAGCTTACGCAGCTCGCCCAGAGCTTTTTCCTTGGCTTCCTTGGAAAGCTTGGTCTTGTTTATGCGCTCCTCAAGCTCGGCAATTTCGTCTTTGCCATCCTCACCTTCACCAAGCTCTTTCTGGATCGCCTTCATGCGCTCATTCAGATAATACTCGCGCTGGGTCTTCTCCATCTGCCGCTTGACACGGTTACTGATACGCTTTTCAACCTGCAAAACACCAATCTCGGACTCCATATGCCCCAAGATCCGCTCCAGGCGCTCTGTAATGGTCTGGAGTTCAAGAAGTTCCTGCTTCTCGGAAATTTTCAGGGAAAGGTGAGAGGCTACGGTATCTGCCAGCTTGGCAGAATCCTCAATTTGATTGATCGAGACAAGAACTTCAGGCGGTATTTTCTTGTTGAGCTTTATGTATTGTTCGAAACGGCTGGTTACAGAACGGGCAAGAGCCTCAAGCTCCTGACTGTCACCCTCTTCTTCTTCCAGCAGAACGACCCCTGCTTCATAAAACTCTTCACGCGGACCATAAGCAGAAATACGGGCACGTTGCCCACCTTCCACCAGAACTTTGACCGTCCCGTCAGGCAGTTTCAGCAGCTGCAAAACCGTCGAAAGCGTCCCAACATCATAGATATCCTGCGGAGACGGGTCGTCCTGTGATGCGTTTTTCTGGGCAACAAGCAGGATCTGCTTGTCATCCGTCATAACATCCTCAAGTGCACGGACACTCTTCTCACGACCCACAAACAGTGGGACAATCATGTGTGGGAAGACGACAATATCCCGCAAGGGCAGGACAGGGAAAGTTTGCAATGAGCCCGTCTCCACAATGAACCTCTTCTTTCCAGCAACCGGCCCTCTCAGAGGCACCAAGTCGCTTTTGTGACTTCAAAATCAAGGCAAGAGCCGTGAAAAACAGCCCTGAGCACCAAGTGTAGATGGGATATAAGCAGAAACCAAGCTGCCAGCCACTGTTATTGCGTTAAAAATCGACTCTGACAGCAAAAATATGCTTCCAGGAACGCAGGTAAGGCAGAAGAAGAGCAGCACTCTCACTGTAAAAGGTGCGGCTCGGAAGGCAACAAGGACTTATCTTCGGTAGAAAATTTCGGAAGGAGAATAACCTGCTCACCCGGACGACCCATATTGAACATAACACGCGCCCGCTCCTCTAGAAGATCCGGATCTATCCCTTCTGGCCGGAGTAAGGAGACCCGATTTTCAAGATCGGCCCGCTTTGCCTGCAATGCCTGAAGGGCGGATTCTGCTCGCACTATTTCTTGACGAATTTGCCACCACGAGAACAGGCCACGGTCACCTTGGATGGCATGAAATGCGAAATAGAAGACAGCAGCCATACCCAACAGTGGAGCAATGGCCTTGTTCAGCCTTCGACGTATTTCTTCAACTATGGACATGTCTTACAACAAACACGGCAATCTCATGTGGGTCAATAGTGCCACGCCATACAGCGCAGCAGGCAGTAACATCTCTGCACCGCCTGCTATGCACTAAAGACTAACCCCGCAGAATGCTGCGCCCGGCATAAGCAGCAGAAGCGCCCAACAGCTCCTCAATCCGAATAAGCTGATTGTACTTGGCAATACGATCCGACCGGCTCAACGAACCCGTCTTGATCTGCCCGCAATTGGTCGCCACAGCAATATCAGCAATGGTGCTATCTTCTGTTTCACCAGAGCGGTGGGAAAGAATAGAAGTATACCCTGCCCTATGCGCAACCTCTACGGCCTGTAAAGTTTCAGATAGCGTGCCGATCTGGTTGACCTTAACCAGAATAGAGTTGGCAACACCTTCGCTCAAACCACGGGAAAGGCGCTCAGCGTTGGTCACAAAAAGATCATCACCAACAAGTTGAACTTTCTTACCCAGCGCATCCGTAAGAAGTTTCCAGCCCCCCCAGTCATCCTCAGCCAATCCATCCTCAATGGAAAAGATCGGGTAGCGACCACAAAGATCCTCATAATAGCGGACCATCTGACCCGCATCGAGCACCTTGCCTTCACCTTCCATATGATAACGCCCATCACGGAAAAACTCTGTCGAGGCTGCATCAAGCGCCAGAACGATGTCGTCCCCCGGTCTGTAACCGGCCTTCTCGACAGCCTTCACGATGAAACCAAGCGCTTCATCCGCTGATTTCAGACCGGGGGCAAAGCCACCCTCGTCACCTACATTGGTGTTGTGACCTGCGTCGCTCAACTGCTTTTTCAGCGCATGAAAAACTTCTGCACCCATACGTACTGCATCCGCCATACTGTCGGCGGAAACCGGCATAATCATGAATTCCTGAATATCAATTGGATTATCAGCATGTTGACCACCATTAATGATATTCATCATCGGAACCGGAAGGGTCCGGGCGAAAACGCCACCAACATACCGATAAAAAGGCAGACTGACCTCATCAGCCGCAGCCTTGGCAACAGCCAAGGAAACACCAAGAACCGCATTGGCCCCCAGACGAGCCTTGTTTGGCGTGCCATCGAGGTCAACCATGGCTTGGTCAATGTCAATCTGCTCTTCAGCATCCATACCGGCCAAAACTGGAAAAATTTCCTCATTGACCGCGTCAACAGCTTTCAGAACACCCTTGCCCAAATAACGGGCCTTGTCTCCGTCACGCAGTTCAACAGCCTCGTGGGCACCTGTTGACGCCCCAGAAGGAACCGCAGCACGGCCAAAAGCACCACTTTCCAAGATAACATCAACCTCAACGGTCGGATTCCCACGTGAATCAAGGATCTCACGTGCGTGCACGTCGACAATAACGGTCATGGCAGAACAAACTCCTCAGGCAAGGTGTACCGGATGCTGTTTGGCCAAGCGATCAAATGCGGAAAGTTCGCGCAAAAGAGCCGGCATCTGGTGAAGGGGAATCATATTCGGGCCGTCAGAAGGTGCCCTGTCCGGATCTTCATGCGTCTCTATAAACACACCGGCCAGCCCCAAAGACAGGGCAGCACGGGCAATAACAGGAGCAAACTCACGCTGTCCACCAGAAGAAGAACCACGTCCGCCTGGCTGCTGCACGGCATGCGTTGCATCAATAATAACCGGGCACCCCGTATCACGCGCCATAATGGGCAAGCCCCGCATGTCTACAACCAACGTGTTGTAACCAAAGGACGCGCCACGCTCCGTCAAAAGCACAGAGGAATTCCCGGCCTCATCCAGTTTGGAGACAACATTTTTCATATCCCAGGGCGCCAGAAACTGTCCCTTCTTAACATTAACCACACGCCCCGTACCGGCCGCCGCTACCAACAGGTCTGTCTGTCGGCACAAGAAAGCCGGAATCTGCAATACATCAACGACTGAGGCCACCTCCGCACACTGCCACGGCTCATGCACGTCTGTGAGAACCGGGATCGAGAAGAGCCTGCGAACGTCGTCAAAAACAGGAAGAGCTGCCTCCAGACCTGCTCCCCTCTTCCCACTGGAAGATGTCCTGTTGGCTTTATCAAAAGACGTCTTGTAAATCAGCGGGATACCAGCCTCGGCACAGATCTCGACGAGACGACCGGCTGTATCCAGTGCATGAGCACGGCTCTCCATCTGACACGGTCCTGCGACGAGAGCCATCGGCAGATCATTGCCAAGAACAAGACTGCCGATAGAAACATGGCGCGGCGGAGTAACTGGGTTTGACATCAAAACCGTCCTGACAGGGTTAAGCCACACAATCCATCAAACCAAACGGGACTTTGTAACCGCAGCCTGAATAAAGGATGTGAACAGTGGATGCGGATCAAATGGCTTGGATTTCAACTCCGGGTGAAACTGTACGCCAATGAACCACGGATGATCTGAATACTCAACAATTTCCGGCAACAAGCCATCCGGAGAAAGCCCGGAGAAACGCAGGCCAGCCGCTTCAAGCTGCTCACGGTAGTGAACATTCACCTCGTAACGGTGCCGATGGCGCTCAGAAATACGCTCATGCCCATATATAGACCGTACCTTGCTACCCTCTGCCAATAGACACTCATAGCTCCCCAAGCGCATGGTTCCGCCCATGTCATTGGTAGAGGATCTTTTGACAAGCTCTGTGCCGCGCAGCCATTCTGTCATCAACCCAACCAAAGGCTCACTGGTCGGACCGAACTCCGAGGACGACGCATCAGGCAGATTGGCCAGATGGCGTGCGCATTCAATAACGGCCATCTGCATACCGAAACAAATGCCGAAATAAGGAATCTTATGCTCTCTCGCAAAGCGGGCGGCACGGATCTTGCCCTCAGCTCCGCGTTCTCCAAAGCCACCGGGCACCATAATGCCATCAACGGACTCAAGAAAACGCGCAGCATCCTCTCGTTCGAAAATCTCGGAATCAAACCACTCAAGCTGAACCTTGACATTATTGGCGATACCGCCATGAACCAAAGCCTCGGAAAGAGACTTGTAGCTATCAAGAAGGCTTGTGTATTTGCCAACAATACCAATCGTCACAACCCCTTCGGGCTTTGTAACCCGTCCGACGATGGTGTGCCAACGCCCCAGATCCGGGGAAACATCAGAGGGCAGGCCAAAATGACGGCAAACCTGCGTATCAAGACCCTGTGCGTGATAGTCTATTGGCACCTGATAAATCGTGGGAGCATCAAGGGCCGCAATTACGTTCTTCTCGTTGACATTGCAAAACAGCGCAATCTTCCGACGTTCACTTTCCGGTATAGGCCTATCGGAACGGCACATCAGAATATCAGGCTGGATCCCGACCGATAAAAGCTCCTTGACGGAATGCTGCGTTGGCTTGGTCTTCAGCTCACCAGCCGTCGGAATATAGGGCAGAAGAGTAACATGGATCACCATCGCCCGTTCGCGACCAAGCTCGTTACCCAGCTGGCGAATAGCTTCAAGGAACGGCAGGCTTTCTATGTCACCAACCGTACCCCCAATTTCACACAAGCAGAAGTCCTCATCGGTCAGATCAGACAGAATAAAGGTTTTAATCTGGTCCGTAACATGGGGAATAACCTGAACGGTTCCCCCCAGATAATCGCCCCGACGCTCTTTCTCCAGAACGGTACGATAAATACGACCCGCGGTTACGTTATCGGAACGACGCGATGCGACGCCTGTAAAACGCTCGTAATGACCGAGATCAAGATCAGTTTCCGCACCATCATCGGTGACGTAAACCTCACCGTGCTGGGTCGGACTCATGGTGCCGGGATCAACGTTAAGATAGGGGTCAAGCTTGCGAAGCCGTACCTTGTATCCCCTTGCCTGCAGACTGGCCCCCAGCGCGGCAGAGGCAAGCCCCTTGCCAAGGGAGGAAACTACACCGCCTGTAATAAAAATAAAACGGGTCATGGTCCGCTAACTCTTGCCTTCAAAATAAAAACGACGCAGAAGCCCAGATTGACAAGCACCGGAACAAAGCCTGGATATTGCATACAGCCAACACGCAGAACTGCCACAGACCAGAACAAGGCCAAGGGAATAATGCCCGACAATCCCTGCACAAGCAGGGTGTCTGCCACCCCTGACTTTACTCAGAAAGGGGAACCGAAGGCTCACCCGAACGCTGGCCAGACGGTGCAGAAGCAGGTTGCTCCGGAACATCCAGAATGGAACCAGCCCGGTTCCCACCCGCCAGAACAGCCAAGATCATGCTGGTCGAAAAGAATGCAACAGCCAGAAGGGCTGTAGCGCGGGTCAGAATGTTGCCCGCTGCACGCCCCGAGACAAAGCCCGCATTCCCACCGATGCCAAGAGCACCTCCCTCGGAACGCTGAAGCAAAATGACGCCCACAAGAGCCATGGCAATCAGAAGATGAATAACAAGGACAACCGTAATCATGAGATAGTGCAACCTGTCAAAGGGCTGGTCTGCGACACCCGAATCCAAACTCACATGGACATCAGGGACTTCAACGCACGGCCTGAATCATCAAACGGGCATTTTTAATGCCCTTGATGTCAGGATGCCAGAACAAATTACCATTTATCTGACAGCGGCAGTCACAATGGCCCAGAAATCATCCAGGATAAGACTGGCTCCACCGACAAGGGCACCATCAACATCCCCCAGGCCAAGGATCTCTGCCGCATTGGAAGGCTTCACAGAACCACCATAGAGAATGCGTGTGGCACCAGCATCATCCCCGATTATCTTTGCAAGAAGACGCCGTATCTCTCCATGCACATTCGCAATCTCTTCCATCGTCGGCACTTGACCGGATCCGATGGCCCACACGGGCTCATACGCTATGATCGTGTTGGCATACGTCGCACCTGCTGGGAGTGATTCCTGCACCTGTCGCCCGACAACAGCAAGAGTTTCCCCCCTGTCTCTTTCCGAGCTGTTCTCGCCAACGCATATAATCGCAACCAAGCCAGCAGCTTGGGCTGCCTGAGCCTTGTCCTTGACCTGCGCACTGCTCTCTGCATGTCCCGTACGCCGCTCGGAGTGACCCAGCAGAACATGAGAAGCACCAACATCGCGCAACATCCAAGCCGACAGATCACCGGTAAAGGCACCCTTCTCGGCACGGTGGCAGTCCTGTCCTCCTATGGCAACAGGCGTATCATCAAGGGCACGTACCATGTAGTCCAGCAGGGTTGCCGGGGGAAAGAGCGCAATATCAACAGCAACATTCCCCATGGCATGGCAGCAGGATGCAAGGCCTTCCACCATAAGCTCGGCGTCGGCACGCAGGCCATTCATTTTCCAGTTTCCGGCAACCAAAAGGCGCTTCTGCCCCATGGGTCAGCTCCTTACCTTCTTGTTCATGTCTGTCTACTTGATTTCGCACAACAATGGAGCGAACAAAAGCCCCCCCTATCTAACACGTTGAGAGCACCTTTCCAATGAACGAACGCGCCAGAAAATGGATTTGCAAAGAAAATTTCCATGCTGAACATCACGCTCGATCCAGGATGCCGGTTGCCCGTACGCCATGGTATGCTTATCATATGCTTCCCGATGTCACTCTGGACTGAACCAGGAACAAACATGCTTGATGCGCTGCGTAAATCCACCGGCTCTCTGGTGGCGAAAATTCTTTTTGCTGTTCTGATACTCAGCTTTGGCATCTGGGGGATCGGGGATGTTGTCAATTCCAGAGCCAACAACAAGCCTGCCATCACGGTAGGCGCTATAGATATCAGCGGCCTTATGCTCAAGGACCAACTGGCACGCCAGATGGACAGGCTCCGTCAGATCTTTGGTCCCGGTTTTGATGCTGATTCAGCCCGGCAGATTGGCTTGATAGAAAGCACTGTCTCATCGCTTTCAGCCTCTGCCGCTCAGGAAATGCTGGCACGTGATCTTGGCATCGTCGTTTCTGATACCGCCCTTAGAGAAGTCACCATACAACAGCCAGCTTTCCAGAATGCCGAGGGCACATTTGACCGTACACGATTTAACCAAGTTCTTGCCGCCAATAACCTGACAGAACAAGGCTGGCTTGACATAGCCCGCAAGGACTTGGTTCGCGCCCGCCTTGAGGATGCCTTGACCAGCGGCATTGTGACACCGCTCAAAATGGCAGAAGTATTATACCGCATTCGCGAGGAACGCCGCGACGCTCATGTCCTGCAAATCAGTACAGCCGCACAGGACGTGGCAGCTCGGCCGGATGACGGCACTCTGCATGCCTTCTACGAAGAGAATAAAAGTGTGTTTGCAGTGCCAGAGACACGGGATCTTTCTGTTCTCGTCATGAATCCAACCATGCTTGAAAGCAGAATAACGATTAGCGATGAGGATGTTGCCAACTATTACAGTACAAACCAGGATCTCTTCACGACCCCAGAAAGCAGGCCGGTTACGCAGGTCATTGTTGAAACCGAAGATACCGCCAACCATATCTTGGGGCAGGTAAAGGCCGGCTCAAGCCTTGCTGATGCCGCGATCAAAACAGGCTCAGGGAAGCCTTTGGATATGGGGCTCATTACCAAAAATAGCCTACCTGAAGATATTGCAGCCGTCGTCTGGTCCTTGCCCGGAAATGGCGTGTCACAGCCTGTTCAGTCAGCTGTGGGGTGGCATGTCTTTTCTGCTGGACCTCTTGTTCCGGCACAGACAAAACGACTGGAAACTGTGTCAGAAGAGATCAAGGCCCAGCTGAAGCGTGAAAAAGCTGCCGAGGCATTCTATGATATCGCACAGCGCATTGAAGATAGCCTTGCCTCTGGAAAAGACCACAGGGAGATTGCAGATACGTTCGGCATCAAGCTTGTAGCTGCTGATTCAATTGCGGCGGATGGATCGAGCCTCTTGCCAGCCGATCTGGAAGAAGATGTTCTGAAAGAAGCCTTTGCGTTGGCACAGGGCGAAGAAAGCCGCCTTATTCACGTGGATGGCGGCGCTTTCGTTGTGAAGGTCAATGCCGTTCATGCGCAGACAATCCAGCCATTTCAAGATGTACGGGAAAAAGTTGAGGCCTTGTGGAAGAAAAATGCACAAAAGACTGCTGCTGCTGCTATGGCCGAACAACTTGCAGCCGAACTGACATCCGGGAAGGTGCCGAACGACATCATTAACAAGGCACGCGGCATAACGGTCAGCAAGATATCGGGAATTGGCCGGGACGGACGGCAAGTCAACAAGACAGACACCCCCATGCCCCCACAGATTGTGCAGGCCCTCTTTACCCTGCCTACTGGAAAAACTTCTGTGGTCAAGGATGATCAGAATGTCTACGTCTTGCGTATGGACATGATCAAACCGGCAGATCCAAGCAAAGACAGCCACGAGGTAACGACCATGCGGAATAATGTACACTCTGCACTGGTCAACGATGTAACCAGAATCATTACAGATACTCTGCTTGACCGTTATGGCATGCATGTCAATCAAGACGTTATAAACAACCTGTTGCCATAAATCATACGGCATGCTTTAACCGCAGACGTGTGCGGGGCTTACACCAAGGCCCCGCACTGTTCCCTTATAAGGAGTCTTGCGCGCCATGCAAACCAATGTGTCATTCCAGACGTTTGAGTCCTCTTGGAAGGCTGGAAAAGCACAGGTTCTCTGGCGCAGCATATCCGCAGATATGGACAGCCCCCTGTCCGTCTTTATCAAGCTGAAGCAGTCAGATCCCCTCGCCTTTATCATGGAATCCGTCGAAGGTGGAGCTATCAGGGGGCGTTATACCTTTATGGGCCTCAATCCTGATCTTGTGTGGCGCAGTCTGTCTGGCAGTGCCGAAATTAACCGCGCAGCCAGCCTTGACCCCAACTGCTTTACGCATGACGGGAAGTCAATGGAATCACTGCGGCGCCTTATCGAAGAAAGCCACATTGATCTTCCGGACCACCTACCCCCAATGTCAGCCGGTTTGGCGGGCTATATGGGGTATGACATGGTCCGGCTGGCTGAAAAGCTTTCCAATCCGAACCCCGATACCATTGGCATACCGGATAGCCTTTTTATCAGGCCAACGATCATGGCTGTTCTGGACAACGCGCGTGATATCCTGACAATCATAACGCCTGTCAGGCCAGATCGTGCGATGTCTGCGGAACATGCGTTTGAAGCAGCCTTGGGCCGTATCAATGAAGCCATTGCACGTTTGCAAAAGCCCGCCACGGAAACCACCGCAGCTTGGAAAGAAGATTTGCCGGCCAATAACAGATCCCTTGCTCCAAGCTCGAACACAACGCGCGAACAATTCAGGGGCATGGTGGAACGGGCAAAGGAGTATATTGCAAGTGGCGACGTCTTTCAGGTTGTTCTGTCGCAACGCTTCCGCATCCCGCTCAAGGCATCACCTCTCTCTTTTTACAGAGCCCTGCGCCGCACGAACCCATCCCCGTTTCTGTTCTTTTTTGACCAAGGTGAATTCTCGCTGGTTGGATCCAGCCCTGAGATACTCGTCCGCCTCCATGACAAGACTGTAACGGTTCGTCCTTTGGCAGGGACACGAAAGCGCGGCGCAACGCCAGAAGAAGACAAGCTGCTGGAAGAAGACCTTCTTGCGGATACAAAGGAAATATCAGAACATCTGATGCTTCTGGATCTTGGGCGGAACGATGTCGGGCGCGTTGCACGCCCCGGAACCGTTCGCGTGACCCAAAAAATGTCTGTCGAACGCTATTCGCACGTTATGCATATCGTTTCCAATGTCGAAGGACAGATTGCAGACAACCATGATGCCGTTGCTGCACTGATGGCTGGTTTCCCCGCCGGAACAGTATCAGGAGCCCCGAAAGTCAGGGCCATGGAAATTATTGATGAACTGGAAAGTGAGAAACGCAGCTTCTATGCGGGTGCTTTTTGCTATATCTCGGCAAACGGGCAGCTTGATACCTGTATTACACTACGGACCGGTCTGATCAAGGACGGTGAATTGATTATACAGGCTGGTGCTGGCATTGTCGCTGATAGCAACCCTGACAGCGAATATGAAGAGTGCATCAACAAGGCGATGGCGCTCGTGCGCTCTGCACAGACAGCGGAAGAGTCTCTGTCCAGAGCAGAAGAGCAAGCCTGTATCTGACTGGAATACCTAGTCTGCCCGAATATCGAATCCTGCTTGCTCTACAGCTTGTTGCACAGCGGAAAGCTGTAGAGCCTCTTGGGCCTCAAAAGTTACTTCTTGGCGCGACAGATCAACGCGAGCCGAGTTCACACCGGGAATGCTCATAACGGCTTTTTCTACAGTACGGGCACAGCCAGTGCACGTCATACCGGAAATCTTTATTGTAAGCTTAACCATTACCTGCTCTCTTTGGTTTGATTAAATCAGCGGCCGGGGTTCCGTAGCACATGTCAATCAGCATCGACACAGGAACCAAGTCGATACCCTTGCCGGAAAGAGTTGGCAACCAGCGACGCAGGGCCCCTATGGTGGCGTCGCGCGGGTGACCAATGGCTATGGCGTATCCACGCCTCTTGGCCAAAGCCTCTGTCAGTGCCAATTGTTTCTCGACATAACCCGGCCTGTTCTCATGATCGAGAAAAATGTCGCGATCAATGGTACGCACACCCGCCTCCTCTGCAACGCGACCACCGACACTTTGCCCACTGGTGCGTGAATCCAGGAAGAACAGCCTTCGCTGCTTCAGGGCAGTCATCACAACTTTCAGACCGGCTTCATCCTCTGTAAATTTGCTTCCCTGATGATTATTGATACCAACATAGTTTTCCATACGGTCCAACATGTTGTGTACCCGGCTTGCAATCTCTTCTTTCCCCATGCGAACAAGCAACGCATCTGGACCAGGAGATACCTTTCCCTTCGGCTCCATCGGCATATGCATCATCAACTCATGTCCAGCAGCGGCAGCAGAACGCGCCTGACGCTTCAGGTCACGCGCAAACGTAAGAAAAGATGTCGTCAACGGTCCCGGTAAATCAATAACACGCCGACTTCGAACCTGGTCAACGCCCATATCATCAATGACAATAGCAACAAAAACAGTGGAATGTGGTGATCTAGGATGTGAAGAGGCAGGAGGCAAGGACGCGATTTTTACTTCAGGCTTCTGTGTTTGTGGTAACGCTGCCTTCTCCTTGGCAGAGTCAGACACAGGCAACAACGGGGCAACCGCACTCTCTGCCGACGTACTTGGCGATGGCTTTGAAGGCGCTTCGCGTGGGGCAGAGCGCCACTGATCCGAGTACGCCTCTGGTTCTGCCAAGGGCGAAACACCTTGCAAAGGGACATCGGCACGTTCTGGAAACAACGGATCCCGGCCACGGGTTATGTTATCTGCCATGACTCCAATGGGATCAATGCCCTGAGCAGCTAAAAATACAGGCGAACCAGAACGGTAAATATGCCCGATCACCAAGCCGATGACGACAGCCAGAACCAGTACAACAGCGACCATGCCACCAAATATCGCAGGACGCTGAGAAATTCTCTCAAAAAAACGAAAGAAGGATAAAAGCCCTCCCAAGCTACCTGCCCCTTTCCGGACACTTCGCCTTTCCTTTCGTCCTCGTACGGTTTTGCGGGAAGACGAAACCTTGGAGCGCGTCGGTCCGGTACGCGAAAGGCGCTGTTTTGGCAAGGTCCTGATCCTGTTTTGTCTTTACTCTATTATGAAAGGGGGCAGTATACGTGCCAAGGATTCAAGGTGCCACCCCTGTTCTATCCCGGTGTGTCACCTGCGGGATAAATCGGGAGGGCTCCAGCGCAAAAGCACCAACGAGCCCAGAACAACACTGACGCTGGAAAAAGCCATGGCTGCTCCGGCAATCACCGGATCAAGAAGACCCGCAACAGCCATTGGAACAGCCGAGATATTGTATACAAAAGCCCAAAAAAGATTTTGACGTATTCTACCCAGAATTGCTTCAGCAATAGCAAAAGCATATGGCAACAGGGCAATATCCCCGCGCATCAAGACAACAGACGATGATTCCATAGCGACATCTACACCCGATCCCATTGAAATCGCAACATCAGCCATCGCAAGTGCAGGGGCATCATTGAGACCATCGCCAATCATGCCAACGCCATGCCCTGCAGTTTTGAGAGATACAATAATGTCCGCTTTTTTCTGTGGAAGCGTCTCGGCATAGACATTGGAAATTCCGACAGCCATGGCAACAGAGCGAGCAGAACGCACGCTGTCACCTGTCAACATCACAACATCCAGGCCCCGGGACTTCAGCCACCGAACAACTCCCGGCGATTCAGGACGAATACGATCTGCCAAAGCAAAAGCTGCTGCTACCGGGCCATCATCCGGGGCCAGCCATACCAAAGTCTGCCCCTTGTCCCGCCGAAGATCGGCCCACTCCTGCCATGGCTCACATTCCTTGCCTTCCTGCTGCATACAGACCGATGATCCCAGAACCCAGCCGCGCCCCCCAATCTTTCCGCGTATACCCAGGCCGGGCATTTCAATCCAGTCTGTAACATGCGTGACCTCACACCCTTCATCCTCTGCCTTTTCCACAAAAGCACGGGCAAGGGGATGAAGGCTCCCCTGCTGAAGGCTGGCGGCAACAGTCAGCATGGCACCAAGATCATCAGCGAGACAATCAACCACGACTGGTCGGCCTTCCGTCAAGGTTCCTGTCTTGTCCATAACAACGGTAGAGAGCGTACGTATCTTCTCAAGCACCGCCGCATCACGCAGAAGAACACCATGGCGGGCAGCAACAGATGTACCGACAACAAGTGCCGTTGGTGTCGCAAGGCCCAGTGCACAAGGACAGGCAACCACCAGCACCGAAATTGCCGCGATCATCCCCACCTCGAGATTTCCGGCAATCACCCACCACCCCGTAATGGTCATCAAGGCAAGAACCATAATGCAGGGCACGAAAATCGCTGAAATCCTGTCCACCAAAGCTTGCACGGGTGGCTTTGAAGCTTGGGCGGTCTCGACAAGATGAATGATGCGGTTCAGCACAGATTCTGCACCAACGGCCTGTGCGCGAATTCTCAGAACACCATTGATATTCAGGGACCCACCGACAACGGCATCACCAACACGTTTTGATACCGGCATACTCTCACCGGACAGAAGGGATTCATCCACATCGCCCATTCCCTCCTCAAGACATCCATCAACCGGTATTCTCTCGCCCGGACGAACGCAAACCACCATTCCCGGGACTACCTGTGCAGCGGGCAGCATGTACAGCCCCTTGTCCGGTATATGGACGCACACCTCATCAGGACGCAGCTTCATCAGGGACTGCAGTGCTGCACCGGATGCGTCACGTGCCCTTCCCTCCAGCCACTTTCCAAGAAGAACCAAGGTGATAACCACCGCAGATCCCTCGAAGTACAAGTCCTGGTGATGTCCCCCGGTGCCCCATATGACCCTTTGGACGGACAGACCCCACGCAGCAGATGTTCCAAGGGCCACAAGGCAATCCATTGTGGCATACCCCTTCTTCAGGGCAGACCAGGCACCACGATAAAAACGGGCTCCTCCGGCTATCTGCACAACGGTCGTCAATACCGCCTGTATCAGTACAGGAACACGCCATGGAGAAGACAGCAGGTGCAAAACCATATCAGCGACAAGGGGAAGAGAAAGCAGTCCAACACCAACAAGAAGAACAATCTCACGGCGCTGTCTCTGTTTCTTTTCATGCTCGTAGGCCCGAAATCCCGCCGCCGTTTCGGGCAGGTCTCCTGGAATAAAACCGGCATCCCGAACTGCTTGATGCAGCGCCTCCTGCCCACCGGCGAATGAGGCACTCATCCAGATATCGGCCCGCTCTAGGGGGAACAAGACACTCGCATGCTCCACGCCCTCCAGCCTGGACAAGACTTTCTCAAGACGTGATGCGCAGGCAACACAGGTCATCCCCTGTACGGAAAGGCCTATATGACCGGCAGACGATGCAACCTGGGTGCGACGAGAATCCATAGACATCTCTCCGGGCACGATGTACCAAGAACGGGCGACGTGCAGTAGGCATGTCAGAAGCTATCCCTTCGTAATAACAGGCAGGGATATGGGTCAACAGAAATGAAATGCACAACCACATTGTGTGCTTGTATCCTGGTTAGCATGGTGTAACAAAAAAATGCCCATAGACGTGCAGTCCCAATCCCCGGAACAGACAGTCATGCCATTGGTTTTGATCGATAACTACGACAGCTTTACCTGGAACCTCTGGCATTATCTGGCAGAGCTGGGAGTGGAAGCAAAAGTTGTGCGCAACGATGCTGTAACAGCCAAGGATGTCATGGCGTGGCAACCAAGAGGGATTGTTCTGTCACCCGGACCATGTGACCCTGACAAGGCCGGCATTTGCTTGGAGCTGATTGAAAAGGCTGCCGGACAGGTTCCGGTCATGGGGGTATGCCTGGGGCATCAGGCCATAGGCCAAGTTTTTGGAGGGCGTGTTGTCCGCGCGCCAGAGCCAATGCATGGCAAGATTTCTCCTGTCCACCATACCGGGCAAGGGCTTTTTTCAGGCCTGCCCAATCCCTTCCGGGCTACGCGCTACCACTCTCTTTTGGTCGCTCGCGATTCCCTGCCGGACTGCCTTGAAATCACGGCACAAACTGAAGACGGTTTGATTATGGGCCTGTCGCACCGCGACATGCCAATTCATGGCGTTCAGTTCCATCCGGAAAGCATCGCCAGCGAACATGGCCATGATATATTCCGTAATTTTCTGAATATAGCTGGTTATACTTGCAATGAAAGGGCCGCCTGAACCATGAGCGGAGGACTGGGAAAATTTCTGCCGCGCCTGGCTGATGGCGAGGTTCTGTCTTCAGAAGAGGCCGCCGAGGCTTTTGATGTCATCATGTCAGGACGAGCTACCCCTGCTCAGGTCGGTGCCTTCCTGATGGCCATGCGCCTGAGAGGTGAGACCGTTGATGAAATAACAGCAGCGGCCAGGACAATGCGCTCTCATGCTGTGCGGATACAGGCTCCACCCGGCGCCATCGACATTGTCGGAACCGGTGGTGATGGCAGCGGAACCTATAATATATCCACCGCTGCGGCCCTTGTTGTCGCTGCGGTAGGGGTTCCTGTTGCCAAGCACGGCAATCGCGCTGCATCGTCGCGCTCGGGATCTGCGGATGTTCTGTGCGCACTTGGCCTGAATCTGGACGCCGATTTCACAGTTGTCGAAAAGGCCATGCACACGATTGGAATTGGTTTCATGATGGCTCCTCGCCACCATTCGGCCATGCAGCATGTTGCCCCCGCACGCCGGGAAATTGGGGTAAGGACGATTTTCAATCTCCTTGGGCCGCTGACCAATCCTGCCAGTGCTGATTATCAGCTGATGGGTGTATTTGATCGCAAGTGGCTTGAACCGGTTGCCCACTGTTTGGGAAAGCTGGGACTCAGGCGGGCAACAGTCGTATGCGGTCACGACGGCTTGGACGAAGTAACAACGACAGGCCCAACCTATGCCGCCGAACTCAGAGATGGCAACGTCCGATGCTTTGAGATTGTTCCGGAAGATGCAGGCCTGCCGCGGGCAACTTTAGCTGAGTTGAAAGGGGGAACCGCCGAGCATAATGCGGAAATGATCCGCAAAATACTGGGGGGTGAGCCGGGGCCATTCCGTAATATTGTGGTTTTGAATGCAGCCGCAGCGCTTGTGACAGCCGAAAGGGTCAATACCTTGCGTGAAGGTGCCGAGCTGGCTTGTCGCGCAATCGACAGCGGCAAGGCATCCAGCATACTGGCTTCATTGGTACGCCTCTATGGATCGCATCACTCTGTCAGCGTGCGTGAGGTCAACGTATGAGTGATGTGCTCGAACGCATCTGCGCACAAACCCGTTTGGATCTGGAGCAAAGGAAGAAGAAGTTTTCCCTGCGTGACTTGGAAGACAAAGCTACAGCCGCTGACCAGGCCCGTGGCTTTGCCAACGCCTTGGACCAGCACGTGGAGCAGGGACGCTATGGCCTGATTTGTGAAATCAAGAAGGCATCACCGTCCGGTGGATTGATACGCCCCGACTTTGATCCATCTGCACTGGCCAAAGCCTACGAAAAAGGTGGGGCATCATGCCTCTCTGTTCTGACAGATGTTCCCTTCTTCCAAGGATCGGATGCCTATCTGGTTGCGGCCCGCGCCGCTTGCTCCCTGCCCGTCCTGCGCAAGGACTTTATGCTTGATCCATGGCAGATCGTTGAATCCCGCTCCATGGGAGCCGACTGTGTCTTATTGATTGTTGCAGCACTGGATAAAGCCTTGCTGGCAGAAATGGAGTCACTGGCCCTGTCGCTGGGAATGGATGCCCTGATTGAAGTCCATGATGAATCTGAGATGGAATGCGCTTTACGTCATACACAATCAGGATTGATCGGCGTCAACAACCGCAATCTGCGAACCCTGGAAACCAATCTGGCAACAACCGAGGCATTGGCTGCCATGGTTGGTAAAGATCGCACCCTTGTTTCAGAAAGTGGACTGAAACAAAAAGCAGATCTCGACAGAATGGCACAGTCAGGAGCCAGACGGTTTCTTATTGGTGAAAGCTTGATGCGCCAAGAGGATGTTGAGACTGCTACACTGAGGCTTGCTGTCGCATGATGCTGTAAAACCTCTTCTCGCATACAGCCTGTTGGCGTTGACCTGACGAAAGAACTAAAGTAGAACATACTATTGTTCTTCTGATCTCTTGGCTGGCGCCTACAGCGCTGGGTAGGGTGGGGTCCATGCTTACAAAAAAACAGCACCAGCTTCTCTGCTTTATTGATCTCAGGCTACGCGAGAATGGGGTATCACCGTCGTTTGACGAAATGAAGGATGCCTTGGGACTACAA
Source organism: Haematospirillum sp. 15-248 (assembly GCF_012102665.1). Taxonomy (NCBI): domain Bacteria; kingdom Pseudomonadati; phylum Pseudomonadota; class Alphaproteobacteria; order Rhodospirillales; family Novispirillaceae; genus Haematospirillum; species Haematospirillum sp. 15-248. The sequence continues at coordinate 243,657 of NZ_JAAVTF010000001.1, read as the reverse complement.
TCAAAATCTGGCATTCATCGCTTGATTACGGGATTGGAAGAGCGTGGCTTTATAAGGCGCCTGCCCCACCGCGCCCGGGCGCTTGAAGTTATACGCATGCCCGAAAAATCATCTGGGCAAGCAGGAACAAAAGGACGGCCTGACGAAACAGTGCGGACAATCAGTCATGTTCGCAGCAAATTCGGGCAACCCCTGTCAGGGATTCCCATCCCCGGTAACAGCGAGGCCGTACAACTCCCTCTCTATGGCAAGATTGCTGCCGGAACGCCGATCGAAGCGCTGTGTGACCAAACAAGCCTGGTGGAAGTTCCTGCATCCATTCTGTCGGGAGGAGATCACTATGCCCTTACCGTGGAGGGCGATTCCATGATAGAGGCCGGCATTCTTGATGGTGATACCGTGATTATACGGCGCTGCGAGAAAGCCGAAAACGGCACTATCGTTGTTGCGTTGGTTGATAACGAAGAAGCAACCCTCAAACGTCTGCGCCACAAGGGCAATGCAATCGCGCTCGAGCCCGCCAATCGTACGTATGAAACGCGTATATTTGGCCCGGATCGGGTTACGGTACAGGGACAACTGGTTGGACTCCTGAGAAGCTACTAGAGATATCAGAAGACATCCGCCATTGGCATAGAACCTTCCGTTTCATCTTCATTGCCCCATGATACGGGCTGTTGCGAGTGGCTCCATAGCCTCTCCCCCTGGTCGTCAACGACCGTACGGACCTGTATGCCCGTATTATCAAAATAGAAAACATGCGTCCCTGCTCGCTCAAGAACCCAGCCATCAATAAAGCGATTTTCTTTACACCTGCTTCGCAAGGAAGAGCTTGAGGGAACTTTCAGAGGCGTCACAATAACGTCCACTTGGCTACAGTCTTCAAGGATCGCTTCTTCACGATAGGCCAGTACAAGACGATGCCCACCATGCTTATACAGGCAACCATACGGGTCACAGCGCCAAGGCCCTTCCCCCGTACTCCAGCGATCCCAGCTTTCCGAACTTTGCCCCCACCTCTCCAGCCATGTAGAGCGGGTAAAACGACCGGAACGCCCGGGCAAGAGAATCAATCCTTCGCTGTCACTCACGGCGATCACTTTCCCGTCTCCGCTGACAACAAGCTGGGGAATATCCCGCCATATCCAAGGCGACACGAGCGAAATCAGCAGAACAGGTACTCCCCACCAACGCCATGCACCTTGCCAAACGCAAAGCCAAAAACCTGACAAAGTTGCTACAACCAAGGCAACCGAGGTCATAGGGGGTGTATGAAGGCTCGCATGCGGGAGAGCTGAAATAAGAATAGCAAGCTCCCGGACAAGATCCACGCCCCACGCCAAGGGAATCAAGGCCAACGCTTCCATATCAAACGGCACCAGAACCAAGGCCAGAGCCAGCCAAGGCATGATCCAGACGGCTGTTACAGGCACAGCAACCAGATTGGCCAGAAGCCCGTAAAGAGGGAGACGATGAAAGTGATAAATGGCGTATGGGGCCGTTGCAACAGTTGCCAACAGAGTGGCAGAAACAATACCAAACACATAAACAGCACCTGATCTCCAAGCCGCCGACACTGGGCCACCTGACTGGGCACGCCAGTTTGTCAGGCGCGGTTGCAGAATCATATAACCCGATATCAAAGCCAGAACGGCAGCAAAAGACATCTGGAAACTGGGGCCAAGAATACTTTCAGGCCGGAAAAGCAGGATCAACAGGGCCGCAACCGCGAGAACGCGGAATGAGAGGGCCTTGCGGTCAAGGACAATGGCACACAACACAACCCCGCTCATAATCCAGGAACGTACAGCTGGTATGCCACTTCCGGAGATCAAGAGGTAAACAGTTGTTGCCAACAGAGCCAGAACCGCAGCCAATTTCTTGGCATCCCACCGCAACGCCACGGCGGGTACCATAGCCAGCCCACCACGCACGACGACAAAGATAATTCCGGCATAAATTCCTATATTCAAACCAGAAATAGCCAAAAGGTGTGACAGTCCGGCATCGCGATAGGCATCAATTGTGGCAGAAGAAATAGCCTGCCGCTCTCCGGTCACCAAGGCTGCCGCAACAGCCCCCCCATCACCCGGAATACCCTCTCTCAGTCGCTGGCCAACACGTTGACGCACTGTCTCGGCAAAAGCCCAGACAGAATCAGACAGATCCTCACCAATAAACTCTGGGGTACTGACACCGTAACCAACCGCTCCGATCTTCTCAAACCAGGCTATACGCTGAAAGTCATAGCTACCCGGTGCAGACGGCGGTGATGGTGGCAAAAGACCCGCCCGTAGACGTATTCTCTGGCCTGGTAATGCGTGAAAGCCCCTGCGCATAATCAAACGCACGCGATTTGGTGTATTTTCAGGTTTAAATCCCGTAATAACAACATCTTCAAGAAGAATACGGGATCCGACCGGTAATGGCTCGATCCTGACAACAACCCCCTCAAGAATGACAGGAGGAACCTCCCGCATCAGGACCGGGGCGGAGACCCTCACCGCAGACTGATGTGCACACATAAAACCAGCCAGAAAAACCAAGCTGGCAATAGCGCACCCCATCCAGAAACCACGCCGCACATAAACAGACCATGCCAAGACACACGCACTGACAACAGCGATAAAGACCAATGCGCTGATGAGGTAGATGGATGGTTCTATATGCAAAGAGAAGTAAACCCCTGCCCCACTGGCAAGAAAGACAGCCCCCCACGGCAAGCCCCAATCCTGCTCCGCCGCCATTTTCCAACGAATTTGATCAAAAATATGTGATATGCGAAGGAAAAGATGAAGGAACACCGTGGCTGACAGCCACGTCCGGGCGTACATGTTTACGATCTCCCTGCTGCAAGTGCGCAAAGAATATGCTACGAAGGGCTGCTGCTTGCAAATAGCCTCTGAGGCAGGGCAGTATAGGATCCTTTTTTTGGCATCGGCCCCAAACCTAGGCTTTGTCTATGAATGTTGTTACACGATTTGCACCGTCGCCTACGGGCTTTCTTCATATTGGCGGTGCCAGAACAGCCTTGTTCAACTGGCTGTACGCCAGACATAACGGCGGAAAATTTCTTGTCCGGATTGAAGACACGGATCGCGCTCGCTCAACCCAGGATGCCGTTGACGCCATCTTTGACGGCTTGAGCTGGCTGGGGCTAAACTGGGATGAGGAGCCTGTCTTCCAGTTTTCCAAAGCCCAGAGGCATGCTGAAGTTGCCCGCACGCTCGTGGAGCAGGGCAAGGCGTATTACTGCTACTGCTCTCCAGAAGAGCTTTCAGCCATGCGAGACGAGCAGAAAGCCGCCGGGCTGCCTATGCGTTACGATGGTCGCTGGCGTGACCGCCCCGCAACAGATGCGCCAGCCGGCATCAAACCCGTTGTCCGCCTGAAGGCACCCCAGAACGGTGAGACGGTTTTGTCCGATCTGGTTCAGGGGGAAGTGCGTGTTGCCAATGCACAACTGGATGATATGGTCCTGCTGCGCGCAGACGGCACACCAACCTACATGCTGTCCGTAGTGGTCGATGACCACGATATGGGCATAACCCATGTCATCCGTGGCGATGATCATCTGACAAACACATTCCGACAAATCCAGCTTTATCATGCATGCGGCTGGGACTTGCCGGTCTTCTCCCATATTCCCCTGATCCATGGACCGGATGGCGCAAAACTGTCCAAACGTCATGGCGCATTGGGGGCAGAGGCCTACCGTGACATGGGGTTCCTGCCCGAAGCCATGCGCAACTACCTGCTGCGTCTTGGCTGGGGTCGTGGTGATGAGGAGATTATTTCCACACAACAGGCCATTGAATGGTTTGATATTGCCGATGTAGGCCGGGCACCATCCCGCTTTGACATGGCCAAGCTGACCAACCTCAATGGCATTTACCTCCGTCAGGCTGATGATGGCCGCCTGTGCGACCTGATTATTCCGCTCCTTGAGAAAGAGACACGCCAATCTCTGGACAAAAAGGCCAAGGACCTTCTGCTCCGAGCCATGGATAGCCTGAAACAAAGGGCAAAAACGATCAACGAGCTGGCACAATCAGCCCTGTTCTATGTGCAGCCCCGACCACTGGTGCTTGAGGAAAAAGCAGCGCGGCAACTGGACGACAATGGCGCCCGACAGGTTCTGGAAGATTTGATCGTTCGCCTTGACAGCGCAGAGCCTTTTTCCAGAGAAGCGCTGGAAGACCTTGCGCGTGTTTATTCAGAAGAGAAACTGTTGAAACTGGGAAAGGTTGCCCAACCGTTACGGGCTGCACTCTCTGGCTCAACCGTATCGCCACCCATCTTTGAGGTTATGGAGCTTTTAGGAAAACAGGAAAGCCTGGCTCGCCTGCGTGATGCGCTCAACCGTGCCATTGCGTGATGTTCACTGCTGCCCGTAGGTTGCTCTTCAAGAAAGAGGCCTTGTACCAACGCATTTCCAGAGGGGTTTACCAACATGTCGAAAACCAAGAAGACAGTCACGGTCACAGACAACCGGAACGGAAAGTCCTGGGAATACCCCGTCATGGACGGCAGCATTGGCCCCAGTGTCGTGGATATCCGCAAGTTCTATGCCGATACAGGCATGTTCACATATGATCCTGGCTTCACGTCAACGGGGTCCTGCGCATCCGGGATCACCTATATTGATGGCGATGAAGGCATTCTGCGTCATCGCGGATATGCCATAGAGGACTTGGCCCAGCACTGCACGTTCCTGGAAGTTGCCTATCTTCTTCTGAGAGGTGAGCTGCCCAACCCGAAAGAACTGAAAGAGTTCGAGGGCACGATCACCTATCACACCATGATCCATGAGCAGGTGACACGCTTCTACCAAGGCTTCCGCCGGGATGCCCATCCGATGGCCATCATATGCGGGGTCGTTGGTGCGCTGTCTGCTTTCTACCATGATTCACTGGACATCAGCGATCCACACCATCGCATGATATCCCAGCACCGCATGATTGCCAAAATGCCAACCATAGCGGCATGGGCTTATAAGTACTCCATAGGCCAGCCCTTCATCTATCCCAAGAATGAGCTGAGCTACGCCGAGAATTTCCTGCGGATGATGTTTGCCACTCCATGCGAGGAGTACAAAATCAGCCCAACACTGGCAAAAGCCATGGATCGCATCTTGATCCTGCACGCTGACCATGAGCAGAACGCCTCGACATCAACAGTACGCCTGACAGGGTCATCCGGCGCAAATCCCTTTGCTTGCGTTGCAGCGGGCATTGCCTCCCTGTGGGGACCAGCACATGGTGGTGCCAATGAAGCCGTTCTCAAAATGCTGGCTGAAATCGGCACAGTGAAGCGGATTCCGGAATGCATCAAACGCGCCAAAAGCAAAGATGATCCATTCCGCTTGATGGGCTTCGGACATCGTGTTTACAAGAACTACGATCCCCGCGCCAAGATCATGGCACAGACGTGCAAGGAAGTGCTCGATGAGCTGGGCATGAAAAATGAGCCTCTTCTTCAGATCGCGATGGAGCTGGAGCGTATTGCCCTGGAAGATGACTACTTTGTCCAGAAGAAGCTCTATCCCAACGTAGACTTCTATTCCGGGATTATCTTCAGGGCTATGGGCATACCTGTAAGCATGTTCACATGCATCTTTGCACTGGCCCGGACAACCGGGTGGATATCGCAGTGGAATGAAATGATTGGCGATCCGGACCAGAAGATTGGCCGCCCACGCCAGTTGTTCACAGGACACGCCCAACGCAAGTTTGTGCCACTGAAGAAACGGTGATCTCTCAGAAGGAAGCGACCGATACATATGGTCGCTTCCCCTTCTCAGGGATCAGGCCATGATTGCGAGGATCATGTGTTCATCGAGAGGTCGTGATGCTGAAGTCCCTGTATGGCGCGGCGGTCTCTGTGGCTGTCGTCCTTAATGTCGGCGGGGTAAAAGCCCAGACCTTCGTCTTCAATACGGAGGAATGGTACCCCTACAGCTATAGCAGCCGCGGAACATTCGTGGGAACTGCGACACAGATTGTCCGGCTTATGGCCGAGAATGCAGGCATCGCATACACAATTGCCGTCCATCCACGGGCACGATCCTATAACATGACGATGAGCAAGAGCTTTAACTGCTCGTTTCCCGTGCCCCTCTCTGATGAATCCAGCAAGAAGCTGAAGTGGATTGCACCGATAGAAATGAATCGGTGGGTTGTTTACAAGAAAAAGGACAGCACATTGGCCCTGCAAAACTTGGGGGACCTGAAAGGCAAAACCATTGGTGGTTATATAGGGGGCAGTGTCAGCGCCTATGTCAAAAGCCTTGGGCTGAAGGTCAATTATGAAACTGTTGATGACGCGAACCCGAAAAAACTTGAGCAGGGAAGCATCGACGTCTGGGCAACAACAGAATTTTCTGCCCTGACTTTGGCACGGAAAGCAGACGTTGAAATCGAAGAAGCCTTTGAGATTGAGAAAAATATCATGGGCATTGCATGCAACAACAATATTGATGATATGATAATAGACAGGCTGCAACAGTCGCTCAACGCACTCAACAACTCTGGAGAGGCAGACGCAATCCGCCGGTCGAAATTCTAGAATAGGCCGGGAACCACACCGAGGTCTCCGGCTTATCCCTTTCCAGTTACCCCTTTATTTTGAGAAAACGGACGTCAGGATTGTCTTCTGCCGTACGATCCAGATGCCAAGCATTGCGGGCGAGGAAAACAGGCTGGTCCTCATGATCATCAGCTATTGAGGCTTGGTTGGCATCAATCATTTTTTTCAGGGCTACAGGATCTGTGCTCTCAACCCAGCGGGCTGTATACAAAGGCGTTGGTTCAAAAACAACCGGCACCTCATATTCTGTACGAATACGATCCGCCATAACTTCAAATTGCAATGCCCCGACTACACCAACAATCCAGTCCGCACCGAAGCGGGGCTTGAAGACACGAGCCGCTCCCTCTTCAGCCAGCTGGAGCAACGCCTTGCTCAAGTGTTTTGCCCGCAAGGGATCGTGTGGACGAACTTTTTGTAAAAGCTCGGGAGCAAAACGGGGAATACCGGTAAAATGCAGCTCTTCTCCCTCTGTCAGGGCATCACCAATAGCCAGATTGCCGTGATTGGGAACTCCAATGATATCGCCGGGAAACGCTTCCTCAGCCAATCCACGATCCTGTGCCAGAAACATGACCGGATTGTGCATGGTCATGATCTTGCCGGAACGCACATGCTTGAGCTTCATCCCTCTCTTGAAGTGACCGGACGCCAGCCTGACAAAGGCTATACGATCCCGGTGCCTTGGATCCATGTTGGCCTGCACCTTGAAGACAACACCCGTAACATGCGGCTCTGTCGGCATGATCGGGCGCTCAACACAAGGCTGGGGCCGAGGGGGAGGAGCTTGACTCGCCAAGCCGTCCAGAAGCTCCCGGACACCAAAATTATTGACCGCCGATCCAAAAAAAACGGGGGTCATATGACCTTCACGATACGCCTGGATATCGAATGGTTTGCAGAAAGCACGAGCCATTTCAACATCATGCCGCAAAGCCTCCACGGCCAAGGCAGGCAGTTGCCGATCCAGCTCGGGGTCATCCAGACCGGTACAGGATGCCCCAAGCCCAGGCATTCCTCCCTTTGAACGCTCCATCAGAATCAACTGATCCTTCCAGAGGTCATAACATCCCAGAAAGGCCTTCCCCATTCCAATCGGCCAAGAGGCGGGCGTTACATCCAGTGCCAAACTCTGCTCTATTTCATCAAGCAGGTGGAAAGGATCTTGCCCTTCCCTATCTAACTTGTTGATGAACGTCATAATCGGAACATCACGCAGACGACAAACCTCGAACAGCTTACGGGTTTGCTCTTCTATTCCCTTGGCCGCGTCGATAACCATGACAGCGCTGTCAACGGCTGTCAGGACACGGTAAGTATCCTCGGAAAAATCCTCGTGACCAGGCGTATCCAGAAGATTGAATGTGCAGTCTGCATAGTCAAAGGTCATGACTGAAGACGCGACCGAAATGCCCCTTTCCCGCTCGACCTTCATCCAGTCAGAATGAGCACGTCTTTGTTCTCCTCTTGCCTTGACAGCACCGGCCACCTGAATCGCACCTCCGAACAGGAGCAGCTTTTCAGTCAGTGTTGTTTTTCCGGCATCAGGGTGCGAAATAATAGCAAACGTGCGCCGCCGGGATACGGCATGGGAAAGATTGGACATGGAATACGATCGCCTGGGCAACATAACAGAAGCGGGAAGAGGTAGACCTAACCGATGCAGGCAATCCATGCAAGAGCCATGGATACAAGGCCGATCTTCAGGCGTGCTCTCACATATAAAAGAACAGCTAAAGGATTGCAGTGCCCACGTGACACAATCTGGAATACTTTACCGCCTTGTTGGCCTTATATCACTCGCACTTGCCCTTTCTGCCTGCAGCAGTGATACAAACAGCCACATTATTCCCCGGGAACGTGGCTCTGCCTGCCTTGTTTCTTTATCCTATCATGCATCAGCATTTGATACTGCGGCAAAGAAAACCGGCATGAAAACAGGCTGCCCCGTCGAAACACCAGTTTCCCTGTCCGGGACTCAGGTTCCCCTGTCCAGACCCGCGCTGATGGACTGTACGTTAGCCTTACGCTTTTCAGTCTTTGAGACCGCTTCCATCCAACCCTTGGCAAGAGAGATCTTTCATCAGGAAGTGCAGGTCTACCACCACTATGGGGCCTATGCTTGCCGGGGTCGCAGCTCAAACCGCAAACGGCTGTCTGAACACAGCTATGGCAAAGCACTGGACATCGGCGTTTTTGAACTCAGGGATGGCACCCGGATCTCTGTTGCCAAAGACTGGAAAGATGCTGGCAAGAAAACTGAATTCCTCAGAAAACTGTCACAATCGGCCTGTAAATGGTTCAGTGTGGTATTGACCCCAAACTCTGATAGGGACCACCACGACCACCTTCACCTTGATATTGGACCATGGAAAAAATGCGGCATATGACCCGGACCCGCTTCTTGAGCATGAGCACCCTGATCTGGCTTTTTGCCGGAACCTCGCTGGCTGCTTCAAGCAATACCGATGCATATGTGGAAGGTGATATCATCGAGAAAGCGGAACCATCCCTGGTCATGATGGCAGAGACGATCAGAAAGGGGCTACGTACAGGCTATGTCCTGATTGATATCAAAACAGGAGCCGTCCTGGATGCGGAACAGGCACGAGAGACCTTCATACCAGCCTCTGTAGCCAAGATCCCTTCTCTCATCGCTCTGACAAGCCTGACTGATGTGACAAAAAGGCCCAAGACCCGTATTATTGCAACGGGCCCCGTTAACAAGGGTGTTGTGCGTGGGAACCTGGTCCTTGTCGGCAGCGGGGATCCGATGTTTGATACACCTGCAGCAGAAAAAATGGTTGGTGATCTGAAAAAAAAAGGAATTAAAAGCATAAGTGGAAGCTTCCTTTTTTATGATGGCGCCCTTCCTCATCATCCTGCCATCAATGCCAAGCAGCCTGCCGATGCACCCTATAATCCCGGAGTTTCAGGATTATCCATCAATTTCAATCGCTATCGGGTGGCTTGGAGAAATGGTCAGGCAGAGGGGGTAGAAATTCCTCTCCGTCCCCTTCCCGTCAGCTCACAGCTGCTGGAATCAGCTGACACAGACAGAAGCCGCGAATGGCTGCCAGTCAATAATCCCGGTCCCTTTGCCGCAGCTGTCTTTCGTGCTGTAGCTGAAAAGAACGGCATCAAAATGTCAGCGCCCGAGCGCATTGACTCTATTCCAGATGGGACAGAATTAGTGTCCTACCTTGGAGATAGCCTGTACACAGCAATCAGCCGCGCCTTTCACTACTCCAATAATGTGGCCTTTGAAATGATGTCACTCTCCGTAACCGGTGAAAGGACGTTAGAGAAATCTGCAAGCGTACTGCTATCAAAGGTCAAGGATGTCATGCCTCACGTATCATGGACAAACGCAGAACTTCCTAATGCGTCTGGCTTGTCGTCCGAGGCCCGCATGTCGCCGGGACAATGCGCTGCAATGGTTCGTTACATGGCAACGACGCGCGTCAACGGCAAGCTACTGTCAGCTTTGCTTCCCGGCCTGAAACTGATCCCCTTCGGGAGACCCGATGAATTGCCGGAAAGCTCATCACCCCTGCACGCAAAAACTGGGACCATTTACTATGGCCGTGCCTTAGCGGGAACAATCCGGGCTGACAGTGGAAGGCAGCTTGCTTGGTGCATCATGAGCGATGATCAAAAAGAAAGATCTTTGTACGACGGCATGACAATTACAGAGCAACGAACAGAGCCGGTCCGGAATAATGTGCAAGCTTGGCTGATGGCCGCCAAACGGGCAGAGGCAGAGCTTGTCCTGACGTGGAAGTCGAAGTACTAGACCGCATCTTTCCTGGACCGTGTGCTTGATATGGAGAAGCTGAGAATAATCACAGGCACAATACCGGTAAGAACGATAGCCAGAGAAGCCAACGCGGCCTGTTCCAGCATTTCCTCACTGGCAAACTGGTAAATGTGCGTTGCCAAAGTTTCAAAATTGAAAGGACGAAGAAGCAAGGTTGCAGGCAGCTCCTTCATACAATCAACAAACACCAGAAGAACTGCTGTCAAAAGGCTGCCCCTTAGCATAGGGACATGCACAGCCCAAAGAACACGTCGCGGTGAACAGCCAAGTGTTCGAGCCGCCATGCCCAGAGAAGGCCGGATACGACCAAAGCCTGCCTGCACAGTGCCAAGAGAAAGCGCCAGAAACCGGATCACATATGCCACAACAAGACCAATAAAAGATCCGGACAGGATCTGCTCCATCGAAATACCGAATGTTCCGGAAACCCACTCCTGCAAGGCTGTATTGAAATAACCAACCGGCACCAGAATACCAACACCCAGAACCGCCCCTGGAATGGCATACCCTAAGGATGCTGACTGTACGAAGAAAGAAGCCAGTTTCCGCCCCCGACGTATAGTGCCTGCATATCCCATGAACAAGGCAAGAAGGGCTGCCACAGCCGCAGCAACAGATGACACCAGCAAGCTGTTCAAAGCATAATCAGCAAATTGTGGGGTCCAGCTTTCTTCAAAGCGCTTGACCGCAAAAAAAAGAAGCTGAAGTGCTGGTATAATAAAACCCAGAACAACAGGCAGCGCACATATCAGAAGTGCCATCCACCGCCGTATACCCGGCAAAGAGAACCGAACCAAGGACATACGGCGGGTTGACAGATCATGATAACGACGACCACGCCGGCCATATCTCTCCAGGATAATCAGGGACACCACAAAAAATAGAAGAACGAGAGAAACCTGGGCGCCACCACCCAGATTACCCATAAGAAGCCAGACATTAAAAATGCCTGCAGTTAACGTTCTGACTGCAAAGAAATCAACGGTTCCAAAATCGTTCAGCGTCTCCATAAGGGCCAAAGCCAATCCAATGACCAGAGAGGGACGCGCCATCGGCAAAGCAATCCGGAAAAAGCTTTGCCACGGGGTGCATCCCAAGGTCCGGGCTGCTTCCATCACCGCAACTGATTGATCAAGAAAAGCTGAACGTGCCAGAAGATAAACATATGGATAGAGGACCAATGTCATCATCAAGACAGCCCCACCCAAGGAACGAACATCCGGGAAATAGTAATCCCGGGCAGACTGCCAACCAAATAATGCCCGAAGAGCTATCTGCACAGGCCCTGCATATTCCAGAAGATCGGTATAGACATAAGCAAGAACAAAAGCCGGAACAGCCAATGGCAAAAGCAACGCCCACTCAAGCACAGCACGGCCGGGAAAGCGACACATTGTAACGAGCCATGCTGTTGATGTACCAATCAGAAACGTCCCAACTCCAACACCAATCATCAGCAAAAGCGTATTGCGGATATAACCGAACAAAACGGTATCAAAAAGATGTGGCCATATGTTCTCAACCGGGAAGAAGGCGAGATACGTAACGGATACAACGGGCAACAAAACAATACAGGCCACGGCAAAGCTGCCAAGAAGCCAATAGTTTGGAGCAAAAAAGGCCCGGATGGACGTAGCCCACCCGGCTCCTTTGGTCGTGTCAGGCACAACTGTATACGCGCGCATTATGCCCCGGCGTTGAAGTCAACTTCATTAATCAGTTTCAAGGCATCGGTGCGATAACCTGCGACTTCGGCCAAACGAATTATATCAGCCTTGAAGTCACCCCACGCACGAACGGTTGCAGACCATTCAACACCGGGCTTGACGGGATACTCGTTATTAATCTCGGCGTACATTTTTTGTGCCTCGTCTGATGACAGGAATTCCATCAGCTGAATGGCATTCTCGCGGTTCGGGGCAGATTTGGTCAGAACCATACCCGACACATTCACGTGCGTCCCATTCCCTTTCTGGTCCGGAAAAACAATCCGCACGGCTTCTGCCCAAGCCCGTTGTTCAGGGTCCTTAATCATCGCAGCCATGTAATAGGTATTACCTATGGCAATATCACAAACGCCCTCTTTTACAGCCTTGACCTGGGAGCGATCATTGCCTTGAGGCTTGCGCGCAAGATTGGCCTTCAGGGCCTTCAACCAATTGCGTGTTGCATCAACACCCTTATGGGCAATCATGGCTGCCGTAAGGGCAACATGATAGTCACTGTCGCCGGGACGCGTGCAAATGCGCCCTTTCCACTTGGGATCGGCCAATTCGGCATAAGAAGAAATTTCACCAGGCGGAACACGGTCCTTGGAAACATACAAAACCCTTGCACGGGATGTCAGTGCCCACCAAGCTCCATCAGGAGCGTGATACTGTTCCGGGATGTTATCTTTCAGTGTATCCGTCAGAACAGGCTGCGCCACACCGGCCACGACCAAGTCGTTCAACCGCCCGATATCAACGGTCAATACCAGATCAGCGGGACTTCCCGGCCCCTCCGCCTTCAAGCGTTCTTCTATACTTTTCTTGTCAAAGACTGTATTGACCCGAATGCCGGTCTTGTCACTAAATGCCTTAAGCATGGGCTCGATCAGGAAAGGCTGACGAGCCGAATAGACATTCACTTCCCCAGCCAGGGACGAACAAGAAAACAGAAGAAGCGCTGCAAACGAAACAGCACCAGGCAAAGAGCGGGCAGTGAACATTACGGTGCTCCCGTCCATAAAAGATAAGCGCGACTGCCCTGAAAGAATACCGGCACAACTCATGCAGAACGATGTGCTCAATACATCAAGGCAGTGAAAATAGTTCGCAGTTTCATCTAACAGATATGGCGTTGAATGGCAAGCCAGAAGAACAAAAAGCCGCGTTACCGGCTATTCCGGATCTTGGCGAATGCGTACTGGCGTGGCATGGTGCATGCCTTGATACAGCCATGCATATGATTGATTGCCCCATGATCTCGAAGACACTTCAGCTCTTTAATTCCCTTGGACGTGAACTGCGCGAATTCACGCCGATTGACCCTGATCATGTGCGTGTCTACTCCTGCGGGCCAACTGTTTACAACTATGCTCATATTGGCAACCTCAGGGCTTATGTCTTTGTTGATGTCCTGCGCCGTACCTTGGCCTGGAAAGGCTACGACGTGACGCACGTCATCAATATCACCGATGTCGGCCACCTGACGTCCGATGCCGATGAAGGCGACGACAAGATGGAAGCTGCCGCAACCCGGGATCAGAAATCCGTATGGGACATTGCGGCACACTACACCCTTGCTTTCAAAAACGATTTGCAACGCCTCAACATCCTGCCCCCATCACTGTGGTCGAAAGCGACAGACCATATCCAGGAAATGATCGCTTTCGCCAAGGTTCTGGAACGGAATGGCACAACATACATGCTGGAAGACGGCCTGTATTTTGATTCATCAAAAGTCCCGGACTATGGGCGTTTGGGATTGCTCAATCTAGAGGGACAGGAAGCCGGAAAGCGCGTCGCTCATGGTGGCAAAAAGAACCTTTCAGACTTCGCTGTCTGGAGAAAAAGTCCCACCAACGCAAAACGATTGATGGAATGGCAGTCTCCGTGGGGGACAGGTGCGCCCGGGTGGCATCTGGAATGCTCTGTCATGGCGGCAAAGTATCTGGGAAAGACATTTGATATTCATACGGGCGGCATTGACCACCGTAGCGTTCATCACTGCAATGAAATTGCCCAGAACCAAGGCTACAGCCAGTGTAGTCATCCAGGTGCGAACTGGTGGATGCACAATGAATTTCTTGTTCTGCGTGCCGAAGGCGGGGACGAGAAGATGTCAAAGTCAAGTGGCAACTTTCTGACGCTTCAGAGCCTTGTTGACCGTGGCATTCATCCGCTTGTTTACAGGCTGTTTTTGCTGAGTGCGTCGTACCGCTCGAGTATTGAGTTTTCTTGGGAGGCCCTTGCCGGAACCCGTGCACACCTGCGCCGGATGTTACTACGGATAGCACGGGTCAAGGAAAACGTGGACAATGGAACCATGCAACTGGCCAAGGCTATCACGCATGATGCGCACTTCCAGAGCGGGGGGCCGTTCACGTTCCTGATTGAACAACTGACGAATGAATCTACAGAAGAGGAACGTAATTATATCCTTGCTGTAGACCAAGCGCTCTCCAGTGACCTCCATACCCCGGAAGTTCTGGTTGTACTGGGAAAAATTCTGGACGATCCAGCCCTGACTCCACAGGCAGTCATTCGCCTGGTTGCGCTGGTCGATCTTGTCCTTGGGACAAAGCTGCTGGATACTGACCCGGATGCGCTCTCCGTACGCCCACTGTCAGCATCCATAAGTGAAGATACAATTATACAAAAAATCGTCGAACGTACCGAAGCCCGTAGGCTAAGGGATTTTGCGCGTGCAGACCAAATAAGAGAGGAACTTCTGGCTGCCGGTGTCGAGATTAAGGACACCACAGAAAGAACCGATTGGGAGTGGAGGGTTACGCCTCACGAATCATGAGGCGGCAAACTTTTGTGTAGGCTTTACGTTCACCCAGTCTGTGAATGCCGAGCTTGGCATGGGCTTGGCAAACAGGTAGCCTTGGCCGATCTCACAATCAATATCTCGCAGAAAGCTGGCGTGAAACTCGCTTTCAATCCCCTCGGCAACGGCCTTTAGACCAAGGCCGTGCGCCATCTTGACGATGGTGCGCGTCATGGCCTGATCATCAGTATTCTGGTCCAGATAGCGCACAAAAGATTGGTCCACCTTCAGGGTAGTCAATGGAAGCTGGCGTAGGTAGGACAAGGAAGAATACCCCGTACCAAAATCGTCCAAAGCAATGGAAATTCCAAGCTCACGGATGGCATCAAGAACATTCTTGGCCTGCTCCAGATCATGAAGAAGGGCAGACTCTGTAATTTCAACTTCCAAGCCGATCGGATCAAGCCCTGTTTCACCCAGAAAGCGTTCGACAAGACCTGGAAGATCAATGCCAGAAAACTGACGGCCGGAAACGTTAACCGCAACAACGATATCATAACCCTTCTTACGCCAAGCCGTGCAATCAATCATGGCCTGCTTCAGAACCCACTCACCTACCGGAACAATTGCGCCCGTCTCTTCCGCAACAGGGATAAACTGCCCCGGAGAGACAAACCCCATTTCGGGATGAATCCAGCGGACCAATGCCTCCATCCCGATAGCAACACCATCACTGAGTCGAAGCTTCGGCTGATAGTAGAGTTGCAACTGATTACGCTCGACAGCTCTTCTCAGCTCACGTTCAATGCCATGACGTTTTGCCGCTTCTTCTTCCAAGGCAACGCTGAACGGATAGTGATCAACACCATGCCGACGGCCCGTAATCATTGCAAGCCCTGCACGCTGGACTAAACGGTCAGCCTCAACACCATCGTCCGGATAGACACACGTGCCGATGCGAGCATCCAAAACGACTTCTACCCCATCATAGACAAGGGGCTGAGAGAAGTATTCCAGAACCTTGCGAACGCAAATATCAATGTCACCACCGGGAACATACACAAAGAAATCAGAGCCACCCCAGTACCCCATCAGTGAATCTTTTGGCATGCGATCGCGCAATTCCTCTGCGCAGGATCGTAACACCATTTCACCAACAGCAGGCCCCATGACATCGCTGACATTGCCCAGACGTTCAATGGCAACCAGCATAACAAGACCTTTCCCCTTTCCTTCCATCCGGGCCACGTCACGCCGTATGGATGCACGGTTAGGAAGGCCGGTGATCAAATCATGGCTGGCCATATGAGCCAGCTCCTGCGTTCTCTCGCTTACGACCTCTTCCAGAAGAGAGGCATGTTCACGGCGCTCGTTATAAACCAGCTTGGTTTCCAGCGTATTCCGAATGCGGTGCAGAACCTCGGCCTGATCAAATGGCTTGGACAAGAAGTCCTTTGCCCCTCCAGCCAATGCCTTGATCCGCGTTTCCTCGTCGGTTTGTGCTGTCAAAACAATAATGGGAAGGTACTCTTTTATTTCGCTTGTAATTCTCGCCATTACTTGGTGCCCATCCATAAAGGGCATGCGAATATCAAGAAGAACCAGATCCGGCGGTGCTTTCAAAATCGAGTCAAGAGCAGCAACAGGGTCTGTAAACCCCTCGACAGCCTCGTACCCATCTGCCTCCAGCATTGCCTGAAGCAAAAGAACGTTTGCCGGCGTATCGTCAACAACGACGATCCGTGCAGACCGGAGCACCTGTTCACCAGCATTCATGCACAGACCCCCCCCTAAAAGGGACAAGACGCTACTGGCAGAACTGACCGGTGACAGTCAGACAACACCCCCCAGATATGCGACAAGCCCTAGCGCTATTGTGCTATGCGCTGTCTCCCGCTGTCCATAAAAGCCCTGTTAGAGCCTACTCCTGTTTCTTGGCGGCAAAAATCTGAGCATCAACAACCGAAAGTGCCGTCATATTCAACAAACCGCGTACGGTAACCGATGGCGTTACGATGTGTGCAGGATGTCCAAGCCCCAACAAGACTGGCCCCAAAGGCAATCCGTCCCCCAACACCTTGATCATGTTAAAGGAAATATTGGCCGCATCAACAGAAGGTGCAATCAGCAGGTTTGCCTGCCCGTTAAGACGACTGCCGGGGAATATACGTTCACGTATGTTTTCAGACAAAGCAGAATCGGCGTGCATTTCCCCCTCTATCTCCAGATCAGGGGCTGCCTGGTTAACAAGGTCCAATGCCTTGCGCATTTTCAGGGCTGAAGGGCTATTGGAAGTCCCGAAATTCGAATGTGACAGCAATGCTACTTTCGGCTCTATACCAAAACGACGAACCTCATCCGCAGCCATCAAGGTAATGGCGCAGAGTTCCTCCGCTGTCGGATCATGATTAACGTTGGTATCCGCAATGAAGAAAGTACCTTTCTCCAGAATAACCGCATTCATGGATGCGCAGACAGCAACGCCTTCACGCAACCCCAGAACATCGCGCAAATTTGTCAAATGCTCGACATAACGCCCTGCCGTCCCGCAGATCATGGCGTCAGCTTCGTTACGTCGCACCATCATGGCCGCAAAAATGGTGGAGTTTGAACGAACCAACATACGGGCGTGCTCAGGCGAAACACCTTTCCGACGCATCAATCTCCAATACGCATCTGAAAAGTTGTGATAGCGGGGATCCCTTATAATTTCGATAATTTCGATATCCTTGTCCGGGCGCATCCGCAAACCCAGATTGGCGATCTGATCTAAAATGGCTGAACGACGACCGATTAACAGAGGGCGCGCAACACGCTCATCCAGAGCGGCTTGAGCTGCACGAAGAACGCGATCATCCTCACCTTCTGCATAAACAACACGGCGACATTCCTGCCGGGCCCGATCCATAACCGGGCGCATTGTCTGGCCAGAACGAAAAACATACTGCCCAAGATCCTGCCGATACCGCTCCAGATCAGCAATGGGGCGGGTTGCAATGCCTGTCTCCATGGCCGCCCGTGCAACTGCCGGGGCGATAACCTGTATCAGGCGGGGATCAAACGGCTTTGGAAGGATGTATTCAGCCCCGAAACCCAGCTTCTCTCCAACATAGGCGCTGGCCACGACATCATGCGTTTCAGAGCGTGCCAGTTCTGCAATAGCTTCCACACAGGCAATTTGCATCGGCATGTTGACATCTGTTGCCCCAACGTCCAGCGCCCCTCTGAAAATAAAAGGAAAGCACAAAACATTATTGACCTGGTTGGGATAATCCGACCGTCCTGTCGCGATAATGGCATCATCCCTTACCGCTTTTACCTCATCGGGCATGATCTCGGGTGTGGGATTGGCCAGCGCCATGACAATTGGCCGGGGCGCCATTCCTGCAACCATGTCCTTGGCAAGGACACCGGGACCGGAAAGCCCAAGGAATACATCAGCCCCTTCCATCGCCTGACCTAACGTGGTCGAACGTGGCAAATCAGACCGGGCATAGACCGACTTATGAGGATTCATATCCTCTACACGATCCGCATACACCAGCCCAAACTTGTCGAACAGCGTGACATTCTCACGCTTCAACCCCATACCAACCAGAAGATTAAGACAGGCCAGACCGGCAGCGCCACCCCCAGTCGATACCAGCTTTATGTCTTCGATCTTTTTCCCGACCAAATGCAACCCATTGTGAACGGCAGCACCAACCACAATCGCCGTACCATGCTGATCGTCATGGAAAACGGGAATCCCCATCATGCCGCGCAAACGGGTCTCGACCTCAAAGCATTCAGGAGCCTTGATGTCTTCCAGATTAACGGCACCAAAAGTTGGTTCGAGCGCGGCAATAATGCGCACCATATCGTCGGCTGTCTCAGCGTTGATCTCTATGTCAAACGCATCGATACCAGCAAATTTCTTGAAAAGTGCCGCCTTGCCCTCCATCACCGGCTTGGCAGCCAACGGGCCAATTGCCCCCAAACCCAGAACAGCGGTGCCATTGGTCACGACAGCAACCATATTGCCCCGTGATGTCACATCATAGGCAGCAGCAGGATTCTCCACGATTGCCCGACACGCCGCAGCAACTCCCGGCGAATAGGCCAAGGCCAAATCACGCTGGGTTGCCATTGGCTTTGTCGCAACAACGGCAATCTTTCCTGGTCGCGGCGAGCGGTGATAGTAAAGGGCGAGATCGTCAAGGTTTTCATTCGGAGTTTTCATCACAGCCCGAACCAGATGTTTGCGAGTCAGAACTGCCTGACTGTAAAGGCTGTTTGTGCGCCTGACCAGCGTCATTCCGATGTGCGCGACACATTGTCAAGAAACGGCAAATATTGTGCTGAATTCAAGCCCGGGTAGATCTTAACGTACACATATGTGTATCAGTTATGAAAATTCCATAATCACCTGATCAACCGAAATAGAACCACCTGCGGCGACATGAATCTTTTTAACGGTTGCATCCTGTTCGGCACGCAGGACATTTTCCATCTTCATCGCTTCGACAACAGCCAATCTTTCCCCGGCCTTGATGGTCTGCCCCTCGGACACATCAATGCTGATCAGGAATCCCGGCATTGGAGACAGCAGAAATCTGGAAAGATCAGGCTTGGCACGAGAGGGGATCATGCGATTCAGCGCAGCAACATGCAGATCAAGAACGATAATATCGGCACAGAAGCCATCGACATGCATCTGAAAAGACGTACCTTTACGTTCCACCTGCGCCACAACGCCTTTTCCATTCACCGTGCCATGCCATATGGGATCATGAATCTGCCATCCCGATACAACATGATGAGCAAGCCCCCCACAGAAAACGGACCACGCATTCAACCCCTCAACACACGACTGACGCTCAAGCTTGACCTCCAGATCGCATGAACCAGAAAAACAAACAACAACACTGTAGCTTGTCGCCTGTTTAGACACGTTTCCATTTTGAGTTGGAAACAGAAATACCCTTTCTGTGTGCAAACGATGAACAACGGCCATGATACAAGCCATCGTAACCCTGTAGGCCGAAGACGGAGCCATCGACACGACCTCCTGCCCATGTGCATCCACGAAACCTGTGGTACAGGCACCAGCCATGAACGTCTTGTGACGTACAATAGAGCACAAGAGCGGGATATTGCTGGTAATGCCCCGAATGTAGAAACCCCCGAGTGCAGTCTGCATACCACGAATAGCGGCGCCCCTGTTCTGCCCCCATGTCACCAGCTTGGCAATCAAGGGATCATAGTGGACAGAAATCTCCCCCCCTTCACAAACACCACTGTCAACCCTGACCCCGTTCTCCGGCTCCGGTTCACGGTAACGAACCAGACGACCACTGGAAGGGACGAATCCACGCCCAGGATCTTCGGCATAGATACGACTTTCCATCGCCCATCCCTTCAGGACAATCTCGTCCTGGGACAGGGTCAGACGTTCCCCGGCTGCAATCCGTATCATCCACTCAACCAAGTCAAGGCCGGTTACACATTCTGTAACCGGATGCTCGACCTGAAGACGGGTATTCATCTCAAGAAAATAGAATTGCCGTTGTTCATCGACAATAAACTCAACCGTTCCTGCAGAGCGGTAGTCAACAGACCGAGCCAACACCACAGCCTGATTAACCATGGCCTGTCGCAGGGGACCATCCAGAAAAGGAGAGGGTGCCTCTTCCATGATCTTCTGGTGGCGTCTCTGGATAGAGCATTCTCGTTCATAAACATGCAAACAGGTTTCACCATCGCTGAGAATCTGGATCTCTATATGCCGTGGATTGCTGATATACTTTTCCAGTAGTAAACGATCATCGCCAAAAGCAGAGCGGGCTTCAGAAGCGGCATGACGAAAGCCCTCCCGGACATCCGCTTCGGTATGTGCGATCCGCATCCCCTTGCCACCCCCACCGGCAGAGGCCTTGA
Source organism: Haematospirillum sp. 15-248 (assembly GCF_012102665.1). NCBI lineage: Bacteria > Pseudomonadati > Pseudomonadota > Alphaproteobacteria > Rhodospirillales > Novispirillaceae > Haematospirillum > Haematospirillum sp. 15-248. The sequence continues at coordinate 222,854 of NZ_JAAVTF010000001.1, read as the reverse complement.
TCATGACGGGGAGCCCAATATCATTTGCAATACCAACCGCTCGATCCTCTGTTGACACCGCTCCGTCATAACCGGGTATGACAGAAAGCCCTGCTTTCCTGGCCAGCTCCCGGGATCGAATTTTGTCTCCCATCAAACGGATGGCCTCAACCGGCGGACCGATAAAAACTATACCTTCTTTTTGCAGAGCCTCAGGAAAAACACTGTTCTCCGAAAGAAAGCCATAGCCGGGATGAACAGCGTCCGCTCCGACATCACGACAAGCCCGGACGATACGATCAATCAGCAGATAGCTCTGCCGCGCCGGGGCAGGACCAATGCACACCGCCTCATCAGCCATATCGACATGAAGGGCACCTGCATCAGCTTCTGAATAAACAGCGACGGTTGCAATGCCCATTCTGTGGGCAGTGCGGATAATGCGGCAGGCAACTTCACCACGGTTTGCAACCAGAATTTTTCTGAACATGCTTCCCCTCCTATTCGCCGCATGTCCATTTCAAAGCGGAATATTGCCGTGCTTGCGCCATGGATTCTCTATTTTCTTTCCGCGCAGCATAGAGAGTGATCGACACAAACGTTTCCGTGTTGCATGTGGCATGATGATATCGTCAATGAAACCGCGAGCACTGGCCACGAAAGGGTTGGCAAACGCACGACGATACTCGTCTGTGCGAGACTGTATTTTTTCATCATCATTACGCTCATGACGAAAAATAATTTCAACGGCACCCTTGGGTCCCATCACCGCAATTTCAGCTGTCGGCCAAGCATAATTGACATCGCCACGCAGATGCTTGGATGCCATGACATCATATGCTCCTCCATATGCCTTACGGGTAATGACCGTTACCTTGGGAACCGTTGCCTCGGCATAGGCATACAACAGCTTGGCTCCGTGCCTGATAATTCCCCCATGCTCCTGCGTTGTACCGGGTAAAAAACCCGGTACATCAACGAATGTAACCAAAGGAATATCAAAGGAATCACAGAAACGGACAAAGCGTGCGGCCTTGCAGGCACTGTCAATGTCAAGACATCCTGCCAATACAAGCGGCTGATTGGCAACCAACCCAATAGGTTGTCCATCCAGACGGCCAAACCCTGTCATGATGTTGCGGGCATGATCAGGAGCAATCTCATAAAAATCACCCTCGTCCACCACTTTGGTGATCAACTCCCGCATATCATAGGCTGCATGTGGATTGGCCGGTACAAGCGTATCAAGCGAGGGTTCAACCCTGTCCACAGGGTCCGGCGTTGGACGCTCCGGCGCCCTGACACGGTTGCTTGATGGGAGGAAATCAATCAACCGTCGCACTTCGAGCAACGCCTCGACATCTGTTTCAAACGCCAGGTCTGCAACCCCTGACCGTCCCGTATGGATCACAGCTCCCCCAAGATCTTCGGCTGTCACGGTCTCATGTGTAACCGTCTTGACAACATCCGGACCTGTTACAAACATGTACGATGTTCCCCGGACCATGGCGATAAAATCAGTCATCGCAGGCGAGTAGACAGCCCCACCCGCACATGGGCCCATGATGACGGAAATCTGCGGAATAACGCCGGAGGCCAAGACATTGCGCTGAAACACGTCAGCGTATCCGGCAAGGCTATTCACCCCTTCCTGAATACGTGCCCCCCCTGAGTCATTCAGCCCGATAACCGGTGCACCAACGCGCATTGCCTGGTCCATGATCTTGCAGATTTTCTCGGCATGTGTTTCCGATAGGGAACCACCAAAGACCGTAAAATCCTGACTGAACACAAAGACGACACGGCCATTGATCGTCCCGTATCCGGTTACAACACCATCACCGGGAACAGGATCTACCTCGGCCATGCCGAAGTTGGTACACCGATGTTCCTTGAACATGTCCCATTCTTCAAAAGAACCCGCATCAAGAAGAACTGCAAGCCGCTCCCGCGCTGTTAACTTGCCTTTCTTGTGCTGAGTATCAACACGTTCCTGCCCACCCCCCATACAAGCAGCAAACCGCTTGTCTTCAAGTTGCCTCAAAATATCCTGCATGGGCGCACCTCGCTTCCCGGACAACAGAACTGGCAATGGCACTCAATAACGACGGCAACCTTCCCAACAGGGATGACACCGTTGCCTATTTTTGAGGCATAGCGTAGAAAACAAGTCATTTCAGAGTGAAAAAGAATAAATCAACAGAGTTATCCACAGATTGCGTGGACAGGTCACTGGGCCGTCCAGCCCCCATCGACCGACAAAGTCGTTCCTGTGATGTTATGGGCAGCATCCGAACACAAGAAAGCAGCCAAAGCCCCGATATCTTCCGGTGCAGAAAACCTCATGGAAGGCTGCTTCTCCCCGACAAGAGAACGAACACCGTCGTCCAATGTCCCACCAATGGCCTTGGCACGGGCCTCGATCTGTGGCTCGACCAACGGCGTACGCACCCACCCCGGACAAATAGCATTGCAGGTAATATGGCCCTCGGCATTTTCCAGGGCCACAACCTTGGTCAATCCGACCAGACCATGCTTGGACGCCACATAGGCCGCCTTGTTGACAGAAGCCACCAGCCCATGCGCCGATGCAATATTGATGATACGGCCCCACCCGTTTTTCTTCATGCCCGGCAAGGCCGTCCGGATGATATGAAAGGCAGATGATAGATTGACAGAGAGAATTTGCTCCCACTTCTCGACAGGAAAGGCCTCTACAGCCGAGACAAACTGTATTCCTGCATTGTTGACCACGATATCAACGCTTCCAAAGGCCTTGATTGCCTCATCGACCAGAAGCGAACACTCGTTTGGCTTGGACAGGTCAGCCGGACAGAGACGCACATCCACCTTATAGCGCCCCTCCAGCTCACCCCTTGTTCTTTCCAGGGCAGCAGCATCACCAAGCCCGTTGAGCATGACACGCACACCCTGCGCTGCCAAGGCTGAAGCGATTCCAAGCCCTATGCCGCTGGTTGATCCCGTCACCACCGCCGATTTACCCTTGAGCATAACCCCCTCCCCCTTTTCCTGTTCAGTCGGACTATTGTCAGGCCCCCCCGGACCTGAACAAGGTCTCGGCAGCCTGCCTGGCTGAAACCTTGTTTCCGATAACCCCACGCACACGCACAACCTCTGCCTCAAGGGTCGTGATATAATCCTGCAACTGCTCTATACTCATGGCATCCAGATCAGGAAAACAGATCAGGGCCGCTTGTGAAAGAGGATCATCCATGTCCATCACGGTTACTCCCCCCGTATCGCACATGGACAAGAAAGTATCAGACCCTGACAGCACCGCAAACCTTCCACTTTCATCAGGACTCTCTTTTCTCATGTCACAGCCCGATCTCATGCGCTGCATAGAAATTTCCGCTCCCGGTGGCCCTGATGTTCTGCGCTTGGTAACGCGTGCAATTCCGACCCCCAATGCAGGGCAAGTCTTGGTGAAAGTCGATTACGCAGGGGTCAATCGCCCGGACATCCTGCAACGGGAGGGAAAATATCCGCCTCCGCCGGATGCATGCGATCTCCCCGGACTGGAAGTCTCCGGCACCGTTGTTGCGACCGGACCGGATGTATCGTGGCCCCTGCCCGGTACAGACGTAGCCGCACTGGTGGCCGGGGGTGGATATGCCGAATATGCCGTGGCAGACAGCACCCTGTGCCTTCCCGTAGCGGGTACACTGAAGGCAGAAGAAGCAGCAGCTCTTCCAGAGGCCTTGTTCACAGTATTCCATAATGTCCTTGAACGCGGACAGCTTAAGCCCGGTGAAGTCTTTCTGATCCATGGGGGCGCCTCGGGTATTGGAACAACAGCGATACAGGTTGCCCGCTCCATTGGGGCAATCGTGTATGCAACAGCAGGGTCAGACGACAAATGCGCTACATGCCTCCGGCTGGGGGCAGATCTTGCAATCAACTGGCGCAAGGAGGATTACGCTGCAGTTATCAAGAAAGCAGGACGCGGCGTGGACGTCATCCTGGACATGGCCGGGGGCGAACGGATCCAGAAAGATATCCGTCTTATGAATCCGGACGGAAGGCATATCAACATTGCCTTTCTCGAGGGATCAAGAGTTGAGTTGGACCTTATGCCCGTCATGCTGAAAAGGCTGACCCTGAGTGGCTCTACCCTGCGTTCACAGTCCGCCACCGCAAAATCCAGGATGGCAGAAGCGATTCGACAGCAGCTGTGGCCCCAGGTTCTGAAGGGCGACATCCGTCCCCTGCTGCATAGCACATTTCCGTTGGAACAAGCGGCAGATGCCCACCGCCTCATGGAAAGACGCACCCATGAGGGGAAGATCGTGTTATCAAACAATTCAAAATAATACAGTCTTGGCAAATACCCCCAAACACTCCATATTTCCCCCTAATTCGTCCTGCAGCGGGGCACACCCCTTGTCCGGGGCTGCAATTTCCCGTAAAGAAGCACGACGCTTACCGTTCAAAGACACATCCGAAAGGGACAACACAATGGCGCTGCCTCTCATGCCGAAGGCAACGGCCGTCTGGCTGGTAGAAAATACATGCCTCTCGTTCGAGCAAATTGCCGCCTTCTGTGGAATGCACGAACTGGAAGTCCAGGCCATTGCCGACGGTGAGGTAGCTGGCGGGATCGTCGGTCTTGACCCCATCGCCAATGGTCAGTTGACACGGGCCGAAATTGCCCGCTGTGAGAAAGACGATGCCCTGCGCCTGCAACTTTCGGCATCTGATATTCCGCGCCCTCAGGCCCGCTCCAAGGGAGCACGTTATACGCCTGTGTCAAAGCGGCATGACCGCCCGGATGCCATTGCTTGGATCCTGAAGCATCACCCTGAACTGTCTGATGCCCAGATCTGCAAACTGATCGGCACCACAAAGCCGACTATTGAGTCAGTCAGAAGCAAGACACACTGGAATGCCACGGCCATCAAGCCGCGCAATCCGGTTATTCTTGGCATGTGCTCCGAAGCTGACCTGGAAAAGGAAATTGCCTTGGCTCCACGTCGTGCCGGCGGCACCGTTCCGCAGGTTGACTACGGCAACGAGCCGGAGGAAAAAGTCGAGCACCACACCCGCAAGGAACAGGAAGAAGAAATTCCTGCATTCCTCCGCAGCAAGCCAAAAGCGGATACGCGGGATGAGGATATCGAACTCTAGTCTTCGCCACACCATTTCCTTGGTAACAAAAAGGCCGCTGCGTACAGCGGCCTTTCTTGTGGTCAATCCATGGCCTGAAGGTCATCAATAAAGCCTTCAATCACAGACAATCCCTTTGCCCAGAAGCCAGGATCAGACGCATCAAGACCAAAAGGTTCCAGCAGCTCTCGATGACGCAGGGTTCCTCCTGCGGACAGCATGTTCAGGTATTTGTCCTGAAAACCCGGCATGCCCTGTTCGTAAACACGATACAGACTGTTTACCAGACAATCACCGAACGCATAAGCGTAGACGTAGAATGGCGTATGGACAAAGTGTGGAATGTAGGCCCAGTAATGCTGGTATTCCGCATCAAAGCGGAAAGCTGGCCCCAAGCTCTCGGCCTGGGTCTGCATCCAGATCTCGCCAATCCTGTCTGTCGACACCTCGCCTATTGAACGACGCTCGCTGTGCACTCTTCTCTCGAATTCGTGGAAAGCTATCTGACGCACAACGGTATTCAACATGTCTTCCACTTTGGCAATCAGCAGAAAACGGCGACGCCTTGTATCAGTCTCGGCATCCAGCATGGCGCGGAATGTCAGCATTTCCCCGAAAACAGAAGCTGTCTCGGCCAAGGTCAATGGCGTGTCGGACATAAAGCATCCCTGACGGCCGGCCAGGATCTGGTGACAACCATGTCCCAGCTCATGGGCCAAGGTCATGACATCACGCCCTCTTCCCATAAAATTGAGAAGAAGATAGGGGTGCACGCTGGGAACTGTTGGATGAGCAAAGGCACCAGATGCCTTGCCCGGACGTGCAGGCACATCAATCCACGCATTGTCAAAGAAACGCTGTCCAACAGCCGCCAGTTCAGGAGAAAAACGCCCGTAAGCGGCAATAACAAAGTCCGCCGCTTTCTTCCAGCTCCAAGTCCGGCTGCTATCCCCCGGTACCGGGGCATTGCGATCCCAGTAATCCAGAATATCAACACCGAACCACTTGGCTTTCATCGCATAATACCGATGCGACAAACGCGGAAAGGAATCCCGCACAGCAGAAACCAAGGCATCGACAACAGGCTCTTCAACCTGATTGGCAAGATTACGGGCAGCCATAGGGCTTTTGTAACCACGCCAGCGGTCATCAATTTCCTTGTCCTTGGCCAGGGTATTTGTAATCAAACCGAACAGACGAATATTATTACCCAGAACCTGCCCAATGCTTTTGGCAGCACTCTTGCGGCGCTGTGGATCGGTTTCCCCCAGTAGATGGGTGGCTTCTGTGATGGTCAGGTCCTTGCCATCAACAGGAAACCGCAGCGACGCCATGGTTTCATCGAACAGACGAACCCATGCTCCGGCGCCTGTAATCCCCTTCTCGCTCGACAGCTTTTCCAGTTCATCGGAAAGCTGGTGATTCTTGCTCAGACGAACATCCCGGATCCAGGGAGCATACCGCGCAACCACCGAATCTTCCGCCAACCGTGCAGCCAGCGCGGCATCATCCATGCGATTGATTTCCAGAACAAAGAAAAGTGTTCTGGTCTGAACCTCGGTTGCCTTCTCGTTGATATCCTGAACAAACCGTCCTGTTTCAGGGTCGGTCACATGACCGGCATGCAGAAGCTGGGCATATGACAAAATACGGTACAGGCGCTCGCACAAGGCTTCATACTCAACAATAGCGGCCCCAAAATGGGCCGCACTGAGCGCAGCAACTTTTCCCTGATAACTAACTTCAAAATGTTTGGATTGCGTGTCAACCTGACTAAGATCCGCTGCCAATTCAGCTGAATCACGGCCCGGGTACAAATCTGACAGATCCCATTCCGGTACCCCGCTGTGGGCTGCAGAACCCGTTCCCTCGCTGTCACGGTTGATGATTGGCAACATACCATTATCTCCTTATGATCCACGTTGATCCATGGGGCAGAACAAAAAGATGACGACAGCCTCACACACTGTAAGCCCGTTGTGGTGCTGCCGCCCAGTTTATGGCACCCAGTGTGCCGAGACTCGAGGATTTCCACAAGACCGGACAACAAGGCCGGCCCATCAGGAGAAGGCATTTGAGGGGACGTGCCGTCAATTATGGAACCACAACCAGTCTGGTTTCCATGTTCTTCGAACAGGCCGCATTCTTTGGTCCTGCCCCCTTTCTATGGAGGGTGGTCAAGGGATCTTACTGCCCGATAAGCTGGGAAGAAGCAGCCGTAACGGTGCGATCCCTGGCCCATGGACTGACTGAGATTGGAATCAAAACCGGTGACCGTGTTGTGTTGGTCTCGGAAAACCGCCCGGAATGGTGCCTTGGCGATCTGGCCATCATGGCCGCCGGTGCCATTTCTGTTCCGGCCTACACAACAAATACACCGAATGATCACAGGCATGTGTTGACCGATTCAGGTGCCCGCGCCGTTATTGTTTCCAGCGGTCGGCTGATGCGGCCTCTGTTGCACGCAGCGGCCCATATCGCACACCCGCCGCATGTTATCCTGATCAACGCGGGGGACCTGAAGCAAAATCCGGGGGTCTCGCTGTTCTTCTGGGACGACCTGATTGCAAGGGGAGCCAAGAAACAGCACCTTCCCTTGCCTACCCCACCACAACGTACAGACACCGCCTGCATCATTTATACATCGGGGACCGGTGGGGCACCCAAGGGGGTTATGCTGTCCCATGCCTCCATTCTTGCCAATTGCCGTGGCGCCCATGATGTTCTGGTCAAGCTGGGATTGGGGCAGGAACGATTCCTGTCCTTCCTTCCACTCAGCCATGCCTATGAGCACAGCGCAGGTCAATTCTTTCCGGTTTCAATCGGAGCGCAAATCTATTACGCAGAAAGCATTGATGCGCTTGGTCGCAATATGGCTGCAGCCAAGCCAACCCTTATGGCCGCCGTGCCGCGCATTTATGAAGTGATGCGGACAAAAATGCTGCGGTCCGCGGAAAAAAGTTCAGGACTCAAGGCTTGGCTGTTTCACAAGACCCTTAGCCTTGGCACAAAGCGATATTGTCATAAAAAACGACTTGGACCCTTGGAATTCCTTATAAATGCAGTCTGTACACATCTTGTACGGCGGAAAGTCGCAACAGGCTTCGGCGGGCACCTGAAGGCCTTTGTATCAGGCGGCGCTCCTCTCAACCCTGATGTTGGATACTTCTTCACAGCCTTGGGGATCCGCATTCTTCAAGGATATGGCCAAACCGAGGCAGGCCCCCTGATTTCAGTCAATACGCCGGACAATCCAAAAATGGAAAGCGTTGGCCCTGCCCTGAATGGCGTTGAAGCAAAGATCGCAAAGGATGGGGAGATTTGCGTCAGGGGCGAAATGGTCATGCAGGGGTACTGGAACAACCCGGAAGCAACGGCTGCGGTTATTGACCCTGATGGATGGCTTCATACAGGTGATATCGGGCATATCGACCCGGAAGGGCACATCTTCATCACAGACAGAAAAAAGGATATCATTGTCAATTCCGGCGGGGACAACATATCTCCGCAAAGGATAGAAGGTTTCCTGACATTGGAGCCTGAAATTGCACAGGCCATGGTTTACGGGGACAAACGTCCGCATCTGGTTGCCCTTGTCGTTCCAAGTGAAGAGCTGATCAGTGCTATTGCAGCAGAAAAGGGCGTGCCTCCCGATCTGACTGCACTAACCAAGGAACCGGAAGTACTGCGACGTATCAGCGCCGCCCTTGAAAGGGTCAACAAGGAACTCTCCACCATAGAGACCGTGCGCCGCTTTGTGATTGCCCCCGAAGCCTTCACCATCGACAATGCCATGCTGACACCCACCCTGAAAATAAGACGCCACGTTATCCTTGAGCGATGGAGAGCGACTCTGGATCAGCTCTATCGATCGTAACAGATAATTCTTGCCCGCCTGCAATACTTGGGCGCAAGCAAAACAATCTTTGTTCTTCTATGGACCAGAAGAAAACATAAATATGCGCCGAATTCGTTGACCTCATCAAATCAGATTCCATAATCAGGTCAGCATGACAGTCCTATTGTATTTTCTCCTGCTCCCCCTATCCTTTTGCCGGGAACCATATACCGCAAGATCAAAACAACTGCGGAAAAAGAACGGCCTGAAAAAAGAAAGGCCGTTCCAGGGAGGAAAACATGGGGATTGATCATCGCGTCACTCTTGAAGACAAGTATGCTGCATCATCCGGACGAATCTATCTGTCGGGGATTCAGGCCTTGGCCCGCATACCCATGACACGGCGCATTCTGGATCTCGGGAATGGACTTGATACAGCCGGCTTTATATCGGGATATCGAGGATCACCGGTCGGCACTCTTGATACAACACTACTTGCAGCCCGGAGGCACCTTGAGAAACACCACATCGTGTTCCAGCCGGGGCTTAACGAAGATCTTGCGGCAACAGCCGTGTGGGGAAGCCAGCAAGGAGCCATGTTCCCGGGACAACGGTATGATGGTGTCTGTGGATACTGGTATGGCAAAGGCCCAGGCGTTGACCGATCCGGCGACGTCTTCCGTCACGCAAACATGGCAGGAACAAGTCGACATGGCGGGGTTGTGCTGTTCTCCGGTGACGATCATGCAGCCAAATCATCCACCGTCCCCAGCCAGACCGATTATACCTATATGGATCTGCAAATACCGGTTCTATATCCATCCAATGTTCAGGATATCCTGGACTATGGGGTTATGGCTATTCAGATGAGTCGCTATTCTGGATGTTGGGTTGCCCTGAAATGCGTCAGCGAGGTTCTGGATAGCTCATCAACGGTTGAAGTTAATCTTGGGCGCTATGCTTTTTCAGATCCTGAACAGGGAAACATGCCCGAGGACGGTCTTCACATCCGCGTACCAGACTCACCACTGGAACAAGAGTACCGCCTCATAAACTACAAGATTCCAGCAGCCGTGGCCTTTGCCCGCTACAATCGAATAAATTTTGTTTCCTTTGCCTCCACTGCAGCACGTATTGGCATTATTGCGGTAGGAAAAAGCTGGCTGGATACCCTGCAAGCTCTTGATGACATGGGCATCAAGGAGAATGAAGCCCATAGCCTTGGGCTGAGGCTCTTCAAGGTTGGCATGCCGTGGCCTCTGGAACCGGATGGCATCCTCTCTTTTGCAAGAGGGCTGGAACATCTTGTTGTTATTGAGGAAAAGCGTCCTGTTATCGAAACACAGATCAAGGAGCTGCTGTACAATCAGCTGCGGCATAACGCCCCAAGAATAACTGGCAAATATAGCCTTGCCGGAGAGCCTGCTTTTCAAGCCACAGGAGAACTGGGACCAGATCAGATTGCCCTTGTCCTCGGCCCTATTCTTTCCAGCATAAACCCTCTTGCCTCGATCAAGGAACGCTTGCTCTTCCTTGAACGTGCCAAACAAAAAGAACCCATAACGGTTAAAAGAATTCCTCACTTCTGTGCCGGCTGCCCACACAACACGTCAACAAAGGTACCCGAAGGATCGCGGGCAATCGGTGGCATTGGCTGCCATTACATGGTGACATGGATGGATCGGTCAACCAGCACATTTACCCAGATGGGAGGAGAGGGCGTTCCCTGGGTTGGGCAAGCCCCCTTTACTGAAGAGAAACATGTGTTCGCCAACCTGGGGGATGGTACCTATCTTCATTCAGGCATCCTGGCCATACGTCAGGCAATCGCAGCCAATGTTAATATAACCTACCGCATCCTGTTCAATGATGCCGTTGCCATGACGGGCGGGCAACGCTTCGATGGCCCACTGACTGTTCAGTCCCTGGCAGCACAGGTTGCAGCCGAAGGCGTCAAACGGATTGCCATCGTTTCCGATGCACCCGAAGTATTCCGAAAGGTTATGCCATCCCTACCGCCGTACACAACACTTCACCACCGCGACACACTGGATGAACTACAACGCCAGCTGCGCCAATCACCAGGCGTCAGCGTCCTGATTTATGAACAAACATGTGCTGCCGAGAAACGCCGTCGTCGTAAAAGAGGCAAAATGCCTGACCCTGACAAACGGGTCTTTATTCATGACCTTGTCTGTGAGGGATGCGGAGACTGTGGCTCACAGTCCAATTGCGTTGCCATCGAACCTCTGGAAACAGAGTTCGGACGCAAAAGAAAGATCGATCAGTCTTCCTGCAACAAAGACTTCTCGTGCATCAAAGGCTTTTGCCCCTCGTTCATTACAGTCACAGGCGCGAAACTACGGCAACACCAAGGAAGTGCATATCTCTCGCACCTTGAATGCCCTCCCGAACCCACAATTCCCGCTATTGATCTCGGCTCCTATGACGTTGTTATTACAGGGATTGGTGGAACAGGGGTTATTACCATATCGGCGTTACTTGGCATGGCCGCCCACCTGGAAGGCAAAACAGCCTCGGTTCTTGATCAGGTTGGACTCGCCCAAAAGAATGGAGCTGTTATCAGCTACCTGCGCATTGCTCAATCGCCTGATCACGTACACGCTGCGCGTATCTCACCGGGCAAAGCACATCTTGTGCTGGGATGCGACGGCCTGACAGCAGCAGGTCATGACGCAATTCTAAGAATGAGTTTCGGGCACACCTCAGCTATCATCAATACAGAGGAAACCATGACAGCGGAGTTTACTCGTAACCCCGATGCCGTTTTCCCCGGAACAGACATTATTCAAACGATTGAACGCACTGTCGGCAGAGAGCGCGCCTCCTTTGTCAAGGCATCAGAGCTGGCCACAACCCTGATGGGGGACAGCCTGGCAACCAACTTGTTCCTGATTGGCTATGCTTGGCAGAAGGGCCTTATTCCCCTTTCCCGGGAATCGATCATGAGAGCAATAGAACTCAATGGTATCAGGCCCGAATTCAATCGTATGGCATTTATGTGGGGGCGTCATACCGCCATAGCACCAGAAAAGGTTGCCAGCATAGCCTCTCCGTATAAGGCACCAGCGCACCATAGCCTGTCAGAAAAACTGGATGATATTATATCCAGACGTTCTGTATTTCTGGAAAGCTGGCAGGATCGTCATTGGGCCAATCGTTATGAAACCAGCATCAAAGAACTGCGCAAGGCTGAAGAAAAGCTGAGAAACAACAGTACGGCCCTGACTGCTGCAGCAGCACGCTCCTTATTCAAGCTGATGTCCTACAAGGACGAATACGAAGTTGCCCGCCTGTATACCGACAGCAGCTTCATGTCTAACCTGAAAGCTCAATTTGAAGGGAAACTGAAGCTGACATTCTATCTTGCACCTCCCCTTCTTGCACGCCGCAATCGTGAAACCGGTCATCTTGAAAAATCAGCCTTCGGAGGCTGGATTTTGCCCTTCATGAGAGTTCTGGCCCGGATGCGAATAATAAGGGGAAGCTGCATAGACCCCTTTGGCTATACACCTGAAAGAAAGATGCAACGACAACTGATCACCGATTTCCAAACCTTGCTTTCAGAAATAGCTTCCAACCTGAGCACCGAAAACTTGGATACCGCTGTCAAGTTGGCTTCACTACCGCTTACCATGCGGGGATACGGCCACATACTGGAAGATAACGTACGCAAGGCACGCCGGCAGCAGGAACACCTTCTGTCCGAGTTCCGGGCGAAGCGACACGCCATGGAAGCCGCTTAAAAAAGTCTCTCTTCCCTGAAGAAAGCTATAGGAGCCTTTCTTCAGGGAAGGATACGTTCCCTTATATACTTTGCTCAGACCCCGACAGCCATACGATAGAGTGTCAGCAACTGCTCTTCTTCTTCCAACTCATGGGGCTGCTTTTTACGCAAGCTGATAACCTTTCGTATGATCTTCACATCGTATCCCATTGATTTTGCCTCTCCATAAATGTCCTTTATGTCAGAGGCAATATTGGTTTTTTCTTCTTCCAGCCGCTCAATGCGCTCAACGATTGAACGCAGCTGCTCGGCTGCAGAATTGTCCATACTTTCCATATGCAGATGTACCTCAAATTTGCACGGGCAGCAGAGGCAGGAAAAGCCCCTGGCCCCGGGCTTGGCCACGGGTTTCACAGTTTCTCTGTCTTACTCCGAACTATCCGGGTTTGGTCAAGAGAAAGGACACCCGTGCAGCATTAATAATGACAAACCCTATGCACATCAGGGTGACCGACCAATGGCCCCAGAACCTCAACGAGGCGGCAAGCCCATACATGCGCCTTATTCTTGGTATCAATTTCATCCTGTCGGACTTCGATGCCCGCATGCGGTAAACCGGCAGAGGCTGCGTGGCGATCAACAGTAAAGGCAATATCACGCCCGCTGTAAGGTTGATTGTCTCCGATGCAAAAGCCACCTTGTAATGCGCGCAGCCTATCCATCAGTGGAACCGCAAGCCGGGGGTCACGATTCCACAAAAGCCCCACCTGCCAAGGACGGGGAGGATGCTTGATCGACAGCAGCTGCGGTGTAAAGGAATGAATGGCAAGCAGGGCCGGTGGTACACTAGGACAACGGCGCCACATGTGTGCCAGCGTGTCAGCCACAGCCTGATGATAGGGATTGAAGATATCCGTTGTACGGATTTCCTGCCCTGCCTCGGATAAATCGCAGTTTCCGGGAACAACGGTTCCGTCAGAGGACACAGGAATGGAATCCGGGTCTCCGGGCAACCTGTTACAATCAATGACCAAGCGCGAATAACCACACAAGACAGCGGGCGCATTCAAAAGAAGGGATAGGGACATGGTCAGATCAGCAGACCCAATATCCCAGGCGATATGTCTTTGCTGATCGGCAACAGACAATCCAAGCCCACCAAGACAGCGTGGAATGCGGTTGCTGGCGTGATCTGCCACGAACAACACAGGAGCTCGCCCATCCGGATTAAAAATCTCGAAAGGAGCAGGTTCATCGGCATCAAGCAGCGAGGCGGTATCAAGAAACGTAACCATATCCCGTGTACCAAAACATAAAGTTACAGGAACAACCTGAAGAAAAACTCCTTGGCATCATCACACTCTCCGGCAGAAAATCACAGGTCGCTTTTGCGTCTGTGTCCTGCTAAAAACATGACCTCATAAAAGAATTCAGATGATCACCCGGGACTTCATCAATCCTGCATCACCCTATGAAAAGAACAGTAACTCCATGAGACGCGAACGCCACGCCAAAATCATTGCCACCCTCGGCCCTTCGTCCTCAACGGCCGAACAAATTGAAATGCTGGCACGCACAGGTGCCGATGTTTTCCGGCTGAATTTCAGCCATGGATCACACGAGGATCACCGGACCCGTTACAATATGATCCGTGCCGCCGAAGAGAAAACCGGAAGGCCGATCTCCATTATCATGGACCTGCAAGGCCCGAAACTACGGGTCGGAACCTTTGCCCAAGGGAAGGTTACTCTTGAAAATGGCCAGAATTTTTGTCTGGACATGGATAAAAACCCTGGTGACAAGACCCGTGTCTGCCTGCCACACTCGGAAATTTTCGCGGTACTGAAGGTCGGCACCGAGCTCCTGATGGATGATGGCAAGATCAGGGTACGGGTTATAGCGCGCGGTGAGAATCACGCTATGACAACTGTTGTTGTCGGCGGCACTCTCTCCAATAACAAAGGCCTGAATGTTCCCGGTGAAGTCCTCCCTATTTCTGCATTGACCGAAAAAGACAGGAAAGACCTGATGTTCGGCCTTTCTCTTGGTGTGGACTGGGTCGCCCTGTCGTTTGTGCAGCGGGCAGAGGATGTTGCGGAGGCACGCGCCCTGACAGGTAATCAGGTTGGTATTATTTCCAAGCTGGAGAAGCCACAAGCCATTACCGCCCTACACGATATCGTAAACCTGTCAGATGCCGTTATGGTTGCCCGCGGCGATCTGGGAGTTGAGTGTCCACCGGAAGTGGTTCCCATCCTGCAGAAGAAAATTCTGTCTGTCTGCCGCCAACAGGGAAAGCCCGTTGTTGTGGCAACCCAGATGCTGGAAAGCATGATCAATGCCCCCACGCCAACCCGAGCTGAAGCGTCCGATGTAGCAACAGCTGTCTATGACGGAGCCGATGCTGTCATGCTTTCGGCGGAAACCGCAGCAGGACAATACCCTGCAGAAGCTGTCTCAATCATGAGCAAAATCATAGCCAGCGTTGAACATGATGAAACATATCGCCAGATTATCAACTCTCATCCCTTGAAACCTGAAAATACCGCCGCTGATGCCATTTGTGCCGCAGCAAGCCAAGTTGCATCAACGGTTGAAGCCAAAGCAATTGTCACGTTTACCTCGTCTGGCTCTACAGCCTTCCGGCAAGCTCGTCAACGGCCCCCCGTACCCATTCTGGGCCTGACTCCTGATGTCCGGGTTGCCCGACGACTGGCTCTGGTTTGGGGCATTCACGCCGTAACCGCTGAAGGCGTTCGTGATTTCGGGGACATGGTGCAAAAGGCAACCCGGCTTGCTGAACGGGACCAATTGGCACAAGCTGGAGACAAAGCCGTCATCATTGCAGGCGTCCCGTTCGGTACCCCTGGCAGCACAAATATCCTGCGCATAGCAGAGATTGGCGACAACCTGTAAGCGATAGGCCGCAGCGAACAGGGTAGCCCTGAACAGAGAAGGGCTACCCTGTTTTGGGGTAGAGTAGACACGGACAATAAAAAAGCCACGCTTTTGCGTGGCCCTTCTACGGATACTGGCTGCCAAATCTTACCAAGAGATCAAGCAAAACAGGAACCTATAAAAATGTAACACCGTACAAGATATCAGCCTTGACGCACTTTCATGCGCGGATTCTTCTTGTTGATAATGTACACACGGCCCTTGCGACGAACTACACGGCAGTTCTTGTCACGAGTCTTGGCCGACTTAAGAGAATTCCGGACGCGCATAACTCCAACACCCTCAAACACTTTCTGGTCTGGAAAGAGGGCGCACCGTATCTCCTTGACCCACAGATGTCAAGCTTCACTTATCTTGGTACATCAGAAATCAAACCAGCTTCATGGACCTGCAATCAGCAACATAAGGAAACGGTCAAGGAACAGATCCTGACAGACTGGAGATCAAGTCAATGTAAAACAAACAATAACAAAATACTACACACAGAACTGATATCTCGACGAGCAAAGATTATATCTTAAGGAGTAAAATATAAAAAAATCATTCTAAAATGGCATTGCAGCGGCGGCATGAAAAAAGCAAACAACAAGCCATCTTGGCAACAAGGAGAGGCTATGGTCTGATGCTTTATAAATTTATTGATTTATATCATTATGATAGATAGCAACACAAAAAAATAATATTCTAAAAATAATATCTTACACCGTCTTTTTTGGCCACAAGATCAGCTATGCAACGTAAACTGACTTTGACGTTGGTGACGTCAATGATGATGTTTCCCCAGGTGGTGGAAACCATTTACAGCCCGGCGCTGACGCACATTGCGGACGGGTTCCGGGTGAGCGCCGAAATGGCGGCGCAAACGCTCTCTTGTTACTTTTTCGCCTTCGCTCTGGGCGTGGGGACGGATGTGAGACGTGACCGGACGTCGTCCCACCGCATTATCTGGGCTGGCTCTTTATCTACTGGCATCAATCGCCGCGCTGTTCAGTGGCAGCTTCAGCGTACTGCTGGCAGCCTTGCTGTTGGGATATGCCGGCTGGCAGCTGCCGGAAACACGCCCGCAACAGATTGCCCGGATTTCGTTTTTCGGCACCCTGGGAAAAATGACAAAGGATCCCGATAGTTGGCACAGTGCGCTCTTGGTGGCACTATTCAATATCTGCATGTTCAGCTATTATCAGCTGGCGTCGTTCCACTTTGCAGCGCTGGAACTGCCGGCGCAGTGGCTCGGCTATACCGGTCTGGTGCTGGCGTCGGGGTCAGTTATCGGCGCCGCGATCAACACGTTCTTGATCGGTAGACGCTGGCCGGTTACTGCGCTGCTGACGCCGGCGTGTACGCTGTCACTGATCGGCGGCGTGCTGGTGTTGCTGCTGGCATGGCGGGTGGTACGTAGCGAACGTCGCTTGGCAATACCTTCAAGTGGACACGCCTGAACAGATGATCAAATGCCCACTGGCTATATTACAAGGCATCAACAATCCCCTGCTTCTCTTCCTACCGGATCAAGCTGTCCATCAGAGTACGGAAGACTGGGCTATCTTCTGTACCAACCCATTCAAAAAGAAGCATTTCCGTTGTAATAATCTGACACCCCAGCGCTTGCATACGTGCCATGGCAACCTGCTCTTCGTCAGCATGACGCGATGAGCAGGCATCAGAAACCACAAACACACGATAATCCGCAGCCAAAAGGTCCAGAACGGTCTGGAGAACGGAAACATGGGCCTCTACGCCGCCAACAATAACGGATCGTACGGCCTTCCCTGCCAACCGTGTTGCCACAGAATGCTCATCTTGGTCCGCCAAGCAGGACAGAGCACGTCGGGCAACAGGGCGATGATCCGAAAGAAGATCGCGCAAATCAGGCATGACGGGCCCAAAAATATCGGGACACAGCTCGGTCACAACGGCAGGAATCCCGAACATGGATGCCCCCCTCAGCAATCGGGCACAATTAAAGATAACCTTGCGGGGATTATCAACAATCGGGCACCGACCTTCCTGGACATCAATTACAAACAGGACAGAATCCTGTACCCGCGCCCTCACTGCACCACCCTCCCTAGTTGGCATTCACAGCCATTGAAGATAGCGCGATGCAGCATTAGCAATCAAAGATAAATATGTTATGACAAGGAACCGCAGCAATGATTGACAGAGCCGGAGGACTATCTATTATCGCCCCCCAAACTCCATGATGATGGAACCGGGCATGGGCGTGTCCATGCCACTGCCGCTCCATCGCCAACTGTACAGGCCGTGCTGCGACTTCCATGAATTTTGCCGATCTGGGCCTGAGCCCTGAAACACTCCAAGCCGTTACCGAAGTAGGATACTCAACGCCTACCCCCATCCAGGAACAGGCCATCCCCTGGGTTCTTATGGGGCGCGATGTCATGGGCATTGCCCAGACCGGAACCGGCAAAACGGCAAGCTTTACCTTGCCCATGATCGATATTCTGGCCAACGGACGTGCCAAGGCGCGCATGCCCCGGTCCCTTATTCTTGCCCCCACGCGGGAACTGGCGAACCAGGTGGCTGAGAACTTCACCCTGTACGGGAAGTATCACAACCTTTCAATGGCGCTTCTTATCGGCGGGGAAAGCTTTACCGAGCAGGAAAAACTTCTTGACCGGGGCGTCGATGTTCTTGTGGCAACACCTGGTCGGCTTATCGACCTCTTTGAAAGAGGTCGGATCATCCTCCGCGATGTAAAAATTCTAGTTATCGATGAAGCCGACCGCATGCTGGATATGGGCTTCATCCCCGATGTTGAACGCATTGTTTCCCTGTTGCCTCCCCTGCGGCAAACCCTGTTCTTCTCGGCAACAATGGATGACCAAATTCGCAGGCTGACAAACGTGTTCCTGAACAATCCCAAGGAAGTCAAGGTCGCGCGCCAAGCGACTGCTGCTGAAACTGTGCTTCAAAAGATGCTTGTTGTTCAATCCGGCGCAAAACGGGAAACCCTGCGGCGCATTCTTCAGGTGGAAGATGTCCGGAATGCCTTCATCTTTTGTAACCGCAAACGCGATGTTTCCATTTTGCATCGCTCGCTCAAGAAACACGGCTTTGACTGCGCACAACTGCATGGGGACATGGCCCAATCCGAACGGACTGCAACACTGGCAGCCTTCAAGGCAGGGGAAATCCGGCTGATGGTCTGCTCCGACGTCGCGGCCAGGGGCATTGACATTGCCGATGTGTCCCACGTTTTTAATTTTGATGTCCCTCTCCACGCCGAAGACTACGTGCACCGCATTGGCCGCACAGGTCGTGCCGGACGCGATGGTGTTGCCTGGACCATAGCAACAGAAGAGGATGCGAAGCTGGTTGCCTCTATTGAAAAGCTGACAGGCAAGGAAATACCCCGCGTTGCCATTGAAGGGGCAGATCCCGCCGTTCTGTTACCCGAGGTACGGAATGAGAGTAATCCGCGCAGGCAGCAAGAAGACATGAGGTCAGGCAACGCCCGTGGAGAGCGGCGCCCACGTGACAATAGACGACATGAGGGGCGTGGACGTGACAAGACACACCCTGCCTATGAAGTTGCAGAGATGACCTTTTCCGATAATGCCGTTGCATTCGGTGGGATAACACCCGCCTTCCTCCTTGCCCCACTGACACGTACAGAAGAAAATGCCCTGCGGGTGGCATCAGGTCTCACACCGTTACCCGCTCCTTTCCCTCCCGAAGAGAGAGAAGAAAAATCGGACAGGAACGTAGATCCAAGTACAGGCATGACAGAACTGGCAGAAGAACAAAAGCCGTTCGCTGAACATAAGGAAGAGATAATCACCCCTGAGGCGGAACGCCCTGTAAGCACACGCCGTACACGCAAGCGTCCCTCCAGAAAGCGGGGCGCATCAGCATTTGCTGAGCCGGAAGGTACCAGCCATGAAGATATGAGATCGGAATCTGCAGCAGAACCTTCCGAGGTCAATGAAGCACCCAAGAAGGACTCTGTGCCTCGTCGGAAAGCACGCCGCCGCTCCACTCCAGCCTCTGACGAAGCGAACCAAGTACAGCATAGCGCTGCAGTAGACGAAGGCAATGAGACGACATTAGAAACCCCCAAGAAGTCGACGCGCCGCCGTTCCCCCTCTTCTGCTGAGGCCCAAGAAACATCTGAAGAGACGGCGCCCACCAAGAAACTTGCAAAACGGCGCACGCCTGCCAGGATTGCAAAGAAAGCAAAAGAAAAACCGGAATAGCAAAACTGCGCATAACAAACAGGGATGTACTCCATGTCTCTTTCCGGGCCAGAATACCGTCACCCTGCCAACTCCAACACCCGGCAAGCGGTCATTTTCTTGCATGGCTATGGCGCTGACGGTCATGATCTTATCGGGCTTGCCCCACAGATGGGAGAAGCCCTGCCCGGAACGGTCTTCTACTCCCCGCATGCCCCTGAACCTTGCGAAATGTCTCCTTCAGGTCGGCAATGGTTCAGTCTTGCTTCCTATGATCCGGACATGATGCGGCGGGAGCCCGAAACCATGTCCCCTATCCACACCCGTCTGCTGCAAGGTGCACGGACAGCAGCTCCCTACCTACAGAACTTTATGGATAGCATTACCGAGAAGGAGAAGATTCCGTTAGAGCGCATTGCCTTAGTTGGATTTTCCCAAGGGTCGATGATGGCTATGCATGTTGCACTGCGACAAAGAACGTCTTTAGCTGCTGTCGTTGGTTTCTCAGGGGCCCTAGTTGGGGCGGAGGTGCTTCCCAATGAAGTGACATCACGCCCCCCCGTACTTCTCGTTCATGGCGATGCAGATCCTGTGGTCCCCTACCCGGCAATGGAACTAGCTGAACGTGCTCTGCGGGAGAACTGCGTTGATGTGGGTACCGTCACATGCCAAGGGCTGCCTCACGGTATTGACGAGTATGGACTGTGTCATGCTATTCGCTTCCTGAAACAACGCTTTACTCCTAAAGATAATGAATCAGGTCATCTCCATGACTTGGAAACACGTGAATCCTGAAAAATTTTCGGTACCTTCCTTTAACATGTTGACCTCTAGTTTATATTTCGATAGAAAACACCGTGTTCAGCGTCATGCGCCATGTGAATTCAAGGAGCGGTGGGTGAGTGGCTGAAACCAGCAGTTTGCTAAACTGTCGCACGGGGTAACTCGTGCCGAGGGTTCGAATCCCTCCCGCTCCGCCATGTTCGTTCTCTAAAGCATTGATTTATAAGAAGTTTACAGAACGCCCGTTGCGTTTGAGCAAACTTTGACCACACTTCTTCTGGAAAAAATAATTACGTTGCCTTGGCGTTTAGCTGTATTTTCTGGGCCCGCAAGAAAATAGAAAAATAGCCCCAAAAGTCTGCAGAATCGTTGACAGGATCAGTCCTTTCTATTCACCTCGGCTAGGAGCTCCCGCGCAGCCAGCTTTCCCAATGCGTTCCCGGCAAGCGGGCTATCGCCTGTGAGGATTCTTCCATCCTTATGGACTTGCCCGGAGATTTGGTCATTGAGTATTTCAAAGCCCAGCCGCTTCAGTTTCTCACCAAATTTCCATATCAAATGCCCCGGCATATAGCCGACCTCCGGTGTTTTTGCATCCATTACATCGGGGAAGGCAACAATCTTTTTGCCCCTATAAAGAAGGCTATCTTCACCAACAGCCAAAAAAGCTGCAGGTCCGTGGCAAATAGAGATCAAGAATTTATTCTTCTCCGCAACCCATTCCAACAATGCCTTCATCTCAGAGCTGTCGGGCAAACCTATCAGGGCGCCATGTCCACCTGGTATAAAAACGCCTATGTAATCAGAGTGCTGACCAAGAGCTGTCTCCACAACATCCCCCAACCGCCTTGGGCTCTTCATGGCAGCATTATACTTTCTATACAGCCCTACCACTTCCGTATCCTGACGAGGCATTGCCCATAACTCGAACTTTATCGGATAGCCAGAGAGGGTAGCAAAATCGAATTCAAATCCGGCCTTATGAAGATGATACATAGGAAGCAGGGTTTCTACCGGGTGATTCCCCGTAGAAAAAAAAGTTCCATTATCAAGCAGCAGGTAGCGCTCATCCGCGCCAATGACCAATACTTTCCACCGCCCACCCTTGTATGCACTTGGATACTCTGCATCAGATAGATTGGAGATCTGAGAGGTAAATTGCGCGAGAGAATAGGGAGAGGGAAAGAAGGCATTGTCTTCTGCAGAGTCAGGCGTTGGATTCATATCGCTCTTCCCAGAATCCATAACTCGCTCCATGCTAATTTATTCTGATGTCAATATAAGACAATGATCAAAAATCACAAAATTACAAAACAATTTATAATAATATTACTCAATATATATCCGCATGTAATCGATATAATAATCATCACCCTTGAACTGAACGCTTTTACACAAGCTCTTGGTGCCACAATCCCTCGCAGCACCAAGGCACAAGTGTCAGCTAGGCTAGCTCTTCGACCTTCTCCACAGGAGTTGCCCTCTTAAGAATAAGCAATCCAACAAGAGCTGACAGCAAAGACCCCCCCAGAACACCAAGACGAATTTCAGCATCGTGAAGGCCAGAAGGGAAGGCAAGCGTACCGACAAACAAGCTCATGGTAAAACCAATGCCCGTAATAACAGACATCCCATAAAACTGAGCCCACGACACCCCTTTGGGCAAGGAGCCTATGCCACGAACCGATGCAAACCAGGTAAAGGTCATAACCCCAACCTGCTTTCCAATGAAAAGCCCCAGACCAATACCAAGCGTAATGGTGCTGAAAACAACATCATATGTAACGCCAGCCAATGAAACGCCTGCATTAGAGAACGCAAAGATCGGCATAATTCCAAAGGCAACCCATGGATGAAGCGCTTCCTCGACATGCTTCAAGGGAGACTCTGAAGCTTGGCCAGATCCACGCAAAGGAATAGCCAGTCCAAGAACAACCCCCGCCAACGTGGCGTGAACACCGGACTTCAACACACAAACCCACAAAAAGATACCAACAAGAACGTAGGGAGTTATTCGGTTGATTCCCGCCTTGTTCAGGCTGAACAAAATCATGATTGCTATAACAGCCAACCCCAGAGAAAGCATGGAAAGGTGGCTGGTGTAAAAAAATGCAATAATAATAATGGCTCCAAGATCATCCATGACTGCCAAGGCCAAAAGAAAAATCTTGAGCGTAGCCGGAACTCTCTTCCCTGCCAGAGCCATAACTCCCAAGGCAAATGCTATATCGGTTGCTGCGGGAATAGCCCATCCATTCAACCTGTCAGGCCACGCCATATTGAAAGCGATATAGACGAGAGCAGGCCCTATCATACCACCAAGCGCAGCAATGCCGGGCATCAACGCCTTCTTGCGGGATGATAATTCTCCCTCAAGGACTTCTCTTTTGATTTCAAGACCTACCAAAAGAAAAAAGACAGCCATAAGGCCATCATTGATCCAAAGAAGAAGAGGCTTGTCTATACCAGCTCCATTGAAGGTCACAGCAAGCTTTGTCGTCAGAAAGTCTTGATAAAAGGGTGCCCCCGCACTGTTGGCTAAAAGAAGGGCTATGCATGCCGCACCGACAAGGCAAAGCCCTCCGGCAGCCTCCATATGCATGAACTTCCGGATCATCGACAATGCCATACCAAGAAACCTTTCTTTTTCTTTCAAAACTACCAACCCCATAGAAATAATGAATAAAGTACGGATCCTCCCGCATCAACCAAAAAGGCCCCTTTCCCGCACGGTATGATGCTCTTTCCCTTGCGTACAGATCTCAGACGAAGGAACACGTTCCTTGACTACAAACGCGGTCCCATTCCTTTGGGGATCTCAACAATGGCCTTTCCTACAGGGAAGATGGAAATCCACGCCAGCTTCAAATGCGCCCATGCCAGCGGCAAACCAACAAGAGTAATAGCGCAAGCCAAGGCAGACGATATATGGCCCAACGCCAGCCACCAACCGGCAAGGACAAACCACAGCACATTACCCAAAAGACCCCAGACCCCCGTCCCGATATCACGCTCCCCGTATAAATCCTGGCGGTCAACAGCCATACGGCCAAAAGGCCATAGCGAATAAAATGCAATATTCAGGGAAGACCTGACCCACGGAATCCCGACAATGGTCAAGGCCATCAGACAAGCGGCCAGAACCCAGCCCAAGAACATCACAAAACCACCCAATAGAACCCAGACCACATTCAAGACAAGAACAATGGGATCAGGGGTTTGGGGATACTCTGCGCTGTTTTGTCTCACAACAAGATCCCCTCTCGAGGCATGTTAAGACTATCGCCAATTATAGCAGGAGGAAACGATCCAGGATGCTTGGCGCTGAACATATATCCATAGGACAGGCACGTAACCCTCTTTTGGCAAGCCCCCCCAAAAACTGCTCGGTCAAAATTAAGGACGTTTCGGCACGCACGGAGCTGTCTATATCAAAGGCCATATCGTGCAGCAACATCACCGCCCCTTCCAGACTGCCCGTATCCAGTGCAACATCAATCCGCTTCTGTCCTTCGAGGCGCACCTCATCAGGTGTCTTGCACATACGTGCCAAGCCGGGATCATCAACATGCAACGACCAGTGAGCAACCTGGGCAGAAGGCCAGAACGAGCGAATGGTATGATGGACTTTTGGATTACGATAGCCACCAGCATAAGGAAGACGGACGAGATAAGGATCTGGCGTCGGACGGAAACGGGCCAGCAGCTCCTCTCCCCTGAGAAGGTCGGCTTTCAGACGTTCAGGACCGGCATGGTCAAGACGAATATGGTCCCACCCATGGGCATAAACCGGATGCCCTGCCCGCACAATGTCTGCTACAAGATCGGGGTACTGAACGGTGCGGCACCCTGACAGGAAAAAGGTTGCACCGGCATTATACTCCGACAAAAGCTTCAATATTCCCGGCGTTGCTTCCGGAGTAGGGCCGTCATCATAGGATAACCCGACCCTCCCATCATGATGAGAGAGCCGACGAACGATAGGCAACCAGCGGGCGAAAAGATCAAATTTCATTGCACTCAATATTTTTCCGGAAAAACGGATGCGGGTCGATTATGCTCCCTTAGCAGATCCATAACAATTGCACACCAATGAAAGTTACGGGCCGGTGAGAATTATTATTGCTGATGATGGCGTTCATTTTAACGGATTATGCTTGGAGCAGAGACCTCTTGGGGGAGCGGAAAGCTGTGTTATCTGGCTTGCCGAAGCCTTTGCCAGACTGGGGCACCATGTAACATGTCTGACAAACTCCAATACCTCACTTCTACATAATGGCGTGAACTGGGAACCCATCGACGGGAACCACCCGGAATCAGCCGACTTGTACATTGCCAACCGGGGACATACGGTGCTGCGCCTTATTCCAAAGGCAAGGCACGTTGCTTTCTGGATCCATAATCCCGCCCAATACCTTCTCAAGACACGCTACCTGTGGCCTCTTGTCAGGCGCAAGTCTGCCATGGTCTTTTTGTCAAAATTCCATGCCTCTACCCTTCCGGCATGGGTTCCAGGGCGGCGGCTTGTTATACCTCATGGTGTCGATCCCGTATTTTACCCCTCCCCCCACATAACTATCCCCCCCGGACCACGTGCCGTTTTCCTGTCCAATCCCCTGCGTGGACTGGATCCCCTGCTCGATATGTGGAAACAGCATGTTGTTCCTGCCATTCCTTCAGCCGAGCTGCACCTGTTTACGGGGCCGGGCATTATGAGCCAGCGGGAAGGTGGTTCAGAAGAAACGCAGGCTGTTCTTGAAAAAGCGCAACATACTGCGGGCGTTTTCCTCAACCCTCCCCTGCAGAGGAATAGTCTGGCATCCGCCCTGAGGTCAATGAGGGTGCACTGCTACCCCTCAACGGTACCAGAAAGCTTCTGCCTGGCCATTGCCGAGTCTCAAGCCTGTGGCGTTCCAGCCATCGTCAATGATACAGGGGCACTGCCTGAAAGAATAACAGACAAAAACACAGGCTTTGTCACAATGACAGCCAACCCTCGATCTTTCGCAGACGCAACAATCCGCCTGCTGTCCGATGACACGTTATGGCAGAGCATGCATCAAAGCCTGTTGCTGGCGCCAATCCGACGCTGGGAAGACGTAGCCCGTGATTTTATCAATCAAACAATAACTTGAGATTGATAAAGGCCAAAGGACGGTTTGTATTTGCACCATCGCACAATTTTGCATTGCGACATGAATTCAAACCGCAACATGGTGATGCCTTATCCTGTCCTATGGAGAAAGAAGGAAATCGGGGGTTGTCAGGACAAAAGAATTCAGGCATCTGAAGGCATCACGCATACCCCCGTTTTGGGGAAACCGGCAAAAGAACCGGTTTGTTTCAGAAGCGCTGAACAAAGGCTGTTCCGATGTCCACTGCACATCAAAATCGCTCCTATTTTGGCCCATTGGCCGTGTTGACCGCACCGTTCTTTTTCCTTGGTATGATTACATGCCTGAACGACGTGCTTGTACCTCATCTGAAGGCTGTTTTTACACTCAGCTATGCCGAGGCCGCACTGGTCCAGTTCTGCTTTTTTACCGCTTATTTTTTCGTGTCCCTGCCTTCGGGCATGCTGGCTGAACGGATCGGCTACAAACGTGGCCTCGTTGTGGGGTTTCTGGTGACGGCTGCCGGGTGTATGGCCTTTTGGCCTGCAGCCAGCGAACGGTCCTATCCGCTTTTTCTGGGTGCGCTGTTTATCTTGGCCTCTGGCATTACCCTGATCCAAGTTTGCATGAACCCTTATGTCAGCATTCTCGGCAAGCAGGAAACAGCATCCAGTCGCCTTGCTGTCGTTCAGGCATTTAATTCCGTCGGCACAACAATTGCTCCGTACCTTGGATCCTTGTTCATCCTGAGTACGGTTGTCTTGTCAGCCAGCGAACTGGCAGGCATGTCAGAGCTAGAGCAGGCTGCATATCGGGCAAAAGAAGCCGCTTCTGTGCAAGGCCCGTACATGTGGCTGGCAGGTATCCTGATCGCCAATGCGCTCGCTTTGATGTTCATCAAGTTGCCAGATATCAGAAATACCAACTCGGTCATTGATCTGGACAAGAGCACTGATGCAAAAAACCATGGCAGCATCTGGTCCCATCGTCATCTGGTCTTGGGGACCATCGGTATCTTCATGTACGTCGGTGCAGAAGTGGCAATCGGCAGCTTTTTGATTAATCTGTTAGCAATGCCGGAGATCGCAGGCCTTCCAGAAGCCGAGGCTGGTTTTTACCTGTCCCTGTACTGGGGTGGCGCAATGGTTGGACGCTTTGTTGGGGCAGCCATCATGCGCTATGTGAATCCCGGAGCGTTTCTGTCCTTCAACTGCACCATTGCTATAGGGTTGATCATTACAGCTATCCTGTCCGGTGGCCATGTTGCCATGTGGTCCTTGATAGCCGTTGGCCTGTTCAACTCCATCATGTTCCCAACAATCTTTACCCTGTCGGTCAGGGGGCTTGGTCATCATACTAGCAAAGCATCGGGTATTCTGTGTATGGCCATTGTCGGTGGGGCTATTGTGCCCCTGATCCACGGCTTTGTTGCTGATCAAGTCGGGCTTCTGGCCGCGTTCTTTGTGCCGCTCGTATGCTACGCCTATATTCTGTACTATGGCGTCAAGGGTCACCGTGCCGGAGATGCTCATCAACATGCGAATAATCGATCCTTGGCCAGCAAGCCTGCTGCCGGGTAAGGTTTATACGCAATAATTTGAAAGGCCCCGAATAGCTCGGGGCCTTTTTTTTATCCCGCATAGAGAAAGTCACAGCTTTCTAACCAAGCAACTTTTTCTTGAGAACTTCTTGCAGCACACCTGGATTGGCCTTGCCTTGAGTTGCCTTCATAACCTGCCCTATAAACCAGGCAACCAGCTTTTCTTTACCATCCCGCACTTCCCGAGCTTTCTCGGGATTAGCTGCAATAACAGCATCACAGGCAGCTTCAATCGCACTGCTGTCTGTAACCTGCTTCATACCCCGCTCTTCCACGATAAGAGCAGGATCTTTTCCCTCCTCCATCATGATCTCAAAAACGTCCTTCGCCAACCGCCCGGATATAGTGTTGTCTTTTACCAGATCCACCAACTGACCAAGCTGGGATGGACTGACCGGGCTTTGTGAAATGGAAAGCCCCTTTTTGTTCAGGCCACCAAAAAGCGTTGTGATCAACCAGTTCGCAACCTGCTTTCCGTCACGTCCCTCCGCTGCCTCCTCAAAATAAGCAGCAGTTTCCTTCTCCATAACCAGAACGCCTGCATCATAAGGTGTCAGGCCATAGGAGGATACAAACCGCGCTTTTTTATCATCAGGAAGCTCGGGCAACGTTGCCTTGATGCGCTCAACAAACGCATCATCAAACTCCAGGGGCAAAAGATCCGGATCAGGGAAATACCGATAATCATGCGCATGTTCCTTGGACCGCATCGACCGTGTCTCACCACGTGAGGAGTCAAACAGACGTGTCTCCTGAACAATCTGGCCACCGCTTTCATACACTTCAACATGGCGGCGGGCTTCATATTCAATGGCCTGCATGACAAAGCGAACGGAATTGACGTTCTTGATCTCACAACGTGTCCGATATGGCTCCCCGGCTTTGCGGACCGATACGTTGACATCGCAACGCATGGAGCCTTCCTCCATATTGCCATCACATGTTTCAAGGTAACGCAGAATGGAGCGCAACTTACGCAAGTATGCACCGGCTTCTTCCGGCGTACGCATATCTGGCTTGGAAACAATCTCCATAAGCGCAACACCGGAACGATTCAGGTCAATCAAAGACTTTGCAGGGTGCTGGTCATGAACGGATTTCCCTGCATCCTGCTCAAGATGCAGGCGCTCGATACCAACCGTACGGCTTGATCCATCGGGCAAATCCAGAACGATCTGCCCTTCGCCAACAATGGGTTGATCATACTGACTGATCTGATACCCTTGGGGCAGGTCAGCATAAAAATAATTCTTGCGCGCAAAAACACTGCGTTTATTAATCTGCGCTTTCAGCCCCAAACCCGTACGAACGGCTTGCTCCACACACACGCCGTTGATAACCGGCAGCATGCCGGGAAAGCCGGCATCAATAAACGAAACCTGCGTGTTCGGCTCGGCTCCGAACGTTGTTGCGGCACCCGAAAACAACTTGGATTGAGAGATAACCTGGGCATGAACCTCAAGCCCGACAACCAGTTCCCAGTCCCCGGTTTCACCTTTGATATGATAGCTCATCGCGCCTTATCCCTTTACCAAAGCCGGAACACCCGGAAAACTGGCGGCCTTTTCCAGAACATCCCCGGCTCGCAGAACAGTCTCCTCATCAAAAGGACGACCGATGATCTGGAGTCCAAGAGGCAGACCCGATGCATTCAATCCCGCAGGCACAGATAATCCGGGCAAACCGGCCAATGAGGCAGGGACTGTAAAAATATCATTCAAATACATTGCGATAGGATCATCCATTTTTGCACCCAGCGCGAAAGCTGCGGTCGGGGCGGTTGGCGTCAAGATCGCATCAACCGACCGGAAGGCATCGCGGAAATCCCGCGCAATGCAGGACCGCACTTTCTGGGCTTTAAGGTAATAGGCATCATAATACCCGGCAGACAGGACATAGGTCCCCATCAGGATACGCCGCTGCACCTCTTCACCGAACCCTGCCGCCCTGGTTTTAGCATACATCTCGTCTAGGGACTTGCCTTCCACCCTCATCCCGAAGCGTAAACCATCGTAACGAGCCAGGTTCGAAGAGGCTTCGGCTGGCGCAACGATATAATACGTTGCGAGAGCATACCGGGTGTGCGGCAAGGTTATGTCATGAATGTCGGCCCCCGCATCCTTCAGCCACGACACCCCCTTGTCCCACAGGGAAGCAACCTCGGGATCCAGGCCATCCGAACGATATTCAGCCGGGATACCAATCTTCAAACCACGGATATCACCAGTCAGGGCCGCCTCAAAATCAGGCACCGGAATGTTTGCGCTGGTGGAATCTTTTGGATCAAAGCCAGCCATCGCGCCCAGCATAATTGCCGCATCGCGAACCGTGCGGGTCATGGGGCCAGCCTGATCCAAGGAGCTTGCAAAGGCAATGGTGCCATACCGGGAACAACGCCCGTACGTTGGCTTCAAACCCGTAATCCCACAATAAGCAGCAGGTTGCCGGATAGATCCACCGGTATCTGTACCCGTTGCGGCCAGCACCATACGGGCCGCAACAGCAGCAGCAGATCCACCGGACGATCCGCCGGGCACCAAGTCCACATCCTGGCCACGTGGCTTCCACGGGTTACGAACCGGGCCGAACCAGCTTGTCTGGTTGGATCCACCCATAGCGAATTCATCCAGATTCAGCTTGCCCAACGAAACAGCACCAGCCTTTCGCAGATTTGCCGAAACCGTGCTTTCATAAGGCGGAATGAACCCTTCCAGCATTCGGCTTCCAGCAGTAGTGCGAACACCTTCTGTACAGAACAGGTCCTTGAGGCCAACGGGAATGCCCGTCATCGGTCCTGCGCTTCCTGCTGCCAAGGCAGCATCAGCTTCCACGGCCTGTTGGCGCGCCTGCTCCGCTGTTTCAGTAATAAAGGCATTCAGCGGGCGCTTCTGCTCCATGACACTAATGTAGGAATCAACCAGCTCAACAGCTGAAAACGTGCGAGAGCGCAGGGCGTCACGGGCCTGGGCCAGGGTCAGGTCAAGAACAGACATTTATTCCACCACCTTCGGCACGGCAAAAAAACCATCCATGGCTTCCGGCGCATTGGCCAGAATGGAGTCACACATACCGCCATCAGAGACGATATCCTCCCGCCAGCGCAGAACCGCATCCGTCACGCTGGTCATAGGCTCTGTTCCTTCGGTATTGACGTCAGCAAGCTGTTCAACCCAGTCAAGAATACCGGAAAGCTGGCTGGCCAGAGGATCAAGCCTGTCTTCGGGCACCTCAATACGGGCTAGGAACGCAACGTTCCGGACGATATCTTTGTCGAGCGACATTGAAAAAAGTCTCCTGGCGGGAGTAAGTGTCTTGGGAGCATCCCCGTCGGCACACAGTACGCGCCGATCCGGGGCTGTACACGCGTAAAATCGCCGGAAGGTATCACTCGTCATGACTGACTGCAACAACCCCGCACCACTTCCTGTGACAGGTCTTTCGCCCTTGCAGATGAAACACGCCCTGCCCACCGCCGGCAGGCTGGCCGGGCTGGACCTTGGCACCAAGACCATAGGCATCGCCCTGTCAGACCCCTTGCTGATCACCGCTACTCCGCTCACAACAATCCGGCGAACCAAATTCACCAAGGACATGACCCTATTATCCGAGCTGGTTGCAGAGTACGAAATAGCCGGCCTGGTCCTTGGGCTTCCGGTGGAAATGGATGGAACAGAAGGACGTCGCTGCCAGTCGACAAGAACGTTTGCCGATAATATCAGAGCGCTGGAACAGCCAATATCCCAGCTTCCAATCGCATTCTGGGATGAACGTTTGTCAACCGCAGCCGTAGAACGCGTCATGATTGATGAGCTGGACATGTCCCGCAAAAAAAGGGCGAAAACCGTGGATAGAAACGCCGCATCCTGGATTCTTCAAGGTTTCCTTGATGCCATTGCTTTTGCAGACAAATAAATCTACCGTCAATCGATATATGACTTCCTTGCATGGCATGCAGGGCCGCCATAAAGCCCTAGCGCACACCATTCTCCCCTTGCCGGAATGATGTTTTAACTTCATAGTCCGCCCTTATGAAAAATCCGGCATACTCTCATAGGCATTTTCTTGGTATGGAGGGGTTGTACCCTCACGAGATTGAAGAATTTCTCGATCTCGCGGATAGTTATGCAGACAGGAATCGCCAACCCCGGTATGAGTCCAATCGCCTGACAGGACGGACGCAGGTCAACCTGTTCATGGAAGCATCAACCCGCACACGGGCTTCTTTCGAGCTTGCCGGACTCAAAATGGGGGCCAACGTCATTAACATGACATCGGCAGGATCCTCCATCTGCAAAGGTGAGACCCTTGTTGATATGGCCGTAACCCTGAACGCCATGAAGCTGGATATACTGGTTGTTCGCCACCATGATTCAGGCGCAGCAAAGCTACTGTCCAAGCATGTACAGTGTGCCGTCGTCAATGCTGGCGACGGCCTGCACGAGCATCCGACGCAAGCCATTGTCGATGCCCTGACCATACGGCGAAACAAGGGGCGGCTTGCGGGATTGGAGGTTGCCATTTGTGGAGACATCGCCCATTCCCGGGTTGCGCGGTCCAATATTCATCTTTTGAGCACCATGGGGGTTAATATCCGGGTTGTTGCGCCCCGCCCATTGCTGCCCTCGCATATTGAATGCATGGGCGTAACTCCCTTTACCGACATGCGTGAAGGCATACGGGATGCTGACATTATCATGATGCTCCGCGTACAGAATGAGCGCCTTGGTGAATCCTGCATTCCTTCTGCCCGTGAATACGCTCACTTCTTTGGCCTGAACCGCGACAAACTTGCCTTGGCCAAACCCGATGCGCTTGTCATGCACCCGGGACCCATCAATCGGGGTATCGAAATTGATTCCGATGTCGCTGACGATCTTGATCGTTCATTAATTCGCCAACAGGTTGAAATGAGCATTGCGGCCCGTATGGCCATTCTGGATATCCTGATCCGCAATGCCGAGAATAATGGCTTGTAAGCCACCCCGGGAACAGAAACGTCCATGCATCGTACGCACTATTTCAACGCCCGCCTTCTGGATCCATCCGTTGACCTGGATGTTCCGGGTGGCCTTCTGGTTGAAGGGTCTTTTATCCTTGATTGCGGGCCGCATTTGCAGCACTCAGGCGCGATACATGCAGACAGTACAATTGACTGCAGAAACATGGCGCTTGCGCCTGGTTTGGTTGACATGCGAACCCATCTGCGCGAACCGGGATTTGCGCACAGGGAAACACTACGCACGACTGGGTTACTGGCTGCATCGGGCGGCGTAACCTCAGTCGCCGGCCTTCCCGGAACGGATCCTCTGGTTGACAACGAAGCAGCCCTTGCCTTTGTCCTGAACAAGGCACGCACAGATTCAGCCGTGAAAATTTATCCCTATGCAACGGCCACAGCCGGGGCAAAAGGAACAGAGCTGGTTGAGTATGGCCTTATGTCTGCAGCGGGCGCCATCGCTTTTACCGATGGAGAGCACGCCGTATCGAATGCAGGCACGCTAAGGCGGATCATGCAGTATACGTCCATGTACGGGCTTCTGTTAATCCAGAGACCGGAAGACCCCTCACTGGCAAAGGGTGTTGCGACCAGTGGAGAACTGGCAACTCGCATGGGCCTTTCCGGCATACCACCCGAGGCTGAAGTCATCCTTCTCGAGCGAGACCTGCGCCTTGTCGCGATGACCGGTGCCCGCTATCATGCATCACTGATCTCGACAGCAGACAGTGTCGAGGCCATACGCCAGGCAAAAGCAAAGGGGCTTTCTGTCACATGCGACACAGCCCCTCCTTATTTTACACTGAATGAACTGGCCATATCCGGCTACAACACATCGGCGAAACTAAGCCCCCCGCTACGATCCGAAAGTGACAGAAAAGCTGTCATTACCGGCCTGATGGATGGCACCATCGATGCCATCGTTTCCGACCATGCGCCGCAGAATAGTGACGCAAAAGATGTTCCCTTCGCGCGTGCCGCCTGCGGAGGTCTTGGACTGGAAACGCTTTTACCCCTGACGCTGGGTATGGTCCACGATGGGAGCATGCCCATATTGCGGTCTCTTGCTCTTCTCAGTCTCAACCCAGCACGCATACTTGGTCTCAAAGCCGGAAAGCTGGCGGCAGGGTACCCTGCCGATCTGATTGTGGTAGATCTAGACAAGCCTTGGAAGTACAGTGCAGACAAGTCTTGCTCAGGCTCCAGAAACTCGCCTTTTGACGGACACCTCTTACAGGGGCGGGTGTTGCGTACCATTGTTGACGGGAAAACAATTTATGTTCACGGTACCTGAGGTGCCTGCAGAGCTTGCCCTGCTTCTATGCTCTGTTTTTGGATACCTTTTTGGCAGCATACCGTTCGGTATTGTGCTGACGAAGCCGTTTGGGTACGACCTTCGATCCATTGGATCGGGAAACATCGGCGCCACCAATGTCCTGCGTACAGGGCGCAAGGATCTGGCGCTGGCAACCTTGGTCATGGATGCGGGCAAAGGAGGTATTGCAGCTGCGCTGGCCGGAATACTGGTTGACGCATCTGGCAGCCTTGTTGCCGGATGTGCCGCCGTTCTGGGGCATAACTTCCCGATTTGGCTTCGCTTCAAGGGGGGTAAAGGAGTTGCCACCACGCTGGGCGTTTTATTCCTGACAGCTTGGCCTGTCGGAGCCATAGCGTGCAGCGTCTGGTTTCTGATGGCACTTCTGACTCGCTACTCTTCTCTCTCTGCCTTGATGGCCTTGGGTACAGCCCCGGTTTCAGCATGGTTCTTGGCCTCCCCGGCCCATACTGCGGCGTTTGCCGTCTTGGCCATTCTTGCCTTCGTACGCCATCATGAAAACATACGACGGCTCCTTCAAGGCACAGAGTCAAAGATCAGGCTGAGAAAGGCACAGTAACTAGCAGATCCGCGTTTCTCCACAAAAATCACGAAGGAACATATCGGCGGCTTTCTGGCCACGCAGGCTATGAGACAAGATAAGGTGTAGCTTGGCAAAAGCCGTTTCCCGTGTCAGGCCACGCCCTGCAAGGACACCTGCATCGCGTAGCACCGCACCTGCCTCATAATGATCCAGATCGATGGCTCCGTCCGCGCATTGACTAACAGCAACGATCAATGTTCCGTGATGCACCAGATCGGATAGTACCCGTTGCAAGGCTCCCTCTACAAAAGGAGCTGTACCGCTGCCAAAACATTCCAGAACCAATCCACTTGGATTCCATGCCGTCAGCCCAGCCAAGAACCCGGCAGAGAGCCCCGGATGGCAGGTAACAAAACCAATGTCTATAACAGTTGGTGACAGCGGTGGGGAACCGAGACGAATCCCATCGTTGCTCGGGATTAACCATGAAGCATCTGCATGCGCCAAGGACAAAACATCACGAAACGCATCAGGAGTTGATGTAGATATTTTACGGCTGCGTACAGCAGGGATGATGCGGCCTCCAAAGCAAACGAGAACGCCATGGACATCGGGGTCCCGCGCAACTGAAAGTGCCTGTTCCAGATTCCCGATACCATCACTGCCATGAACAACCAAAGGGATTATGGAACCAGTCAGAACAACAGGTGCTCCACATGCAACCTGTTGCAGGGCAAGGCTTGCGGCTGTCCAGGACAATGTATCAGTACCATGCACGACAATGACACCATGGCCAGATGATGTCGCACGTACACACTCGCGACCGATCTTGTACCAAAGAGCAGGATCAACATGAGCACTGTCAACAGCAGGGGCATATTCCAGCACCACATCCCTGCCATCCATACAACCCGGCAGCATACGATCAAGGAGCGAGACAAAGGAAGCAGCAGGACGCCACCCCCTCTCACCAAGCTCCATTCCAATGGTACCACCTGTATACACAATTGTGACTGGACGCATATCACCCCTGCTGAGCAGAAAAATTAACATTAACGCTTGGTAATAATGGGGAAGAGTATTGGAAGGTCAATCATCGCCTTGATATATAACCTTGGATAGATAATATATCGTCATGATGACGACTCTTTTCTCTCCCCCCGCCTCCACCCTGTCTCACTCCGACAAGATTAGCTGGCTTCGCTTGATCCGCAGTGAGAACGTTGGCCCCATTACATTTTTCAAACTTCTTGACCGATTTGGAACACCCCGTGATGCTTTGAATGCCTTGCCGGAATTGGCTCGCCGTGGAGGACGGGGCAAACCCATCAAGATATGCTCCACCAGCACAGCAGAGCATGAGCTGATGACAGCCAAAACAGTGGGTGCACGGCTGCTTTGTGCCATTGAACCAAACTATCCTGCTCTTTTGTCTGCAATCGATGATGCACCACCCTGCATTTATATCATGGGCAATGAGTCAGTCCTGAAAAATCCCTGCGTATCCATTGTCGGAGCACGAAACGCATCAGCAAGCGCACGTCAACTGGCTTGGCGGCTGGCCATGGATCTTGGGAAGGCAGGGATGACCGTTGTATCTGGACTAGCTCGCGGCATTGATACGTCCGCACATGAAGGGTCTCTACAAACAGGAACCATTGCTGTGATGGCTGGCGGCCCCGATGTGATCTATCCACCCGAGAACAAGGATCTGTATGATAAAATCCGGGCCACAGGTGCTATTGTTTCTGAAATGCCTCCTCTGACTGAGCCACAAGCCCGCCATTTTCCACGACGTAATCGTATCATATCCGGCCTGTCACGAGGCTTGGTCGTGATGGAGGCAACAGCCCGATCCGGCTCGTTGATTACAGCACGTATGGCCGCTGAACAGGGGCGAGATGTTTTTGCCGTACCGGGATCACCCCTGGACCCCCGTAGTGAAGGCCCCAACAATCTGATACGGGATGGTGCAACACTGGTCAGAAGCGCGGATGATATTCTTTTCGCGTTGGGCAATGCCGGGCACACGCCGTTCCGCGAACCCGGACACACCCGTTTTTCCATGGGAAAACCGTCGCATTTCAACGAAAGTACCTTGGCAGAGGCCAGAGAGATTGTTGGCGGTTTGCTGTCACCTGCTGCTGTGACTGTTGACGAAATCATCCGGCAATGCCAATTGTCTCCGGCTGCTGTCTCCATGGTTCTCTTGGAGCTGGAGTTGGCGGGGCGCCTTGAACGGCACCCCGGAGGTCGCGTGTCAATGCTTGCTTAATTCTCTGGAACAGAAGGATTATCGCGGGACGACACCACTCTGTGATCAGGAAAGAAGTGTGCCCGGATATCCCATGAACGTTGTCATTGTCGAGTCGCCGGCCAAGGCCAAAACCATCAACAAGTATCTGGGCAAGGATTATACCGTTCTTGCATCCTTCGGCCATGTGCGCGACCTGCCGCCAAAAGACGGATCTGTCCGACCGGATGAAGACTTTGCAATGGACTGGGATACAGACAGTCGGTCAGAAAAGCACATTCGCGAGATTGTTCAGGCGGTCAAGAATGCCGAGCGCGTTTTTCTGGCCTCTGACCCGGATCGTGAAGGGGAAGCAATTGCTTGGCATGTGCTGGAGGAACTGGCCCGTCGGCGCGCCCTGAAGGGGGTGGATGTCAAGCGTGTCACCTTCAATGCCATTACCAAAACTGCGGTAACAGAGGCTATCAATAACCCTCGCGACATAGATCAGCCTTTGGTTGATGCCTATATGGCCAGAAGGGCCTTGGACTATCTCGTCGGGTTTACATTGTCGCCCGTGCTGTGGCGAAAGCTGCCCGGATCACGCTCTGCCGGCCGGGTGCAATCTGTTGCCCTGCGCCTGATCTGCGAGCGTGAGTCCGAGATTGAGCGGTTCCGTTCCGAAGAATACTGGACCATTACAGCTGACATGCGGTCAGCCATGGACAAGCCTTTTACAGCACGCCTGACGCATCTGGATGGCCAGAAGCTTGAAAAGTTCTCGCTGCCCGATGCATCTTCTGCCGAAAGAGCACTTGTTGCCGTCAAGGCAGGTACCTTTACCGTTTCATCTCTGGAACGCAAGCAGGCCAAACGCCATCCTGCCCCGCCGTTTACAACATCGACACTGCAACAGGAAGCCGCACGGAAACTGTACTTTTCTGCCACCCGGACGATGCAGACAGCACAAAGGCTGTATGAAGGTGTCACTATCCGCGGTGAAACCGTTGGTCTGATCACCTATATGCGTACAGATGCTGTTTCCATAACACCGGAAGCTGTCAATGACATCCGTACCCTGATTGAACAGGGATGGGGCAGCAAACTGCTTCCTTCAACGCCCCGGGTTTACAAGACGAAACAGAAGAATGCCCAGGAAGCGCACGAGGCCATTCGCCCGACCAACGTCTTTCTGCGTCCGGCAGATGTTCGCGATTCCCTAGATGATGATCAGTTCAAACTTTACGAACTTGTCTGGAAACGTACCGTTGCCAGTCAGATGGAAAGCGCCCTGCTTGACCAAACCGGCGTGAACCTGTCGACCCGGGACCGGAAAACAGTACTTCGCGCAAATGGGTCAACCGTTGTCTTCGAGGGCTTCTTGATCCTGTACCGCGAAGATCTGGACGATGTATCGGGTCAGGATGACGAGGACAAGGAACGTATACTCCCCCCCCTGCATGAGGGAGAAACGACAACGCTGTCTGACGCCCGGACCGATCAGCACTTCACCCAGCCTCCGCCCCGCTATTCTGAAGCCAGTCTGGTCAAGAAGATGGAAGAGCTGGGCATTGGGCGACCCTCGACCTATGCCTCGATTCTCCACGTCCTGCAGGATCGAAGCTACGTCAGGCTGGAGCAACGCAAATTCATCCCCGAAGATCGGGGGCGTATTGTCACGGCATTCCTTGAAAGCTTCTTCCGCCGCTATGTGGAATATAATTTCACAGCTACTCTTGAAAATCAGCTGGATGAAATATCAGCTGGCGCAGTGAACTGGAAAGATGTGCTCCGCAATTTCTGGCAGGATTTTACACAGGCGATATCCGGAACCAAGAACCTGAGAATCAGCGAGGTACTTGATGCCTTGGACGCTGACCTTGGCGTGCATCTGTTCCCGGAAAAGGAAGACGGATCCGATCCACGTCTCTGTCCGTCCTGCCAAACCGGGCGCCTTTCGCTGAAACTTGGAAAGACCGGGGCCTTCATAGGATGCTCGACGTACCCCGAGTGTCGCTATACCCGCCCCCTGGGCGGAAATACCGAGGATGCAGGTGCCGGAGACCGCGAGTTGGGGACAGACCTGGAAACCGGCTTGGCCGTTGTGGTACGCAAAGGGCCATATGGCTGGTACGTGCAGCTGGGGGAAGCAACCGGGGAAGGCAAGGTAAAAACCAAACCCAAACGAGCCGGTTTGCCAAAGGACATAGATCCTCAGGCCATCGATCTGGAGCGTGCGCTGTCTCTCCTCTCCCTGCCGAGAACGGTTGGTCAACATCCTGAAACCGGCCTGCCCATCTTGGCTGGCATTGGCCGCTTTGGTCCGTACATTGTGCACGATGGCAAATACGTCAACCTGCGCCAGGACAACGTCTTGGATATTGGCATCAACCGTGCCGTTGATCTTCTGGCATCGGCAAAGACACGCGCACCCAAGGCAGCCGGCAAAGAACTGGGCACCCATCCCGATGACGGAAAGAGCGTGCAGCTCCTTTCAGGACGCTATGGCCCCTATGTGGAACATGGAAGCGTACGAGCCAATATTCCGAAGGGTACCGATCCTGAAACAGTAACGCTGGAGCAAGCCTTGGAATGGCTGGCGGCCAAGGCCGAAAAAAATCCAAAGACTGGCAAAGCGACCACTGCCAAAACAAAAAGCAAAAAGGCAGCCGCCAAGCCAGCTGACAAAAAAGAGAAGACGGCAAGCAAACCTGCGCCACGATCCCGCAGCAAGAAGAAAACCAATGACGATGATGTCTCCTGAGTGCAGGAGGCCCTGATTTTGGCAAAGAAGAACCCAAAACATGTCCCTGTTCCCACCCGCAAGGATGTGCTCGACTTTATTCAGGGAAATCCGGGCCGGATCAGTAAACGCGAACTGGCCCGGGCCTTCAACCTGACCGCAGAGCAGCGCCCGCTGCTACAACAAATCATCAAAGGGCTGGAGAAAGAGGGTAAAATCCAGCACCGCCACAAACAGCGCCCCAAGTATCCGGAACGTCTGCCCCAGATGGTCGCGGTTCAGATAACCGGGACGGATTCCGGGGGGGAACTGGTAGGGCGCCCATTAACGTGGGAACAGGAAGGATCGCCTCCCCGGGTTTTTGTCACAGCAACCCGCCGCGGCCTACCAACGGTCGGGGTCGGGGATCACGTACTGTGCAAGCTGACACCGGGACGAAGCGGAAATTACAACGGCCATGTCATCCAGAAGCTTGTCGAAACGCCAGCGCGCGTTCTGGGTATTCTGGGAGCGGGAGTTAATGGGTTGCTCTTGCGCCCCACAGATCGCCGGGACCGCCAAGGCTATGTTATCGCCAGAGGTGACGCTGCCGGGGCCCATGTGGGGGAGCTGGTGGAGGCAGAGATTCTCTCCGGACGGCGTTCCGGTCTACGCCAGGCGAAGGTTCTGGAAAGGCTTGGCACCATGAACAGCCCCGGGGTTGTCAGCCTGATTGCCATCCATGCCCATGGTATCCCTGTAGAATTCCCTGCAGATGCCCTGGAGCAAGCCGCCAAGGCCCGGAAAGCCCCCTTGGGAAAGCGTACAGATCTACGGTCTGTTCCTTTGGTAACGATTGACGGCGAAGACGCTCGGGACTTTGATGACGCGGTATGGGCAGAACCAACAGAGGATGGCGGATGGCACGCACTGGTTGCCATTGCTGACGTGTCTTACTATGTGCGTCCCGGTACCCCGCTGGACAAGACAGCGTATGAACGCGGCAATTCGGTCTACTTTCCTGACCGGGTTGTTCCCATGCTGCCAGAGGCTCTTTCGAACGGATGGTGCTCACTCCGCCCGCATGAAGAGCGACCCTGTGTGGCTGTCCACATGTGGTTCGATGCCAAAGGCAAGAAAATCAGGCATACATTCGTCCGTGGCTTGATGAAATCCAGGGCCCGTTTGACCTATACCCAAGTTCAGAATGCGTTCGATGGCATTATGGATGAAGCAACGTCGCCTCTTGCCGAAGATATTCTGAAACCTTTGTACGGTTGCTTCAAGGTTCTTCGCTCATACAGAGAACAGCGCGGTGCCCTGGAGATCACGATCCCGGAGAGAAAGATCCTGGTCGATGACACCGGGGCTGTTACCGCAATCCAGCCACGCATCCAGAGCGACAGCCATCGCCTGGTTGAGGAGTTGATGGTTGCAGCAAATGTTTGTGCCGCAGAAACACTGGAATCGCTGGAGGCCCCCTGCATGTACAGGGTGCACGACGAGCCCCCGATGGAACGTCTGGAAAACCTGCGTACATTTTTGCGTACAATTGGTCTGAATCTGGCGACTGGTGCCCTGACACCCCGCAACTTCAATCATATTCTGGAACGGGTCAAAGATACGGCCCACGAGCATCTGGTACACTCGGTCGTTCTGCGCAGCCAGTCACAGGCCATCTATACGCCTGAGAACCGAGGGCATTTTGGCTTGGGCTTGCGTCATTACGCACACTTTACCTCCCCCATTCGACGCTATGCGGATCTTTTGGTACACAGGGCCCTGATATCAGGACTTGGGCTGGGAACACGGAACGAATATCTACCGGAAGAACAGGCTGCATCCTTTTCCCAGGCAGGCGAGCATATTTCGTCTACGGAGCGGCGTGCTGCACAGGCCGAACGTGATGTCATAGACCGGTATACGGCTCATTTCATGGCATCAAAGGTAGGGGCCCGCTTTGCGGGACGTGTTGCCAGCGTCAATCGTTTCGGACTGTTTGTCGAGCTGGATGAAACAGGTGCCAACGGCCTGATACCGATATCCACACTGCAGGATGATTTTTACCATTACGACGAAGGGGCACATCGCCTGACCGGACAAAGCGGCAGGATGTCGTACACCTTGGGAGATCGGATTATGGTCACCCTTGCAAAAGCTGACCCTCTGACCGGCTCATTGATTTTTGGAATCGTTCGCGAAGGCAGAGACCATCAGGACTTGCAACGTGAGAATACCAATACACACGCTCATCGGGGACCAAAACCTGTCAAGAACAATCGGCGCAAGATTGGGTCCAGACAAGCACCACGGGATTTACAAGTGGCCTACCCAGCGTCGTCAACAAAAAGGAAACCGGGAAAGAGGAAATAGCGGTGTCTGCGCTTGTTTGGTGTTTCCTTCTGCGATCATAATAAGAACGGCTGGTTTTCAGACAGCACTGACGTGAAAGTCCGAATGACCAGGCGCCCCGGTGAACAGTTGGAACAAATTTACCCCATGCCAGTCACAATGCACTGTCGGTCGCGGACACCCAGCAAGCTGGCTTGGATTCTGGGAATAGCCATGGTGCTGACCCGGATCTCGGTGACTTGTTATGCGTCACCTGTATCCTTGGAAGGTCAGCCCCCTGCCGAGGTGCATGACCAAGAAGACATGGTCCGGGTTATATCCTATGGCCTTGACGTGATTGCAGCACGTTCTCTAGAGCCAGCCGAGATCAGTACAATAGCTCAAGATGGTCTCCATGGTATCATAGCCATGGACCCTGATCTGAAACTACGTGCCGAGAACAACTGGCTCCATCTGCACCAGAAAGATACACCAATCGGTGCATTTGCCATGCCCATGCAAAAAGACCCAACTGCATGGGGGCATCTTGTTGTCAACGTTGTCACCCATGCAGGGCAAATCTCTCCTCATATCCAAATTACAAAGCCAGAGCCTCTCTACCGGGCCTTGTTTGGTGCTATCCTTTCACATCTCGACCCATTCTCACGGTACGCCAGCCCGGAAGAAGCCGCTGAACAAAGAGCCAATCGCAGCGGCTATGGCGGCATTGGTATGCGCTATCAGATTATGAGTGATCATTTGCTGGTTCTCGACGTCCAGCCCGATACGCCAGCGGAACTATCCGGCCTCCTGAAAGGAGATCATATTACAAGGATCGGGCACACAGACCTGTCGGATATAAAAGGCAATCACGAAGATATTGCTCGCTATATTCGTGGTCTTGTGAGATCACCAGTACGCTTGAAAGTCGAAAGAAACGGCCTTAGCCGCGACATCAATATCAAACCGGGACAGGCTGCCGTTCAGACCGTAGATGCCCAGCTTGCTGAAGATGCTGTTCCAATCATTCACATTCGCTACTTCATTCAAAATACAGCTGAAAAATTGGCAGCCTTTATCCATGAGGCTAAAAGGAAACACAAAGGCTCGTTAAGAGGACTGATCCTTGATTTACGCGGCAATCCAGGTGGCCTTCTGGATCAAGCGGTAGAATGTGCGGGGCTCTTTATTTCTTCAGGGCGTCTGCTCTCCACCCTTGGGCGCCACCCGGAATCCGTGCAAAGCTACAGCACCAACGGCCGTGATATTATGGACGGACGCCCCATCGTTGTTCTGCTGGATGAAAGATCCGCATCGGCCGCAGAAATACTGGGTTCTGCACTGCAAGACAAAGGGAGAGCGCTTGTTGTTGGCACCTCAACATACGGGAAAGGCACGGTACAGACGATAATCCGCCTTCCTAACAATGGAGAGCTGACACTGACATGGTCCCGGCTCCATACACCTGCCGGATACTCCCTTAATAAACTTGGGGTTATGCCCTCACTGTGCACATCGACCCTTAGATTTGGGAATATACAACCATTACAAACTGTTGGCGGTAACATTGATGCTACTGCCGCTATAGCGTCGCGGTGGCGTACAGTTGGTCTGACAGATCATGAGGGACGAGAGTCTCTTCGTTCCCTATGCCCACCCGAAGGTCATGGCGGACGTTATGGCGATATTCTTGTTGCCAGAGACATTATTAATAACAGTGCCTTATACAAGGATATAACGGCCGCAATCATGATGCCCCCTGCCCCCTTGTCTTATCACTGACAAAGCCGGTGCGGATGGATGCCTGTTATGTCCACGACCTCTTTCTCTTGACTCTCTCAATATTATCTGTATGCTTCGCGGCTCGGGTAATATTTCGGGTTCAGGAATTCGGGTTATGGCGAAGCCGACCACTATTCAGATCAAGCTT
Organism: Haematospirillum sp. 15-248; assembly: GCF_012102665.1. Taxonomy (NCBI): domain Bacteria; kingdom Pseudomonadati; phylum Pseudomonadota; class Alphaproteobacteria; order Rhodospirillales; family Novispirillaceae; genus Haematospirillum; species Haematospirillum sp. 15-248. The sequence goes on along the minus strand of NZ_JAAVTF010000001.1, from coordinate 179,437 downwards.
GAGAGCACCGCAGATACCGGGTACTTCTACATTGCCAAGAAGAATCCTCGCAATATCACGGAAAAGCTTCAATTTCGCAAATACGATCCAGTTGTGCGGAAGCATGTCCTGTTTCGTGAAACAAAGATGAAGTAAGAGAGCTCGCTCCGTAAAAGCCGGCATCCCCGAGAATAAAGGGTGCCGGTTTTTTAGTGCGCCCTATCCAAAACACGCTTTACCGTCTCCAGAAAACCAGAAACCTCTATCGGCTTTGATATATAGCCATCGCACCCACTTTCCCGGATTCTGCGCTCATCATCGGACATAGCGAAGGCCGTTATGGCAATGACGGGTATTGAGCATAACTCGGGGTCTTTTTTAAGATCACGGATTATCTCCATTCCGGAAATCTCCGGCAGTTGAATATCCATAAGTATAAGGTCAGGTTGACTACGACGAACCAGATCAGTCACATTCCGCCCATCTCTCGCTTGCAGGGTTTCGTATCCACTGGCCTGCAACAGGTCATTAAAAAGCCGCATATTCAGTTCATTATCTTCAACGATCAAGATCAACTTGCGCATTCCGATATGCCCCCTCGCCCACCTTATCTAGTATTTTCCTACCTTGAGCACCATGCTTGGCACCCGCAAAAACACACATCACCCATCCTGCCATAAAGCTGATTCCACCAAGTGGCGCTCCATGATCGGCAGGAACATCCAAGAACGCGATCAGATAGAGAGAGCCACAAAACAAAATCTGTCCCGACCCAAAGAAGAGGCCCGCAATACGAAATAAAATGGATCTTTCAGCCAGAATGGCAACCCACATGATAACAGTAGAATGAACCAACTGATAATATGATGCTTTCGTGATCAAGCTGCTTTCATAAGAACCTTCGATGACGCCCCCATGGCTTGCCCAAGCCGCAAGGATAATTGCAACGAAGCCGTTAACGGAAGCCCAGATCATCATCAAAGGCATCGCATCTTCTCCAAGCTCTTGTGTAAAAAAAGAGGCGGAGCAAACAGCCCCGCCTAGTGCGCTTTTGAGGGAAAGTGGATCTATACAACGCAGCCACCATCGTAGCAGCAAGAGCGTCTGACTCTCTTACGTCGCAGAAACGAAAGATGCGGTGTACGATTCCGTCGAACCCAAGGCCATTGTCCTCGCTAAACACCAACCAAGCAAGCCAGAAGAACAGCTATACCTATAAAACATGGGCCATTAACCAGAAGCTCCATCTTGACCGCCCAGATAAACAATAAACAGAAAAATACGTCTGTTTTTGCAACATAGATAGTCTGATATATGTATGCTTACTCTTCCTCTGTGACAGGAGTATCAGCCGCCAGAATATCTTCGCCTGTATCTGCACGGGAGACTTCTGGCCCCCACTCTTCCAAGAGTTGCTTCTGACGTGCCTGCAGTCCAGCAATTTTGTGCGTTGAGGTCACAGACATAATTGTTGAGGCCAGAAACGGAGCGGTAGAGGATAAAATCCATCCAAGCCCTGCACTACCAAAAATGACAATCAGCGCCCAGACATTGGTTAAAAGATCAAGGACATGCGGCACCGAGTGATCACGTAGCCAAAGATCCATCAGCCATGGGAAACAGCCCGCAAAATTCATTCCCCCAACTGTTATGGCCCCATAGCGTTGCTTGCTTCTGTCAACAACAAAGGCCACAAGGCTTGGCATCATGACGATAGTCAGAAATATGAACGTCGGCATAAACATAAAAATAAGAGGAATGATAAGCAGAAGGGTAATAATATTCCCACCCGACTTCTTCCTGGCAACCGACGCATTCTTGGGATCGCCTGCCATTATATCATCCTCAGGAAAACAAGCGTCGTAACAGTTAAAAGCGCAACAGCAACAGACAACAGGGCGCCCATTTGCTGCCCCCGTGCATAACCCCTTTCATCCCTGACAAGATTTCCCTGCTCAAAACTACGGATTTTCTGTTCGGCAGAACTGTACTCTGCCCTGGCCCAGGCAAATCCTTCTGCATCCTTTTGTCGTTCCTCCTGATTGTCCAAGGTATTATAAAGCTCTGGCAAGCTCCCTTTGCGAACCAGGTTGGGGATTTGCTCCTCCAAATCTTTACGCCGAATACGGCTGTGATAGCTGTTTATAATGGGTCCCAACTGCCCACCAATCCAGCCACATAGCCCATGCAAGGCAGGGGGGCCAAGGCGCCACTGCAAAACGGCTAAGAGACTGACCATACCCAACGTTGCCCTGTATACATCTGGTTCCGCCATGGCACGAAACTGCACCTTGGTGTCACGCTGCCACTTCACCGCGATATATGCCGCTATATGACGATCAACAACCTGTGTCTTCGGATCAACCTTGGACGAAACGCGATCCAGAGCTGGAAGCAGCTCCCTGATCTCACTCACGTACTCCGCTTCTACAAGAGGACTAAGGCAATGGAGAGTATCACTCATTTCATATGCGCACCTCTCTATACCATACCCCATCATTGTTGTACTCAGATTGCCGGCATGCTCCTTCGCCTGACTTTCAAAATGCCCCAGCTCTGCATCATGATACCCTTGGGCCTCAACCCAGTACTTCACCAATTCCCGGCCAATAATTTCTACATAAGGCCGCAGAGCTTTCTTTTGCATAATAGTCACAGCCAACGCATTCCCAAGTCCCTCGGGATGCACATGAATATCCCGATAACGCACTGGCGCACGGGGGTCCATCAACATCAAGACGCGTGCAATAGTCAGATCATTAACCTGACGGGCTTCTATCTGGACGGCCTGGCTCATACGGATAGCCAATGCAACAACATCGGCCAGCTCTATGACTTCCAACCCACGCCGTAACCATATTTCCAGACGACCATCCAGAATAGGGGCCAAAGCGGCATCCCAGTTCATGGCCATGGCATTGGCGAGCTCTCTGGCTGATGTGTAGTCCTTTCCCTCGAATTTAAAAGGTCTCTGTGATCGCCGCGCTGGCTGTGGCTGTATAGGGGTAAGACGTCGACCGTTCAACCACATGTCCACACTTTCCAACCCCCAGCGGTCCCGTTGCTCATCAGCAACAAGCCCTTTTATAATTTCCAGGAAATTCATGGGCACACGTCCCTCGCCCGCATAATTGGCATATGTTGAATGCGCCAATTTTGACAGGACAACGTCAACATCAGACAGCTGGGAGACGTAATCACGCCCATTCATCAGGCCAATACACGTGATACCCAACGCATACATGTCTTCCTTCAGGGTTCCGCTTCCTCTCCCCTCCGGTATACACATAGCGTATTCAACAGGCTCATAAGCTGGCGGATTATCGTACCCCGGTGGTGATGTCGTGCAGTCACCCAGAACCAGACGTTCTTTCTCCTTGTCAAACCAATACATATTGTCAAGCCGGATAGCCCGATGCGTTACCCCATGCTGGGATATTTCATTCAAGGCGTGATACAGTGGGCGAAAGACTTTCTTGACGAAATTAACCTCTGATATCGGATCGAACCGCTGACCGGGAGCCGGCAGAACTCGACCGCCGGAAGGACGATCGTAGACAACAACCATCACCTTGCGCCCCAAGGCAGGCCACTCTACCGTACCCCATTCCAGTAATTGCAAGAGGCCAGGAGACTGAACCCCCTTCAGGGCGCGCATGGCTCCAATACGCACAGGAAGATCTGTACGACATACGAGCGCATAGACCGGCTTACCAGACCCACGGCGGTCTTCGGCATGATACGCATCAGCATGAGGCATATTGAGATCTTGCAGGGGCATAGAGGGATCAATTGTAAAACGATCCCGCAGAACGACAGTTTCGGCTGTATCACCCCCGCTTGGCATCCTACGCATCCCCGCCAAGAAACTGACTTGTGATCAGCTTTTCTCATGCAGGTTACCAGAATTTTCTAAATGATAAATGACTGAAAAAGAATACGGCCCAGTCCTGTCAACCGAGCCGCATTGAAACAGAGACGAAGGTACTGGATTAATCCTCGAACGGATCGTGCATCAGAATCGTGTCATCTCTCTCAGGGCTGGTTGAAAGAAGAGCAACAGGGGCTTCAATCAATTCCTCTATACGGCGCACATACTTGACAGCCGTCGCCGGCAGCTCTGCAAACGATCGTGCGCCTTCCGTGCTCTGGGTCCATCCTTCCATCTCCTCGAAAACAGGCTCAACACGTGCCTGCTCACTCATGGACGAAGGAAAATAATCAATCTCTTTTCCATCAAGGCGGTAAGCAACGCAGACCTTGAGGGTATCAAAGCCGTCAAGCACATCAAGCTTGGTCAGGGCAATGCCGTCGATTCCACCAAGTTTCACGGACTGGCGCACAAGAACAGCATCAAACCAACCACAACGGCGCTTGCGCCCGGTCACTGTACCAAATTCATGCCCACGAACACCAAGACGTTCACCCTTGTTGTCAAATAATTCCGTCGGAAATGGCCCCTCACCTACACGGGTCGTATAAGCCTTTGTAATCCCGAGAACATATCCAATACCGCCAGGCCCCATACCCGAGCCAACCGCAGCCTGTCCTGCCAACGTATTTGACGACGTTACAAAGGGGTACGTTCCGTGATCAACGTCAAGAAGAGCCCCTTGGGCACCTTCGAACAAAATTCTCTTGCCCATCTTGCGATAAGCCGCCAGCTCGCGCCATACAGGGCGCGCATAGGGCAGAATGTGCGGGGCGATCTCTTCCAGCTCTGCCCGGATCGAAGCTGCATCCAGAGTCTTCGCCCCCAACCCCTTCAACAAGGCATTATGATGCGTCAGCAGGCGATCAATCTTCATATCCAGAGAATCGGGGTCAGCAAGATCGCAAACCCGGATTGCCCTGCGCGCTACCTTGTCTTCATAAGCAGGCCCGATACCACGCCCGGTGGTCCCGATTTTCCCCTTGCCGGCAGCCTCTTCACGCGCACGATCCAGATGACCATGCAATGGCAAAATAAGGGCACAATTATCGGCAATCATCAGAACATCGGGCGTAACCGTAACGCCTTGGCCAGACAAAACCTCAATCTCGCGGGACAACGCCCACGGGTCGATAACGACGCCGTTACCAATCACGGACGGAGTGCCGCGGACGACACCCGACGGCAACAGACTCAACTTATAGGACGTTCCATTCACAACCAGTGTGTGACCGGCGTTATGCCCACCCTGAAACCTGACCACGACATCGGCCCGGGAAGCAAGCCAGTCAACAACCTTGCCTTTGCCCTCATCCCCCCACTGGGAACCGATAACAACCACATTGCTCATGGAAGCTTTCCTTGCTTCAGAGAGGACGCCATACAACGACGACCACACACAAAAACTGAAACCATGCAATACGGGCTCTATCGGACAATAAGACAGGCCGCACAAGGCTCCGCCGGCCACGGGAACCCCATGACCGGCGGTAACACTCTTTATCCTATTGTCGCAGAACCAAGCAACCTCAAATACGGATATCCTGCATACTATTTTTTGTGTTTCTGGATACAGTCTCCACTGCCCAGTCCAGCCACGGCAGAAGACATGCCACATCATCGGTCAGAACTGTGGCACCAGCCCATATACGAATACCGGGGACGATGCCACGATAGGATGCCAGATCGAAACCAACCCCTTCTGCTTCAAGCAAATCCGTTATGGCACGAGCCGTGGCAACTTGCCGTTCAGGCTGAAGATCCAGAAACCACTGCGCAACGACTTTCAGGCAGATGGAGGAACAAGAGACGGTTGCCGGATCCTCGGCCAGAAAAGCAGCCCATTGCGACCTGTCAACCCATTCACGAACAAGAGCCAACGTTTGCGAGGACTTCTTCTGCAAGGCCTGAAGCCCCCCCTGATCCTCCGCCCACTTCAGGGCATCCAGAATATCCTCTACACACAAAAGCGAAGGCGTGTTGAGTGTTTCACCAGTAAAAAGGGCCTCATTCAGCTGCCTTCCTGTCGTCAAACGCAGAATCTTGGGCAAAGGCCAAGGCGGCGTATAGGAATGGAGGCGCTCGACAGCGCGTGGACCAAGAGCCAGCATGCCGTGGGCTGCCTCACCACCCAAGGCCTTCTGCCAAGACCATGTTACAACGTCCAGTTTCTTCCACGGCACATCCATGGCAAAAAGAGCCGACGTTGCATCACAAATCGCCAACCCCTTGCGATCATCCGCGATCCAGTCTGCATGGGGGATGCAAACGCCCGATGTTGTGCCATTCCATGGAAAAACAACATCACGGGACCAATCTACCTGTGCCAAGTCCGGTAAATAGCCCGGGGCAGCATCATAAATTCTTAAATCAGGCAGACGTAGCTGATCACGTGCATCATCGGCCCAGATCCGCCCAAAGACTTCCCAAGCCAGAACATCAACTCCGCGCGCACCAAGGAGATTCCACATTGCCATCTCGACGGCACCAGTATCCGATGCTGGCACAATCGCCAGCCGCCAATCTTCGGGGATGTACAACAGATCCCGGTGGCGGGTAATAACCTCTTCCAGCTTGGCACGTCCGGCAGCAGAGCGGTGCGAACGCCCAAGAAGGGCACCCTCAAGAGCCGAAGGCGACCACCCCGGTCGCTTGGCGCACGGGCCGGACGAAAAGAAGGGACGCCGGGGATAACGAGCCGGTTTTTCTGACATGAACGAATGCTCTGCGACAGAAGTAAAAACAAGGGTGCGAAAGATAACTCTGTCACAGCCAGATAGAAATGCAAAATATCAGCCCACGGTTTCGCTATTTGCCCCGGTTATCGCGACGGCGGGCAATCTTCCAGGCATCTGCAGCACTCAAACCGACATCTCTCAAAAGACGCTCGTCAAGACCAAGGATCTGGCGGCGATGCCGATCCATTTCAATTTCTTCACGCACCCGGTCAAAGGACGTAAAGGCACGATGCCACAAGGGATCCAACCGACGGAGAATACTGTGAAAACCACGATCAACGATTCCCTTCCACACAATCATCCTGTCCCCGCTTTTGGTACGGGCATCAACACGCCTACCAGAATCCCCCACGATATGCCTCCTGGATAACACACCCCACTACCCGCGCGATGGCCGACATGGTTGACAACCAAGGCACGGAGTTATCACAACATTCAGATAGTAATAGAGTATAATTTCCCCCATGTTTCCACGGAAAAAAGTGAGGATATTTTTATCCTTGAGTGTTCATTTTATTCTGAACAGACACATAAGATTATCCACGCCTATAAGACCTAGAACATATCGCGTGTTGTCTTTGCCATTTCATCACCAGTCCTGAAGACTGTGGCTGCACTGCTATAGGCCCTCTGCGTGATAATCATGCGACTGAACTGGTCCTCAAGTCTGACATTTGAGTACTCCAAGGCACTCCCGACAAATTCTGATATTCTGTCATCAGGGCTAAGAGACTTGATTGTGGGTTTCCCTGCTTCTTCTGTCGCTGCGTAGATGTTGTTATTCTGGAGATCAAGCTTCTGGGGGGCTGGAAATGTTGCAATTGGCAACTTGTACAGGGGCTTCTCAACGCCATTGGAAAAACGTCCCAGCATAACCCCTTCGCTGTTGAAGTAAACATCACGCATGACACTGGCTGTATAACCATCCTGTATCAGCTGACGCAGCTCCAGGTCATCACCACCACTGAACTGCGTCATTTGCCTGAGATCAACGGCAACATCCTGCGTTTGACCTCCATCATATGTGATTGTCAGGGTTGTTATTCCCCCGCCTGAAGCAGCCACATCAAGTTTACCTTCACCTGTAAACTTAATTTCATTAGGCGTCGTGGTCACACTTGTGATGCCAGCATCGCCTGATGGCACCAAGGTCCAGCCCCCCGGAACAGCATCCCGTGGGGTAAAAGCAAGACGAACCCCATGTGTTACAGTTTGCGGAACACCTTCTGGAGACGTAATTTGCTGAATAACAGGAACATTGAGACGGTAGGTAATTTTCTGCAGTTCCGTTGCCGGTACATTCCCGCGCAACTCAACCTTGGATGTTGCTCGTCCAGGATCGATGGCTTCATTGGAATAGTCAATCGCTGACATGGCGCTGGAGAATGTTCCGTCCTCCGCAGCCTTGTAACCCATGACGTAAACGCCACTCCGGGTTACCAAGTGCGTCCCTTGGTCAGGAAGGCCATCCCCATTTGTGTCCCCACCCCGGACATAAACCTCGCCGGTAAACGAGCCGTCACGCGTATACTTTTGCTCTCCCGACCCATCAACCGCAGTGTTAAGCACAAAAAAACCGGCTCCATTGATTGCCACGTCCAAATAACGTGCCGTAGGCGCTACAAGCCCCTGCTCCTCCACACGACGAATTTCAGCCGTCTTAACCCCGAAAAAATTACCAAGAGGGCCTACCCTGTTCTTCAGGGTCTGGTAATGCGTCTCGATATCTTTATAGGACGTCGTATTCAGATTGGCGATATTCGTACTGATCTGGTGCATATGAACACTGTGCGCATTCATAGCTGTACCGGATGTATTCAGAACTCCGAAAATCGCCATGGTACCCCTCGCTTGCAAAGCCGGCCACACACCGTAAGAGCGATTGACCCAGAAGCAAGACAGGGGCCAGAAGAGAGAGTCTTTCTAAATCAATGATCTAAAAAGAACGGGAGGTCTCTCCAGACCTCCCTGTCCCACTGAAAGCCGGCATATTTTGCCGGCCTGCTGTTCATATCAGCCCAGCCAAGGGCGATGATGGATCGGCATAAAGTTTCTTGGGCATCCGACCAGCCAGATAAGCCAAGCGACCGGACTCAACAGCCAACTTCATGGCCAAGGCCATCTGAACAGGGTTCCGTGCCCCCGCAATAGCGGTATTCATCAGAACGCCATCGCAACCCAGTTCCATTGCAACCGCTGCATCCGATGCTGTTCCGACGCCGGCATCAACCAGCACAGGAACTTTGGCCTGCTCTTTGATAAGACGGATATTGACAGGATTCAGAATACCAAGCCCTGACCCGATAAGGGAACCCAAAGGCATGATGGCGACACACCCCATATCCTCAAGGATATGGGCCTGTATGGGATCATCAGAGCAATATACCATCACTTGGAAGCCGTCCCGAATAAGCTCTTCCGTCGCCTTCAGGGTTTCTGGCATGTTCGGATACAGCGTTTTCTGATCCCCCAGCACCTCCAGCTTCACCAGATTCCACCCCCCGGCCTCACGCGCAAGGCGCAGCGTCCGTACGGCATCATCGGCTGTAAAGCAGCCTGCCGTATTGGGCAGATAGGTGTACCGCTTGGGGCTGACATAATCGACCAGCATCGGCTGCCCCGGATCTGCTATATTGACCCGGCGTACGGCCACTGTAACGATCTCGGCGCCTGATGCCTCTATGGCCAGCGCTGTTTCCTCAAAATCCTTGTACTTACCGGTCCCGACCAGCAAACGGGACGCGAACACCTTTCCCGCAATGCTGAAAGTATCCGCACGCTCACACACCAGCGCCTCGGCCATGGCTCAGCCACCTCCAATAAAATGAACGATCTCAATCCTGTCGCCCTCATCGAGGAGTGTTTGCCCATAAGCCGAACGGATTACAATCTCACGGTTACGCTCAACCGCGACCTTGCGGGCGTCCAATCCGACAGAATCGAGAAACTCTTGCACAGTCACCCGCTGAGCCACAGCGTGACGTTCTCCATTGACAATCAATTCCATAAACGCAATCCACAATTAACGGGGCAAAGGGCTGATTGGCCGGCTACAGACGGAATATGGGCCGACAGGCCTCTCTTGGCAACACATCACGGTCCCTGTTGCCCGAAAGTCCGCTTTGGGCTATGCAGAAGCCACGTTATGTCATTTCCCTTCACCCTGTACGGCAGGTCAAGACGCGTGCGCACATCGGTTATGATCCTGAATGGACCCAACCTTAATATGCTGGGAACACGGCAACCAGACCTCTATGGCCATGAAACACTGGCTGACATAGAGGCAATGTGCCATACGCATGCGGCAGGGCTGGGGATGACGTTGGCTTTCAGGCAGTCCAACCATGAAGGCGAACTGGTCTCCTGGGTACAGGAAGCACCCGGGGCCTTCGGTGGCCTTGTGATAAACGCCGCAGCCTACACACATACGTCCATTGCGTTGATGGATGCCCTTCTTTCGGTCCAGATCCCCGCAATAGAGGTGCATTTGACAAACATTCACCGGCGTGAACCTTTTCGCCATAACTCCTGGATTGCCCGGGCTGCCCACGGAATGATCTGCGGCTTGGGAAGCCACGGGTACATCTTGGCCCTGGATGCGCTGAATGCGCTGCTGACCGACCAGAAACAGAAAGAGAAATAAATGAGCAAGACCACTATCGACAGCGAAGCCATCCGCCAGCTTGCTTCTTTGCTGGATGATACAGGCCTGCATGAGATTGAGTACGAAACAGAGGCCCTGCGTATCCGCGTTGGCAAGGCGGCTACCGTTGTCACCCATGCAGCACCGGCAGCAGCACCCTTGGCAGCGCCAGCGACCAGATCAACTGCGGATGAACCACAAGCCCTGCACCCGGGTACCGTTGTTTCAAAAATGGTTGGGGTAGCTTATTTGGCTCCAGGCGCGGGAGAGGCTCCCTTCGTGTCCGTCGGACAAACTGTCAGCCAAGGGCAGACCCTGATGCTGATAGAGGCCATGAAGACCTATACCCCGGTCACAGCGCATTGCGCAGGGCGCGTCGTCCAGATTCTTGTCAGCGACAAACAGCCTGTCGAGCACGGCGAACCCTTGGCCATCATTGAATAAGCAGCGCGACGGAAACATCAATGTTCGATAAAGTGCTTATTGCCAATCGTGGTGAAATTGCCCTGCGGATTCACCGTGCCTGCCGTGAGATGGGCATAAAGACCGTGGCTGCACACTCCACAGCAGACGCCGGGGCCATGCATGTTAGATTGGCTGATGAATCCGTGTGCATTGGCCCGCCTGCCACGCGTGACAGCTACCTGAACAAGGTTGCGATCATCTCTGCGGCCGTCATAACCGGTGCTGATGCCATTCACCCCGGTTATGGTTTCCTGTCGGAGAATGCCGACTTTGCCCACATGGTGGAAGAACACGGCATTACGTGGATCGGCCCCAGCCCGGACCATATCCGTTTGATGGGCGACAAGGTTACTGCCAAAAAAGCAGCCGTAGATGTTGGCTTGCCCGTCGTACCTGGATCACCGGGGGCTGTTGAAACCTTGGAAGAAGCCCATGCTGTTGCTGATACAACAGGCTTCCCCGTTCTGATCAAGGCCAGCGCCGGAGGGGGAGGGCGCGGCATGAAAGTTGCCAACTCGCGTGATGAACTGGCCGAAGCTTGGTCTACGGCCCGGGCTGAAGCGCTGAGTGCTTTTGGCAATGCTGAAGTCTATATGGAAAAATACTTGGGTAATCCCAGACATATTGAAATCCAGATACTGGCAGACAACCACGGGAACGTCGTTCACTTGGGAGAACGCGACTGCTCCTTGCAACGTCGCCACCAAAAAGTTCTGGAGGAAGCGCCCTCTCCAGCCCTGAACAGCGAAGAGCGCGAACGCATCGGAGATATTGCAACAGCCGCCATACGGCGCTTGGGTTACAGAAATGCAGGAACGATTGAGTTCCTGTATGAAAATGGTGAATTCTTTTTCATCGAAATGAACACAAGGCTACAGGTGGAACACCCTGTCACCGAAGCCGTCACTGGCCTTGACCTAGTTCGCGAGCAACTACGCATCGCCAATGGCGCTCCCTTGGGTTACAGCCAATCTGACATCACATTTTCCGGGCATGCCATCGAATGCCGCATCAATGCCGAGGATCCGGAAACTTTCCGGCCCTGCCCAGGCCAGATCAATGACTTTCACCAACCCGGCGGGTTGGGCGTTCGTGTTGATTCCGGGCTGTTTTCCGGGGCCAAGGTTCCCCCTCACTATGACAGCATGATTGCAAAACTGATTGTCCATGGCACCAGTCGCAACGAATGCCTGATGCGCCTGCGTCGTGCTTTGGGAGAATTTGTTGTCGGTGGTATCGATACAACAATTCCTCTGCATCGCCAACTGCTGGAAGACAATGACTTCCAGAATGGTGCCTATGATATTCGATGGCTTGAAGAATTCTTGTCTCGTTCCAAATGAAATGTTGGTTGCTTCCATCCCCCGTTCCATACGGGGGATTTTTCCATGGGCACTCTTTTCAGGAACGGCACATTTCAGGCTGCATCACGGAAATGCGCTGACGATCTGACACAGGCACCTTATCCTGAGCAGGCCGAGTTTTCCCTTTGCTGTGGGGATCAATGACGCCCATCACACCAGAACTTATGCTAAGAGCCTATGCCTACGGCGTTTTCCCAATGGCACGCTCACAGGGTGATCCCACGGTATACTGGATTGATCCGGACGAACGGGGCATACTGCCCTTGGATACAAACTTCCATATTTCCCGATCATTGCGGAAAACACTGCGCAGTGATCGCTTCCACGTAACCTGTAACAAGGCGTTTGCCGAGGTCATACAAGGATGCGCAGAAGCAACAACGACCAGACCTGACACGTGGATTAACAAAGAAATTGCGTCCCTTTTCAATGAACTGCACGATATGGGGCTCGCCCATTCCATCGAAACATGGAATACGGAGGACGTATTGGTTGGTGGACTTTATGGCTTGGCACTGGGCGGCGCATTCTTTGGAGAAAGCATGTTCTCACGCGCAACAGATGCTTCAAAAGTAGCACTGTGCCATTTGGTGGGACGCCTGCGCCTAGGTAGCTTCACGCTTCTCGACACCCAGTTCATAACGGACCATTTGTCACGGTTTGGAGCACGACAAGTGCCGAAAAACGAATATCGGTCTATGCTGGCTTCGGCTATCGTGGTTCAGGCAACGTTCCCGGCTCATGCACCAGCATGGATGATCAGAAGCCATATCTACTAAGATATGGTCTTCTTACTATTCCTTGCAGTCCAGAACCCAGATGTCATAAACAGGATGCTCCATAGCAGACAAGCCAGGGCTGGAAGCATACATCCAACCACGGAAGACCTCGACAGCTGGCTGATTGGCTTTATTTTCCCACACATCGAGAAAAACAGCACTTTCAGGTGGCTCCTCAGGAGGGCGTTCGACGCACGCACGGGCGATAATCTGAAGCGTTTGGATCTGGAAGGTGCGGTTCACTTCAACTTCCATGGTCTGAACTCTGGCAGCGGCTTTATCCAACCAACGCAAAACAGCCATACGCCGCTCGATTGTTTCAGCAGCATCGGACGGCGTAACAACCAATACCTCAGCGACAACAACCAGCAACACACACAAGGTGCGCAGCAAGAATTCAGTCCGGGCTTCCAATGCCCCCATCACTCTGGTACAGACCCTTTGTCGGGCACCGGAATAGCACCAGTGGAAGCAGGTTCCTTCGTCGCAAGGAAAATCAGTTCACTCACCATATCTTCCACAGACCGGAAATCCTGACTGTTCGCGATCGTTCCGCCTGATTGCAGGAAGGAACGACTCTGACCAGGTTCCAGTCGGACAAACTTGCCGCCCAGAAGGCCATCAGATGCAATACTGGCAACGGTATCTTCCGGAAGTTGAACCCCGGGCATAATGGAGAGCGACACAATGGCCCGATAGGTCTGATTATCAAGAAACTGGCGGCTGACACTACCCACCTTGATGCCAGAGATACGAACATCCGCACCAACAGCAAGACCACCAACCTTGTTAAACTGGACGTGCACAGGGTATCCGGAAACGGGACGAAGATCTGCACTCTGCCAAGCGAAGAGCAGAAAGAGCAGAGCCACGGCCAGTACAAGAGCGCCTATCACGGTTTCAATAGGATTACGTGTCATCAGCCTTCCTGCTTGTCCATCCGGGTTGTAGCCCGTGTGTGCTGCTCATCATCCGGAGATACATCCTGCCTTGGTAAAACGCCCGGATCCCTTGTTACGGGACAGGACGGCGGAACAAGTTTCGACTGCCTATTGCGTGCCATCTCCAGAACACGCCCCAGCAAGTCCTCAAGAACCAGTGAATCCTGCGTATACCCGAAAGTCTGTCCTGCCTTCAGAAGATCGTCGTCGCCACCAGGCTGTATTTCAATATATTTTGCCCCCAGAAGACCATCGGTCTCGATCATTGCAGCGCTGTCCAAGGGAATGGAAACACTATTGGCAATGATCATATCAATATCAGCACGACCGGCCTCACCCAAAGACTGGGCAGAAACGCGACCAACGGAAACACCGGCAAGACGTACATCCGCACCGACAGACAAACCCTCTGCGCTGTGGAAAGAGGCCCGCAGCAGATATCCCTCAGCCACTTCGGAACGACTCCGCCCCAAAGCATTTGCGCCCAAAGCAAATGCAAGGCAGGCAAGAACGACACCGCCGACAAGCGTGTCCCGATAAGTTACCAGAGACGCCATACGTACTGACATCAGGAGAACAGCCGCTTTCTGAACATTCAGGCCGGACGCCACGGCTCATAGTCGCCGGTCGCAGGGGCACGCCGGCCACCTGCCCGGTCATCACCGGGAGGAACATAGGCAGAAGAGGAACCTGTCATATTCTTGGTATGGGGTTTCTCCCAAGCATGCGTAGACACCACTATCGGGGCATCCGTCGTATAATGCAGCCAAGCATGCCAGTGGGGCGGCACCTTTGATGCCTCAATCTCTCCCTTGAAGAGCACCCAACGACGGCGGCGCTCCCCCGTCCGCGGGTTCTTCCGGGCCTCGTAGTAACGATTTCCAAACTCATCAGTGCCAACCTGGCGACCGCAGAGCAGGGTATGTACCAAGGTGCCGGTGATCATCCTCGCACGCCTCCTTCGAGAACAGGAAACTAGGGTGTACCAGCATTAACCGGCACAAATCAACAGGAGAGACCCTGTGAAGGGGGCTTCACAGGGTACCACTCCCCTTATTATGAGGCAAACCCCCGGCAGCGTCCAGCGTGCACAGATACAAACACGGCACGGCATTGGAATAACCTGGACGGAGAACAACATTTTTTTTGCCGTCCAGGTCAGATAATTGATTTGTTCGCGACAGCCATAAATCGTAATGTAGTGTTGTTGAAGCGAATGAAGCACTACATATTGTGCTTGCATCGCGTCTCACAGAAAAATCATCCACCGGACACCCTCCGGAAGACCTGCGATGCAGAACCGCATGTCACCAGCGGAAAAAAGGCTGAGAGCGCCATGAAGATCAACCGTCTGTTCACAACCAAAAGCCAAGATGCTTACACCGGAATAGAATTCCGCACAGCATCCAGTGAAATTCGCAACCCGGACGGCTCGATGGTGTTCCGACATGCCGATATCGTTGTTCCCTCTGCCTGGAGCCAGGTTGCAACCGATATCCTGGCACAAAAATACTTTCGGCAGCGTGGCGTCCCCAAGACGGTAAAACCAGTACGGGAAAAGGGCGTACCCTCTTTTCTGCAAAGACGCATTGCCGATGTTGATGCCATGGCTTCTCTTCCGGAAGCCGAACGCAGCGGGGGAGAGCATGATGCCCGGCAGGTTTTTGACCGCATGGCTGGTACATGGGCTTATTGGGGGTGGAAAGGCGGTTACTTCTCAACAGAACAGGATGCTGCAGCCTTCTATGACGAGACACGTCACATGCTGGCCCGCCAAATTGGTGCCCCGAACTCCCCACAGTGGTTCAATACAGGACTGCACTGGGCCTATGGGATCGACAGCAAGGGACAAGGGCATTTCTACGTTGATTACCAAAGCGGAAAGCTGACACGTTCGACATCGGCATACGAACACCCCCAACCTCATGCCTGCTTTATTCAGTCGGTCAATGACAATCTGGTGGGGGATGGCGGTATCATGGACCTGTGGGTCCGTGAAGCACGCCTGTTCAAATACGGTTCCGGAACCGGCAGCAATTTCTCGACCCTGCGTGGAGAGAATGAACCCTTGGCTGGTGGGGGGCGGTCGTCTGGCTTGATGAGTTTCCTGAAAATTGGCGACAGGGCCGCCGGAGCGATCAAATCCGGCGGAACAACACGCCGGGCTGCCAAAATGGTTATTGTTGACATCGACCATCCAGATATTGAGTCCTTTATTGACTGGAAAATGCGGGAGGAGCAGAAGGTCGCCGCCCTTGTCGCAGGATCGCGCAGTATCCGTCGCTACACACGTGCCCTGCTGGCTGCATGCCGGAATGCAACGGGGGAGCCCGAAGCCCGCTGTGACCCGGATCGCAATGCCTCTCTGAAGAAGGTCATCCGGGAAGCACGCAAGGCCGATGTTCCCGAAGCGTTGATCCACCGCACCCTTCAGCTGGCAGCCGAAGGCTTTGTCGATATCACCTTCCCGGAATACAGCACAGACTGGGACTCCGAAGCCTATGCCACGGTTTCCGGCCAGAATTCCAACAACACCGTCAGGATCAGTAATGTGTTCCTGGAAGCTGTTCGCGAGAACAAGGACTGGACCCTGCGACAGCGCACAGATGGTACAATAGCAAAAACTGTTCCGGCCCGAGACCTGTGGGACCGCATTGCCGAAGCTGCCTGGTCCTGTGCCGATCCCGGGGTCCAGTTCGATACCACCATCAACGAGTGGCATACCTGTCCCGTATCCGGCCGGATCAATGCATCAAACCCCTGCTCCGAATATATGTTTCTGGATGATACAGCCTGTAATCTGGCATCCCTGAACCTGATGGCGTTCCGGGAAAAAGATGGCACCTTCAACAGCGCCACCTTTGCCCATGCCTGCCGCCTGTGGACGCTGGTGCTTGAAATATCGGTCATGATGGCACAGTTCCCGTCAGCACGTATCGCCGAGCAGTCGTTCCGCTTCCGTACCCTCGGGCTGGGATATGCCAACCTGGGTGGCTTCCTGATGGCCAATGGCATCCCCTATGACAGCGAGGAAGGCCGGGCTACGTGTGCCGCCATCACAGCCTTGATGACCGGAACTGCCTATGCAACCTCTGCCGAGATTGCCAGTGAACTGGGGGCTTTCGCTGGATATGCCGACAACGCCCCGCATATGATGCGTGTAATCCGCAATCATCATCGGGCAGCCCATGGACATACAGAAGGGTACGAGGACCTCAGCGTTGCGCCACCCCCCCTCAATGCCGCAGCCTGCACCGATATCCAGTTGACAGAGATGGCCCGACAATCCTGGGATCATGCCCTTTCAATGGGAAAACGACACGGATTCCGCAATGCCCAGGTCAGTGTCATCGCACCCACCGGGACAATCGGGCTGGTCATGGACTGTGACACCACCGGCATAGAGCCGGACTTTTCGCTGGTGAAGTTCAAGAAGCTGGCCGGGGGCGGATACTTCCGGATCATCAATCGTATGGTCCCTCTGGCACTGCATTCTCTCGGATACCGCTATGCCGAGATTGATGCCATTGTATCCCATGCCCTTGGTCATGGATCCTTGGAAAAGGCCCCGGATATCAACCATGAAGCCCTCTCCCGTCTTGGTTTCACACCCGAGGTTCTGGACAAGCTGGAACAAGCCCTCAAATCTGCATTTGATATCCGTTTTGTCTTCAACAAGTGGACGCTGGGAGATGATTTCTGCCGCACCGTTCTCGGTTTCAGCAACACCATAACCGATGACCCGGGATTTGACATGCTGAAGGCTCTTGGCTTCAACCAGGAACAGATTGAACGTGCCAACACGTGGGTATGTGGCTCCATGACCATAGAGGGAGCACCTCATCTAAAACCGGAACACCTGCCGGTCTTTGACTGCGCAAACCCATGTGGCCGCACCGGGACCCGGTTTCTATCCGCTGAAAGTCATATCCAGATGATGGCTGCGGCCCAGCCATTCATTTCTGGTGCCATTTCAAAGACCGTCAACATGCCAAACCATGCCACCGTGGCAGAATGCCGACGTGTCTATGAACTATCGTGGTCACTGGGACTCAAAGCCAACGCACTCTATCGTGATGGATCCAAATTGTCGCAGCCCTTGCAGGCTGTACTGGATACCCATCCCGACGACGATACCGAAAATGCCATTGATCTTGTTGAAACAGTTGTCAAGGCGCCCTCTCCGCAGCGGGCTGCCCTTGTGGCCGAAAAGGTCACGGAGCGTCTGATCAGGACAGCTGTGCGCCGTCGCCTTCCCGACCGGCGCAAGGGATATACCCAGAAAGCCGTCGTTGGCGGCCACAAGGTGTACCTGCGAACAGGAGAGTATGAGGATGGGACGCTCGGCGAGCTGTTCATTGACATGCACAAGGAAGGAGCGGCTTTCAGGTCCTTGATGAATAACTTTGCCATCGCCATTTCAATCGGCCTGCAATATGGCGTGCCGCTGGAAGAGTTCGTCGAGGCATTTACCTTTGTCCGCTTCGAACCGTCCGGCGTAGTGGAGGGAAATGACGCCATCAAAATGGCCACTTCCATTCTTGACTATATCTTCCGGGAGGTTGCAGTTAGCTACTTGGGTCGCACCGATCTGGCCCATGTTGAACCTGCGGACCTGGTTCCCGATGCCATTGGCGACGGCCATGAAGAAGGTGACTTGGACCAATGGGGTGAAAACCTGGTCGAACGCACTGTTTCCAAGGGGTACGTTCGCACGGCTGACCTGTCCAACCTGTATGTTCTGAAAACAGCACAGGGCGGCGGGAACAGCTATGGCAGTACGCTTCCCAGCACTCCTTCAGCTGATCGCAGCAATCGTATCCGGGAAGCACGCCTGAAAGGATACGAAGGTGACAGCTGCACGGAGTGCGGCAACTTCACACTGGTCCGCAATGGTACTTGCATGAAATGCGAAACATGCGGCTCGACCAGCGGCTGCTCGTAAAAAGAAAGGGACCTGCACACAAGCCCCTTTCCTTTCCCGGGCTTCGGTACTCAGGGTGAGGGCACGTGGCGTGCCCTCACCCTTCCTGTCTTGGAAGCGTTCGCAGGACGACGCCCCTGCCCGGCGTGCGTGGTAAAGAATGACTGCGTACCGTGTTTGCGCCCGGTACGCTTTCCCTCCCCCCCCTGTCTTCCGGTCCCTGCAGGCTGCCAGGACGGCACAAGATGCTTCTTGCCATTTCCAATAAGATCTGCGCGCTCCATGCGCTGTAACGCCTCGCGCAGCATGGGCCAATTTTCCGGGTCATGGTAACGCAGGAATGCCTTGTGCAAACGACGCTGCCTCAAGCCCCGGGGCGTATACACAATGTCTCCCTCATCGCGTTTCACAGGCTTGAGCGGATTGCGCTCGCTGCGATACATGGCCGCAGCCAGCGACATGGGGGATGGTAGAAAAGCCTGAACCTGATCGGCCCTGAATCCATTGCGTTTCAACCAGAGTGCCAGATTCATCATGTCCTCATCCGTTGTGCCGGGATGAGCCGCAATAAAATAGGGGATAAGGTACTGCTCTTTCCCGGTCTCGCGGGAGTATTTCTCGAACAGGGTACGAAACGCTTCGTAGGTCCCGATCCCCGGCTTCATCATCTTGGACAGGGGACCTTCTTCGGTATGCTCGGGCGCAATCTTCAGATAACCGCCCACATGATGCGTAGTAAGTTCCCGCACATATTCCGGACTTCGGACTGCAAGGTCATAGCGTAAACCGGACGCAATCAGGATTTTCTTGATCCCGTCAATATCCCTGGCCTTGCGGTATAGCTGGACAAGACTGCTGTGATCTGTGTTCAGGTTGCTGCAAATGGATGGATACACACAGGATGGCCGACGGCACACATCCTGGATAGCCTGATCCTTGCAGGCCAGACGATACATATTTGCCGTAGGACCACCCAGATCGGAGATAACACCGGTAAAACCCTTGGTCTTGTCGCGGATTAATTCAATCTCTTTCAGGACCGATGCCTCGGACCGACTTTGGATAATGCGGCCTTCGTGTTCCGTAATGGAGCAAAAAGAACACCCACCAAAACATCCCCGCATAATATTGACCGAAAACCGGATCATCTCCCAAGCAGGTATCCGTGCATCACCGTACGACGGATGAGGGGCACGGGCATAAGGCAAGCCAAACACATGATCCATTTCCGCCGTCGTCAAGGGGATAGGCGGAGGTGTCAGCCAAACCTCCTTGTCCCCGTGACGCTGGACCAGAGCCCGGGCGTTACCGGGATTGCTTTCAAGATGCAGGATACGCGAAGCGTGACCATACAGCACCTTGTCATCTGCCACGGATTCGAACGAAGGAAGACGTACAACCGTTCTCTCCGCAGGATGATCAGCCGTATTCACCCGACGCAAAGCACTCTCGCCACCAGCCACTTCCGCACCCTCTCCCACATGGCGGCTGGCGCAATCAATCGTACTGGCATCCAGCACAACCCAGCCCTCGGGAACGGAGTCACGCACGACGGCAACGCCCCTTATATCCGTCATGGTGCGCGGATGCTGACCCCGGGCAGCACGATGGGCAATCTCTACAATGGCACGTTCGGCATTGCCATAGCACAAGATGTCAGCCTTGCTGTCCATCAGAACGGACCGGCGCACCTTGTCTGACCAATAGTCATAATGAGCAATCCGGCGAAGCGAAGCTTCTATACCGCCAATAACGATCGGCACGTCCCGCCATGCTTCGCGGCAACGCTGTGAATAGACGATCACAGCCCGGTCAGGACGCTTCCCACCTTCATCGTTGGGCGTATAACTGTCATTGTGGCGGATGCGGCGGTCCGAGGTATAGTGATTGACCATCGAATCCATATTGCCGGCCGTCACCCCAAAAAACAGGTTGGGACGACCCAGAGCCCGGAAAGCATCCGGGTTTGTCCAGTCCGGCTGGGCAATGATACCAACACGAAAGCCTTGATCTTCCCACGTGCGCCCAATAACCGCCATGCCGAAACTGGGGTGATCGACATAAGCATCCCCGGTCACAAGGATGATATCGCAACTGTCCCAACCCAGCGCATCCATTTCGGTACGACTTGTGGGAAGAAACGGCGCTGTCCCAAACCGACTGGCCCAGTGCTTCCGATACGATGTTATGGCCTTGGCGCTGTCCATACTCTCTCCTGACAACACGAAAACACCCGGAACAGGGTGTTTCCAGCCCGGGTGCGGACAATACGCGAGAGCACAGCAGGGTCAAGAAAGACCCTGCCTTCCGGAACCCAAAACCGCCGGATGCCCTTTTTATAAGGCACCCGACAACAACCATGGCGCTATTCAAAGCCCACGAATCATCCCTTGGATCAATAACCTGTCCGAATCCGGGACCACAATCCTAGTGGGACATCAGGATAGGAATTCCGGCATGACGCAACAAATGGCTGGTCACGCCACCCAGAACCATTTCGCGCAGACGCGAACGCCCCCAGGCTCCGGTCACGATCAAATCTGCATTGGCGGCCTGAGCACACTGCAGCAAGGTCTGCCCGATGTCATAGCATACATCTCCAACTACTTTTCCGTCGGCTTTCACACCATGATGGGAAAGATTGGGCATGATGGTAAGCTGTGCATCATCCTGGCGGATTTTCTCATCATGACGTGTATCGTCCACCGCAATAACTTCGACACGCTGCGCAGCCTTCAGCAGAGGCATCGCGTCATGAACAGCACGACAGGACTCCCGGCTTGAGTTCCAGCCTACAACAATCCGGTCACCAAGCGTATCAACCTGCACCGATCCCGGCAGAACCAGAACAGGTGCGCCGGAATCCAGAAGCAGAAGATCAGAAAGGTTCCGTTGTGCGTCTGTTGCCGGATCATCGGGGTTATATTGCCCAACAACAGTCAAGTCAGCATGCATGGCATGATGAACAGCCTCGTCGACCAAATCACCTTCAAGCTGTTTCCAATATGCCTTGGCATAACGGGACGCCCTGTCATCGAAAACAGCTTTTGCCTCCCCTTGGGCGGCGATAGAACAAGCTTCTACGGCTTCCAGAAAATCAGCAGCAACCTGCCCTTCAATAAAAGGCGGGAAAGAGGGGGACTGACGCACAAAAAGCACCGTGACATGGGCATCAAAACGCACAGCAAGCTTCAGGGCAACATCCAGACGCAGCGCAAACCCGGGTGTCGTATCTGCAATCACGAGAATATCTTTGAATGACACGCACAATCTCCTGCATAGTCCCGGATTATATCAGGTACACAAAACTGTCTCTGGCATCATACCCGGATGTACGCATTCCTCAACCCCCGTTCGTACAACACAGACCGAAATCACCTGCCTTGTCTGCTATCATTTCCCATATATCGCGAGGTATCCGGAATCATGTACGGCCCCGTCCATGCACCTGAGCTGAAAGGCAAAGACCTTGTCTGGATCAATACTCCGTCACCTCTGCTGCTGTCAGATCTCAAGGGGCGTCTGGTTATTCTGGATTTCTGGACCTTTTGTTGCATCAATTGCATTCAGGTCATGCCAACGCTTAAACAGATTGAAAATGCATTTCCCGATGATGTTGTTGTCATTGGCGTCCACTCTCCCAAATTTATGGCCGAGGAAAATGCGAACGCTGTACGCAGTGCCGTACAGCGTTACGATCTGACACATCCTGTGCTTCATGATCCCCACCATATCCTGTGGAATCAGTATGCCGTCAGGGCATGGCCAACACTGATATTCATTGGCCCTGACGGAAAGATCATCGGACGTCTGGAGGGAGAACCTGACCCTGAACGCCTGGAAAGTGCCATACGGGACATTGTTGCGGAGATACACCAACAAGGCCATAAAGGGACAGAAGCAAAACGACACCTCTCGACGCCATTGGAGCACAGCGGAAATCTGCGCTTTCCCGGCAAGATCAAACCAATCCCGAACAGTACGCGTGCCGTTGGCACCCCGGCATGGGCCGTTGCTGATTCCGGTCATCACCGCATCAGTGTTCTGGATGATTCTGGAACACTGCTGTTCCAGGTCGGAAATGGCAAGCCGGGATACCGGGACGGAGACAGGGAAGAATGCCGCTTCAACAGCCCTCAGGGTCTTGTCTGCACAAAAACTGATATCTTTGTTGCAGATACAGGAAATCACTCTGTTCGCCGTATCAATCTCAAAAGCGGGCATGCTTCAACCCTGGGCGGCAATGGGCAACGCGGCACACCGATCTTTGGCACCCACGAAGCACCACATACCGCGCTGGCGTCTCCCTGGGATCTGGAGATCCACAAACAGACCCTGTGGATTGCCAACGCGGGCACGCATCAAATCCTCGCCTTGGATCTTGACCGCATGATGATCCGTCAGATGGCAGGAAGCGGGGGTGAGGATCTACTGGATGGAGCCGCAAGGCACGCACTTCTGGCCCAACCCAGCGGATTACATTGGAGGGAAGAGGAACAGGCGCTGTACTTCGCCGACAGCGAAACATCATCCATACGGCGTCTTTCTGTTACGCGGAATACAGTCGAAACCCTTGCGGGGCACGGATTGTTTGACTTTGGCTTACAAGATGGGCCTGGCAAGCAGGCTCTCCTGCAACACCCATTGGGCCTCTGCGGCCATGGGAAGAGCATGTACGTTGCCGACAGCTACAACAACTGTATTCGTATGATCGATACAACCAATCTGGTCGTGACAACGTTTGAGCACGGCAAACTGGAATGTCGTGATATGCTGTGCCAACCCTTGGAAGAACCAGCCGGAATCTGGTGTGATGGGGAGTCCAGGTTGCTGGTCAGTGACACCAACAATCACAGAATTTTGGAAATTCATCGTCACAACAATACGATGATATCATGGTATTCGTAGGCAAAGCTGTTGTTCTGCCTTGCCCCAAAGCGATACAGGCGTGATAAACAGGCTTGGTTTGCCCGAAAGCTGGCCCGCTTCGTCCGGGCGGAGGATTATTGAGAATGAATTACGACGATTACTTCAGGTCCCGCCTGGATGGTTTGCGTTCATCCGGCAATTATCGAATTTTTGCCGACCTGGAGCGTTATGTCGACGCCTTCCCCAAAGCCCGGAGCCACCGTAACGGAACCGTGCAGGACATTACCATCTGGTGCAGCAATGACTATCTGGCCATGGGAGTCAGCCCAATGGTGCGCGAGGCCATGAAGGATGCCATCGACCGCTGCGGGGGTGGCGCCGGGGGCACACGCAACATATCCGGTACAAACCACTACCACGTGCTTCTGGAACAAGAGCTGGCCGACTGGCACAACAAGGAAGCCGCCCTGCTGTTCACATCTGGCTATATTGCCAACATGACCACCCTGATGACCTTGGGGTCACAAATTCCGGGCATGGTTCTGTTCTCCGATTCGGACAATCACAATTCAATGATCGAGGGAATACGGCATTCCCGCGCACCGAAGCATATCTGGAAGCATAACGATTACGATGATCTGCATCGCCAGCTGTCCCAGCACGACCGCACCACACCCAAACTAGTTATTTTCGAGTCCGTGTATTCCATGGACGGCGACATTGCCCCACTCGAGAAAATCATAGATGTGGCCGAGCATCATAACGCCATGACATTCCTGGACGAAGTCCATGCCGTCGGAATGTACGGGGAACAAGGATCAGGCGTTGCAGAGCGCGACGGCGTTCGTGACAGGGTCGATATCATACAGGCCACCATGGGGAAAGCCGTAGGAACCATAGGGGGGTATATTACGGCCAAGTCACACATTGTTGACTTCGTTCGTAGTTTTGGGGCCGGCTTCATTTTTACAACATCGTTGCCCCCGGCTGTTGCAGCAGGAGCCTTGGCCAGCATTCGCTGGCTGCGGACACACAATACCATCCGCGAATGCCATCAGGAGCGAGCCAGAACACTCAAGCAACGCCTGCAGTCATTGGACATACCGGTTATGGCTTCGGAAAGTCACATCGTGCCTGTCATGGTTGGTGATCCCGCCCTCTGTAAACAGGCAAGTGACGAGCTTCTGGAGAAACACGGGATCTACGTGCAGCCCATCAACTATCCAACTGTCCCCAAAGGTACGGAAAGGCTGCGCTTCACACCAACACCCCGACACACGGATGAGCACATCGATCACCTGTGCCGCGCCCTTGTCGAAGTCTGGGAACACTTGGGCATAAAAGCAAAGGCTGCCGCAGCCTAGCCCACAATGGACAGAAGGGTGGGATTCTATCTCTACCCTTCTGTCATGATACAGGATCTATGCCCTCAAGGCCCGGATATTGGCCGCGTACTGACCGGAACCACCCGAAAAGACGGCGTTCCCGGCGACCAGAACATCAGCCCCGGCCTCGACACATTCCAGCGCCACAGCCGACGTTATACCCCCGTCAACTTCCAGCTCAATCGGGCGGGATCCGATCTTTGCGCGAATACGGCGGATTTTCTCCAGCTGTGAAGGAATAAATGCTTGGCCCCCAAAACCAGGATTAACGGACATCACCAGAATCAGATCCAAACGATCAAGAATATAATCCAGAGCGGACTCCGGTGTTGCCGGATTGAGTGAGATTCCCACTTTCTTGCCGAGGGAACGGATCAGCTGCAAAGTCCTGTCCAGATGCCCACCAACCTCGGCATGCACGGTGATAATATCGGCCCCGGCAGCTGCAAAAGCCTCTATGTACGGATCAACCGGATCAATCATAAGATGCACATCAAAAGTCTTGGTGGTATGCGGCCGTAGAGCCTTTACCACAGCAGGACCAATCGTGATGTTGGGAACAAAGTGGCCATCCATGACATCAATATGGATATAATCCGCCCCCGCCGCATCAATGGCACGCACCTCCTCGCCAAGGCAGGCAAAGTCAGCAGACAGGATACTGGTGGCAATCTTGACAGCCATGGAGGCCAACCCTTTCACACATCTAAAACCGCTTCTTATAACCACCGACTATCAGGCAACCTCGGTCAAAGCACCCGCTTCTGCATAGCGCTTGGCCATGTCAGCCAACGGAATGACCTTGATTCGCGACGCATGCCCGGCAGCCCCGAAACGTTCAAAGCGATTGACACACACCTTCTCCATGGCGTCCATGGCTGGTTTCATGTAACTGCGTGGATCAAACTCTGACCGGTTTTCCGCAAACACCTTGCGAATAGCCCCGGTAATCGCCATACGATTGTCGGTATCAATGTTGATCTTGCGGACACCATACTTGATCCCCTGCTCAATTTCTTCCAGAGGAACACCAAAGGTCTGCGGCATATCACCGCCATACGCGTTGATAATATCCTGCAAGTCCTGCGGAACAGAAGAAGCACCGTGCATAACCAGATGAGTCCGGGGAAGCTTGGCATGGATCGCCTTGATGACGTTCATGGCCAAGATATCGCCCGTAGGTTTACGACTGAACTTATAAGCCCCATGACTGGTGCCAATAGCTACAGCCAATGCATCAACGCCTGTTTTTGAAACAAAATCAGCAGCTTGATCAGGATCTGTCAGAAGCTGGGAATGATCAAGCGTGCCTTCGAACCCATGCCCGTCTTCCTTGTCCCCCTTTCCCGTTTCCAGTGACCCCAGACAGCCCAGCTCACCCTCGACAGAAACACCGACCATATGCGCCATCTCTGCAACGGTCCTGGTAACACGCACATTATAGTCATAGCTTGCGGGCGTCTTGCCGTCGCTTTCCAACGATCCATCCATCATGACCGATGTAAAACCACTCATCACCGCTGACATACACGTTGCAGGGCTGTTACCGTGATCCTGATGCATACAGACCGGTATGTGGGGGTACATCTCGGTCACGGCCAGGATCATGTGCTTGATCATGACATCGCCCGCATATTTGCGGGCACCGCGACTGGCCTGTAAAATAACGGGTGAATCGGTTTTGTCAGCAGCCTTCATGATGGCCAGAACCTGTTCAAGGTTATTCACATTGAAGGCTGGCATTCCATAAGAATATTCGGCTGCATGGTCCAGAAGCTGGCGGAGTGTAACGGAAGCCATTCAGCTCTCTCCTCTAATAAACAGTTTATGTGACCCGCACCGACAAAGCGCGATTCACCAATACGATCAGGCCATCACACGCAGGGCTTCTGCTGCAACAGCCTCGGCTGTAATACCGAAGTGACGGTACAGATCCGCAGCCGGTGCCGACGCCCCAAAGGACTTCATGCCGACAATCGCGCCATCCAGCCCGACATAACGCTCCCACCCCAAGGTCGCTGCCGCTTCAACAGCAACGCGCGGAGCGTCACCCAGCACAGAGCGACGATACTCTGCCGTCTGGGCATCAAACAATTCTTGGCAGGGCATTGATACAACGGCAGCCCGAACTCCACGACCAGCCAGACTTTCCCGTGCCGTCATGGCAATCTCAACTTCCGAGCCGGTAGCCAGCAGGGTGACGTCACGGACCCCATCAGCTGCCTCGGCAAGAACATAGGCGCCACGCGCTGACTGATTCTCATCGACCCGGTCACGCAAACACGGAAGGTTCTGACGCGACAATGCCAGAAGGCTTGGCCCGGTTGTGGTTTCCAAGGCCAGCTGCCAACACTCCGCTGTCTCAACAATGTCGGCAGGGCGGAACACCAAAAGATTGGGCATTGCACGCAAGGACACCAGATGCTCCACCGGTTGATGGGTCGGCCCATCTTCACCCAGCCCGATGGAATCATGCGTCATGACATAGACAACCCGGATTCCCATAAGGGCTGCCATGCGGATCGCAGGACGCGCATAATCCGCAAAAACCAGGAAGGTACCGCCATAGGGAATGAAGCCACCATGCAGGGCAAGGCCATTCATAACCGCTGCCATGCCATGTTCCCGGACACCATAGTGAATATAGTTGCCAGAGGCGTCATCGGGGAGAACCGACATCATCCCCTTGGCCAGGGTAAGATTAGAATGCGTCAGATCGGCAGATCCCCCGACCAAGGAGGGCAAAAACGGGGCGATTGCATCCAGTGCCATCTGGCTGGCTTTTCGGGTTGCAACCTTTGTTTTTTCTGTAACTGCCTTGGCTTTCAGATCGATCAGGCCCTGCTCCCAGCCCTCTGGCAATGCCCCTGACAGAGCTGCAAGAAACGTGTCCCGACGTTCACCGGGCAAGCAAGAAACACGATTATCCCAAGCCTGACGCTCTGCCCTGCCACGCTGACCAGCTTTGCGCCAAGCTGACAAGACAGGGGCAGGAATATCGAAAGCATCACAATTCCAGCCAAGTTTGGCACGGGCACCCGCAAGCTCGACATCACCCAAGGGGGCTCCATGGGTTTTTTCTGAACCTGCCAAAGTCGGAGCACCAAATCCTATCACTGTCTTGCAGGCAATCAGGGTCGGACGATCGGATTTCTTGGCTCCCTCAATCGCAGCGGCAACCGCTTCCGGATGATGACCATCAACAGCGACCGTATTCCAACCTGCTGCACGAAAACGGGCGTGCTGATCTTCTGAGGTTGCCAAGGACACCTGCCCGTCAATGCTGATGGCATTATCATCCCACAGTACAACCAGCCGGTTGAGCTTCCAATGCCCGGCCATGGTTATGGCTTCCTGCGACAAGCCTTCCATAAGGCATCCATCGCCCGCAATCACATAGGTCCAGTGATCAACCACATCCCGGCCATGGCGTGCAGCCATCATTTTTTCAGCCAAGGCGAAACCCACGGCATTGGCAATCCCCTGCCCCAAGGGGCCGGTCGTTGTTTCTGCCAGAGACACATGGCCGTATTCCGGGTGCCCTGCCGTGATCGCACCAAACTGACGGAACGCCTTTACCTGATCCAGGGTTACGTCTTCATAGCCCAGCAAATAGCCAAGACTGTACAGCAGCATCGAGCCATGACCTGCCGAAAGGACAAAACGATCCCGGTCAGCCCAACAGGGGGCAGAGCTGTCAAATTTCAGGAATCGGGTAAAAAGAACAGTTGCGACATCTGCCATTCCCATTGGCATGCCCGGGTGCCCGGAATTAGCCTTCTGAACCGCATCTGCAGCCAGAAAACGGATTGCATTGGCCATCTCAGCATGGTCAGGGGTACTCATGACTCTCGGACTCCGGTCAAAATTCACCAAGGCTTACCGGAAAGACGCAACGAAGATAACCTGCCGACCAGAATGAAAGTCTACCTGAACCAAAGGAGCAGGGATGTGACCTTAAAACCCACGTATAAACAAGGCATTCCCCGGCAAAAAGACCTGTAGCACGTCCCTCCATATTGACCACACGGCACTGGTACAATCACCGCGCAGCAAAAACAGACACTCCATACCACGTCTGGCAAACAGACAGATATCGTTTTCTATACGAGTAAAACTGCCTTTCCCAACGCTTGGGAACCCGCGTACTACGCGCCCCTACAGCCAACCGTATGGGCACAGGTTGTCTCCCCTGTCACCTCATCCCAGAATGCAAAGCCATTCTTGCCAGACTGTTTTGCATGATACATGGCTGCATCCGCCTTCCTGAGCAAATGACAGGAATCCTCACTCACACAGCCAGACAGAATAACAATGCCTATCGAAGCCGAGATATCCTGTATCCGGATGCTTTGTTGCCCGCACAACAAACTGTAGGGAGCCGCGAGAACCTGTAAAATGCGACGGGCAACGTGGGCCGCGCCCTCGCATCCATCTACAACCCCCAGAATAATTGTAAATTCATCCCCGCCAAAGCGAGCCACGGTGTCACTGTCCCTGACGCACGAGACAAGGCGACGGGCAACTTCCTGAAGGAGAATATCGCCAACCTCATGCCCGAAATCATCGTTGACGCACTTGAAACCGTCCAGATCAAGAAACATGAGGGCAATAGACCCTTCTGTACGGCTGATCACACGCAGCATATGCTCCAAGCGATCATTGAACAGATTCCGGTTGGGCAAGGCCGTAAGAACATCGTAATTGGCTTGATACTGAACCTTCTCTTCATCCTGCTTGCGCTGGGTAATATCGTTGGCAACCAAGACCACACGATGCAGCTGCCCATCGGTCAAGCGTAACGCTGAAGCAGTCAGACGCAGGGCAAAACGCTCCCCGCTACAGCGAACAGACCACATTTCGCGACGACAGTGCCCCTCCTGAGCCTGCATACCGTCCAGAAGCGACGGCCAACCACGACTGTCACCACCGAACACGATATCGGTTACCGACAGACCAACAGGTATATGGTCCGACACACCAGACAGGGACACTGCTGCCGGATTTGCAACAAGGATGCGCCCCTGCAAATCA
The DNA here is from genome assembly GCF_012102665.1 of Haematospirillum sp. 15-248. NCBI lineage: Bacteria > Pseudomonadati > Pseudomonadota > Alphaproteobacteria > Rhodospirillales > Novispirillaceae > Haematospirillum > Haematospirillum sp. 15-248. The sequence continues at coordinate 149,385 of NZ_JAAVTF010000001.1, read as the reverse complement.
CACACAAATATGGCCTCAGCCGTTGTTTCCAGAACCTTGGCGGCAACACCCAGACGCTCTTCGGCAACCTTGCGCCCTGTGATATCACGCAGGACAACCACTGCACCGATCATACCCGTATCGTCTTCAAGAGGACGCGATGAATATTCGGCAACAAAGGAAGAACCATCCCGTCTGCACAGGGTAAGTTCCATACGCTCATGAAACAGCCTTCGCCGCAGAGCCGCGCGAACCAATACACTACGCCCGGAACGGACCCCGTCACCATGGATAAAAACATCATCTGCCAGCTTCCCCGGAAGAGACAGCGGCGGATATCCCAGCAGGGCGCCCGCAACCGGATTGGCAAAGGTTATACGTCCATTGATATCAATACCCATGATGGCATCACTGGCAGAGTTCAAAATTCCTTCGGTGCGCCGGTGAAGCTTATGCAGCTCCCCCGTACGCATCTCGATCTGACGCTCAAGGGCTTCCATATAACGCAGTTCCGCCTGCTCCGAGCGGCAACGGTCCGTGATGTCCCGCAGGACAACCGCGAACATCGGCCCCTCCCCTTCATCAAGGTGGGTTACCGTAACCTCCAAAGGAAACAACGTGCCGTCGCGGTGACGACCCGACATCTCCTGGCTTCGCCCGACGAGCCAGGATGCGTTGACACAGGATGCCCAACGCCCTGCGGCAAACTGGGGGATCATTGCGCAAATCCCCAGCCCCTGCATTTCATCGGAATGTCGATTGAACAACAGCAATGCAGCACGATTTGCGGAAACAACTATCCCTTTTGGATCAACAACCAGAATCCCGTCAACAACGGCGTCAAGAATAGCAGCAAGCCGGGAAGGACGGCAAGAAGATGCCTCATCAACCCTGAAGCGCGAACTGACCCGCAAGGAAATCAGAAGGAAAGGAACGTCCTCATCAGAAAAGCCGGCAGGAAGAGGATAAACCTGAAGCTCCGCACTCAGCTTTCCTTCCTCTCCATGAACATCGACATTGATGGGCCCCCGGGATACAAGGGAAGACAGTCCAGCACAGGCTGGATCACCCACAGCCATCCCCAGAAGATCGGCGACAGACCCCCCAAGACACAAACTCCCACCGAAAAGACTCAAGGCCGCTTGGTTATAACGCACAACAGTGCCCTGCTTGCACACGAAAACAGGCTCGGAGAACAGGTCAACAAAGTCCAAGGAAGCATCCGGACACTCTATCTCAGCACATTGCACGATCTGCTCCGTCCGGGCTGACGAAGAAACACTGCCCACCGTCCACCTTCGTACTTCTGGCACCACACTTCATGCCTTTGCAAAAACAAGATTAATTATACCCTGCAACAATAACTTTTATACCACTTATACCTTTGGAATCCTCGCCACGGAGAATGCCTGTCGACCCACAAGACGTCAAGCACAGCCGTATAAAACCTACTTTTCTTGCCAGACCCCCCACTCTCCTGCTATGCCGTTCCTTGTATACGGGCTCTTTTGAAAGCAACGTGCCGTGAACAGAAAATTGACTAGAACGGGCATTCTTGCATGTGCCTTGGTCCATCTTGCGACACCAGCCTCCGCCGGAGACGCACATGCGAAGAACCCAATTTCCGAGAAAGCGTACGGTTCCTGGACCCAGCATTGCCTGACACGGGAAGATGGAAAGCAATGCATCCTGCACCAGAAAGCCCTGGATGAAGACAAAAAGGTCATCCTCGTGGCAGAAATCACAGCACAGGGCAACACACCTGATCTATCCATGCGGATTGTTGCTCCACTTGGGATTATCCTTCTTATTCCCCTGCGCGTAACTATTGATGACAAGAATCCTGCCGATCTGCCCTATACACGCTGTATCCCCGATGGCTGTATGACAGACGTTCTGCTGACCACTGATGCAGTCGAGAAAATGAAAGCCGGGAAAAAGATGATACTGACCTATACGCTGCCCAACCAGCAAACAGTCAGCGCAAAACTCTCTCTTGATGGCTTGACGGCGGGAATCAATGCCATGCCAAGCAGCAAGCAATAACACGCCTGTGTACAGATAATGAAACGTAGAGGCATTGCTTGATGAATATTTTCGACCGCTACATACAGCAGGATCAAGGCCTGAGCCACATCCCGTATTTTCTGTCAGAGGAAAAGCAGCACTGAATGAAATTTCTTGTCGCAGATGATCACCCCTTGGTTCGCAAGGCACTCAGCATAACCTTGGAAAAAGTTGATTGTACCGCTTCTGTTCTTCAGGCTGCCGACATGACAGAGCTGCTCGGACATCTCGGTGCTCACCCTGATATTGACCTGATTTTGATGGACCTGACAATGCCAGGCACATCAGGCATCGGGAGTCTGGAGCAAGCAATAAACCATGCTGCGCCAAGCCCGGTGGCCGTTGTTTCTGCGGATGAACGCCCTGAAACCGCGCTTGGGTCCTTGCGCGTTGGTGCCGTCGGATATCTGCCAAAATCCCTTCCAGAAGATGTTATGAGAGCTGCCCTCACCTTGATACTTTCAGGTGGTACTTATATTCCTCCCTTGGTGCTGTCAGCATACCGGACAACGCCCTCCTCCTCTACCGAACATGGACAAAGGCCCTTTGCCGGTTACAGCAAGCCGGATCACGGCAATTTTTCCTCAAGTACACCTCTCGTGGAACAAGGCAGGGCAACAACCCTGACCCCAAGGCAAGCAGAGGTCTTGGAGCTGGTTATCGAGGGATACTCCAATCGCGAGATTTCAGAAATTCTCTGTGTTGCCGAATCGACTGTAAAAGTACACATTACAGCTATTCTAAAAGCCTATGCCGTCAGCAGCCGGGCAAAAGCCATCTATGCTGCGCGACGTGAGGCAGAACAGGTACCCTCCTGATATTCTGACCCAGCGGAATCAGGATATAAAGAACCCCCCTGCCAGAAAAAGCAGGAGGGTCTTCTGTTGGCCGTAATCTGCCAAGGGTTCTTCAGGCGATCGAATCCTTGAGGGCCTTTCCCGGCCGGAACTTTGGCTGCTTGCTGGCAGCAATCTTGATCTCTTCGCCTGTGCGCGGATTTTTCCCGGTACGGGCCGCACGCTTGGACACGGCAAAGGTCCCGAAACCAACCAGACGCACCTCGTCCCCCTTCTTCAGGGCAGAGGTCACAGCATTAAAAAGTGCATCAACAGCACGGGCAGCATCTGTTTTGCTGAGGCCGGCTTCATTGGATACAGCGTCGACGAGTTCGCTCTTGTTCATAACTCAAGATCTCCTTGCGTTCAGACAACGAATGGCAAATAGCAATCCATCCCCCGACCCTTGGTGGGGCAGGCCTCTTCGGGAAACCATGCCCTCCGAAACCAACATCCTGGTCGAGGCGGCAGTTTCATCTGCTTCACGCCCGGACGCAAGAGAATCCCTTACCAAAGGCACATGTTTCCTACCTTGACAGTTTATTTTTTCATCACATCCCCCTTGTTCTCACCCACCAAACCAGAACATAGAAAGAACAAATGATGTTTTACCTTGCAGGAAGCCTGAAGTCAGTATCCTCCAAGGTCGGCAGGAGATACCCCATCAGGCGGCAATATTTACCGCGTCGTACGCCAAGGCGAACCACAACAACCGCCCAAACATAAAAGAAGCCCCCGCGACAGCCCAAAACTGATCTGGCACACCATTTGCTGCACTGGTGGTGGGAGCACCTGTCTGCCCCGGGACGACAGATAAATGGGACAACAAAGTCAGGGATAGCCAACAATGGATGTGTCAGCGGTCAAAACGAAAGCGCTTTCGAATCAGTCAAGCAATCCGGCAAACCCGGATGCCACACCTTCCCTTGATGGAGAGACCCCGGACTTTGCCGCTCTTCTGGCCAAGGGTGCATTGACGGATGGCACGGATGCCCTGCGTGAGAAATTGATCCAGTCTGCCGATACCCTGACGGCGGCCCACTCCGTAACACGCACCATTGAACGCGCCGAGCGGCCTGAACCATCCCAGCGGAGCGTACGTCAACGTACAGAGCCACGACGGACGGCAGGAGAACGGGATGAAGCACGGGCCTCAACAGGCTCTACCCATACCGAGCGCAAAAACAACACCAGCAGGAGTGAGACTGAGTCCTCCTCCTCGGATAGGTCGGAAGGGAAGGACAGGGCTACGGAAGCACTGGTTCCGCTGGTCTCGCAGACACAGGCAATGTCCTTTGTTGCCACATCAGAGGGTGATGAGTCCCTGGGTGTGAACGCAGGGGCGCAGGTCAAACTAAACGGGCCACAACAGGCCGGTAATGGTCTGGTTGATGGGTCTGTACGCCAAGGACCGATAAACCCCGTTGCTGATTTACAGGCTGCAACCACAGAACCCACCGATCAAAAAGAGGCAAAGCAGAACCAGATACGGCCACAAGATCTCCGGACAGCCAATATCGCGCAGTCCGAAGGCATCGAGGCTGCCGTCGGAGGTGCTGTAGAGGGGGGTATAAAAGTAACCGTGCGGGCAGAAGCCCGCGATGGGCAAGCCCGCTACCAAGGACATGATTTCAGCCAGTCCACCAAGGGAGAATCCTGGACACTGGCATCACAGGCATCAGATCAAGGAACGACCGGCCAGAATGGCAACAACGGCGACGGAACAGGCCAGAATGGCAAGACAACACAACACCTTCCGCAAGGGAACAGCCTCCAGAACGGCGGTTCAGCTCTAGCCGGAACAACCAGTACATCGACACCCTCCTTCCGCACGACCCTTGACGCATCATCCGGACAGAATGCCGAAGCCGCGTCAGGCTCAAAGGCAACATCCGCACAAGCAACTGGTGCAACAACCCAGCAGCAGCGCGAAGCATCCAGAACTACGTCTACTTTCAGACCGACACAAACACCCAAGACACCTGACCCCAGTCCGGTCGAGCAGATCCGGCTCAAGATAACCAAAGGGGCCATCAACGGTGATACCATTCGCATACAGCTGCGCCCCGAAACGCTGGGAAAAGTTGATATACGTCTGGAAGTCCATGAAGGACGTGTCAGCGCGCATGTTGTCGCGGAGACCCGGGATGCGCTGGACCTTCTCAAGGCAGATGCCCGCAACTTGGAACGTGCCCTGCAGGACTCAGGGCTGAAGACAGACAGCGGCAGCCTGAATTTCTCCCTGCGTGGTGAAGGAAACCCACGGCAAGCCGATCAGAATGACGGCGGACGCCAAGGAGCCGGTACCCCTTATGATCCTCACCGTCACTCCCTAGACGATGACCTTGCAGAAGCACCGGACATCGAAAGCCTGCGCAGAACAGCAGCCGCAGCCCGCGGCGGCGTTGATGTCCGTATCTAGATCTGGACGGAGAGAAAGACCATGCCATCGGTAAGTGCTTCGGCCCATGATCAGGCTCTTTACCAGCAGCTCACCAAAGAGAATGGTGGGAAAGAGAATGTATCACGGAACAAGCTGGCCAAGGACCTGAACACATTCCTGACGCTTCTGACCAGTCAGCTGAAGCATCAGGATCCCCTGTCGCCGATGGATTCAACAGAATTTACCCAGCAGCTGGTTCAATTTGCACAAGTTGAACAGCAAATGTCACAAAACGAGAAACTCGATAAACTGGTCGCTGCGCAGAATGCCAGCTTGGCCGCAACAGCTGTCAGCTATATCGGTAATTATGTGGAAGCAGAAAGCAACCAGGTTCCCCTTCAGGATGGAAAGGGTCGGTTTGCATACGGCCTGCGGGAAGCGGCCAAACAGGTTGGTATTCTGGTCAAGGACGCCACCGGGCGCGTTGTCCGCTCCTTCAATGGTGAAACATCGGCCGGGATGCACGACTTCCGCTGGGATGGCAAAGACGACAACGGCGACCAGCTGCCCGACGGAACCTATAACCTTGCCATCACGGCCACAAGCGACAAGGGATCTGTTGAAACGTGGTCCACGGCCTTTGGCAAGGTCACAGGCGTCACCAGCAAGGATGGTGAGGTGCTTCTGGTCATGGACAAGGCGGGTGTGCCAATTTCCAAGATCCTGTCCATCTCTGCCACATGGGACGGCAAGAATGCCTCCTTGGATTCTGCCCTTGGTTACGTGGGCAAAAGCGTCGAAGTCAGAAGCAATATGCTGACCCTGCAAAATGGCAAGGCCAGACTGGGGTATACACTGCCGTCAATGGCAGACAACACAACAATCAGCATTGTGGACAGTGACGGATTTGTTGTCCGGACCCTGGACGGTCGTACCGGAAGCGGAAACCATACCCTGGAATGGGATGGTACCAATGACGAGGGGGTTCTTCTGGAAGACGGTCCCTACTCTGTACGGGTCACAGCCAAGCAAGGAGAAACCTTGCTGGAGAATATTGCCACCACAACCTTTGGAACCGTAACCGCAGTCAGCAATGCCGGAGGCACACCAATGGTCGTGATGGGCACATCAACCATTCCGGTTTCTGCCATCCTGGCAGCGGCAGGCGTGTAGGTGCAGGACAAAGAAAGACTGTCCACATGAGCGGACACAGTATCCGCCCCGGAGCAGTCAGAAAGCAGAAAGAGTGATCTTCCGTCCCGAACAGAGGCAAAAAGGGATGGAGCAAGAAGCAAGGAGTTCAACCAATGTCGCTGTACGGAGCCCTGTTTGCCGGTGTGTCCGGCCTGTCCGCCCAGTCTACGGCCATGGGGGCAATTGCCGACAACGTCACAAACATCAACACGATCGGATACAAGGGGACAAAGACAAACTTTTCCACCTTTGTGACCCGTCAGGTCTCGTCAACTTCCTACAGCGCCGGCGGTGTGCAGTCACGCCCCCGCACTGGGGTTGACATACAGGGGCTTCTGCAATCCTCCACCTCCTCAACCGATGTCGGCATATCTGGTGCCGGCTTCTTTGTCGTGTCAAAGCAGGCCCTGAACTCAACTGGTTTCGGGTATTCCCGGGCCGGCTCCTTCAAGATCGATAAAGACGGATACCTGCAAAACGTTGGCGGTTACTATCTGCAAGGATGGCCCTTGGAAAACTGGGATGGATCGTTAAGCGCAGCTACCGTTGTCAAAGACGGCAATACCTATATGAAATCGTATAAGAACAACCTTGGCGAAACGTACTATATGAACGACAACGCCATTGATAATGTCAATTTGCAGCCTATGAATCTCAGCAGCATCGGGGGGACTGCACGGGCAACCTCGATCTTGTCCATCGCAGCAAACCTGCCATCCGGCGCCTTGGTTGGCGCTACCGAGAAAACAAACGCCCCGATCTTTGACAGCCTCGGGAACAGCCATAACCTGAACTTTTCATGGATCAAGCGGGGACAAAACCAGTGGGACTACGAGGCAATGCCGCCGGAAGGAACCACATACCTGACCTTGGATGACCAGACAGACGCCAAGCGCGTATACTTCGCTGCAGGGCGGATTGATTTCAGCAATATCCCCGCTGATGGCAAAACCATGACAATGACCCTAGGCGGGAACAACTACACATTCCGCTTCAGCACAACAAACGCCACCAGCGGGTACAGAGATAACGGAACCACGGCCAATACGACCACCATCGGGGCAACTTTGCCCGTTAACGGCGATACACTACAGATAGGCGGGATTACTTTCACAGTGCGTAACCCTGGCCCAGCCAGTAACGCCACAGAAGTTGATGTCAGCGGATTGGCCACTGCCAATGCGGTTGCCAACCAGATTGCCCAGACAGCGCAATCCTACTTCAGCACCCGCCTTGGCCCGGGGAACTGGGTAACCAGCGTCGGGGCACAAATCCAGTCGTCCCTGGTTATCGGGACAGGCACCGGAAATATTACAAGCGGGGCCTACAGCGATATAACACCCGGTGTTGCAAACAACGAGTTCGTCATTAACACCACCGGTAAATCATTGAGCCAGATCCTTGATATTCTTGGAAAAATTGTCAATACGGCATCCTCCGCTTCGCTGAATGATGCTTCTGGCCGGTTTCCGCCCTCTCCTCCTGCCAACTTGGCTATCCGGGTGGCAGGGGAAAACGGCATTATGTTCCGCCAGTTCTCGGCCATACCCGGTCAGGAAATTTCTGTTGATGCATCGGCACTGGAAGACATCAACAACCAGAAATCCGTTCTCCAGAGCACTGTCTTTACCGTACCAGCCCTTGGCCCCAGCATGTCGTGGATCAAGCCCACCGGGGGTGAGCCGCCTGCGGTCAAGTTCAATGGGGATGGTACCATCAATGAGCTGCACGGGTCGGATGAAACAACAGCGGTTGACCCCCGCCTGCGGGTTCGTGTTGGTTGGGCCAACGGGGCCCTGAATATGGATGGGTCAACGCCACTAACAGGTGGCAGCCCCGGTATTGCCCTGTTTCTGGGCAACTACAACAGCCCTAACGAAGCCATGCAGCAAAAAGCCGGGGCCTATCAGCTGAACAAGGTTGCCCAAAACGGTAACAAATTCGGTAACTTTGCCGGTCTGACAATCGGGGAAGATGGCGTTGTAACAGCCCGGTTTGACAACGGGGTCACCATTCCCATCTTCATGATCCCGCTGGCCACGTTTGTGAACCCAAATGGCATGAACAGCCAAACCGGCAACGTGTTCCAGGAAACAAGCCAGTCCGGCCTGCCAACCCTGCGCGAAGCGGGAAGCGGAACAGCCGGCGTTGTATCCGGTGCATCTCTGGAGGCTTCGACCGTTGATCTGGGGGAAGAATTCACCACGATGATCACGACACAGAGAGCTTATTCAGCAGCATCAAAAATCATTACCACAACCGACCAGATGCTGGATGAACTGGTCAACATCAAGCGCTGATGATCCTGACTGATATTATGTGTGCAGATTGTCTGTGCTGGTAACTACAGGAAAGCTCCGGGCTTTTGCGTCACGGAGCTTTCCTGTAGCCCCGTTTCTCTTGTCCGGAAAGCCATCATGCCAGGCAAAAATTGCCCGGTATTAACCGGTTGTTCACCGTCACAGCATAGCCTCCTGAGTACGGGTGCAGGGGTGATCTTGCCCTTGTTTTCAGAAACGTACAGTCTCGGGCATAAACCGGGATATGGCTTGGCGGGAAGCGGACTGTGGACTCATTTGTTCAGCAAATGCGTAATCTGGGACCGGCACGCTTGGCTGCCTTGGCTGGCGTCGCAATCGGCCTTCTTGGCTTTCTTGTTTATTTTGCCACACGTCTGGGCACACCGCCTATGGAACGCCTGTTTGGCGATTTGTCTACAGCCGATGCAAAAGCCATTATTTCCGAGCTGGAAAGCCAGAAAGTCCCTTTTGAGCTCCGCAACAACGGTACTGAAATTGCGGTACCATCCAGCCAGGTTCTTAAACTTCGGGTACAACTTGCCGAAAAAGCATCTGCAACAGGCGGGGCCGTTGGTTACGAAGTATTCGACCAAATGGACAGTCTGGGCGCCACCAACTTCATGCAGAACGTCAATCAAGTGCGGGCACTGGAAGGTGAGCTGGCACGGACCATCATGGCTATAGAGGGAGTCAAGGCGGCACGCGTACACCTCGTCATGCCCAAGCGGGAGGTATTTACCCGCGAAACGCAGGATCCATCTGCTGCCGTCTTCATCAAAATGCATCGTGGCCGCCTGTCCCGTGAACAAGCCAATGCCGTACAGCGCCTGATCGCCGCCTCGGTGCCGCGCCTGAAACCAGCACGGATCTCTATCGTGGATGATCGGGGAACCCTTCTGACACCGGGTATGGAAGATGAAGGCGTCGCCAAGCTCAATACCCAGGAAGAGATGCGCCGCAGGGAAGAAGCACGACTCGCACGCTCCCTGGAACAGCTTCTGGAAAATGTCGTGGGGCTGGGCAAGATTCGGGCCGAAGTCCGCGCCGATATCGATTTTGACAAAGTTGTGACCAACCAAGAAATCTACGATCCAGAAGCCCAGGTAGCAAGATCTACCGTAAATCGTCAGGAAAGCAACGAATCATCGGAAAATGATCCTGGCAATGTCAGCGTTGCCAATAATTTGCCCAATGCACAAACGGCCTCCGGTGGGCCTGCCGCCACATCGCGGGAAAACAGGACCGAGGAAACAACAAACTTCGAGATTTCCCGGAAGGTTACCAACCAAGTCAAGGAAGGCCCCCAAATCCGGCGGTTGTCTGTCGCAGTCCTTGTTGACGGCATTTACAGCACAGGGGACAATGGAGAAAGGCAATTCCAGCCTCGTCCCGCCGAAGAAATGGACAAGCTGGCTGCTATTGTACGCTCGGCCATTGGTTTCGATGCCGCGCGCGGCGATCAGGTTGAGCTGGTCAACATGCAGTTCCAGGCTTTGGACGAGGCCGATCTGGAAGCGCCGTGGATGTTCATGGGTTTCACCAAACCCGAAGTCATGCGTATGGCTGAAAGCTTTGGTGTTGCGATTGTTGCGATCCTGATCATCCTGATGGTAGTGCGTCCCTTGGTGGCACGGGCCTTCGAGGGCATGGCAGCAAGCGAAGACAACCAGCTGCTGACCGCAGATGGAATGCCCAATGCGCAGCTGTCCGGCCCAGCGCCCATTCCGGAGGAAGAGGACATTTCTGACGAGCTGATTGATATCGACAAGGTTGAGGGCCGCGTAAAAGCATCATCCCTGCGCAAGATCGGGGAGATTGTCGACAAGCATCCGGAAGAGGCCGTGTCGATCATTCGTAACTGGCTGTACCAGGAGGCCGCATAGAGGTTGGGCTTGTGCCCGGGCATGCACATGTTCTGGCCTGTTGATGCATACCTGACAGAGGAGAAGGCACCGTGGGGCGCCTGAAAGAAGATTACAGAAGCCTGACCGGACCACAGAAAGCGGCCATCTTTCTGCTGTCCTTGGGTGACGAGCATTCAACCCGCTTGTTCTCAATGATGAATGACGACGAGATCAAGGAACTTTCACAGATCATGGCGAACCTTGGTACCGTCTCGGCGGCCCTTGTCGAGCGCCTGTTTGTGGAATTTGCCGATGCCATCTCCAACACCGGGTCGCTGGTTGGTTCGTTTGACACGACAGAACGCCTGCTGATGAAAACCCTGCCCAAAGACCGCGTGGAATCCATTATGGAGGAAATTCGTGGTCCCGCAGGGCGTACCATGTGGGACAAGCTTGGTAACGTTAACGAACAGGTGCTGGCAAACTATCTGAAGAACGAATACCCGCAAACCGTTGCCGTTGTGCTTTCTAAGATCAAGGCGGATCACGGTGCCAGAGTTCTGGGCCTTTTGCCCGAACCCTTTGCGCTGGAAGTCATCATGCGCATGCTGCACATGGAAGCCATCCAGAAAGAAGTTCTGGATGGTGTTGAAAAGACACTGCGGACCGAATTCATGTCGAACCTGGCGCGGACACAACGCCGCGATGCGCATGAAATGATGGCCGACATCTTTAATAACCTTGATCGCAACACTGAAGCCCGGTTTATGGGTGCCCTTGAAGAGCGTAACCGCGAAAGTGCGGAAAAGATCAAGCAACTCATGTTCACGTTCGAGGATCTCAACCGCCTGGATGCAGCCGGCGTTCAAACTTTGCTGCGCCATGTGGAAAAGGACAAGCTGGCCCTGTCCCTGAAGGGGGCCTCGGATGGTCTGAAAGACCTGTTCTTCAAGAATATGTCCGAGCGCGCCGGCAAGATGCTGCGTGATGACATGGATGCCATGGGCCCTGTCCGTCTGCGCGAAGTGGACGAAGCGCAGAATATTATTGTTGTCCTGGCCAAGGAGCTGGCCAATTCCGGGCAGATTGTCATCTCTGAAGGGAAGGAAGACGACGAACTGGTCTATTGATTCCTTTCCCTGCCTGATCCCCGGAGTACTTCATGGCCCCGCCGACTGTCCGCAAATTTACCTTTGATGTCCGTTTCGACGAACCGACACCTTCGGAGCGACAGCCTGTTCTTTCCGAACTCCTGATCAGCGAACCTCCGCCAGAGCCAGAGCCGGAACTGCCGCCAGAACCAGAAGAGCCGCCCCCGGTTGTTTTCAGTCAGGAAGAGCTCGAATTTGCCCGCGAAGAAGCCTATGTCGCCGGCCACGCTGCTGCCCTTCAGGAAGCGGCCGCATCCGTGGAGCAATTTGTAGCCGAGGCATTAAATCGCTGCGCAGAGTCAATGACTGCTCTTGCAAGCAAGACAGACCCTCTTGCTGATGCGGCCACATCTGCAGCCATCCAGGTTGTACACACGATTTGCCGGAAGTTGCTGCCACATACAGCCGACGATTATGCCATACGGGAGATTACCAGCCTTGTGCAGTTCCTGCTGCCAGATTTGATCGGTCAACCCCGTATCCTGATCCATACCAGCCCGAAAATGGTGGATCTCCTCCGCAAACGTCTGACTGAAACAATCAGCAAAACGGGTTTCGAGGGACGTATGGTTCTGCTGGGTGATTCCGTCATGCTTCCCACTGATGCCCGGGTTGAGTGGGCCGATGGTGGCGCAGAGCGAAACATGGCCAAGGCGCTTGATGAAATAGATGCCCTGATGCAACGGAATATTCCGCTGTTCCAGCAGGGGCAAGCCTTGGAGCCCGGGCACCTGTCCCATAGTGGGGAAGCCGATACCATAACCAAGACAATCGAGGACATTTGGCCCGATATTGATCCGGCCAAATGGTACACGCCTCCGGACAAGCCTGTGACAACGGTCTCCATACAGCAAGAAACTCATCCGGAACAAGAGAACATGATGAGCGAAGCCCCTGAACAGGCCACTTTGGTCGAACCAAAACCCGTGCAATCCGAGGCCATCATCAGTGAAAACACAAATACAGGTGAAGACGCTGAAATAATGAAAGCAAGCGAGATAACACAACAAGCTGCGGATGCAGATCCGACAGAAGACCTGAAACCCGAAGCGTAAACAGGGAGGAACGCTTGTCATGGCTGACAATGATCTTGAACTGGATGAAATGCCGGAGGAAGAAGATGAAACCGGCCAACAAGATGACGATATGGAGATTGCCGAGGAACTTCCGGATAAACCACGCTCGGCCGCTGATCTTGAGGCTGTCTACGATATCCCGGTACAAGTGTCCGCAGTTCTCGGAAAGTCATCCATGCAGGTCAACAACCTGCTGCGCTTGGGGCGCGGAGCCGTTGTAGAACTGGACCGAAAAGTCGGGGAAGCTATTGACATCTATGTCAACAATCGCCTCGTCGCTCGTGGAGAGGTTGTCGTCGTCGAAGATAGGCTCGGCATTACCATGACAGAAATTATCAAGACAGACCGTACCTGATACATCCCTCAATGTGCATCAAGGACCAGACCTGATGGCCGAAAGCGGTAACATACAGGAAAGCCTGCCGGACTCCTCGGATGACTACACAAGCCGACCCCGGGGCGTTGATGTTGCAACACTCTCGGGCATACTGGGTGCTGTTGCCCTTACGGGGATGGCTATTGCAGCCAGCGGCTCGCCATTGTCATTTGTCGACATGTCGGGCCTGTTAATTGTGTTGGGTGGCACCATACTGATCACAGCAACCAGCTTCAGTTGGGCTGATATACGGCAAACACTACGCGAACTGGGTCGATCGGCTGGATACAAGATGCCCGCCCCACAGGATGTGGCGCTCGATATGCTTCGTATCGCCGAATATACACACCGCCATGGCATCCTGAGACTACGCGGCGTTGTTCTGAATTCCCTGCATCGCGACCAGATTCTGCACAAGGGGCTTCAGCTTGTGCTGAACGGTACAGCCGAAAATGAAATTGCACGTATTCTCTCTTCAGATATCGCCTCAAGCCGGGTTCACAGTGACCGAGCGGTCTGCGTCCTGCGGCGCGCAGCAGAGACCAGCCCTGCCATGGGACTGATCGGAACCCTGATTGGCTTGGTACAAATGCTGGGGCATCTGGATAATCCGGCCGCAATAGGACCGGGGATGTCAATTGCCCTTCTGACCACTTTCTACGGTGCCGTCATGGCCTACATGATCCTTGGCCCCCTTGGGTCACGGCTGGAACGAAATGGTCAGGAAGAAGCCTTGGTGCACCAGATATGGCTGACAACAGTCCTGTCGATTGAACGCAGGGAGAGTCCATCGCAACTGGAACTGCACTTCAACAGTATCCTGCCCCCTGGTCAGCGGCTGCCCATACACGCCGACCTGATCCGACAACCGGCAGGAGGATAAGATTTTTTTGACATTTGCCGTTCTATAGTGCGGTAGCAGCCTTGGGTCGTGTCTGTTTTGTAGTGGGGGATTGTACGAATGCGTTTGTTGATTGTTGGCTCCTTGGGCGGACAGATTGGTGCGGCAAGCCAGATTGCCATGCGCCGTGGCGCCAAGGTCAGTCAGGCCGACGATATTCACGCTGCGCTGACCCAACTGCGTGGTGGCCATGGTGCTGATTTGATGATGGTTGATATCGGGCTGGATATCCGTCTTCTTGTCGCCAGCCTTGAATCCGAACGCATATCTGTGCCCGTCGTTGCCTGTGGCGTTTCTACCGATACCAAGGCAGCCGTGGAGGCAATACGGGCCGGCGCAAAGGAATACGTCCCCCTTCCTCCTGATCCGGAATTGATTGCCGCTGTCCTTGCCGCCGTTGTGCAGCAGGACAACACCATTATATTCCGTGACCCCTCCATGCAAAAAATCATGGACCTGGCCAATCAGGTTGCTCCTTCCGAGGCCGGCATCCTGATCGTCGGAGAGTCCGGAACAGGCAAGGAACTGGTTGCCCGACACATCCATCAGAAGTCACGACGGGCAAACCGTGTGTTTGTTGCTGTCAACTGCGCCGCTATTCCCGAAAATCTTCTTGAATCAGAGCTTTTTGGCCACGAGAAGGGGGCCTTCACCGGTGCCATTGCCAGACGTATCGGCAAGTTTGAGGAAGCCACCGGCGGTACCTTGCTGCTGGACGAAATATCGGAAATCGACGTCCGCCTTCAGGCCAAACTGCTGCGCGTTCTTCAGGAACGGGAACTGACACGCGTCGGGGGCAACCAATCCGTCAAGGTTGATGTCCGCATTCTGGCAACATCCAACCGCAACCTTCAGGAAGAAGTACGCAAGGGCACATTCCGCGAAGACCTGTTCTTCCGCCTGAACGTCGTGACGCTGTCTCTTCCACCACTCCGTGACCGCCCCCGGGATATCGAGATTCTCGCCAAGCATTTCGCAGAAAAGTATGCGTCCCTGAACAAGGTACCGGCCCGCCCCATTGCGGCCAATGCGATGGAGTCCTTACAGCGGCACATATGGAAGGGCAATGTCCGCGAGCTTGAGAACACGATCCATCGCTCTGTTCTTCTGGCACGCGGCGACACAATTGACCGTGACGCCATTCTTCTGACGGAAGACGGGGAGAATGTACCCAACCCGGGCGGCAGTATCGGAACCTTGGTAGGACGGACCGTCGCTGATGTTGAGCGGGACCTGATCATCGATACCCTGCGCCATACGCTGGGGAACAGGACGCACGCTGCCAATATTCTCGGGATCTCGATCCGGACTCTTCGCAACAAACTCAGGCTGTACACTGATCAAGGGCTTCCGGTCCCGCCACCAACAGGTGGGGAGGCCGATGTTCCAGCCTGATTGTGAAATAGCATCAGGTTTTCGAAACTAGAACAGTTCAACACACTCTTTGCGCGGGAACTGACAAACGCATGGCAGAACAGGCAACACACCTGCAAACGGCAGACCGCGTTGATCCCTCTTCGACAGAGGCGACAGCAACAGCGGGCTTGTCCGGTGCCATGAACGGCGGGGCGGCGTTCCTCAAACGGGCGGCGCTGCGTGGTGACTTGTTCCTGGCTATTGGTATTGCCGCAACACTGGTCATCCTGATCATTCCGCTGCCACCATGGCTTCTGGATATTGCCCTGGCTCTGTCCCTGACCCTGTCTGTTCTTGTCCTGATGACCGTGATTTTCATCCAGAAGGCCATGGAGCTGAACAGCTTCCCGGTCATTCTCTTGATGACAACATTGCTTCGCTTGGCCCTGAATCTGGCATCAACCCGTTTGATCCTGCAATACGGGCATCAGGGCACCGATGCTGCCGGTCATGTCATAGAAGCCTTCGGTGGCTTCATCATGGGTGGAAACTTCGTCATCGGGGTAATTGTCTTCCTGATCCTTATTCTTGTTAACTTCATGGTTATTACCAAGGGATCAACCCGTATCGCTGAAGTCACGGCCCGGTTTACCCTGGACGCCATGCCCGGCAAGCAAATGGCTATTGATGCGGACTTGTCTGCCGGGGTCATTGATGAACGCGAAGCCATCGCCCGCCGTCGTGAGTTGCAAAAAGAAACAGACTTTTTCGGGGCCATGGATGGTGCCTCGAAGTTCGTAAGAGGCGATGCGATTGCCGGCCTGATCATTACGGCCGTCAACATCATGGGTGGCATGATCATCGGCATGGCCCAGAACAATCTGAGCTTTTCGGTCGCTGCCGACACATATACCCGTCTGACCGTCGGGGATGGGTTGATCAGCCAGATCCCGGCCCTGATTGTTTCAGTATCCGCCGGCTTGATGGTTTCCAAGGCAGGGCTGAGCGAAAGTACCGAAGTGGCTTTAGGAAGCCAGTTTACGCAGTATCCAAAAGCATTGGGCATGTCATCGGCTGTTGCAGGTCTTCTGGCTGTTATTCCGGGCACACCGGCCCTGCCCTTTCTGCTTCTTGCAGGCATAACCGGCGGAGCCGCATGGTTTACGGATCATCGCCACCACAAAGCCGCCATGCATGCGGCAGAGATGGCCGCCCAAGCCGAACGTGAGGCCGCACCGGTCGCAGAAGAGCCTATTTCAAGCGCCCTGCGGATTGATATGGTTCGTCTCGAGCTTGGGTATGGACTGTTGTCCATGATCTCTGCCGGGGGTAACCAAAGGCTGACAGACCAGATCAAGGCCCTGCGCCGCGCACTGGCCACAGAAATGGGATTTGTCATGCCCAGTGTCCGTATCCAGGACAACATGCAGCTTGCAGCCAATGAATACGCGCTTTTTATCAAGGAAGTCGAAGCTGGGACCGGTGATCTGCGCCCCAACATGCTGCTGGTCATGGACCCGCGTGGCGAAGACATAACGCTGCCCGGCGAAAAAACACGCGAGCCGACCTTTGGTCTGCCTGCTGTGTGGATTGAAAGCTCCAATCGCGAGGAAGCCCTGTTCCGGGGCTACACGGTTGTTGATCCTGCAACGGTCATCACCACACACCTGACCGAAGTTGTCCGCGATAACATGGCGGAACTTTTGTCCTATGCCGAAACGCAAAAGCTCCTTGATGAGCTGGACAAGGATCATCAGAAACTGATTGCCGACATTGTCCCCAACCAGATCAACATCAACGGGATCCAGAGGATTCTGCAAAATCTTCTGGCGGAGCGGGTTTCGATTCGTGATTTGCCAACTATTCTGGAAGGCATATCCGAGGCATCGGGAATCAGCCGGAATCTGACAATGATGACAGAGCACGTCCGCATGCGGCTGGCCCGCCAGCTGTGCGATGCCTGCACCGATGAAGAAGGGGTTATCCCCTTGGTCACGATGTCGCCAGAGTGGGAACAGAACTTTGCTGAAGCGTTGGTCGGTCAGGGTGAAGAGCGCCAGCTGGCTATGCCACCATCCACGCTTCACGAGTTTATCAACGGTGTGCGACAGGTCTTTGAACGCTTTGCCATGCAGGGGGAAACCCCGGTCTTGTTAACAAGTCCGATGATCAGGCCCTATGTGCGATCAATCATCGAACGTTTCCGTCCCATGACCATGGTGATGAGTCAGAACGAAATCCATCCCAAAGCTCGTATCAAAACACTGGGGCAGGTATGATGGCAGACCGCGTTTCCCCATATAAAGCACATATCTCCTCCAAGTGGGGAGGCATGCCATGCGGATGAAATATTATACAGCACCCTCGATGGCTGAAGGTATGGCCATGATACGGGCAGAGCTGGGTGATGATGCCATCATCATTTCAACCCAGAGAGCCAATGGTGGTGAGGGTGTACGCATCACCGCAGCACTGGAGGAAACCGCACCGGACGAGGAAATCAACGAATACCTTGCCTTGGGGACACCGCCCTCTGTATTGACCGAAACAATCCGCGAATGCCTATCCTATCACGGCGTCCTGCCCCGCCTTTCAGAACGTATTGTGGCCGCAGCAAAGGCCATTGGAACCGATGACCCCACACTGGCAACGGCCGGCGCCCTGGATGAACTGTTTGCTTTTGCCGCATTGCCTGCAAAACGCTCGCCAGTACCAGTCATGCTGGTTGGTCCTCCGGGGACCGGCAAAACAATCACGGTAGCCAAACTAGCCGCACGGGCGCGTATTGCAGGCCGCTCTGTTTCTGTTGTAACAGCGGACTCTGTCAGGGCCGGTGCCTTGGAGCAATTATCTGCCTTTACCAATATCCTGGGCGTTGAACTCAAGAAAGCACGCGGCATAACCAGCCTGGAAACGATGGTTGCAGAGGCTGCGGCCTGTAGCGACCTTGTTTACATTGACACCCCGGGCCTTAATCCGTTCAGCCCGGAAGACATGGGTTTTCTGCGTGGCCTGACCCGTGCCATAGAGGTGGAACCCGTACTGGTTCTGGCGGCGGGGGGGGACCCTGTGGAAGCAACGGAAGTCGCTGAAGCCTTCGCAGCGGTGGGAGCAACACGCATTCTGGCAACCCGTCTGGACATGACACGACGGCTGGGGGCCGTTCTTGCTGCAGCCGATTCCGGGCAGTTCATGTTCTGCGATGTCAGCATCAATCCACATGTTGCCAATGGATTGTGCCCTATCAATCCAATCTCCATGGCACGCCTTCTGGTCCCGCCAGGAGACAACTCGCTGACGGCTGCTCCTGATGACTGGGCCAGCCGTAGACCTGCAACACCACCACAGAAGAAAACCTCGTGGAATCAAGATACTCCAACTCTGATGGACGAGCAGGAGGATCCCGTGGACCTGCCCGACCCGGATCAGGATACCAGGCCAATGTTCGCCATCCACGCCGGGGCGGATATTCAAGAAACAGGAAATGACATGAGTGAGGCCCGCGGATGACTCTTCAAACCGATTACGGACAGGCGCCCGTTCTTGCACCATCGGCTCCGGGCCGGCACAGCAGCAATATTATTGCCATTGCATCCGGCAAGGGCGGGGTCGGTAAAACATGGTTCTCGATCACATTGTCGCACGCCTTTGCCATGCGCAAACGCAAGACCCTGCTTTTTGACGGAGATCTTGGGCTTGCCAACGTGGATATTCAGCTTGGGCTGATGCCGCGTTACGACCTGGCCAGTGTTATCACCGGACGCGTAACCCTGAACCAGGCCTTTACGCCCTATCAAAGCGGGGGGTTTGATGTTCTCGCCGGTCGTTCCGGATCTGGTTCGCTGGCGAATATTCCGCTCTCGCGTCTGCAGGTACTGGCCGAAGACCTTGAACTGGCCGCCCCGGCATACCACAAAGTAATTATCGATCTGGGGGCTGGGGTAGAAAAAAGCATACGCCAGCTTTCACGGGCTGCCGGAACCATTCTGGTCATTACCTCGGATGAACCAACATCGCTGACCGATGCCTACGCCTTTATCAAGGTAACGACCATGGAGCGTCCAAATGCGGATATCCGGGTTGTCATCAACGCCGCCAATTCCGTCCGTGAAGGGGAACGCACCTACGCAACCCTGCGCAAGGCCTGCGAGGGGTTTCTGAAAATAAGCCCGCCCTTGGTTGGGATTGTGCGGAGGGACATGCGTGTCCGGGATGCAATCCGGAACCAAACATCCATTCTGCTGCGCTCCCCGGGGGCCGATGCTGCGGTTGATGTAGAGGCAATTGCCGACCGTCTGCTGGCAGGGTAAGCAAAGACTGGGAGGGGGCGTACATGTCGAATGTTCCCCCACCTCCCCCATCAGGCCCACCCTTGCCTCAGACGTCATCTGTTTCAGGCTCTGTAACCCTTCTTTCTCCCCCTGCTCCGGTGGCATCACTGCCCGCTGGCACAAAGATCGAGGCCGTTGTCGTTCGCGCGCCACAGCCATCGCGTTACGACGTTCTTCTTGATACACCCTATGGCCAAATAAAAGCCAAGCTGCCCGCCATGATTACACTTGCGGCGGGAACACGTCTTGTTCTGGAGACAACAGAAGCCCGACCCGGACAGGCTGTCATGCTCCGCATCATGGCTGTAAACCCTGTGCCATGGCTATCCCCCAAGCCTGATACTCTTTTGGGATCCCCTCCTCCCGGACCTGGTGTAAATCCAACAGCTGCAGCCGTATGGCAAACATCATTGCCCAGTCACATACCTGCACAGGTTATCGCCGCACCGGATCGTTTCTTCCCGGCTCCTCCTGATCGCAGTTCAGCCCCCTTGCCTCCGTGGCCAATAGGGACAAGTGTTCTGGTCCGCCTCACCCCAATTGCGTCCGACAATGCCGGAGCAGCACCCGCACCGTCATCCATACACTCTCCGGTCCCTGCCTCTCAAACCGGATCGCTGACAGGGCAAGGTTCCGTCCCCCAACCTGTGCCGCAGGGCACTCCATCCGCGGTTCCTGCCGGAGCATCAATACCCACTCCTGGATCCATAACCGGAATCATCGCCCCACATACCAATTCCGGGCATACCATTATTGCCACTCCCATGGGCCTGCTATCCATGGATCGTCCCCTGTCCCTTCCGGCTGGTACACCTGTTACGCTGGATATTATGCAGGTCACCTCACAATCCGTTCGCCCAGACATCATATCATCAGCTGAAAGCATGAAGACCGGCCCCGTATCCGCGCCTGGCTGGCCAGGGATGGAGCGGGTCTTGGCCATGGCCCTGCAGAGCAACGGACCTGAAGGGATCAAGGCTTTGCTCCGCCACCTTCCAACCAGCGACGGACGCATGCTGCTCGCCCTTATGGCGTTCAGCCAGTTATCACGCCCGGTTGGGAGCATGCGCCCATGGCCGGGGGAAACCCTGCGCGATGTTCTTGAACAATCCTTGGGGCGTGAAAGTGCCCGTACCCTTTCCGCAGAACTGCGCGAAATGATACGCCCCTCTACAGATGGCGGAGGAGACTGGAGACTTCAGAATCTCCCCTTCCTGAATGGAAACAGTATTGAAAAGATTGCCCTTATCAGCAGGCGCGACGGAGAGCAGGAAAGTGAAAAGGACGCAGCGAAAGCAAAAAAAGGAGAACGGTTCCGTTTTCTGCTTAATCTCAACCTTTCCCGCCTTGGCCCAATGCAATTCGATGGCCTTTACCTGTATAAGGACCGCCGTCTGGACCTTCTGATCCGCACGCACATCCCCTTGGATACAGAGATCAGAACCACCATGCTGGCCTTGCATACCAATGCATCCCAAGCCCTGAACCTGGTCGGAAGCCTGCTGTTTCATGTCTCAACAGCCTTCGCAGGACCGGCTGATGCCATACCCGGACACCCTGATCCAGGCCCGGGTCTGATTGTATAAGGAAACGGGGACAGCATGACGTGCAGATCATTTGACATGCATGTAATGCCTGTACTAAGGATCAGAACGTGAAAGACAGTCCGTACAGATTCAAAGGATACGAGGAGACCGTACGGAATGGCTGCCAAGCTCCCCGGTGATCCCAAAGGATATTACCACGTTCTGGGCCTTGATCCCGGATCGGATGGCGCCGCTGTCAAAACAGCTTTTCGTCAGCTGGCCATGGCGCTGCATCCGGATCGGAACAACAGCCCGGATGCACACGAAAAATTTCATGCCATTACCGCAGCCTATGAAATTCTCTCCAACCCCGAGAAAAAGGCGCAATACGATGCGCTGTCCCGGAATACTGATACAGCCGAAAAACAGCAAACACAGTATAAACGGCAAGCGTCCGCAGGAACAGGGGCACGGGACAAGCAGAAGTCCGAACGTACAGACCCCAGACCCTCAGCCAATCAAGCCAGACAGGAAAAACCGCAAGACCAACGACGGAAACGGACATGGTCCACATCATCCCCCCCTCCCCTTCTTCCTCTCTCCACGTGCGACCGCTGTGGCCGCGTTGCAGCACAGCCGCGTTACGTTATTTTTCCACTGGTTCGTGGGACATTGGTACGCAGTCTGCACTCCAGCATCGAGGGTCTGTACTGTCGCCGCTGTGCCGATATAACCGGCTTGCAGGTTTCCATCCGGAACTGGCTTTTGGGCTGGTGGAGCCTATCTGGAGCAGTTGATACCATTCATGCCCTTTGGGTAACCGCACGGGGAGGAGTTCTGCCTGCGGATCGTAACTATCGGGCCCTTATGCACCAGGCACGCGCCTTCCTGGCCAGGCAGGACAGGGACATGGCCCATAATATCGCGCGGCAGGCCAGGCAATTTGCCACAACAGTCGGGCAACAGTATATGGCGGATAGTCTTGTCCCTGCCTCCCCACAGTCGGCGGCCCGCCAACTGAAGGATCGATGGAGCGGCGTTGGCGCTTTCCGTCTGCTTCAATTGTCGCCACTGTACCTGGCCGGCGCCGTAACAGCCGTTGTCAGCTGGAATACAATCCGTGATGCCGAGACGCCCCTTGTCGGGCCTGATAAAGACAAGCCTGGAAACACTGACTCTGTATCCCCGTCGTCACCGTCCCTGAAAGCGGGGGGGCTGCATGAAACCATGGCTGCGGGCTTGGCCATACGCAGCGGACCGGGGACAGGTTTCCAGAAAACGGGAGAACTTGCAGCCGGTGCCATGGTTCTGGTAACAGAGACAGATACCGGTGGTAACTGGGCCCGCATTATCACACCGGAAGGCATGTCAGGCTATGTCCCGTCCCGGTTTCTTAACCCGGTTCATATTCCACGCCAAGAGCGAACAACGGGAACACAAAGGGAATAGGAGAAAGTATAGTTACAGTAAGGCATACTGGCAGAATCAGGCCAAAAAGCCCGATCATGGGCTGGACCCATCTCCGTCAGGACGTGTATGCTGGCACGAGTCTTGTTGCGGATGACTCTCACTTTCCATAAAGTGCCTGTCTCTCCGGACAATCGGACAGCGCGGGAATCAAGGCAGCGCTGTTCCAGAATGCCCCGCCAGGGCGGACAGGGTTTTTTGAAATGTATAAAATAAATGCAAAAGTATTCTCGACAGACACCATACGCCTTCTGACTATCCCGTCGGCCGTGGCGCTTTTCTGTGTGTTTTCCCTTCTGTCCCAAGCGTCCGCGACCGATGCCACAGAAGCAACAACCGCTGCTGCTGAAGCCACCGGAGCCGTTGAAGCCGCCATTTCAGCACTGCCTCATGATCTTTCGCTGGGCGGCATGTTCATGGCTGCCGACAGCGTGGTCAAAGCTGTTATGGGATGCTTGGCTCTCGCCTCGGTTATGACATGGACCATTTGGGGGGCAAAGAGCCTTGAATTACGCAAGGCAAAGCGCGACCTATCCCGTGCCATCCATGTACTGGATGCATGCCGCACAACGGAAGAAGCACGCACCGCACTCCGCGACTATACCGGCTTGTGCCACACAATGATCGAAGCTGCCATTATTGAAATCACCCTGTCCGGAGAAAGCGGTAAGGACGGCATCAGAGACAGGACATCTTCACGGCTTGAACAGATTGAGGCCGATGCCGGGCGACGTATGGCCTCAGGCCTGGGTGTCCTGGCCAGCATAGGCTCGAACAGCCCGTTCATTGGTCTGTTCGGCACTGTCTGGGGGATCATGGACAGCTTTATTGGTATTTCAAAAGCACAAACAACAAACTTGGCGATCGTGGCACCAGGTATCGCCGAGGCTTTACTGGCAACGGCAATGGGGCTGGTAGCGGCAATCCCGGCGGTTATCCTGTATAATCTGCTGGTTCGTTCGATAGGGGCGTACCGTGGTCTTGTTGGCAATATGTCGGCAACTATGCTGCGTTTGGTCAGTCGTGAGCTGGATCTGCGCTCGGACAGCTCCCCCGATGTTCATCAGCCACGCAACCACCAATCCTCCCCCGTCCGGGTGGCAATCCCGCGCTCTGCTGCGGAGTAAAAAGGCATGGCCGGCCCTGTTCATAATAGTCGCGATGAACTGATGGAAAATCACGCTATCAACGTGACACCCTTTATCGATGTTGTTCTGGTGCTTTTGGTCGTCTTCATGGTAGCCGCCCCCCTGTCGACCGTTGACACACCCGTTGATCTGCCCTCCTCAACCGCGATACCAACACCCAGACCAGACAATCCCGTCTTTCTGACAGTGACCCGCGACGGGAACCTTCTTCTGGGGCACGAGACACTGTCCACCGCCATGCTCCCCGCAGCACTGGATGCCCAAACCGGTCAGAACCGTGAACAGCGCATTTTTCTTATGGCAGACAAGGCGGTGAATTACGGAACAGTCATGGCCGTCATGAATGTACTGCGGGACAATGGATATCTGAAAATTGCCCTGACCGGAGTGGAGGAAGGACAAAATCCGTGAGGAAGCACACAGCATCCTTGCCATGGGAGCCAGAATCCTTCAATCGCTGGGCGAGCTGTTTTGGTACTGTGCTTCTGGCTCACTGCCTTCTTGTGGCTGCCGCGCTGGAAACCTGGATCACACCGGAGCCGACAGCAGGCTTTGTCACAGGGCAAGCTTTGCTTGTTGACATGCTGCCTGCGCCGTCAGCCTCTGCACCACCATCTCATGCGGTAGAAGAACCACACCAGCAAGAGCAAAAACTGCAACCCGTTCAGGAAGCAGACGTAACGCTCCCCAAGCCGGCCCCCAGGACAGAAACGCGCCGCCGCAAAACCAATTCCAAGCCTGCTGCATTACGTACTACGGAAGAGAACCCGGTACAACGGGACCAGTCGCAGGATACCCCAGGCCAACAAGCACCTTCTTCCAACACCAGCGTCACAACACAATCCGACAGCTCTGCTGCGGCCAAAATGTCGCTCTGGCATGGCCAGATCCTGTCACATCTTGAACGCCACAAACATTACCCCCGCCTTGCAAAAGCACGCTATCAGGAAGGTACTGTTGTTATCCGGTTCAGGATTGCCAGAACGGGGGATGTTTTGTCCGTGGGCCTGGAAGAATCATCGGGCTTCCCGCTTCTGGATCAGGAAGGTCTGGATCTGGTAAGGCGCGCAAGCCCTCTTCCTCCCCCTCCGTCCGGAACAGAAAGCTCTGTTCTTGAGCTTGTCTCTCCGATACAATTCTACCTGAGATAAGATCAAAGATCCCGGTGACACATTTTGGTCAAGTATACTGGTTTTGCGTAAGTATATTTGCCATACTTACTGAGGTCTTCCTGAATACCAGAGTACCCGGTCAACACTCTATCGCATGACAAGGGGTGAGCGCATATGTTCCAGACCATCAGTCCCTGTCAGGCATGGCGGATGTTGAGGTTGGCAATGGTTGCGCTGATGGTTGCCCTGCTTCCCGTATCTGGCCTCTGCCTGGCGCAAGAGCCTATGGAAGTGCGGACGCCTGCCCCGGAAAATCCGGATGATCCCCGCTTTGCCTGGTCTGTAGAAGTGCTGAGGATGGCCCTACAGGCAACAGAGCAGGACTTTGGTCCATGGAAATTGGTTCTGGAATCCAGGGTCTCGGATAGAACACGACTGGAAACAGAGCTTGAGAAGGGGGGCTTGATCAATGTTGCCCTTCTCCCCAGCTGTACGATCAGTGACAAACGCTTCATGCGGGTCAGTCACGTTGCGGACCGGGGTCTTCTGGGATACCGGGTTGCCATTATACGGGCCGGTGAGCAGAACAAGTTTTCCGGCGTCAAAACTCTGAATGATCTTGCTGCCTTCGCCGTTGCCTCTGGCCGGAACTGGCATATAAGCAAAATCTTCATAGGTAATGATTTGCCCGTGACTCTGTGGCCTGATCTGGATGGCCTGTACAATCTCCTGTCTATAGGTCGGGTAGATTATTTGTCCCGTAGCGTCTACGAAGTCATGCGTGAACTTGATCACTACAAGCAGACATACCCGGACCTGGCGATCGAACAAACACTACTGGTCCGAACCCCGATTGCCATGTGGCTTTACGTATCAGTCGGTGAGGACAGGCTGAAAGAACGCCTCGAAGCGGGGATGGACCGCATATTGGCCAATGGAGCCCTGAAGACCCGGTTTGACGCATTGTTCCGCAAGGATCTGGAGGCCCTGAACCTGAAGAGCCGTCACGTTATTATGCTGAATGATCCGGATGCTCACGGTCCCACACTGGCAATCCCGACCACAGAGTTACTTACGGGTCAATAAACTGGTCCGCCCCCCACGACGGCGATAAATCTCAAGACCGATGTCATCTTGCAGGGCACGTTCTTGGCGTTCACGCATGGATGTCTCACGCCCGATACGGTTGTCCTCGGCAATTTCACTGGTCTTCAGTTCCTTGAATGCCTCGGCCAGCGTATCACGGGCAGCACTGATCTGCCGACGAAGGTCTTTCAGAGTTTTTTCAAGTGTCTCGCGGCGCTCCTTGGCCCAGCGCACATAGCCGCCATAGGTCAGGCCGGCACCCAAGGGATCAGCCGCGGCTGCATGACGCTCCTTGATCCCCTGCTCTTCCAGAGCAAGAAGCAAAGCGATAAGCTGCTCCTCCGAAGCGATCAGACGCGCCAGAAAGCGACGTTTCTCATCAACATCCCACTTACGTAGGCGTACAAGACCCTTCAGGGTACGTGACACGACAGACTCCCCTTTTATCTGCTATCAGCTGCCATCTCGAACCCAACGGCCTCAGCCAGAGCGGCATACGTTTGATCCAGCGTTGCGGACTCAGTCTTGCCCTGACCCAGCACGGCTTCTATACGGGGATACAGGGCTATCGCCTCGTCCACTTCCGCATTGGATCCATCTTTGTAGGCACCAAGACGGATCAGTTCACTCATATCCTCATAAACAGACACAATCCGGCGGCAACGTGAAATCAACTGGTTTTGCCATTCCGTATTGCAGCCGGGCATGGTCCGGGAAACAGATCGCAGGATGTTCATGGCGGGATAGCGACCCCTCTCGCTGATGGACCGCTCCAGCACAACATGTCCATCCAGAATACCGCGCACAGCATCGGATACGGGCTCGTTGTGATCATCCCCCTCGACCAGAACCGTGAATAGGCCGGTTATGTTACCCTGCCCGGGACCTCCCGGGCCAGCACGCTCCAGCAACTTGGGCAACTCGGCAAAAACGGTTGGTGTATACCCCTTGCTGGCCGGTGGCTCTCCCGCAGAAAGGCTGATCTCGCGCTGGGCCATGGCAAAACGGGTCACACTGTCCATCAAACAGAGGACCTCGGCACCCTTGTCCCGGAAATACTCTGCCACCGCCATGGTCAAATAAGCAGCCTGACGCCGGATCAAGGGGGGCTCATCAGACGTGGCAATCACAACAACAGAGCGGGCCAAACCTTCAGGCCCCAGATCATCTTCTATGAACTCCCGGGCCTCACGCCCGCGCTCTCCTATAAGCCCACAAACAATCACATCAGCCGATGAGTACTTGGCCATCATGGACATGACAGAAGATTTTCCGACGCCTGATGCGGCAAAAATCCCCATACGCTGGCCAACGCAACACGTTGTGAAA
Organism: Haematospirillum sp. 15-248; assembly: GCF_012102665.1. NCBI lineage: Bacteria > Pseudomonadati > Pseudomonadota > Alphaproteobacteria > Rhodospirillales > Novispirillaceae > Haematospirillum > Haematospirillum sp. 15-248. The sequence goes on along the minus strand of NZ_JAAVTF010000001.1, from coordinate 121,923 downwards.
GCGTTCAGGCACCGAATACCAAGGTCCAGCTTCCCCCCTACTCTCTGTCGTGCATGAGCTGGTGGCGGCGAGGCCCGAACCGGATAGGCAACAGGTCCTGACAACAAAGGCCCCAAACTGTCTGCAGGCTCAGCCATGGCGGTTATGACACGCCCCAGCCATGATTCATGCGGATAGACAGCCGGAGCGGCAGCAACCACCTCGGCACAAGCCCCCAAACCTATCCCGTCCAAGGTCCCAAAAGGCATCAGCAGTGCCCGACCATCGCGAAAACCGACAATCTCTCCCGGCACCATGTGCTGATCCCGCCTTGTGAGCATCACACGGTCTCCGACCGAGACAGATGTTTGTATGCCTCCAACTTCGACCAGAAGCCCCTGTACAGCAACCACGCGACCAAAAAGTCTGTAATCAGGCAAGCGAGCAATGTCTGTCAGCAGATTGCTTGTCGGTATGGGCATACGAGGATCTTTCCGCCATGAATCACAAGACACTGCGTACTGTTACACTACGGGCACACAGACACTTGGTGCTTGCACGTAACAATCAATCACTCTATCGTTAATCTCGGGTTAATCGGATGTCCGGATTCAAAGAACAGGGATCAAGACATCTGCGCAGAGCATGAGGGTGCCCCATGCGCGTTCTTGTCGTAGAAGACGATACAGCCACCCGGCAGAGTATCGAACTCATGCTTCGCAAAGAGCAGTGGGTTGTTGACTCCACCAACTTGGGCGAAGATGGCCTAGAGATCGGCAAGCTCTACGATTATGACATCATCTTGCTCGACTTGGTCCTCCCGGACATGGACGGGATGGACGTCATCCGGCAGCTGCGGGCTGCGCGGATTGAAACACCAGTCCTGATCCTGTCCGGCCTTGACGAACCAGACAGAAAAGTCCGTGGGCTTGGCAGCGGCGCCGATGACTATTTGACAAAGCCATTCGACCGCTCAGAACTGATCGCACGTATTCAGGCAATCGTGCGACGCTCAAAGGGTCACTCCCAATCCGTTGTGCGAACAGGGCGGCTGTGCGTCAACCTGGACGCCCATACCGTCACGATCGACAGCAACCCCGTACACCTGACGGTCAAGGAATACGGTATTCTTGAGCTTCTGGCTCTCCGCAAGGGCACGACACTCACCAAGGACCAATTTCTCAGCCATCTTTACAATGGCATTGATGAACCAGAGCTGAAAATTATCGATGTTTTCATCTGCAAACTACGGAAAAAACTTGCCGTAGCATCAGACGGAGATAATTACATCGAAACAGTCTGGGGGCGTGGCTATGTACTGCGCGATCCATCTATTGCCGGCGAAACAGCCGCTTCTCAGACCTCCGATGCTGTGTCAGCCTGAAACAGGCGCATACTACACAAGACTTTCAGAATCAAACAGGTATGGGGGTGTCAGGAGATATTCTTGGCATACGATCAGTTGAGGCTCCACCTCTTCCCGATGAACGGTCTCTTTAATAATGGCATGCAGCGAGGATGCCGCATGTGACATTGCCTGAGGAACAGGCACATCGTGTAACAAGGCACCGGTCAGCAATGCGGTGAAAATGTCACCGGTTCCATGCATGCTGGCCTTGACTGGAATACGTTCGACACGAACCAACCAAGCCTGTTCAGCAGTTACAGCCAAACAACCAATCTCGCCAGGATCAGGCAAAGGAAGACTGGTCGTGACCACAAGGCGGGGCCCCCGTCCAATAACAATCTTGGCTGCCTTCAAGGCATCTTCAACTGTACGAACATCCATGCCAGCAAGAAGAGCCAGCTCAAAACGGTTTGGAACCACAACATCAGCCATTGGTACCAAACAATCGGCAAAGAAGGCCGGGATATCCGCAGGTGCATACAAGACCCCGGTTCCGAAAGCATTGTCATCTCCCATAACAGGATCACAGACATACAAGCTTTCTTGGTTGCAATCACGCATGCGACAAACGGCCTTTGCAATGACCTTTCCCAGTGCGGCACGTCCGAGAAAACCCGATACCATGGCAGAACATTGCCCAAGAATGCCGTTACTGTCCAAACCAGACAAAACATCGCGGACATGCGCCGGACGAAAAATATCACCACGAACATCGGGATAACCAAGCCGGCTGGACAGCTGACACGTATGAACCGGCCACACTTCAAATCCCATCCGCTGCAAGGGAAAGACAGCCGCAGCATTGCCGACATGGCCATAGGCTACATGCGACTGTACGGATACGACACTACGAGCAGGAGGAAACATGCCCAAAGAACACTCCTGAAGAACAAAACTGCGTCGCGCAAAACATCACGAACATCTTTTAAGTACCGCACTGTGTTGCGGTCACAGCATCAGAACGAACCGGTATATCTCCGAACAGAAAATTTGCCCTGACGACGGCATGACGTAACATCTCATAACTATCGGTATCATAAAAAGAAGTCATGGCTGTACGTTCCATGAATTTTCTCGCCTGTTGTCGCCTCTTTGCATCGGTCATGGCCTCGCTCATTCTCACTACCGCTCTAGAACACATTCTAGATTTCGGGGGAAGAATCCATGGCCAGTACACCGACGTCACATCGCCGCTTACGCACAAAAGCGGGCGCACCAGTTACCAACAACCAGAACAGTATGACAGCAGGACCCCGGGGGCCACTCCTGTTGCAGGATGTATGGTTCCTGGAAAAGATGGCGCATTTCGACCGTGAAGTTATCCCCGAGCGCAGAATGCATGCCAAGGGATCAGGTGCCTATGGCACCTTTACCGTTACCAAGGACATCACCAAATACACCAAAGCAAAGATCTTTTCCAAAGTTGGCAAGAAAACCGACTTGTTCATACGCTTCTCAACCGTTGCCGGAGAACGCGGTGCCGCCGATGCCGAACGTGATATCCGTGGATTTGCCATCAAGTTCTATACTGACGATGGAAACTGGGATCTGGTTGGCAACAACACACCTGTTTTTTACCTGCGCGACCCGCTCAAGTTTATCGACCTCAATCACGTGGTGAAGCGCGATCCACACACCAACCTGCGCAATGCCACATGGAAGTGGGACTTTTTCTCCCATCTGCCGGAAAGCCTGCACCAGTTGACCATAGATTTCAGTGATCGAGGCATCCCCCGTTCATATCGCCATATGCATGGCTTTGGCAGCCATACGTTCAGCTTCATCAATGCCAAAAAGCAACGCTTCTGGGTCAAATTCCATCTGAAATCACGGCAAGGAATCCAGAACCTGGACCCCGCAGAAGCAGCCACCCTGATCGGGCAGGACCGCGAAAGCTCTCAACGCGACCTGTACGATGCCATTTCAAACCGCAAATTCCCGCGCTGGCGTTTCTGTGTACAAATCATGCCGGAAAAAGACGCGGCCAAATATCGATTCAATCCTTTTGACCTGACAAAAGTCTGGCCTCACAAAGATTATCCCCTGATCGAGGTCGGCGAGCTGGAACTGAACCGCAATCCTGAAAATTACTTTTCAGAAGTGGAGCAAGCAGCCTTCAACCCGGCTGATGTTGTGCCCGGTATTGGGTTCTCGCCGGACAAGATGCTACAGGGCCGGCTCTTCTCTTATGGGGACACACAACGCTATCGGCTGGGTGTCAACCACCATCAAATTCCGGTCAATGCATCACGTTGCCCGGCACATGGGATCTACCACCGGGATGGACCCATGCGCGTTGACAACATCAACTCCGGGCGCGTGACCTATGAACCGAATAGCTTCGGATGCTGGAATGAACATCCGGAACATGCCGAACCGCCGCTGAAAATTGAAGGCGATGCGGATCATTGGAACCATCGTGAGGATACAGATTACTACAGCCAGCCATGCGCCTTGTTCGAGCTGTTCGACAAAGGGCAAAGAGAAAGGCTCTTCAAAAACATTGCGGCAGATATGGATGGAGTGCCAAAGGATATACAAAAGCGCCAGATTGCCCTCTTCAAGAAAGTGCATCCAGACTACGGGGCTGGCGTTGCCAAAGCGCTTGGCCTGAAAGAAGGTGGGTCAAGTGACAAAACCAAGAAAGCTGCAAAGGCAAAAAAAGAGACAAAGAAAAAAACAGTTACCGCCAAAAGTAAAACGGCAAAGTCAGGAACACGTAAGAAGTAGGCCTAATGTAGCACCTGTCATCTCACACGATGGCAGGTGCTGCCTAAGCGTCTACAGCATCCGGATGCCCCGGTGCAGTTTCCCAACCAAGACCCGGCAGTGCAATCGCCCGGTTCCCGTACACATCGTCACGAATGACAATCACGCCTTGTTCCTCCAGATGACTTAACAAGCCACGGGCACGGCGTGATGACCGGCTGCCTCTGGCCTTGGCAATATCCGCATCGGATGGACAAGGGCCCTTCTCAAAGGCGGCCTTGGCCAACATCAGGAACAACGCCCGTAAATCTTCGGGAATCAGATCTGCAGCCGCCATCACACGATTCCAATCCTCTTCCGGCATGCAACGCTCGGTCAACCCGGCCCGCACAACAGCCAGACGGCGCCGGAAGCCAGGAAGATCAAGGCCCCGACCGCTGGCACCATGACTACGACAGCAGACCAGGAAATCCTGATACAGGACGGCGACTGAACGATAGGGCGCATCGTCATCAGACAACAGATCGCGGAGCACCATGTCGTAAAAAGCGCTCTGTCCAATTTCAGCGATAGGCTTGACGGCCTGGACCGGAGCAGGTGCAGCAACAGGGCAAGGGGCCAGAAGGGAGTCAGCTTCTCCAGCTTCAGCAAAAACAGACGACCGAATTTCTTGCCCCTCATCTTGGGCACGCGCCAACGGCATATCTGATATCGGAGGGGGAGGCTCCGTCGTCACAGGGGTAATACGCGCACAAGACATATGCCGAGTATCATGCCCTTCGGAAGCCATCAGCAAATCGCGGGCCTGCTCCCCCAGCGAAGGAGGTGGAGACAAAAGACGCGGGCTGGAAGAGCGGCCCGAAGTCTCGACCGCACCAATGCGAATGGGCAAGGGACGACGGGAAAGCGCCGGCCCAAGCGCAATAAACTGCCCTCTCTGCAAATCACGGAACATCTCGGCCTGGCGCCGCTCCATCCCCAGCAAATCTGCGGCACGCGCCATATCGATATCCAGGAAGGTCCGCCCCATCAGAAAATTGGAAGCCTCGGCGGCAACATTCTTGGCCAGTTTGGCAAGGCGCTGGGTTGCAATAATCCCGGCCAGGCCACGTTTCCGACCCCTACACATCAAATTGGTCATCGCCCCCAAAGACACCTTGCGGGCCTCATCCGATATTTCTCCCGCTGCAGATGGCGCAAACAGCTGCGCTTCATCAACAACAACCAAAGCTGGATACCAGAACGTTCTATCTGAATCAAACAGCCCCCCAAGGAAGGCTGCAGCCGACCGCAGCTGCCGTTCTGTTTCCTGGTGCTCCAAGGTCAGGACAACAGAAACGCGATGTTCGCGGACCCGCCCGGCCACTTTCTGCAGACCATTCTCGGAATGCTCGGCCGCATCCACCACAACATGCCCAAAACGTTCGGACAGGGTTACAAAATCACCCTCAGGGTCAATAATAACCTGCTGGACATGACTGGCCGCCTGCTCCACCAAACGGCGCAACAGGTGTGACTTCCCCGATCCCGAGTTTCCCTGTACCAGCAAACGTGTTGCAAGCAGCTCTTCCAGATCAAGAAAAGCAGGGGTTCCCGTCTGCGTCCGGCCCATATCGATGCTGACGGTCATGATCTCTCCGGTAATGGTCAACACAGCAAAGGGGCGAATCTGTCCATTGGGGCGTATATGTCAACCCTTGAGCCAACAGCAAAGTTGTCTGTACAGCCCTTTGCCTCCCCCTGCCCAAGGCACCAATTCTCCAGCCTTTCTGCCATTCAGGTCATGGAAATGGGCTTTCACACCGCAGCAAGGCAGATGATACCAGGGCTTTGGATTGCAGAAGCCCCGTGTCTGGGGCACGATACCGGACAACCCTTTGGAAACTGTTCCAATCATTGACAAGAAACGAGACGAAGAGCTACATCACCGACGCACCGTAAACCAGAAATTTTCCGCACCATGCGCATCCAGGGTATTGCGCTCCGGCAGGGAAACCCCGCAAGAGGCTTGGGCCATGAAAGCTGATACCAGACCAGTATCCCCGCATCTCCAGATTTATGCCTTCAGGCTGCACATGGCGATGTCCATCAGCCATCGCATTACCGGCGTTGCCCTGATCGCAGGAACCGCCCTGCTGATGTACTGGCTGTGGGCTGCAGCATCAGGCCCTGATGCCTATGCCCGCGCCGCATCCCTGATTGGTTCTCCGCTGGGCAAGCTTCTGCTTGCAGGGTGGAGCTTTGCGCTGTTTTACCACGTATGTAACGGCATCCGGCACCTGTTCTGGGATGCCGGCAAGCTTTTCGAAATTCATGAAATACGGGGTTCCGGCATTGTTGTTCTCATTGCCTCTATTGCCCTGACGGCCCTGGCCTGGGGCATAGGCATGATGCACTGAGCCGGACAGGGAGTTGAGAATACCATGACCTTGCGCACTCCACTTTCCCGGGCCCGCGGGCTTGGATCTGCCCACGAGGGCGCACACCACTGGTGGCAGCAACGCGTCACGGCGGTTGCCATGATCCCCCTCGTGTTCTGGTTTGTTGCCTCGCTGGCATCACACGTAGGGGCCGATCATGCGGCAATGCGGGGCTGGCTGTCTTCGCCGCTCAACGCAACGCTGCTGATTGCGCTTCTGGTTGCCGTTTTTCACCACGCCCAGCTGGGCCTCCAGGTGGTGATTGAAGACTACGTCCACTGTAATGCGGCAAAGGTTGCCGGAATTATTGTCACCAAACTGCTTGCAGTCCTGTTCGGCATCTTTTCTGTTGTTTTGGTGCTGATGATTGCAATGGGAGGCCGGGGCTGATGGCTGCATATACCTTTATTGACCACACGTATGATGTTGTTGTTGTCGGCGCGGGCGGGGCTGGTTTGCGTGCCACATTCGGCATGGTGGCTGCCGGGCTGAAGACGGCCTGCATCACCAAGGTTTTCCCTACACGGTCCCATACCGTTGCCGCACAAGGTGGCATCGGCGCTGCCTTGGGCAACATGGCCGAGGACAAGTGGGAATGGCATATGTACGACACGGTCAAGGGGTCAGACTGGCTGGGCGACCAGGATGCCATTGAATACATGTGCCGCGAGGCCATACCGGCTGTTCACGAGCTGGAGCACTTCGGGGTCCCCTTTTCGCGTACCCCCGAAGGCAAGATCTACCAGCGTCCCTTCGGTGGCCATATGCGTGACTTTGGCAAGGCCCCGGTACAACGGGCCTGTGCTGCCGCAGACAGGACTGGCCACGCCATTCTGCATACGCTGTACCAGCAAAGCCTGAAGCACAAGGCAGAGTTCTTTGTTGAATATTTTGCCCTTGACCTGATCATGGATCCATCCAGTGGAGAATGTCTGGGCGTTGTCGCACTCGATATGGCAACCGGTGCCATCCACCGCTTCCGGGCGCACCAAACGGTCTTGGCAACCGGGGGATACGGTCGCGCCTATTTCTCCTGTACATCCGCCCATACCTGTACCGGGGACGGCAATGGCATGGTTGCCCGCGCCGGGCTGCCTCTTCAGGATCATGAGTTTGTCCAGTTCCATCCCACCGGCATTTATGGATCAGGCTGTCTGATTACAGAAGGTGCCCGTGGCGAGGGGGGCTATCTGACAAACTCCAGTGGCGACCGTTTTATGGAGCGTTATGCACCAACAGCGAAGGATCTGGCATCACGCGACGTCGTATCCCGCGCCATGACCATGGAAATCCGCGAAAGACGGGGTGTCGGAAAAGAGCAGGACCACATTTTCCTGCATCTGGAACATCTGGGTGCTGATGTTCTGCATGCACGCCTGCCAGGCATTACAGAAACTGCCAAAATTTTCGCCGGAGTTGACGCCACGCGTGAGCCGATCCCGGTTCTTCCAACCGTACACTACAATATGGGTGGCATCCCGACGATCTACACCGGCGAGGTTGTACGCCCCAAAGCGGGAAGCCCGGATAACCTGTGCGGAGGCTTGATGGCTGTCGGAGAGGCGGCCTGCGTTTCCGTTCACGGAGCCAACCGGCTTGGTACAAACTCCTTGCTGGACCTTGTTGTCTTTGGGCGCGCCGCAGCACACAGGGCAGCGGAGCTGATAAAGCCGGGCTCCAAACACAAGCCACTACCCGCCGATGCCGGAAAGAATGCGCTGGACCGTCTGGATCGCGTTCGTCACGCCAAAGGGCCGCGTCGCGTGTCTGATATTCGCCTTGACATGCAAAAAGCCATGCAAATGGATGCGGCGGTATACCGCACGTCTAAATCCCTGCAGGAAGGTGTGGGCAACCTGAAGAAAATTGCAGGCACCATGCCGGATATGGGCATTACCGACCGCTCACTGATTTTCAACACCGACCTGATCGAGGCTCTGGAGCTTGAAAATCTTATGGCCTGTGCCAATGCCACAATGGTTTCTGCCGAAGCCCGTAAGGAATCACGCGGGGCGCATGCCCACGAAGATTACCCGGAACGCGATGACCAGACGTGGATGAAGCACACGCTGGCTTATGTTGACGAGAAATATTCCGTCCGCCTGGACTATCGGCCAGTGCATACCTACACGCTGTCGAACGAGGTTGAGTATATCAAGCCGCAAAAGCGCGTTTACTGAGCGCGCTGGCTGAAAGGGAAAACACCATGGTTGAATTCAACCTTCCTGCCAACAGCCGGGTTACCGAAGGAAAAACCGTCAAGGCCCCGGCTGGTGCCAAGAACGTCAAAACCTTCCGGATTTATCGCTATGATCCGGACAGCGGGCAGAACCCGAGACTGGACACCTTCGAGATTGATCTTGATGCGTGCGGCCCGATGGTTCTGGATGCACTACTGAAAATCAAGAATGAGATTGACTCGACACTGACACTTCGTCGTTCCTGCCGGGAAGGTATTTGCGGGTCGTGTGCCATGAACATTGACGGCACAAATACACTGGCGTGCCTGAAACCAATCGGGGATGTGAAGGGCGATGTCAAAGTCTACCCGTTGCCGCACATGCCTGTGGTCAAGGATCTGGTGCCGGACCTGACCCACGTCTACGCCCAGTATGCCTCCATAGAACCTTGGATGCAGGCCGACACCCCCTTCCCCCCGAACGGGGAGCGCCTCCAGTCTCCAGAAGACCGGGAGAAGCTTGATGGACTGTGGGAATGCATCCTGTGTTTCTGCTGCTCGACGTCCTGCCCCAGCTACTGGTGGAATGGTGATCGCTATCTGGGGCCTGCCGTGCTACTGCAGGCCGCGCGCTGGATCAATGATTCCCGTGACGAGGCAACAGGGAAACGCCTGAACGCCTTGGAAGATCCGTTCAAGCTGTATCGCTGTCACACAATCATGAACTGTACCAATACGTGCCCGAAAGGCTTGAACCCGGCCAAAGCCATTGCGGATATCAAGAAAAAGATCATCGAGCGTTCACTTTGATTGAACGCACAAACGCATATCGGAAGGGAAGGCGTAACCGCGCTTCCCCTTTCTCTTTCTCAGGCCGGTGCCGCATCCTCGACAACCAGCTGGCACTCATTCCGCCCCTGCCACGTATCCAGACGCAGGGACCCAGCCAGATGGTACGCTGTCCCTTGAGCATTAAGCAGGGCAACACCAAGATCGGTATCAATGCTGCGGAAAGCAATAGCCTTCAGTCGCCCGCCGCATGCACCGGTCAGGGTCATCCGCACATGACCTTGCCCGACAACATCTGCACGAACAATACGGGCAGATGGCACAACAAATTTAGGTGGTTCATTACCCGCTCCGAACGGGCCGGCTTTCTCGACGGTCTGTAAAAGATCAGGCGTGGCCGCACGAATATCCACAGCACCATCAACCTCAAGAACGGGCGACAAGGTCCCTTCTTTCAGCTGACTGGACAGCCTGTCAGCCAGAAACTGACGGAATTGATCCAAGCGCTCGGCCTTCAGGGAAAAACCCGCCGCCATGGCATGGCCCCCACCGGCTTCCAAAAGGCCAGCTTCACGGGCAGCAATAACCGCCCGTCCCAAGTCCAAGCCAACAACAGAGCGCCCTGATCCCTTGGCCATTCCCCCATCAAGCGCAACCACGCAAACAGGCAGGTTATAGCGCTCCTTCAAACGCCCCGCGACAATACCAATAACGCCGGGATGCCAGTTTTCTCCGGCTACCATAACCAGCGGATCATCCGTGTTTGCACGACTCTCTGCCTGTTCGATGGCCTCAAATAAAACAGCAGCCTCTATATCCTGACGCTCTGCATTATACTCGTGCAGACGCAAGGCCAGAACACCAGCCTCGACCGGATCGTCACACGCCAAGAGCTTGGCCCCCAGATCTGCTTGTCCTACACGCCCACCGGCATTGACACGTGGCCCCAAAAGATACCCCAGATGAAAAGCTGTCGGAGTTTCGGTGATCTTGGCCACATCAGCCAAAGCTGCCAGCCCGGCATTACCGCGACGCGCCATCACCTCCAGCCCACGTGCGACCAAGGCCCGGTTGACCCCGACAAGGGGAACAACGTCACAAACCGTACCAAGGGCAACGATATCGAGCCATGTCATCAGGTCTGGCTCGGGCCAGGATGAATCGCTGTACCAACCCTGCTGACGCAGCGCACGGTTGACGGCAACAATCAACAGAAAAACCACACCAACAGCAGCAAGATGCTTGTGCTCGCTGGGATCATCCAGACGCTTGGGGTTAATCACCGCCACCGCCTCAGGCAAGGTCGGCTCTGCCTCGTGATGGTCGACCACAATAACATCAAGACCCGCTGTCGCTGCAGCCTGAAGCGGCTCAAACGCTGTTGTTCCGCAATCAACCGTTATCACCAGATCTACACCGCGCTCCTTGAGTGCAAGCATGGCAGGAGTGTTGGGTCCATATCCCTCGGCAATACGATCGGGAATATAAAGAACGGGCTTCAGGCCAAGCGTCCGCAAGAAACGCAGCAACAAGGCGGACGAGGTAGCCCCGTCCACGTCATAATCACCAAATACTGCAACCGTTTCCCCTTGCCTGATAGCAGAACACAAACGCTCTACAGCCTGTGCCATGCCCTTCAGATGGAGAGGATCGGGCAAAAGAGCCTTCAAGGTTGGATTGAGAAACAAGGGCGCTGCATCCACATCAACACCACGTGCAGCCAGCATGCGACCAACAATACCAGGAAGCCCGAAACGCTGGCTGATGGTTTCAGCATGGCGCTCATCACCGGCACGTAGACACCACCGACGGCCAGCCAATGACCGCTCCACATCCAGAAATGCAACCATGTTCTTTCTCGCGCGTCCTACATATCGACAGGCAGGAAGCCTACCTTGCGATCAAAATTATGCAAGGCATCAACCCAACGGACCGTTCCAGAACGCGAACGCATAACCAACGAATGTGTCCGCGCCCCGTTATGCCACCGCTGCACACCGCGCAACATGGCACCATCCGTCACCCCTGTTGCGGCAAACATAACGTCTCCCTTGGCCATATCGGCAAGACCGTATTTGCGATCAAGATCCGTAATGCCCCAACGGGCGGCACGCGCACGCTCATCATCGTTCCGGAATAAAAGTCGCCCCTGCATCTGGCCGCCAATACAGCGCAAGGCCGCAGCAGCCAAGACACCTTCCGGAGCACCACCGCTGCCAATATACATATCAACGCCAGAACCCGGCGTTGCTGTTGCGATCACACCCGAAACATCTCCGTCCGGGATCAGGGTAATGCGTGCCCCGGCTTCCCGCACAGCCCTGATCAAGTCCTTGTGACGCGGTCGATCAAGAATACACACAACCAAATCCGAGACTGCAGCCTTCCTGGCCGATGCCAAGGCTTCCAGATTATCCTGTGGCGTTGCATCAAGATCGACGAGATCACCCGGGAGACCTGCACCAACCGCTATCTTGTCCATGTAAACATCAGGAGCATTGAGAAAACCCCCATGTTCGGCACAGGCAACAACAGCCAGCGCGTTGGCTCCTCCGGTTGCAACGATCGTGGTCCCTTCAAGAGGATCCAATGCAATATCGACTTTCGGCCCCTGCCCTTGCCCGACTTTCTCTCCAATATAGAGCATGGGCGCTTCGTCGCGCTCTCCCTCTCCAATCACAACGGTTCCGTCAAACAGAATGGAATTGAGAGCACGACGCATGGCGTCAACAGCAGCTTGGTCTGCAGCCTTTTCGTTACCACGCCCCATCCAGCGGGACGCTGAAAGAGCAGCCGCTTCGGTAACGCGGCACATTTCCAGTGCCAAGTTCCGCTCCAGACCGGGGACCGGTGTACGTGATGTATCAGCCATAACACCGGCTCCGCCCAGTCGTGATCAACAAAAGAGAACTATGCCGTAAAAATTCCGGCAAAAGAATGTCAGAAGGATTCAATACGGATAACCTGCGGAGGCTCAACAACAGCAGCAATGATACGGATCCGGCGCAACGCGTCATTCAAGGCGGCTTCCACCGTCTCATGAAGGATCATGACCACCGGCACCGCCTCACCCGGCGCACGACCTCTCTGGACAACCGCTTCCATCGAAACCTTGGCATCACGCAAGGCCGCAGCAATCTCGGCAAAAACACCCGGCAGGTCCTCGACCATCAGACGCACATAATAAGCACCCTTGCGGGCTTCCATGGTCCACTCCGGCAAAGGCACAAGATCAGCCACCGGAACACCAAAGACAGGACCAACACGCCCCGCCGCAATATCCATCAAATCAGCCACCACAGCGGAAGCGGTCGGACCACCACCGGCACCCCGGCCCTCCAGGACCGAACGCCCGACAAACTGACCCTCGGCGACAACGGCATTAAAAACACCCTCTACGGCAGCAATGGGGGCATCCTTGCGAACCAGGCAAGGATGTACCCTCTGCTCGATACCACGATCTGTAGCCTGCGCAATTCCCAACAGCTTGATTCGGTATCCCAGCTCGTCAGCAAAGGCGATATCCATAGCCGTCAACGAACGAATACCCTCGACATAAATGGCATCAAAGTCAGTACGCGTACCAAATGCAAGGCTGGTGAGAATCGCCAACTTATGAGCCGTATCAACACCATCAACATCAAAAGACGGATCTGCTTCCGCATATCCCAGCTTCTGGGCATCCAGTAGAACATCCGCAAAATTCCGTCCGGTCTCGCGCATGTTTGTAAGGATATAATTGCAGGTACCGTTCAAGATGCCATAAACGCAGCTTATCTGGTTGGCAGACAGACCCTCCCGTAAGACCTTGACGACAGGAATACCACCAGCAACAGCAGCCTCCCAGCCCAAGGCAACACCCTTCTTTTCCGCAAGGGCAGCCAGTTCAGCGCCATGGTGGGCCAACAAAGCCTTGTTGGCCGTAACTACGTGATACCCGCGCCCCAAGGCCGCCCTGACCACCTGTCCAGCTACACCATCTTCGCCGCCAACCAGCTCGCAGACGACATCAACGTGGTGGTCAGAAACCAACGCCACAGGGTCGTCGTACCATGTAATCCCTTCCATGGAAAAACCACGTTCCCGACCAGGTGTTCTGGCAGAGACCGCAACAACCTCTATCGGGCGCCCACAACGGGCCGCGATAACCGGGGCATTTCTCTGCAAGACCCTGATCGTTTCCGCACCAACCGTACCAAGACCTACAACAGCAACCTTCAGGGAATTGGGCACGAGAAAACAAGCTCCTTGGGAATTAAGGGGGAGTTTATATAACCGGACGATCCATAACGCGCCCGATCTCGGATTCCGACACTACACCCGCCCCCTGGCGCTGCAGGAACCCCTTGATATTGCGAACAGCCTGACGGATCCGGTGTTTGTTCTCAACCAAGCCAATGCGGACATAGCCATCGCCATGCTCTCCGAAACCAAGGCCAGGGGCAACCGCGACCTTGGCCTCTTGCATCAGCAGCTTGGCAAACTCGACAGACCCGAGGTGACTGAAAGCGGGTGGAATGGGCGCCCAGGCAAACATGGAAGCCGGCGGGCTGGGAACCATCCAACCTGCGTGGTGCAGACCCTCGATCAGAACGTCACGGCGTTGGCGGTACATGGTGCGGATCTGTTCCACGCAATCCTGAGGGCCATTCAGGGCTGCTGTAGCAGCCACCTGAATAGGTGTAAAGGCACCATAGTCCAGGTAACTTTTGACGCGGGCCAACGCTTTGATCAACCTGGGATTCCCTGCGGCAAACCCAATACGCCACCCGGCCATGTTGTAGGACTTGGACATAGAGGAAAATTCCACCGCCACGTCCTTTGAACCCGGAACCTGCAAGATGGATGGGGGAGGATTCCTGTCAAAATAAATTTCACAGTAGGCAATATCGGACAGCACAAAGATGTCATGCTTACGGCAAAACGCGATGATATCCTTATAAAAATCAAGCGTTGCAACCATCGCCGTCGGGTTGGACGGGAAGTTGACAATAACAGCAACCGGCTTGGGAACACTGTGGCGTACTCCACGCTCCAAGGCACGCAAAAACTCTTCATCGGGACAGGCGGGTATTGACCGCACAGCTGCACCGGCAATGATGAAACCGAAGGCATGAATGGGATAACTGGGGTCAGGGGACAGGATAACATCACCCGGGCTGGTTATGGCTTGGGCAAGATTAGCGAGCCCTTCCTTGGAGCCGATAGTAACAATCACTTCATCTTCGGGATCAAGGCTGACATCAAACCGACGACGGTAATACCCCGCCAATGCCTTGCGCAGACCAGGTATACCCCGCGACTGGGAATAGCAGTGCGCCCTTGGATTGGTGGCAGCTTCGATCAGTTTTTCAACAATATGGGGTGGCGTCGGTTGGTCGGGATTCCCCATGCCAAGGTCAATAATGTCTTCCCCGGCAGCACGAGCCTTTGCTTTCATCGCGTTGACTTCAGCAAAAACATAGGGCGGAAGGCGTTTTATACGATGAAATTCCTGGTCCATGTCCCGTTCCGGAAAAAACACTGCGCACTTGATACTGCACTGTTTACCGCGTCACACAAACGGAAGCGATAGTTGTTTTTCAGAAAACAGCTTTCCAGTGATCAAAATACGATCAAAGCAATTTTCGGGAACATTCATAACAAAAAAAGGAAAAACATAGAATATCAATAACCAAACCAAATCCGGGTATAACGCCCCCCTTCATCCGAAGAAGTCTCCGATTCATGCTCCTCCCTGTCACCTATGACAATAGCCGATGCATAGAGAGCTGTAGCAGGAATTCCTTGGGCCTGTAGAACGCTGACCACACTGCGGGCTCGTTGCAAGGCTGTACTATAAGATGCAGCGTGACCAACCACGTGGACGGTCTCATCTGCCCCCCGCTGATGCCTGAGGCGTGCTACTTGGCGCAGAATGTCATGGTCTGTACGGTCGAGAGAAAAAGATGCGGGCTGATATTCAATGGTTGCTACCAACGTGGTTTTCCCGGACTCTTGGGCTGCCCTTTCAGGAATACTCACCCTGTCGGGAGAGACAGCAGATACGCCTTGCGAATCAACAAGCACGGTAACTGGAAATTCCGGTTGCGTATCAACAACAGGCTTTGCCACGAAGGCTCTGTCCCCATTACTTGGCGTTGCTGATGGAGCAACGTCATCAACAACAGACTCCGCTTTCACAGGAGCAACCGGCTTTGGTACAGCAGGGGCAGGTGCTGTATCGACAGAAACATCAGACGCAGCAGCAGAGCGGCTCAGAATCTTTTGCTCGAAAGGCTGCTCTCTCTTCCTATCCAGCACATACTCTGGATGAGATGGAGCAGAGACCAGGCCTTCAGATCCATGAGCCTGATCACGCACAAGGTCCGGATTCGTCCCGTCAGCCTTGGCAGGCATAACCACTTCCAAGCAGCAGATCAGCACAGCAAGAAACCGAGAAATGACCGAAGGGTGCACATAGAAGGCCCTGAACATGTCTTGAATCCTCCCCTTGCGAGAAACCCGTTCCATACCCCACCCGGGTTTATTATAACTCCCAAGAAAAACAATCTACTGAAAGGTAGTGAAATTCACAGAAACTATCTTCATGATAGCATCTACTTGTTCCCTCCCCAGATCCTGATTTCTGGGCCATCCTCTCTCGTCTGCCTGATTTGTACCCCATCACCAAGACCTGAACGATCAAGGACCCAGGAAAGAAAACGCCCATGCCGGACAAGATCCCTGATCATCCAGCGCGCCCGGACGCCCAGATCCCGGACCCCACGGACATATCCCGGGCCTTGTCCAGTATTGCAGAACGCAGTCAGCGCCTGATTCAGGAATTTATCCGGCGTCATCCCGAAAATGCAGAACCGGATACGCTCGACCCTCTTAATATCGCCGGTGCGTTCCTGGAAATGACAACCCGCCTGATGGCTGACCCAGCCAGACTTGTCGAAGCTCAGGTGTCTCTTTGGCAGGACTACGTCAATCTTTGGCAGAACACAGCCTTGCGCATGATGGGTGAAAAAGCCCCTCCCGTGGTAGAGCCTGACAAGAGCGACAAACGCTTCCGTGACGAGGCATGGCAAGATAACGAGCTCTTCGACTTCATAAAACAGTCGTATCTTTTGACAGCGCGCTGGATCCGCAGCACCGTCAAGGATGTTGAAGGACTTGATGAACAGTCAGCCCGCAAGGTTGACTTCTACACACGCCAGTTTGTTGACGCGATGGCTCCCTCCAACTTCGTTCTGACCAACCCCGAAGTTCTGCGTATTACAGCTGAGACTGGCGGTGAGAACCTGATCAAGGGACTTGAACACCTTCTGTCTGATCTTGAACGCGGGCGCGGACGGCTGCGGATTTCCATGACCGACGAGAATGCTTTCGATATCGGCCGGAATGTTGCATCCACCCCGGGACAGGTCATTTTCCAGAATGACCTTATCCAGCTTATTCAGTACGCGCCATCAACAGAAACTGTGAAACATGTACCCCTTCTTATTATTCCGCCTTGGATAAACAAGTACTACATTCTTGACCTGAGAGAGAACAACAGCCTCGTCAAATGGTGTGTTGATCAGGGTTTCAGTGTCTTTGTCATCTCGTGGGTCAATCCGGATGAACATCTGGCGGCAAAGTCTTTTGAAGATTACATGACCGAAGGCCCACTGGCTGCAATAGAGGCAATCAAGGCCCAGACACACACGGAATCCATCCATGCCCTGGGCTATTGCCTTGGCGGCACACTGCTGGCCAGTACATTGGCATGGCTCAAAGCCAACGGACAGGACAGGTGCATAACCTCTGCCACCCTTCTGGCAGCCCTGACCGATTTTTCTGATCCCGGTGAGATCAGCGTATTTATCGATGACGAGCAGCTGGAGGTTCTTGACAGCAAGATGTCAAGGACAGGATATCTTGATGGCGCAGACATGGCGAACAGCTTTAACATGCTGCGCTCCAACGAGCTGATCTGGTCTTTTGTCGTCAATAACTACCTGCTTGGCAAGGAACCGTTCCCTTTTGATCTTCTGTACTGGAACAGCGATTCCACCCGGATGCCGGCATCCATGCACAGCTTCTACCTGCACAACATGTACAGGGAAAACAACCTGATCAAACCAGGCGGCATTACCCTGAAGGGAACACCGATAAACCTGCGCTGCATCGATACCCCGGTCTATATGCTGTCCTGCCGCGAGGATCACATCGCCCCATGGAAAGCGACCTATGCCGCAACACATATTTTCACGGGCAAGGTACGCTTTGTATTGGGCGCATCAGGACACATTGCCGGCGTTATAAACCCCCCGGCAGCCGGTAAATATGCATACTGGACCAATGGCCAGAAGGCCAAAACACCGGATGACTGGCTGCAGAAAGCCAAGGAACATAAAGGAAGCTGGTGGACGGACTGGATGGCATGGCTCAAGCCACAAAGTGGTGAAGACATACCGGCCCGAGACCCCGAACATGGCCCAATGACACCGCTTGAACCCGCACCGGGCCAGTATGTCCGCATCCGTGCCGGCTGAGAGTCTCTCAAAGTGAGACGATCATCTCCCGGTACTCTTTTCCCAGTGCAGAGTAATGCGCGCACTGGCTGACGATAAAGTCTGTCTCATCCGGCGTCAGATCCCTCATTTTACGGGCCGGACTCCCTCCCCATAATTCTCCGGACGGTATCCTGCGCCCTTGGGGTACCAATGCACCGGCAGCAACCATAGCCCCGCTTTCCACCACGGCAAAATCCATAACAACGGCCCCCATGCCTATGAAGGAGCGACTTTGCAAGGTACAGGCATGGATAATACAGTTGTGACCGACCAGAACATCATCCCCTATCGCGGTACCAGACTTCCCGCGCGAGACGTGGACAACCGTCCCGTCCTGAATGTTGGAGCGGCACCCGATCCGGATCTGGTGAACATCCCCCCGCACCACAGCCCCGAACCAAACCGAAGATCCCGCACCAATCACCACGTCACCAATCACACTAGCGCCCGGGGCAACAAAAACCGTAGGGTCAAGAGCCGGAGTCACACCACGCCACGGCAGAATGATGGGATTGGTCTGCATGCGAAAGCTCCTTTTGCCTGCGCAGACTTAATACAAGTGCTGCCCGCCGGTCACAAAAATTTCGCTGCCATTTATATAACCAAACTCTGACGAACAAAGCCGAAACACACAAGAGGCGACATCCTCGGGTGTTCCCATACGATCAAGCGGAATACGTGGAATCAGAGCCTCATACTCGCTCGACACCATTTCTGTTTTTATCTCTCCGGGGGCAACAGCATTAACCCGGATGCCCAATTGGGCCATTTCAGCCGCCATCTCCCGGGTCAAGCCCGACAAGGCACTTTTGCTTGTGGAGTAGGCAGAACCAGCAAAGGGATGCACAGCATGCCCGGCAATCGAGGTAATATTGACGATTGCCCCCTGCCCCCGGTGCAAATCAGCAGCGAACCCCCGGGCCAAACGCAGGGGGGTGAAGAAGTTAAGCTCGAAAACAGAGCGCCACCCATCGAGATCACCATTCAGGACCCCCAAACGCTCACGGAAAGGCGTTTTTGGGGAGATCCCGGCGTTATTGACCAAGGCATGCAACGGATCACCACCCAAGACCGAATGCACCTGCTCCACCAAACGCTCGACAGAATCAGGGCAGGATAAATCGGCACAGAGGTGCTCGCTCCATTCCCCGGGACGCGGCACAGACACAGCCCCCCTGGCACAGGTTATAACCCGCCATCCTTCGGCACAGAAACGCAAAGCTGTTGCCAAGCCAATGCCACGGCTGGCGCCACTGATAAAAACAGTATGCACAATAGCCACAATCGATGCCCTTTACTCTTCCCCGGTCAGAAGACCATCACTATGGAACAAAGCATATAACAGATATCGGTCTACATATTGGCCTGAACAGAAAAATATCCCGATTGAAAGGACAACGTTTCACTTCTATACATCCGCGCCCGAGCCTGCTTCCACAAATGAGAGAAGAATACCACCATGGGCCTTGTCACGCCCACACTGCCTACAACCAAACGGCGCGATCCCAGGGTTGATTTCTTCCGGGGCCTGGCGCTGGTATTCATGTTCTGGGACCACCTGCCGGACAATCCTCTGGGCCTGATAACAATCCGGAACTTCGGATTGAGCGATGCTGCTGAAATCTTTGTCTTTCTCGCTGGATACTCTGCAGCCATGGCATGGGGGAACCTTCTGCGGCAGAAAGGGTATTGGATTGCGGCAAGGCGCATACTGAAACGGGCCATAACGCTCTACGGAACGTATCTTCTCCTGACAGGATTGCTCGTTGCCAATGCCTGTGCCCTACAGCTCCTGCCACAATCATCGGCGTATAAAGGGGAATGGAGCCAACTGCCCGTCTGGCTGAATGATACACAAGCCTGGTGGGGCATTGTAACCCTGCAATACTGCCTGCCGCTTCTTGATCCACTGCCGCTCTATATTGTTCTTCTGCTTGGCATGGCTCTTACACTACCGCTTCTTGTCTACCGCCCGCTTGTTCTCGGGGCCTTGTCGGCATGCCTGTATGCCTCAACCCTGCTATTTGAACTTTCTATTCCGGGAACGGCTGCAAATCCCCTCTTTTTCAACCCTCTTGGGTGGCAGTTTCTTTTTTGTCTGGGCGGTCTGTGCGCGTTATACAGTGATTGCTTTCTTCCGTCCTCCCACTCCTCACGCACCCGCACCATGGCCCTGCTGATTCTCGGCACCGGCTTCCTGCTTGCCTGGAGCTGGAAATTTCCGGAACTGCACGACGCCTTCGTACCCCAAACGTTGGCAACATGGCTTTATCCCATCGACAAAAGCCTACCAGACCCTATGCGCATCCTTCACTTTCTTGCCCTCGCTTGGTTTAGCATCGTGGTGATCCCCTCGGGACCATGGCTGGATCACACGTATTCTGTTTGCCTGAGAAGAATGGGCCGTCACTCTCTATTTGTTTTTGGTACCGGCGTTATCGTCACTCCCTTCCTGACCATTCCGGCCTACGCGGCGGGAAACAGCCCTGTCGCCCATATTGTGACCGGGCTTGCCGGAACCACACTGCTCGCCCTGCTTGCAAGTGCCACAGACAGGAAAGCGAGCGTTATTCCAATGCATGCATCCAGAACAGATGCAAAAACAGCCTGAAAAGTTTTCTGGAAAGACACAATACCAAAGACCCATATACAGACAGAGGGTTTCTGACGAATCGATACTGCCAGTAAAAAATGTTAAGCATTCCCCCTGCTTCAGGAAGGATCATCCAGAAAAAATCATCGTTAAATTATGGGGTTGCGTGTTTTTACAGGGGCATGCCATTCAATGAGGGTGTAGTATGCATTCGTGCTCTCCTGTTCGAGGGCACATGCCCCTGCACCGGGTGTGAGCGCCCCTCTCTCGCCTCGCATGGAGCTTCGGCTCTGAAGGACGCTCTCGGCAACTCGATATTCCGAAACACTTGGTGCGGGGGCTCCTCATCTGCCATTCAGCACGCAAGTATGTGCCCCCTGTCCGATCAAGGATCGATCAGATCGGCCATCATTGCCTTCACAACCAGATGAGTCCGGCTTGTGGCATCCATCTTCTTTTTCGCATTTTCTATGTGATAGAGGACCGTTCTCTCGGCCAACCTAAGAATCTGACCGATCTCCCAGGTACTCTTTCCTCGCGCAACCCAAGTGAGCACCTCAGCTTCACGATCTGTCAACACAGGCAAGTCCCCCAAAAACTTACGCCAAACCAGCTTGAGCAACCCCTGTGGCAAAAGCCGGACTACACAGATACAGAATCAACTGCACGCTTCCTTTTGCCAGGCAAGCATACAAAACAAGACGGCGAAAGAAGCCCCGACACAAACCCCGAAGGGCACCCTGCAGGAACCTGCATTGAATGCACCCAGAAACTCAACCAATAGGGTAAATCTGCTTCGAAAACCAACTATAAGGAATGGGGATACCGGATCAAAGCCCCAAAGACAAAACAAAATCAAAAAAACAAGCAGCAGGCGCGGAAGAGTCTCTCAACCGCGCCTGTCTCAATCATTCCCGATTAGCTCTTGCCAAGGTATCAACCAAGGCCCTGATTTTCTCTCTCTGATTGGCCGGCATATGCCAATAAGACCGGACAAGCTCAAGACTCTCTGTCTTGTTCATAAGGTCGCCAACCGGTCGCCGACCCCGCCCACCAAGGGCAGCAGGATCAATAACATCAGCGTTGCGCTTACGGGAACGCAACACTTCTTCGGTAATATCCTCGAAGAAGTAGAGCATCGAAACACCAAGCGCCTGACACACATCAAAAAGACGACTGGCACTCAATCGATTCAGACCTCGTTCATATTTCTGAACCTGTTGAAATGACACACCAATGGCTTTAGCCAATTGTTCCTGCGTCATGCCCATCAAGGTACGACGCAGCTGCATCCGCGAACCGACATGGATGTCGATCGGATCAGGATCTTTTTCACTATTCACGTTAGACACCTCTCAACAACTCGATAGCACTTATAAAGCACAACCTTGCAGAGAAGGTCAATTACCCGCGCCACACACCATACAAGAGGACTATGAAATAGCCATCCCAAGTAGCTTTTCTATCCCAAAAGCAAATATGTATGCATACATTATAACGCCAAGGTATACCAGAAAGAGATCAATCATGGATTGCAAATCGACTCAAGGCCCTCATGTCCAGGGTAAAGCAAGACAACCCATCAGCATACCGAAACAATGAGATAATCCGGCACAGTATGCAGCACGGCTCTTGCAACGCCACGAATACGGGAACAGAATACCCAACCAGCCTTAATGAAGGGCGCTATCTCAGGGGGGGGGACAGTAAGTATGCCAACAGAGGTTCGCAGGCTGCTTTTCACACAAGATGAAGTATGCAAGGCCATGACTATAGACATGGCTGATCGCCATGAAGAAGATGAAAGCGGCACTGTTATTGGCATAGAAATTATCAACAGTGATCCGGTCAATGTGCGCGGCGTCATTCAGATGCAAAGCGGACGGCAGGTATCCAAGAGCTACGATGCAGCCCTGCTGTGCTCTGCCCTGATTGCTTGGTGTATGGACCAAAAAATTCCAATTGCGCGCAAGGCTCACAAGGCAGCCCGTATAACCCGGGACAAAACCGTCGCCTTGGACCTGACAGTCTCCGCCCCCCCCAAGTAACCCATCATTCTTCCTCTTCTTCAACGTCTGTGACGATAACTGAACCGCTCCAAACCGGAGCAAGCCCCTCATCAGCAACGACGACACTGGTTGATCCCCTTAGACGCCCGACAATAAACAACATGTCGGGATCTCTTAGGTAAAGGTTGGCAACCTCCGGAGCCGAAGAAATAATAATCTTCCCTCCAGCCGGCAGGCGAATGATTTCCAGAGAATCCCTCACCACCTTCACGTCATGAATTTTGTCCGGATTGATAACGGGTGCTTTTGCCTTTTCATCTTCCCAAGGCATCCTGAAGGCTTGGGCCATTACTGGACCAGAGAAAAACCATAGAAACATGCATAAGAAGACGACAATAAACCTTAAGGTACGCACCGCAACGCTCCCCTGCTACAACCCTTTTCTACACTGCCAAAAGGGCTATCCACTTGGCAACTCCGCCGACGGGGGAACGCCCGGGTAGTCATGATCACAGGAATTCCTTGACAGGAATACGCCCCGACTGGATTTTCCGGATGCTTCTTCCGTCCCCTTCATACAGGTCCAAGCCCCCATACACCAATCCTATCAGGAGAAAAGCCTTGATTCCCCGTTACTCCCGCCCCGAAATGGTTTCTGTCTGGGAACCTGCCAACCGGTTTCGCATCTGGTTTGAGATCGAGTCTCACGCTTGCGATGCTCAGGCAAAACTGGGAATCATTCCACAGAAAGCCGCTGAGTCTGTCCGCACATACGGCAACAAACCGTACACGCCTGAACGGATCGCACGGATCGATGCCATAGAACAAACAACAAAGCACGACGTGATTGCCTTCACCACAGAGCTGGCCGAACATATTGGTGAGGATGCCCGCTTTGTGCACCAGGGCATGACATCTTCCGATGTTCTGGATACCTGCCTGGCTGTACAGCTGGCACAGGCATCAGACATTCTTCTGAAAGATATCGATGCCCTTCTGGATGCCCTCAAGACCCGCGCCCTGGAGCACCGGTTGACGGTTTGCATGGGGCGAAGCCATGGCATTCATGCAGAACCTGTCACAATGGGGCTGAAGTTTGCAGGCTTCCACGCCGAGTTCCAGAGAGCACGCGCCAGATTGCTCCAGGCACGGGAGAATATAGCAACATGCGCTATTTCCGGGGCTGTCGGGACCTTTGCCAACATTGATCCTTTTGTTGAGGAATACGTCGCAGAGAAACTGGGACTGAAGCCTGAACCTCTGTCCACCCAGGTTATCCCCCGTGACCGGCATGCCGAATACTTTGCGACCTTGGGAGTCATTGCTTCTTCCATCGAACGGGTTGCAACCGAAATACGTCATCTCCAGAGGACAGAACTGCGTGAGGCTGAAGAATTCTTCTCGGAAGGACAAAAGGGCAGCTCTGCCATGCCCCATAAACGCAACCCGGTCCTGACAGAAAACCTGACAGGACTGGCGCGTCTGGTACGTGGCTATGTCATCCCCGCGATGGAAAACGTAGCCTTGTGGCATGAACGCGATATCAGTCATTCATCCGTTGAAAGGATGATTGCACCGGACGCTACCATAACCCTTGATTTTGCCTTGGCCCGGTTGACCAGCGTTGTCAGGAACCTGCTCATTTACCCCGAAGCTATCGAACGCAATCTCAACCAGATGGGTGGTCTTATCTTCAGCCAGAGGATCCTTCTGGCGCTTACACAGGCGGGTGTCAGCCGGGAAGATGCCTATGCACTGGTACAACGCAATGCCATGAAGGTCTGGCAAGGAAACGGTGATCTTTTGTCCATTCTCAAGCAGGACAAGGACATCACCACCCATATACCGGAAGCAGACCTGACAAAACTGTTCGACCTTGGCTACCACACACGCCACGTTGACACCATATTTCGCCGGGTTTTCGGGGAAAAAATTGCCTGAAGTCAAAGGCACACCAAAAAGCCCGGCACTACGCCGGGCTTTTTGTCAAGCAACAAGCAAACAAGACGCTACCCATCATGCAAGATGCTATCCCTTGCCTCGGTCATTATTTTCTCGACCTTCACTTTCAGACGTGCCTCCGTCATATCCACGTCACGCTCCTGAAAGTCAGTGAGTATCTTCCTGATCACACCCTCCTCACCGGCTTTCTCCAGAGCGACCGTAACAAGGTTGCGCGCGTACTCTTCGGCCCCACCACCGGCTATTCCCAAGGCTTCAGCTACCCACAGACCCAGCATTTTATTACCCCGGGCCCGAATCCGGAACGCCAGATCCTGATCATGCCCGAACTGGGCCTCAAATGCTTTCTCACGATCACGAAAAACCTCAGCCATGCTGAACATATCCCCCATTGCGGCCAGAGATCACGGACCAAGACCCCGTAAAAGGAGAATCTGGTCAATCAAGAAAACCCGGGGATTTATATCCATCCCCAATTCATTACCCACCAAAGATCCCGAAGCTCTACAAAACCTATTGCAACAGACCCCGATGCATAAGGACAAGCTCATGGGACAAGATAATTATATGATATAAAAAGGAATTATAACGTAGTGCATCGTACTCATACTCACACGGGCACACTGCCCTTCCCCACGCACCCCACCCTGACAAAGGCCCGGAAGACTGTCAGTTCACCATTGTCGGTAACGATGGCGCCTGCTATACCGCTTCCGAACCGGAAGAACCCCGGCCTGCCCTGCTTCTTGGCGGACGGCTTCATCCTTGTACCTATTCCGCTCTCCTGCCGTACGGCAGGGTGGAGCCACGAACGGACAATCGCTCACGATGGGACGTCGCAGACAGATTTATGAAGGAAAAGCCAAGATCTTGTTCGAGGGTCCCGAGCCCGGAACATTGGTTCAGTACTTCAAAGATGATGCAACCGCTTTCAATAACCAGAAAAAGGGTACCATTACCGGCAAGGGTGTTCTGAACAACCGGATTTCTGAATACCTGTTCCAGAAACTGGGTGACATTGGGGTCCCGACACACTTTATCCGACGCCTGAACATGCGGGAGCAACTGGTCAGAGCCGCAGAAATCATACCGATCGAAGTTGTTATTCGTAACAGCGCCGCCGGCTCCCTTTCCAAGCGGCTGAGCATTCCCGAAGGCACGCTGCTCCCCCGCACAATCGTCGAGTATTATTACAAAAATGATGAGCTGGGGGATCCCATGGTTTCCGAAGAGCACATCACCGCTTTTGGCTGGGCCACGATTCAGGACATTGACGAAATTCTTTCCGTCAGCCTGCGCATTAATGACTTTCTCTCGGGTCTTTTTCTTGGGGTCGGGCTACGCTTGGTTGACTTCAAGCTTGAATTTGGCCGGATTTATCACGAGAGCGGCGAGCCACAGATCATCCTGGCCGATGAAATCAGCCCCGACAATTGCCGTCTGTGGGATGTAAAGACCAACGAAAAACTGGACAAGGACCGCTTCCGCCGTGACATGGGTTCTGTGGAAGAGGCCTATCAGGAAGTGGCGCGCCGCCTCGGGATCCTGCCCGAAGGTGGCCCACGAGACATGCCCGGCCCCGCAACCATGCAATAAGGCAGGGACAGACTCTCCCCGATATTTCTGCGGAAGGACTAAAATCCGTGAAGGCAAAAGTACACGTCACCCTGAAAAACGGGGTTCTGGACCCACAGGGCAAGGCTATTGAAGGGGCGCTGAGAAACTTGGGGCTTGCCGGTATCGACAATGTTCGCCAAGGCAAGTATATCGAGCTGGAACTCGGCGCAACGGATCCAGCAGAAGCCCGTGCACTGGTGGAAAAAGCCTGCCGGGACTTGCTGGCAAATACCGTTATGGAAAATTACACAATCACCATAGAGCCATAAGCCGGAATCAGGTGCGCCCCTGACCGGGGTGACCTGAACACCACCCCGTCTCCTGACATATAGCAGGATATCCGATGAAAGCCGCCGTTATTGTATTTCCCGGCTCCAACTGCGACCGAGACCTTGCTGTCGCCCTGGAGAAAAGTTCGGGCAAGGCTCCGGCCATGATCTGGCACCGTGAAAGCCAGCTTCCTGATCATCTTGACCTTGTTGCCATCCCCGGCGGCTTTTCGTACGGGGATTATCTGCGCTGTGGTGCCATGGCTGCACAAAGCCCTGTCATGCGTGAAGTCAAACGCTTGGCCGCACGGGGAACCCGTGTTCTGGGGATCTGTAACGGATTCCAAATCCTGACCGAAGCTGGCCTTCTCCCCGGTGCCTTGATGCGCAACCGCAACCTGGCCTTTATCTGCCGTGATGTCTTTCTGAGAACAGAAAACAACCAAAGCCCGTTCACGGGGCGGTACACGCCGGCACAAGTCATTCGCATCCCGGTTGCCCATCATGATGGAAACTTTTTCACAGATGACCAAACCCTTGCCCGAATTGAAGACAATGGGCAGGTCGCCTTCCGTTACTGCACTGCTGATGGCGTTGTGGGTGAGCGCGCAAACATCAACGGCAGCCGTAACAACATTGCCGGCATCCTTAATGAAAGCAAAACGGTCCTTGGCATGATGCCCCATCCTGAACGACTAGCTGACGAGAAACTCGGCGGCGTGGATGGCAAGCCATTGTTTGATTCCCTGGTGGAGACCCTGTCACAATGACCGCATTGACCCCGGATGTTATTGCAAGCCATGGCCTGAACCAAGGCGAGTATGCGCTGATTCTGGAGATCATGGGGCGGGAACCCAACCTGACCGAGCTGGGGATCTTCTCGGTCATGTGGTCGGAACACTGTTCCTACAAATCATCCAAGAAATGGCTGAAAACACTGCCAACCAAAGCACCGTGGGTGATCTGCGGCCCGGGTGAGAATGCCGGCATCATTGATATCGGCGAAGGCTTGGCCGCTGTCTTCAAGATGGAAAGCCATAATCACCCGTCCTTTATCGAACCCTGCCAAGGGGCAGCAACGGGCGTCGGCGGCATTTTGCGGGATGTGTTCACAATGGGTGCCCGTCCTGTCGCCAATCTCAATGCCCTGCGTTTCGGTGCTCCGGAACATCCCCTGACACGCCACCTCATATCAGGTGTTGTAGCGGGGATTGGTGGGTACGGAAACTGTGTTGGCGTGCCCACTGTCGGCGGCGAGGTTAACTTCCACCCGTCTTACAACGGTAACATTCTGGTCAATGCCATGACGGTTGGCGTTGCCCGCCAAGACCGTATTTTCTACTCTGCCGCAGCAGGGGTGGGAAATCCAGTTGTCTACGTTGGCTCCAAAACCGGGCGCGATGGCATCCATGGCGCCACCATGGCCTCGGCTGAATTTGGTGAAGGGGCCGAGGAAAAGCGACCGACTGTACAGGTTGGTGATCCGTTCACGGAAAAACTCCTGATCGAAGCCTGTATGGAGCTGATGGCCACCGATGCAATTGTGGCTATTCAGGACATGGGGGCTGCCGGCCTCACGTCATCTTCCTTTGAGATGGCCTCCAAGGGTGGCATGGGCGTGGAGCTGGAACTGGACAAGGTTCCCATGCGTGAACCCGGCATGACTCCCTACGAACTGATGCTGTCTGAATCCCAGGAACGTATGCTGATGGTACTGGTTCCGGGCAAGGAAGACATGGCCCGCCGTATCTTCGAGAAATGGGAACTGGATTTTGCTATTATTGGCACCCTGACCGATAGCGGGCGCATGGTATTGAAGTGGCACGGCGAAGTGGTTGGTGACTTGCCGATTGACCCCCTGGCCCAAGCCAGCCCGGAATATGATCGTCCGTGGGTCCCTACCCCACCACAGCCAGAGCTGCCCCCCGATGACGTACCGGAACATGCGTGGACAGGAGTTCTGCCAAAGCTTCTCTCCTGCCCGGACATGGCCAGTCGCCGGTGGATATGGGAACAGTACGACCACATGGTGATGGGCGACACCGTGGTTCGCCCGGGTAGCGATGCGGCTGTTGTCAGATTGCACGGCACAAATCGCGCCCTCGCCATGACAACCGACTGCACGCCACGTTATGTCAAGGCTGACCCTGTTGAAGGCGGGAAACAGGCTGTGGCCGAAAGCTGGCGGAACTTGACGGCATCTGGCGCACGCCCTCTGGCCATTACCGACAACATGAACTTCGGCAACCCGGAGAAACCCGCCATCATGGGGCAGTTCGTCGGGGCCTGCCAGGGTATTGCGCAAGCCTGTACCACGCTGGACTACCCCGTGGTTTCGGGTAACGTGTCCCTGTATAATGAAACCAGTGGCCAAGCGATCTTGCCAACACCAGCTATCGGCGGTGTCGGGCTGATCGAGGATCTGGACCGAACAGCAACCATTCCATTCCAGGCACCAGGGCAAACGATTATCCTGGTTGGTCAGGGAGAACGGCGGGGCTGGCTGGGGCAGTCTCTTTACCTGCGCGAAATCCTTGGCCGGGAAGACGGTGCCCCGCCGCCGGTTGACCTGCACCATGAACGCAAGACCGGTGACTTTGTGCGCTCGGTGATTCAGTGTGGCCATACCCGTACGGTGCACGATGTCTCGGATGGAGGCCTGTTGGCCGCAGTTGCCGAAATGGCGATGGCATCAAGCATCGGGGCAGAGCTGACGCTTGACTTTGGTGGCCCGCTGCATGCAGCCCTGTTCGGTGAAGATCAAGGCCGTTATGTTGTGGTGACAGACGATGGTGAACCCGCACGCGCCATTCTGGCGAGGGCTGCCGGGGCCGGGGTTTCAGCCCGCGTGATCGGGCGCACCGGCGGTGATCGCATCATCGTTAACAATCAACATGGTCCCACTGTGAAAGATCTCCACCATACCCACGAAGCTTGGCTGCCGGATTACATGGCCGGCTGAAAGCAGCACAACACAGCGAAAGGACACGATAGACCATGGCCATGCACGCCGCTGATATCGAAGCCCTGATCCGCGAGGCTTTTCCCGACGCCGACGTGGTGATTGAAGATCTGGCCGGAGATGGTGACCATTATGCTGCCCGGGTTATATCCCGCGCGTTTGCCGGCAAAAGCCGCGTGCAACAGCACCAGATGGTGTACGCGGCACTGAAGGGCAAAATGGGCGGAGAGTTACACGCCCTGGCACTGCAAACCGCCGTGCCGGAATAAACGCCATGGCACCGGTCGATCACCCCCACTGGCACGCGTGGACCCCGCAGGAACGGGCTGCGGTGATCGACCGGGATTCCCTGCGCCGTTTGGTTCTGGCTTTCTACGACCGCGTACAAGCACACCCTGATCTGGGGCCAGTGTTCGAGAGCACAATCCAAGGCAACTGGCAACCACACTTGGACAAGATGGTGGAGTTCTGGTGTTCCATGATGCTGGGCACCCGCACTTATGACGGGCGCCCACTGCCCGCGCATCTGGCTTTGCCTGATTTGCAGGATCATCACTTTACCCAGTGGCTGGCCCTGTTCCGCGCCACCACAACTGATGTGTTCTGCCCTGAACCGGCGGAACAATTGTGCATACGCGCGGAACGCATGGCCGCATCGTTCCGCATGGCGCTGGCCATCCAGCGTGGTGAGCGTTTGTTCTAGCGCATCCTGTTTTTTATTTCGTCGCAAGACGGGCCTGTAATCCTGAGAAGCACAGGTCGTGCTTGTGCACGCTTTTTTATAAAAAAATAATAAAATATATTTCATCTTATCAGATAATTTTCGTATAAATGCCCGGATATTTAATGATTGCTCTTGGCGATCTGTCATGGTGCGCGGTTCGTGTGCCGTTTTTGTCTGGCGTTCATACACAAGGATTATTCCCCCGTTATGTCTGAAATCCGTACAAACCTTCTGGCCACCACCGCTTTGGCCGCTGCCCTTTCCCTGCCCGGCATCGCGTATGCGACAAACTGCGACACTGATGAAGCCTTTGACCCAAACAAGGCAGGTAATATCGAAGTCTGCGTTACTAAAGCCAGGATAGATGGCAAAAAGCGTGAGCTGACGGATGCAACAACCAAGGCACAGAATGCGCTGGCAAAGGCAGGGATAACCGCAGCGGGCTACGATGCTGTGGTCGGGGAAAAAGCAAATACTGCACCTTTGCCGGGGCTTGCGTCACAGGTAGAAGGCTTTGATTTCCATACAGGATGGTCAGGAACAGCTAGCACCCAGACCTTCACCGGCTCCGCAAGTGCAGCGGGGCAGAAAAAGCTGCCCGAGTTGGCCAATGCTGTGGCCACAACCCCGAGAAACTTTGATGCGGGCATTCTGGTTGCACACCCCGTGGCTTTTGATAGAGGAACGCTGAAGGGAAAACCTGCTCTTGAGGGAGAGAGGAGCGCTAAAAATAGCCTAAAGGCCACCAAAGAATTAAACAAAGCTCAAGCTGATACACAAGCTTGGCTGGAACAGAAGCTGGGGGAAACGGCCCCAAGCAATCTGTGGACTGCCGCAGGTTTGACAGGCCAGACAGGTACCTACAGACAGTTTCTGGCGCAGGAGAAAATCTACAGGGACTTGGCAGGACAAAGCACTGTGCCAACCGACACGGCGGGATACGCTGCGGTTCTGGATGCATTACTAGCACGAAACACGACAATACAGGGACAGCGAGAAACGCCTGATACTGCCATTGCCCGCCTTGAAGGGGAAATTAGGACTGCGCAAGCAGCCGAAAGACGGAATACCGCGCTACAAGCCCTGAAGACGCAAGACGTACAAGACCTGAAAGCCCGGATTGATGGCCTGAGTGGGTTGAGGGTACGAACCGGGGGCACCGCTGTCACCTTCGGCACTCTGATTGGCGCGAATGCCCCTGCCCTTGACGTCATCAAAGCGGAAGCGGAAGCCATAACCAACGGCCTGACGGCACCGCGAACAGGATTCACAGATGGTAGCGTCGAGGCACGCGCCCGGGCTGTGTCTGCTCTGCTGGGCGATAGTAACAAAAAGACTGCCGTTCAAGGCACCCTTGGCAAGATCAACACGGCGGGCCTGACCGGAGAGTTTACTACGGTCAAAGCTGACGCAAAAACAAAAGGCGCTACCGCAAAAACCCTCAGAACGACAATCGGAACAATAAGTAGCGATATCGCTGCACTGAGAACTGCTCTGGGCACAGCAGGGCTAAAGGATGATGACGACAATCTCTTGGCCATAGGCGACCCCACACTCAGCGCATTGCGGAGCACACTGGGCACAGCCAAGGCAAAGGCTGTTGCTGCTGTAAAGGTTGCAAAGAATGACTGGGATGAAGCCACTGCGGTCGCCGAGAGCGTCCGGAACGGTTGGACTCCTGAGCAACGAGCGGCCTACACCGTGTGGGAAAAAGCCAAAGCCCTGGAAGGCAATCTGGATGCAACAGATCTTGATACAAAGCTCAAGGCTGTTGATAATGCTTTGCAAGAAACCAATACCATGCAGCTTTCTGCTCTTGAGGGCTATGCACAGGATGACAAGGTCAACGCCCTGTCCGATCTGGCAGACACAACAGAAGAAACGTGGGGTGATGTGGAAGTTCTGTCCACTGGCCTGACCGGGGCCGAATTGCAAACCGGGGGGACTGTTCTGACGGGGGCCACCACCACCAAACTTGCGGATTTGACTACGGCACAGATTGAAGCTGAAATAAAACGGCTCAGCGGCAATAACAACTGGACGGATAATGGGCAGGCTTTGCCGGATACACCAAGCACGCGCCTCGAGATCCTGACCAAAGCCTATCGGGACCTGAAGGCGATAGAGGCTAAAAAACAAGATATCAAAGACAAGGTAGCAGCAGCTGGACTTGCTCTGGGCGATCAACCCACCTTGGGAGATGTGCGGGCGGTTCTGGAAACAGCCGAAACAAGAGACGAAGAAGCCGTTGCAACGCCATCCAACACTCTGGAAGCGCAGAAAACAGCGGCGGAAGCGCAGAAGAGGACTGTTGATGTTTTCAGCAAGCTCGGGAATGCATCACCCACCGCGATCATAAATGTGGCTGAAGGAAACGGCCTGGCAGGCGGCAACAAACCGGCAAACCTTGCCGCTATTGCAGGGTACACCCCAGGCGACAGCGCAGGAATTGATGACCTTCAGACGGAAATTGATGACCTTCAGGCCGCAATCAACAACCACCATGCCATACAAACAGCGCATACAGCAAAAACGACCTTGGAAACGGCCAACGCCGCCTTGCGGTCCAAATTGGTTACCCTTGGCGTAACTCTGGACAGTAAAAAAGCTACCCCTGTAGAAGAAGCAGAATATCTGCAACGCATAGCCAACGTAACCATCGCCAAGGCCATCGCCCACCGGGATATTCAGGCCGCAGAAGCTGCAAAAACTGTAGCGGACGATGCCGACAAATTCCCCGCATATGGCCGTGCAGACGCCTATCGCACAGGCGGCACGCTCCATCTGGAAACCCGTGACACTGGTGTTATCGGGAAGGCCAAAGGCGATATCTATAATGAAGAGGATATCTTCCTGACAGGCCGAATGGACTTGATGAAGGTTGCATCAAAGAAGGACATCTGGCTGAAAGATAATGAGCTGAAAAAATTTGATGCCCTGAAGGGGCGCCTGCGCGTTGAAAATGACGGTGCCGGCAATTTTCATATCAAGAATGCCACTGCAGACAACTCCGGGGGCAGTATCGGTGAGGCCAGCAAGCAGGTTGGTAATGTTCGGATTGATATCGTAACGGGGAATACCCTGTCCTACACCCAATTCCATGCAAAGAATGCGCTGTTCAAGCCAACAAACCCCGATGACGAAGCAACATTAGAAATCACGGAAGACGCCAGCGGTGGTATATGGACCGTTGCCAAGGGAATAACAGTTGACATGCGCGGCGATGCAACCGGCCTGAAAAAGGTGGTTGGCGAGAACGACGGGGATGGAACCTTCCGGTTCTCTGCTAACCTTGGCGAAACGAAGATCCTTAATACCCGGCTGGGTGAAGCCGGGAAACGCCTGGGGCGGGTTGAATACAGTGGCGGTACCCACAAAAGAGAAGGTGCAGGGGCACCATCTTACGACTACGTGCGGGACATTTTCATCCGCGGGAACACTGTGTTTGAAGACAACATCGCCGTAACGTATTCCGATAACGTTACCAACGAAGGCATCCACAACACCAAAGCCGCAACAACGGTCAAAGGAAACTACACCAACCAAGGCACCCACAACATCAACGCCGCGATGAAAGTTGAGCGTGACTATACCAATGATGCCGGAAGCACGCTGAACCTGGATAATCAGCTGGACGTTGCCGGGAAGTTTGAGTCTAAAGACGGCTCCAGGATCAATCTGTCGGCAGAAAACCCGAATGCTTGGATCAAGGCCAATAGCTTCGACTTTGACCAAACAACCCTTAACGTTTCCGGCGTCGTCAATAAAGCTATTCGCGTGTTTGAAGGCACTGTCACCGAGGACAAACTGAAGGAAATCATCCTGAAGATCGAAAACAATGCCTATAACAACATTCTTGATTACAGGATGACCAACAAAAGCGACGGCTCTTACCTGATTGGATCTTCCAGCAGTGCAAAAACGGCAGATCTGGTATCCAGAAGCGGAGCCAGTGCAACCGTGGCCAAGGCGTTTGCCTCCGGTCTGGCTGTCGCTGAAAAGACCGGAGACGGTGACCTGCGCCAAGCTTATGAAAAGGTTGTGCTATCGGGTAATGCTGCCGATATCAAGCTGGCCGCCGAGCAAAGCACCACCAGCAGCAATGTTGCCGCAACCCAAGCCATTACAGGCGCTTCGCGCGCAGCGGCCGGAGCTGTCTCAACACGCTTGGCAGCAACCCGTGGGGAAGCCCAGACCGCCGGCCTTCAGCAAAGCGGTATCGCCGCCGGTGATGATACCCGTCGCAACGGGGCGTGGATGAAAGTGACTGGCGGAATTGCCACCCAGAAGGCCCGCAATGGTGTCGCCGGGAACCGCACCAACACCTATGGGGCCACCATCGGGTTGGACAACAAGGTAACGGAAACGCTTCGTCTGGGCGGGGCACTCAGCTATGCTCAGTCCGATGTCAAAGGAAAGGACAGCGGCCAATCCAAGACCGACATCAACTCCTATCAGGTTGCCTTGTACGGATCTTACGAGCCGGGCCGGTATTTTGTCGAAGGTCAACTGGCCTGGGCCTACAATACCATCAAGACATCGCGCCGGATCACCTTTGGCGGCCTGAACCGTACCGCAAACGGTGAATACGATGCGCACCAGTACTCGGCCAGTACTGCTGTCGGCATGCCTCTGCACAAGGGGGCGGTAACCCTGACTCCGAAGGCCGGGATGTTCTACAGCTACAACAGCCCGTCCAGCTACACGGAAACCGGGGCTGAAGGGTCAAACCTGACGATCAACCCACCCTCCACCCAAATCCTGGAAGGAAGCTTGGGGGGTGTTGTTGCCTATGATCATACGATGCGCTCCGGGGCAGAGCTGCGGCCGGAACTACGGGCTGCGGCCCTGTATGAATTCTTGGGTGATGATGCCACGGCTACAGCCAAGTATGCCGGAGCCGGCGCAACCATCCAGACACCGGGTCTCAAGCCGTCGAAACTGGGCGGTACTGTCGGTGCCGGCATGGGCTATACGACGTCTGATGGTGTGTGGGAAGTACGTGCTGATTACGATGCGGAAATGCGCGCCGGTTATGTATCGCATAATGGCATGTTGACCGGACGTATCAACTTCTGATCCTGGAAGAAGACTGGCAGGGGCACTCGTCTTGAGGCCTCTGCCAGAAACTTGCGAGACCTGATGAAATAACAAAAAGCTCCCCGGCAATTATCCGGGGAGCTTTTTTCTACAGAAATACAGAGGCAAAGGCTACGAAATGCCACCCGTGGGATGAGGCAGCTTTTCGACCTTGGCCAGAAGGTATTCAAGATCGGACTTCTCAAGATCAACACCCAGATCACCATACTGGGTCAGAATTCTTTCCAGAACCCGGCGCTGGTGACGCTCAATATCTCCATCCTCGCCGTCAAAGTCTGTTTCGGCAATGACATCAATGGCAGCGCGAACGGCAGGATACATATTTTCCGGCATGCGGCACTTCTGGAAAATACCTTTCAGGCCCAAGGCACCACTATCATGGATCAAGCGACGTACGTTGACAACAGGAAGGCGGGAACGGGCTGCCATCGCATATTCAAAGAAAACCAGATCACCCATGCAGATGGCGCGCACAACGATCGACGGCGTCAAACGCTTATGATCTGACATCTGCCGTACCAAACGCTCTACATCATCTTCCGATGATTCGGATGACAGTGAAATAACCGCACGTTCCCGCGTTTGCATCACCAGATCGGCAGCGAGGTCAGGGGGCAATTCATGGCGGTGAAGAATATGCTCCTTCAGTGCCTCCGACACACGGTTTACCAAGCGCTCCGTAACCGTTACCGGCAAATAGGCACGGGTTGCCAATGGCCCATGCACAACTTCATGGTCTCCAAACCGCTCCACAATTTTCAGCATGGACTTTTCGGTCAGCTCGGCACCGGCATTTCCCGCCAACGTGGCTGCCACGTCTGCATCACCCCGGTTCACCAGTTCATCAGCAACATTTGCCTCAACAACCCGGCGCTTGGCGACAGCCTTGAGAACATCCTGACTTTTCTGACTTCGGACAATTTCAACCAGATCTTCGGCGGTCAGTACCTCGGAGAACTGCAACAGGGGCAAAGACACACTGTCTACATCCCGGGCCAATGACAGGGCAACATCCCGC
The DNA here is from genome assembly GCF_012102665.1 of Haematospirillum sp. 15-248. Lineage (NCBI taxonomy): Bacteria > Pseudomonadati > Pseudomonadota > Alphaproteobacteria > Rhodospirillales > Novispirillaceae > Haematospirillum > Haematospirillum sp. 15-248. The sequence continues at coordinate 85,639 of NZ_JAAVTF010000001.1, read as the reverse complement.
GGCACCATCGAATTGTCCTTGAGATTCAGCGCGAGCGCTTCACGGACACGCACCTCGGCATCCTGCACCATGATACGAAAAATCTCCTCGGCAATTTCACGCTCGGATTCCGAAAGATCAACCGCATCAAACTGACGGGCGACCTTGGACGCCAAATCCACCCGGATCTCAGGGGACGGCTCCCGCAACAGATTTTGTACATCTTCGGCTGTCAGCTGAATATCTGCCATTGCATCCTGCCTATCTGCCTTGTTACGGAGCTGGCCGCACCATGCGCTATTTCGCACTTGCACAAAAAGTACAGAAAAATAAAGGACCTGTCCCTGCTTTTCTTCTTTCTGTATACCACGGGTCAGGGTGGCACTTCTACGTTTCCCGATCAAGACTGATCCATTAAAAAATGCCTTATTTTGTTGACGTTAAACGCAACCCTTTCTATTACCTTGGCAATCAGCTACCATTGGGTTCCTCTTCAGAACGGCTTGAAATGCCTACCTCCGAAGAGGTGGGGTGCCCTTGGAATGCTTCAGACCCAATACCCAAGGAAAAAGTATGCCCATCGACATTCGGAGCCATATACGATCAATCCCGGACTTTCCCAAACCGGGCATAAACTTCTACGATATATCGACCTTGCTGCGTGATCCCGATGCTTGGCAGGTCACCATGGGGCGGCTGGCCAAAGCTGTCGGGGCTTGGAGGCCGGATGTATTGGCCGGCATTGAGTCGCGTGGTTTCCTGACCGCAGCGCCCTTGGCACTGAAGCTGGGATGCGGGTTTGTCATGGTGCGCAAACGCAACAAGTTGCCTGGGCCAACAATCAGTTATTCCTATGATCTGGAGTATGGCACTGACACCATCGAAATACAGGCTGATGCCATACAGCCTGGCCAGCGTGTCGTTGTTCTCGATGATCTCTTGGCGACAGGGGGAACGGCCAACGCCGCTGTAAACCTGTTAAGAAAGGTCGGCGCTGAAGTTGTGGGACTGGCCGCTATCATCGAACTGAATTTTCTCAAGGGACGAGATAGACTGGATGTTCCGGTTGCAACGCTGGTAGACTACGACACATAGCCTATCGGTCGAAGAATAAGTCCGTGCATTACTTGGCAGGCTCTGCACCAAGACACGGAACATTGCCTGCCCCTTTGACAACGGCATAAGCACCACGCTGGTTGGGAACGGGCTTGAACTTGTCCGTGATGCCCAGAACAGTCTCGGCACCGCCCAAGTAAAGAACGCCATCGTCAGACATCAACTTGGCGATGCCTTCAAGGACACGGCCCTTTGTTGCCTGATCAAAATATATCAGGACATTGCGACAGAAGACGACATCAAACCCTCCCAGCGAGCTGAGGTCACTCAGAAGGTTGAATTCCCGGAAATTAACCATTGCCCGTATACCCGCATCAATCTCCCACTGGTCATCACGCTTGTGGAAATATTTGACGAGCAAAGTGATGGGCAAGCCACGTTGGACCTCAAACTGGCTGTAAAGGCCTGTCTTTGCCTTTTCCAAAATTTCTTTGGACAGGTCTGTGCCAATAATTTCTGTTTTCCATCCTGCCAGTTTTGCTGCCTCTTCCTTCAGAATCATGGAAAGGGAATATGGTTCCTGCCCCGAAGATGCCGCAGCACACCAGATACGAAAGGACTTCTTGGTTGCGCGTGTACGCAAAAGATTCGGAAGCACAATATCTTTGAACTGATCAAACGGCTTCTGGTCCCTGAAAAAGAAGGACTCATTTGTTGTCATGGCTTCGGTCACATCAGAAGCCAAGGCTTCATCATTAGCCCGCAGCTTTTCTGTAAGCTCCTCAATCCCCTTGAATCCGCGCTTGCGGGCAATGGGCATCAGCCGACTTTCCAGCAGATACGATTTATCTGCATTCAGGACAAGCCCGGAGCGGTCCTTAAGGAGTTTGGCGAGATATTCGAAGTCTTCTGGTTTCATGCTCATGCTCGCCTTGTGGCGAATTTCTGGATGTAGGAACCGATCTCATCAATCGGAAGGACAGCAGAACACACACCTGTCTGTGCCGTTGCGCCCGGCATACCCCAAACAACACTGGAAGCCTCGTCCTGCGCAATGACAGTGCCTCCGGCCTCGGCAACCACCTTCCCGCCCTTGGCACCGTCAGCCCCCATACCGGTGAGCACACAGGCAAGAACCTTCTTGCCATAGGCCTTGACAATGGAGCGAAACATGGGGTCGACAGCAGGCCGACAGAAGTTTTCCGGCTCGCCTTGTTCGAGCTGGACGTAGCGCTCTCCCCCCTTGCTGTCGATCAACATATGCCAGTCACCAGGGGCAATGTAGATCATGCCACCATTTATCTTCTCACCCTGCGTCGCCTCTTTTGCAGCAAGGCCGGCAATACGGGTAATGTGCTCGGCCAGAATAGCCGTAAATGTTGGCGGCATATGCTGGGTAATCAGGATGGGTTGCTCCACACCCCCGGCTGCCTTCAGCGCTGTCAACACCGTAAACAGGGCCTGCGGCCCCCCAGTCGAACTACCAATAGCTATAACATCAGGGCGTTCGGTCGATGCTTGGCGCAACTGAATCGGCGCTGTAGGAGACAACAGGCTGACACGCGGTGCTGCAGCAGGGGCCGCCGCCGCTGGCTTGGCCACTGCGGGCGCTGCCGGTGCAGAGGGCGCAGCCGCAGAAGGCGCCGGACCAGCCCCGAATGTACGCCGGAGACCTGTACCCCGGCGCGCCGATGCACCCAGAACCTTGACCTTGCTGACCAGAAGTTCCTGAAAGTCACCGGCCCCCGTCAGTTCCTTGGAAGAGCTGGGCTTCGGAATATAATCCGTTGCACCAAGCTCCATTGCTTTCATGCTGATTTCTGCGTTCTTATGCGTCAGTGTCGATGACATCAGAACACGAATACCAGGCTTCTTCTCAATAATTTTCGGAAGTGCTGTAAGGCCATCCATAACCGGCATTTCGATGTCCAGCACAACAACCTCGACATCGATACGATCCAGGGCCTGCAGCGCAGCCTGACCATTACCAACCGATGCAACAACCTTGATTTCCGGATCAGCCTCAAGCATGCGGGTCTCAAGACCACGCACGACCGCAGAGTCGTCGACAACCATCACGAGGTACGGCCCATCCCCGCCTGAAGAACCCGACCCTCCTGTGTCCTGCGCAAAGGCCAAACCCCATCTCCTTCAAAAGTCCCAAGGACACCACGCGTCAGTCAAGAAGACCAACCTGGGAAAATTTGGCCTGCAGGATTTCACTGTCAAATGGCTTCATAATGTACTCGTTGGCACCGGCCTCTATGGCTTCCTGAATGTGGGCAATGTCGTTTTCTGTTGTACAAAAAACAACAACAGGCTTTTGCCCCCCCGGAAGCCGCCGAAGCTCCCGCAGGAAGTCGATACCGCTCATAACCGGCATGTTCCAGTCCAGAAGAATGGCATCAGGAAGCTCCTTGCGACATATGTCCAAGGCACCTTGGCCGTCCTCGGCCTCTAGGGTCGTAAACGACATTTCCTGAAGAATCTTCTTGGCTACCATGCGGATAACCTTGGAGTCATCGACGATCAGACACGATTTCATGCTTCTCCGTGCCCCTCCTTGCAGGGTTCCCTGTCAGCCGGCACCCGCGCCGGACCTTGCACTCTGACAAACCACCATTCCATGGCAGGAAACAACTCTCTGCCTGAATACAGCTTGCCTGTCTTATGCCGCAGCCGCACCAAGAATCTGTCCCAAAGTATTAATCAGGGCATCCCGGTCAAACTTGGCAACATAATCGTCAAATCCTACTTCGCGGCCACGCTCAAGGTCACGCTCTGTTGCCCGCGAACTCAGGGCAATCAGCGGGATTGTCGCGAACCGCTCATCCTTGCGCAAGGCTTCCGCAAACTCAAAGCCATTCATGCCAGGCATTTCGATATCCGAGACAACCGCATCAAAGCGTACACCTGAATTCAGGACAGCCATCGCTTTTTCAGCGCTGTCGACTGTTGTGACATCGTAACCCGACACCGACAGAAGTGGCGTCAAAAGGTTACGGAAGAACGGGCTGTCATCAACCAACAACACTGAAGGACCGCCAGCGACACGATCCTGACTGGATGGAAGCTGCGGCTTGCCGAACCAGTCACCAAAGGCCCGTGTCAGGTAGTAACCGGTATCGATCACATCTGTTGCACGATCACCAATAATGGCTGTACCAATGATGCCTTGGGTTTCAGCCTTCAGCTCGACTTTCAGTCGATCCTCGACAATGTCGACGATCTCGTCCACCATCAAGCCCATGGAACGATCGCGATCCGAGAAGACAAGAATAGGCTGGCGCCCTTCTTTCCGGAACTCAATGCCATCGGTAACCGTGACCAATGGCATCAGTTGCCCGCGATACTGCACAACGGGCTTGCCAAAGGAGTATTCGACCTTTTCAAGCTCAATCTCTTCCAACCTGGCAACCAGCGCCAGGGGAACAGCTTTCAATTCGGCTGTCGCTGCGCGGAAGATAAGCAAGCTGGTCATGTCATCCACACGGGTACCCTCGTAGGCAGATGCCCCCTCGCCACCAGCGGAATTCATCGTTACTTCGCCGGTTGCTGTGGCAATACCGTTCGGATCCAGGATCATGATCACAGACCCGTCCCCAAGGATCGTATTCCCGGAGAACATGGAAATATGACGGAGAATGGGAGCAACCGGCTTGACAACGATTTCCTCGGTATCAAACACGCGGTCGACAATAATCCCGAAGGTGTAGGTCCCCACCTGCGTGACAACGATAAATGTTTCGTTCAGGTCGTTGTCCTCGTCCGCCAAACGCGCGGCAAGGTCATGGATATCATCCTGACGCAGCTTGAGCAGATTACCCAAGGAGACAAGGGGCAGCAAACGATCACGCAACCGCAGCACAGGTGCCCGGTTGATCTTCTCGATCTTGGTTTCGGAATTTGCTGTCACCCGGACCAGTTCCAGCACACTGATCTGGGGAATGGCAAACCGTTCTGCCGCACATTCCACAATCAAGGCCGAGACGATCGCAAGGGTCAGCGGGATTTTGATGGTGAACGTCGTACCCTTTCCATAGATGGTCTTGAGCTCGATGGTACCGCCGATCTTTTCGATATTGGTGCGAACCACGTCCATACCGACACCACGGCCCGACACGCTGGTAATCTTCTCGGCCGTGGAGAATCCCGCCTTGAAGATAAACTGCGCAATCTGCTGTTCGTTCATCGAGTCAAGATCGGCTTCGGAAGCCAGGCCATTTGCAATGGCTTTCTCCCGGATACGGTTGATATTCAGCCCGCGACCGTCATCAGAAATCTCGATAATGATGTGCCCACCTTCGTGGAACGCATTCAGCTTGATAATCCCGACTTCGCTCTTTCCGGCGTTACGACGGCCTTCGGTATCTTCCAGCCCATGGTCTGCGGAGTTGCGAACCATGTGGGTCAAAGGATCCTTGATCAGCTCCAGAACCTGGCGGTCGAGTTCTGTTTCAGCACCATACATCTGAAGATCGATCTTCTTGCCGGTTTCAATCCCCAGATCGCGAACAATACGAGGCAACTTTGACCAAGCATTACCGATAGGCTGCATCCTGGTCTTCATCACGCCTTCCTGCAAATCAGACGTAATGTGCGACAGCCGCTGCAGCGGAGCCGCAAATTCGCTATCATCGCGGCCACGTATCATCTGCAAAAGTTGGTTGCGCGTAAGAACCAGTTCGGAAACCAAGGTCATTAGATTTTCAAGCAGGTCCACGTTGACGCGGATAGACTGCGCCGCGATAGAGTTTTCACCCCCACCGCCGCCGCCACCCCCTGCAGGAGCTGCGGGAGCAGCAGCCTTGGCCGATTCCTTCGGTGGCTCTTTTGCCGCAGCAGGAGGCTTGGCCGCTGCAGGCTTCTCAGCCTCAGGTGGGGCAGCAGCAGGCTCTTCAGCAGCCGGAGCAGGCTTGGCAGACGCAGCCTCCTTGGCACGCTCGGCAGCCATCTGGGCATCAAGCTCTGCCTGACTGGTTGCTTTCTTGCCTTGGGATACAGCCTGCTGGACCTCAGCCAGCAATTCCGCAGCCACCGGAAATGCTTCCGCTGCAGCAGGGGGGGCTTCAGGCGCAGGAGGAGGAGGCGGTGGTGGAGCCGCAGCAGCCGAAGCACCACCGCCCGAGGTATTCCCCTCGGCCATGGCGTTCAGCTGGTCGATCAGATCGCGGTCATTTCCTTCGGGTTCTGTCTCGTTGGCTTCCAGATGTCCCAGAAGTTCCTTGATTCGGTCAATAGAAGCCAGAATAAGGGTGACAGCTTCGGCCGTGACGGTCAGCTCACCGTCACGGAACTTGCCCAGAACGTTCTCCCCCGAGTGGGCCAACGACTCAAGGCGTGGCAATCCAAGGAACCCGCACGTGCCTTTTATGGTGTGAACCAACCGAAAGATATTGGACAAGATGCCCGTGTCGTTGGGATTCTGCTCCAGATTCACCAACTCAATATCAAGCGTGGCAAGGCTTTCCGCTGTTTCGGTCAGGAATTCACTGAGCAGGTCGTCCATTGGTATCTCCCCAATGCTCTTCCACGAGAGCGCCGAGAACGAAGCCGTCAAAAACCACCATATCCGGCGGTGCGGCGCACAACGCCCCTCCCTGACCGGATAATCCGGCACCCAGAACGCTTTTGTAACACGGAAAAAACGGGACCAGAAGGGTTCTTGCTGTCCATTGCCACAGCGCCATCAAATAGAAAACTCTAGGATTATAAGCTATGCCATTATAAACGCATTGGTGTTGCGCAAAGGGTTATTTCCCGCTTCGAAAAAGCATGGGACAAGCGCCACTCAGCCCGCATGGCAAGCTGATGAAGCAGGACAACCGGGGCATTGCGTGGTCCGGGAACAACGGGCTGGCCAGACAAAAGATCGTCAAGATCCGGGATAAGGGTAACCTGTGTCCCTGTAGCCGCAACCACAACACCCCTACCGGAGTGCTCTCCCCCGGAACGGACAGAAATAGACCCACCACGAACAAGATGATCAGCCGCCAGCATGATCATGCAGAGAATCATGCGCCCGACGTAACCAGGAGTGGATTGCCTGTCAAAGTCATCACCCCAGAGAAGGGTGATGCCGCTTTTTGTTGCCCGGATCCATTCGTCACAGAGTGTGGCTAAATCGGCAAGATCGCGCTCACCTGCCAGCGACATACCAAAAACCGTGCGCAGGAATCGCAGCCGGCTTGAAACCGCATCAGCCGATCCTTTCAGAAGGGCAACTGTTTCACGGGCCAACCGTGGATCATCTTCATCTGCCATAAGCTCCATGCCAGCAACAACGGCCCCGACAGGCCCGGCCAGATCATGGCACAGACGCGTACACAACAAGTCCGCAAGATCAGCATCCTGCATCACAATGGCAGACCCCCTGTTCTGGCATTGACCATTGGATTACCCCAAAGAACGATGGACCATACCATCCCAAAACAACAAGATGAAATACAACAGAAATGGCCCCCCATTCATGCCTTTTCCCACTTCGTTCAGGCAGATTAATGTCCAGAGTCTGAGCAATTCATCCTTGCCGCCAGGCTGGAAAGGTGGCAATCAGCGGCTCATGAAGACCCCTGTACCCGATACTGTTTTTGCACACCTTCCTGTCAGCGCTGTTATTCCGGACTTACGGGCGGCACTGGAGAAAACAGGACGTGCGGTCCTGCAGGCACCACCCGGTGCCGGAAAAACGACATCCGTACCCTTGGCCCTGCTGACTGAGCCTTGGCTAGCCGACAAAAAGATCATCATGCTTGAACCCCGTCGCCTGGCCGCACGGGCCAGTGCCGCCCGCATGGCGTCCATGCTGGGTGAGAAAGCGGGCGAAACCGTCGGCTTCCGTATTCGTCAGGACCGCTGCGTATCAAGTCGTACACGGATCGAAGTTGTGACCGAGGGCATTCTGACCCGCATGATCCTGGAAGATCCGGGGTTAACCGGTGTCGGATTGATCATCTTTGACGAATTTCATGAACGCTCCCTGCAGGCTGACCTTGGCCTTGCCCTATGCTTGGACATCTCGGAAGCACTGCGTGAAGATCTGCGTCTTCTTGTCATGTCAGCTACCCTTGACAGTGGGCCGTTGTCTTCCCTTCTTGGCAATGCCCCCATCATAACATCGGAAGGACGCAGCTTTCCTGTATCCACCCGTTTCCTGCCACCACGGCGCGGGATAGGCACAGAGCATGCCTGCGCCGAAGCCATTCAGACTCTTGTGGCAGCAGAACAGGGATCCATTCTCGTCTTTCTTCCTGGTGAGAAGGAAATACGTCGTACCGCACATATCCTGTCATCAGCGGATCTTCCTGGTCACATTGATGTACACCCGCTTTATGGAGCCATGCCGCCTCACGAGCAGGACCGTGCCCTTGCACCGGCGGGCACAGGACGTCGCAAAATCGTGCTTGCAACATCGGTTGCAGAAACATCCCTGACTATCGATGGCATACATATTGTTGTGGACTCAGGTCTTTCACGCCGGTCCCGCTTCGACGTCGGCAGCGGAATGGGACATCTGGTCACCACCCGGGTCAGTGCCGCTGAAGCTGCCCAGCGCCAGGGGCGTGCCGGGCGACTGGGACCGGGCCTGGGATGCCGCCTGTGGAGCGAAGCGGAAGATCGGGCCTTGGCACCCTTCCCACCGCCGGAAATTACCGAAGCAGACCTGACACCGCTGCGCCTGGACCTTGCCGTCTGGGGAGCACGGGCAGAGCAGCTTCGGTGGCTGGATGCTCCCCCGGCCCCGGCTCTGGCGCGTGCCGAAGATCTTCTGCAGGCCATGGGGGCTCTTGATCAGGATGGACGGATAACACAACACGGAAAGGCAATGGCAGCCTTACCGCTGCACCCACGCTTGTCCCATATGGTCCTGTCGGCTCAGCCTCTGGATCTGGGTGGGCTGGCCTGCACCATAGCAGCCGTGCTTGCCGAACGGGATCCCGCCCGCGCCTGTCGTAATGCCGATCTACGGCATCGCCTGGAGCTGCTTCAGGGCAAGGTCAAGGACGTGTCAGTCGATCACCGCGCACTGTCGCGTATTCGCGACCTGGCATCCGGATGGCGAAAAAAACTGGGCCTGAAAGACGAATCCGGAATAACCAAGGCTGGCCTGGTGGCCGCACTGGCCTTCCCTGACCGGATTGGAAAACAGAGGGCACGAGGTACCTATACGCTATCTGGTGGGCGCAGCGCGGCCCTGCCCCCGGATGACCCGCTTGCAGTGCATGATTTCCTGGTTGTCATGGACCTTGATGGCCGAGGAGCCAACGGACGTATTTTCCTGGCCGCCCCCCTTGAGCGGCAGGATCTGGAATCCCTGTTTGCTGATTCCATCGAAGAACAGGCCATAACCTGCTGGGACTCACGAACTGGCAGTGTTCTGTCCCGGGTACAACAGCGATTGGGTGCATTGGTCCTTGGCGAGAAGGTCAACAACGCCCTTGATTCGCACACAGCGGCACTGGTCATGGCTGAAGGCGTCCGTCAAACAGGCCTGCATTGCCTACCATGGGATAAACAGAGCCAGCAATTCCGTGCCCGTGTCACCTTTCTGGCCCAACAGGACAAGGACAACTGGCCCGATATGACAGATACAGGGCTTCTGGACAGCCTGTCGGACTGGTTCGTCCCGTTTGCCAGTGGAATTACCCGGCTGGAACATCTGAAGCGCCTTGATCTCCTGTCTGCCCTGACAGCCATGTTGTCCTGGACACAACGCCAGCAACTGGAGCACACCGCACCCTCCCATTTCACGGTTCCAACAGGGGAGCGAATCCCCCTGGACTATACAGGCGGTGAGACACCGGTCTTGTCGGTGCGGATCCAGCAGCTGTTTGGATGCCGCACACACCCCTCGACAGGAGAAGGCATGATACCCCTGACGGTTCATCTGCTGTCCCCGGCCGGACGACCATTGCAGATAACCCGTGACCTGCCGGGATTCTGGACCGGGAGCTACCCGGCCATACGGGCAGAAATGCGTGGACGGTATCCCCGCCACCCCTGGCCTGACGATCCCCTGACCGCAACGCCAACCAACAGGGCGAAACCACGTGGGAATACCTGAGAGCCATGATTGATCCTGCTTGGCATACCCGTATCGCGCATGCACTGGAGGCCCTGAAAGAACAGGGGCGATACCGTTCCCTGCGCACCACAGAGACAGAAAATAGCATGTCCGTGAAGCGCAACGGATGCAACCTTGTCAATATGTCGTCAAATGACTATCTGGGCCTGTCGCGCCATCCTGCCCTGATAGAGGCTGTCACCCACGCGGTGGAGGAGAACGGGTGTGGCGCCGGGGCATCACGCCTGATCTGTGGCACCCTGCCCTTGCATGACATGCTGGAAGACCAACTGGCCACGCTGAAGGGCACAAGCTCTGCCTTGGTGACAGGATCAGGATTCCAGACCAATGCCTCTGTTCTTGCTGCCCTGCTGGATCAGGGCACGACAAAGACCGCTCCGCTTGTTTTGGTGGATCGCCTGGCCCATGCCTCGATCCACGATGGTCTCAAGCTGGCCGGGGTACGTCAGCTGAGATTTCGTCACAATGACCTGTATCATCTCTCTGATCTGCTGAAGCAATACGGCCACCAGAGCGAGACACGGATCATCATTACGGAAAGCGTGTTCAGTATGGACGGTGACCGTGCAAACCTGCCGGAACTGGTAAAGCTGGCCCAGGAACATGGCGCTCTCCTGTACGTTGACGAAGCACACGCCACAGGCGTTCTGGGGCCGGATGGAGCCGGACTGTGTGCTGACCCCGACGTCAAGGGCAAGGTTGACATTGTGATGGGTACCTTTGGCAAGGCGCTGGGCGGCTATGGAGCGTTTGTTGCAACCTCTCCCCTTCTGCGCGAGTGGCTCATCAACCATTGTAGAGGGTTTATCTATGCAACCGCGCTGCCGCCACCGGTTCTGGCCGCAGCACTGGCCGCGCTGAGAATCCTGCCTTCCCTTGAGAACCAGCGCCGCTACCTGCTGGAGATCGGCAACACACTGCGATCAGGGTTGAGACAGATCGGGATTGATACACTGGACTCCGATACCCAGATTATTCCCGCCGTCATCGGCAATGACCACGACACACTGGCCGCAGCAAGTGTGCTGGAAGACAGGGGCTTTCTGGTGGTTCCCATCCGTCCACCAACCGTTCCACCCGGCACGGGACGCCTGCGGATTGCCCTGTCGGCGCTACACACCCATGACCAAGTTGATCGGCTGCTGGACGCTTTTCAGGCCTTTGCACGGTGCGGCGCATGACACGCATTCTTCTGCTTCATGGCTGGGCCGGATCTGCTAAAGACTGGAAAGGGGTGCAGGCCAATCTACCGAACGACCTGGAAACAGAATGCCCCGACGCAGGGTATTTCGGCCAACAGAAGCCATGGTCCGGACACAGGCCTGACCTTGTTGTGGGATATTCCCTTGGATGCCTGGACGCATTGGGTTATCCGGACCTGAACGGCATTCCATGGATAGCGGTCAATGGATTCACGCGGTTCTGTGCGGGGACAGATTTCCCGGAGGGAGTGCCTGTACGCATTCTCCAACGCATGCGGAAACAACTGGATGAAGATACAGCATCAACGGTCATAACCTTTCTATCCAGTATCGGGGCTTCCCGTTTCCTGGATGACAGCGTAACCTATAACCACAAAGCCTTGTCTGCCGGGTTGACCCGCCTTCTTGAGGCAGACAGACGCCCGGCACAGCCTGCCCTTGCGCTGGCTGGAGACAGGGATCCTCTTGTATCTGTTGCACACAGCCGGGCATGCTTTGGTGATTCCGCCGCGATCATCCAAGAGGGCGGACACAGGCTATTACATACCCACCCACACATTGTTGCCAACGCTATTGTCAGGATCATCCGGTCATGAACACGATCGCCTGGAAACAGAAGGTTGCCCGGCGTTTCAATGATGCAGCAACAACCTATGATGCCGCCGCCGCCATCCAGCGCCACATTGCAACAACCCTTGCTGAAAGCCTGAAGGCTATTAACCTGCCCTCCTGCCCTGTTGTTCTGGAAGTTGGGTGTGGAACCGGTTTCCTGACTAAACAGCTTGCACCGGTCCTTCGCCCTGCCCTTTGGCATGCCACGGATATTGCGCCTTCCATGGTTCAAGCCTGTCTGCGTCGCATGCAGCCCCATGCCATAAACCTGAATGGCCGGTGCATGGATGGGGAATGGCCGGACCTTCCCCCGCAATCAGTCGACCTTGTGGTGTCGAACATGACAGCACAGTGGTTCTATGATTGTCCCTCGGCTTTACGGCGGCTTTACAGCTTATTGCGTCCCGGAGGAATTCTGACAATGACCCTGCCCGGATCGCAAACATTTGTCGAGTGGAGATCCCTGTGCAGTCAGGCCGGCATGCAACCGCCCACACCCCTTGGGCCAAACCGGGATACATTGGCCATACATTTGCCCCATGCGCGCATCTCCGCACATGATGTGCCGATGCACTGTGCAAACCTGTTCGAGTTTCTTGACCATCTGCGCCATACCGGGGCCCGTACAGCACCACAACAAGCTGCCCCCATGACCGTGTCCCAGATGCGTCACCTGATGCGCATAACGCAGGGGCACCCCCTGACCATGACCTATGAAATCCTGACTGTTATATGGAGCCGGCCATGAAGACGGCATTCCGCGGCTTTTTTGTCACCGGCACCGATACGGATGTGGGGAAAACCGTTGCCTGTGCCTGCCTGGTCAAAGCAACAGGTGCCCTGTACTGGAAGCCGGTGCAATCCGGCACCGATGATCTACCGGGCGGAGACACCGCAACGGTAGCCAGCCTGACTGGCCATTACCCAAATGATTTCCCGGCACCAGCTTTCGCCTTCAGGGCTGCCCTGTCGCCGGATCAGGCCGCACGGCTTGAAGGGAAGATCATTGAACCAGCACACCTGGAGAACAGGTTTCCCTCCGAAAGCCCCCTGATCGTTGAGGGTGCCGGTGGCCTGATGGTACCCTTGACCGATCGGGTCCTGATGATCGATATCATGAAAAGATTGGGGATACCCGTTATCATCGTCGCCCGGACAGAACTGGGAACCATCAACCATACCCTGCTCAGCCTGGAAGCACTCAAGGTACGCCATATCCCTGTTGCAGGAGTTCTGTTCTGCGGGCCGGACAATCCTGACAACATCAGCACGATCAAGCGGCTTGGACAGGTTCCCGTAATCGGCCATATTCCCGTGCTCTCCCCACTGGACAAGACATCCATCCGGCACGCGGCAGAAACCCTTGACCTTTCGGCCTGGATATAAAGCGGAGCCATGATGATGAATATGGAAACCAGCAGTCTGATTGCCCTGGATCGTGCTCATCTGTGGCATCCTTTCACCCAGGCCATGACAGCCCCGGATGCCATACCCGTACGGTCCGCATCAGGGGCCGTTCTGACAACAACGGATGGGCGCCATATCCTGGACCTGATTTCATCGTGGTGGGTCAATCTGCATGGGCATGCACATCCCGCCATAGCCCGCGCCGTTGCAGAGCAAGCCGCCACACTGGAACACGTGATTTTTGCGGGATTTACGCACGAGCCAGCCATACGCCTGGCCAGCCGCCTTGCCACACTGCTACCAGACCCATTATCCCGTGTCTTCTTTTCTGACAATGGCTCAACCGCAGTAGAAGTCGCGATGAAAATGGCTTTCCAGCATGCGGCCAACAAAGGAGAAAAGCAGCGGACCCGGTTCCTGGCTTTCGAGGGCGGATATCATGGCGACACCGTTGGGGCCATGTCAGCCGGGGCCTCGTCAAACTTCTTCCGGGCCTGGAAGCAACTTCTGTTGCCAGTAGATATTATGCCGATTGCCTGCCATGATTCTTCCATGGGTCATGACCTGGTCGAGAATGGGGAAGAGCGTGCCCTGAAAGCACTGGAAGCCCATCTTGACCAGTATGGACAGACAACGGTCGCGGCTCTGATCGAGCCTTTGGTTCAAGGGGCCTGCGGCATGCGTATGCACCGCCCGGCCTTCCTGCGTGCTGTCACAGAGCGCCTGCACCATCACGGTATTATGGTTGTCTTTGATGAAGTCATGACAGGTTTCGGACGAACCGGAGATCTGTTTGCATGCGTAAAGGCAGGGGTTACACCCGACTTCATATGCCTGTCCAAAGGCTTGACCGGTGGCTTTATGCCCTTGTCCGCCACGGTAACCAGTGATGCTGTCTACCAGGCTTTTCTGGACGAGTCCGTAGACCGCGCTTTCCTGCACGGGCACTCTTTTACGGCAAACCCGCTGGGATGTGCTGCCGCCTTGGCATCGCTGGATCTTTTGATAACAGATGCCTGCAAGGATGCGCGCCACCAGATTGAAACATTCCACCGCAGCACATTGGCAGACATTGTGGCTGAAAGCGCGTTGACGCGGCACTTCCGGGTTACCGGGACCATCGCAGCCTTTGATCTGGAATGCCCTGATCCCGGCTATGCATCATCCTTGGCACCGCGATTGAGAGAACTGTTCCTGCAAGCCGGCATGCTCATCCGCCCCTTGGGCAACACGGTCTACCTTCTTCCACCGTACTGCATCACCAATGATCAGATGGAAAAGGTGGCCACATCAGTCAGAGCCGTGCTGCAAACACTGGAAAAAGAGGCACCGGGACCAAGAACGGCACCTGTGCCTGTTCCGGCTTTTGACATGTTCTGAAGGAAATCAGCGCTCGTCCATATTCATCAGGTCCTTGATAATCCCCTCCAGCTTCCCGCTGCGCTGATCCAGCTCCCTGGCCGCTGCCAGTGTAGAGCTGGAGGCTTTGCTGGTGGTATCGGTCGCGGTGCATACATGCGCAACGTTACCGCTGATTTCTGATGTAGCCGCACTCTGCTCCTCGACAGAGGCCGCAATGGCCGCAGAGATCTCCGACAGGTTCTCAACCTGCCCCATCAGATGATGGGCAATATCCTGGCATGCTTTTGTTGTATCCTTCAGGAGGCCAATGCGATCACCAACAGAGACTGCAGATTCCGCTGCCTGGTGCGCCAGGGAATGAACCTCTTCCGCAACAACGGCAAACTTCTTGCCCTCGAAACCAGCACGCGATGCCTCTATGGCAGCATTCAACGCCAAGACTTTTGTTTGAGCGGCAATCGCAGCAATCATGGAAATAACCGCATCAATCTGTGTCGATGCCTCATCCATGGCATACACTTGATCCAGCATCTGCCGCATTTCTTCCTTGGTTTCATGGCTGATGCGGGCCGCATCACACAAACGGGCACTGATTTCATTGATGGACACGCTGAGCTGCTCCACAGCCGCCATCACAGACGCCGCCTGGTTGGATGTTTCCTCCGCAGCAGCAGCCCCTTCCGTCGCCTGAACCTTCAGGTCTGTCGATATGGTATTAACCTTGGAGGCCAGCTCCATAACCATGTTGGCAAGACGCTCTTGCTCGGTGACAAGCGACCACGTCACCATGGTGCCGATCACGGCCCCTGCATGATCCTTGACCGGGTTGACGCGAAGATCCATCGCCTCGTCCCCGACGTGGACAACCGCGCGATGCTGGCGGTCACCAAGCTTTTCTATAATCTGCCTTTGATATTCCGGGCGACGGTGGAAGATGTCATAGCTCTTCCCGATAACCTCCTCGGCCTTACAGGGCAGAAGATGTTCTATTTTCTTCAGGGTCTCTCGACTCCTTTTGTTTGTATACGTTATAATTCCATTCTTGTTGCAGAGGATGATGTTCACGGGCATGAGATCCAGCATCTGCAAACGCGCGTTGTTTTCTGCTTCCACACGCAGATGCTCGGTCGCCAGAGACCACGTCAGGCACACTGCAACATAGCGTCCCTTGCCATCGTAAATAGCTGAAAGCTTCAGTTCCAGCTTGTGCGCACCCAAAGATACGATAGCCCGGTGTGGAAGATTCCCCGGGTCTGCAAGCAAGGTACGCTGATGCCCGGGGTTTTTATGAAACGCATCAATACTGGTGCCGACCAGGCTACCGAGAGGAACCGGCAACCACCTCTCCAAAGGAGCGAGAATCTCCATGCTGCGCTTGTTGGCAAACTGAATGGTCAGGGTTTCACTGTCAGCAATCATGACGGCATCGGGCAGTGCATCCAGCGTTGCACGCGACAGCATCTGGATAAAATCATTGTCATATCTGGAGAAAAACATGACGCCCCCGCCCGATACCCTGTATGAGACGGTGTCCATACTCTCATTGACAGTCAAAAATACATTCCATCGCCACAGAAACTGTATCCAGGCAGACAGATATGGATACACTCATACACAAAAGATAATGTGCGCGAATACCCTGACCCTTCTCTGCACCATGAAAGCAGGCTAGGGTCCGGCAAACGGGAAACAGCAGAACAACGGACAACTACGCCCATGTCGACTATTGCCTCCTTGATTGCACAGGATCTCGGCTGTCGGGAATCTCAGGTTAATGCTACAATTGATCTTCTTGCCGCAGGAGCAACCGTTCCTTTTATTGCCCGCTACCGCAAGGAAGCAACAGGCGGGCTGGACGATGCACAGCTCCGCCTTCTGGAAGAGCGACTGGGATACTTGCGTGATCTGGAGGACAGGCGAGACACTATCCTCAAGAGCATCGACAGCCAAGGCAAGCTGACCGCTGACCTGCGCACCAGAATTGACGGTGCCAATACAAAAGCCAAGCTGGAGGATATCTACCTCCCCTATCGCCCCAAGCGCCGTACCAAAGCCACCACAGCCCGCGAAGCCGGGCTTGAGCCATTGGCCAATGCTCTTCTTGAAAACCCGGGACACGATCCTGAAATCAAGGCCCGCAGTTTTGTTGATGCTGACAAGGGAATTGCGAACCCTGCAGAAGCGCTGGAAGGGGCACGCCACATCCTGATCGAGCGGTTCGCTGAACACGCGGAACTCGTCGGAACCCTGCGGGAGTTGATGTGGTCTGAGGGGATTTTATTCTCCACTGTGATCAAAGGGAAAAATGACCAAGGAAACAAGTTTACCGATTACTTTGACCATCGCGAACCCGTACGCCACATAGCAGGTCACCGTGCGCTGGCCATGTTCAGGGGCGCGGCAGAAGGTGTTCTCCGCCTGTCATTACGTCATCCAGACAGTGATGAGAAGACAGGAGACAGTGAAACATGCCTGCGTTATATTGCCAGCCGTTTCGGCATTGGCAACAAGGGACGCCCCGGTGATCCGTGGCTTGTCGAGACCGTGCGGGCCACATGGAAAAACAAGCTGTCCGGGCATATTGAAACGGACATAACCGCACGCCTGCGTGAGAAAGCGGAAAAAGAAGCGATACAGGTCTTTGCTGCCAACCTGAAGGATGTATTGATGGCAGCCCCGGCAGGTATGCGGGCAACACTGGCCCTGGACCCCGGGTACCGTACAGGGGTAAAGGTCGCGGTTATCGACCAGACCGGAAAAGTACTTGAAACAACAACAATTTACCCGCATGAGCCCCGCAAACAATGGAATGAAGCGTTGGCAATGCTGGGCCGCCTGGTCATCAAACATCAGGTACAGCTGATTGCAGTTGGCAATGGCACCGCAAGCCGTGAAACCGATGCATTGGCCGCTGAACTGATCCGACAGCTACCGGAACAGCGGGTTACCAAGGTTACGGTGAGCGAGGCCGGTGCCAGCGTATACTCTGCTTCGGCTTGGGCATCACGGGAACTGCCGGATCTTGATGTTTCGCTCCGCGGTGCGGTCTCCATAGGACGACGCCTGCAGGACCCCCTTGCAGAACTGGTCAAGATCGACCCCAAAAGTATCGGCGTCGGCCAGTACCAGCATGATCTGTCTCAGCCGGAACTGGCCCGGGCGCTGGATGTGGTTGTTGAAGATGCAGTTAATGCCGTTGGCGTGGACCTGAATACAGCATCGGTCCCTCTCCTCAGTCGTGTGGCCGGCATCTCGGAACGACTGGCCGAGAATATTGTCGCCTTCCGCGACAGCAACGGTGCATTCAGGAACCGTCGGACCTTGCTGAAAGTAACAGGGCTGGGGCCAAAGACCTTTGAACAGTGCGCTGGCTTCCTCCGCATTTTCAATGGCGACGAACCCCTGGATGCATCGGCGGTCCACCCGGAAGCCTATTCCGTTGTGCAAAACATACTGACCGTTGCCAAAACGACCATCGCGCATGTGATTGGCAACCTTTCCCTGCTCCACACCTTGAGGCCGGAATCCTTTGCCAACGATCGCTTTGGTACTCCGACCGTCATTGACATTCTGAAGGAACTGGAAAAACCAGGACGCGACCCGCGACCGGAATTCAGGACAGCGCAGTTCCGTGATGGCGTGGAGAAAGTGGCTGATCTTGAGCCCGGCATGATTCTGGAAGGAACCATTACCAACGTTGCCAACTTCGGGGCCTTTGTGGACATCGGTGTACACCAGGACGGGCTGATCCACATTTCTGCCTTGTCCGACCGCTTCGTCAAAGACCCAAGAAGTGTTGTAAAGGTCGGCGACGTCGTGAAAGTGAAGGTTCTGGATGTTGATCTGCAACGTAAGCGTATCGCGTTGACACGGCGGATGGATGAAGAACCCGGCAAGCCACGTAACCAGCCCCGGACACCCGGAATGGATGAAACCCGGAAAACACCACGGGCACATTCAAAGGACAAGGGTAACACAACGGGTCAAAATACTGACAATGCGCTCGCCCATGCCCTGACCAAAGCCGGCTGGAAGACAAAGCCGAACAAAAAGGAACCCCGGTCATGATCCGGTCTGCAAACACACCTGCCACAGACGGAAAAACGGAACGGAACCTGATCACCCCGCATGGCCTGAAGGCGTTGAAAGAAGAGTACCGCCACCTGTGGACCGTTGAGAGACCCAAGACCGTAGAGGCCGTATGGCGGGCTGCACAAAATGGCGACCGGTCAGAGAATGGTGACTATCTGTATAACAAGAAACGCCTGCGGGAGATTGACCGACGGGTCCGCTTCTTGCTGAAACGGATAGACTGCGCAGAAGTAATCGATCCATCACGGCAAACAAACCGGTCGCAGGTTTTTTTTGGTGCCACGGTGACCTTTGTCAATGAACGCGATGAAGAAAAAACCGTCACCATTCTGGGTAAGGACGAAGCAGACATGGCTACCGGCTCAATCAGCTGGCAGTCCCCCGTTGCCAGGGCATTGATGAAAACGGGCATCGGCGACACCGTAACCGTTCGTACCCCTGCCGGCATCAGTACACTGGAAGTCCTGTCGATCACTTACCCAAGCCCTGACGGATCCTCTGAAGAGGTATGACTGGGTGACAGACAGTGACTGTGGTCTGAAAGGACTTCAATCACACGGCAGGCACGGACTGTATGGCCATTCGGGTGCTCGGACATATGCTCCAGCTCTTGCTCCAAACGCTGCAACCTGGCAATGCGGTCGCGCACGCGGTGCAGGTGGCGCATGGCGATACGATCCACTTCATGGCAAGGTTTTTCCGGATGATCGGACAAACGCAGAAGCTCGCGAATGTCATCGAGGGTAAAACCAAGCTCGCGGCTGTGCCTGATAAAGCTGAGACGGTCCAGATGCGCAGGTCCGTAAACACGCTGATTACCAGCTGTACGATTCGGAACAGGCATCAGACCGATCTGCTCATAGTACCGGATTGTTGGCACCTTGCAGCCACTCTGCCTAGCCAAATATCCAATACTGAACAGGTCTTGACGCGCTCTCACACTCCATCCCTCTCCACATACAGGACAAGGCGATCAGGGTGGCCGATCAGGGCCAAGGGCACAAGAGCAAAGATAAATGGCGATACCCCACTGTTGCGGCCCGAAACCGAGTATGAAATAACGGGTACTCTTGCCGCGACAGCCGCCCAACATTGTACGGAACACCTACACGGATGATTGTTGTTCGCAACCTCTGTCATACCTATCCGGGATCACGACGCCAGCCGCAGCGAATGGCGCTGGACAACCTGGATCTTACCGTTGAAATGGGCACCCTGTGCATTCTGTCCGGCCCGAACGGCAGTGGAAAATCAAGTCTTTTTCGCATGCTGTGCGGGCTGTCACAGCCGTCTTCGGGATCAATCCGTATTGACGGATCCGACGTACTGGCCAATCCCGGGGCTGCCCGGCGTATAACAGGGGTGGTTTTCCAGAGCCCCGCACTGGACAAACAATTGTCCGTTGCCGAGAACCTTCGCCTGCATGCGCGTCTGCATGGCTTGGGGACAGAGGACTACAGGACACGCTGTGCTCAAGCATTGGCATGGACAGACCTCGGCGATCGACTGGATGAGAGGGTAGAGACCCTTTCCGGTGGGCTGGCCCGGCAGGTCGAGCTTGCAAAGTGCTTGTTGACACGCCCTCGCATTCTTTTGCTGGATGAACCAACAACAGGGCTGGATCCAGCCAGCCGGCGCTCTTTCCTGAACACACTCAAACGCGTGCAGCAGGACGAAAACATAACAATCCTGATGACCAGCCATGTCTTCTCCGATGCTGATTATGCTGATACCGTGGCCATCATGCACAATGGCAGGCTTCTGGCCCATGACAGCCCGGATATGCTGAAAGCCCGGGTCGGGGCAACCATGGTGGTGATGACCCCACGTGACCCACAAGCCTTTGCAACCATCCTGTCCTCGCAATTCGGGCAAACATCATGGCGCTATGGCGATGAACTGCGCATCGACAATACAAATGCCGACAAAGCAGCATCCTTGATCAGTGGTATTCTGGAACATTACAACGCCGAGGTTCTGTCGATCGGGGTTCGTCAGCCGGATCTTGAGGATGTCTTCGTACACGTGACCGGCAAGAAAGTGGTTGAGCACACCAGCTCCCCCACCCTGGAGAAAGTTCCATGAACGCACTGGTTCTTCCCGCTTTTTATCTGGCTCACCGTGAGTTCATCCGCTTCATACGCCAACCGCACCGCGTTGTCGGAAGCCTGGGACAACCTCTTCTGTTCTGGCTGTTTCTTGGAACCGGGTTCTCTCCCTCCTTCCGCCCCCCAGGCATGGATGGGATCAGCTATGTGGAATACTTCTATCCCGGCGTGCTGATGATGCTGATCCTGTTTGCCTCGATCTTCTCGATCATTACAGTCATCGAGGACCGGGAGCATGGCTTCCTTCAAGGGGTGTTAACCGCGCCGGTGCCACGGATGGCAATTGTGCTGGGTAAGGTTGGTGGCGGAACCAGCATTGCCCTTTTCCAAAGCGTTATTTTGCTGCTGGCGGTTCCGTTTCTGGATCTCCCCATTACCGCCAGCGGACTGCTTCTGGTCTTGCTGGCTATGGTGTTATCCGCACTGGGCTACGCCGCTCTCAGCTTTGCCATTGCATGGACCATGAAATCAACATCAGGCTTCCACGCCATTATGATGATCTTTCTGATGCCACTGTGGCTTCTGTCGGGAGCCCTGTTTCCGGTTACAGGTTCTCCGCTGTGGCTGCAAATTATCATGCTCACCAATCCGGTTGCTCATGCCCTGACCATTATGCGCATTCCATTTTATCAAACGGCTGCTGAATGCCTGTCAAACCCTGAATACCTGATGTCACTGTCTGTTGTGACAAGCTGGGTTGCCCTCTGCTTGTGGCTGGGTGCCAAGCGCGTTGCCCACCGCGACAAGGGCGTAGGCAGCGTAGCGGCTGCATCTTGAAGAGAACACGTCAATATTGGATCCGACACCGTGCATTACCCTGCCAAAATTGAAGTCGCTCCCCCCCCACTGATTGACAGCCTTGTGGATCGGTCACGCCAGGCATGGGATGCTTATACCCAGCATGCTTTTGTTCAGGCACTGGGCGATGGAACTCTGCCCCGCAAGGCTTTCCTGCACTATCTCAGGCAAGATTACATCTTTCTGGTTCACTTCTCGCGGGCATGGTCCTTGGCTGCATTCAAGGCTGAAACCGTCGAGGATATACGCCAATGCGCTTCAACTGTTCATGCCCTGACCACACACGAAATGCCGTTGCATGTGCAAACGTGCGAGGCAGAGGGCATTACCCTGTCCGATCTGGAAAAGACGGATGAAGAGGTTGCCAATATCGCCTATACCCGCTTTGTCATGGATTGCGGTCTACGCGGTGATCTTCTCGACCTTCTGGTGGCATTGGCTCCGTGCGTCTTCGGGTATGGCGCCATCGGGAATGCACTGGCAGTACAGAACAAGGCTATGCTGTCGCAGCATCCTTATGCAGACTGGATAAGGACCTACGCCAGTCCCGAATATCAGGATGTATGCCACGCGGTCAGTACTCTTCTGGACCGGGTTGCCTATAACGCACTGGGTGATCAGCCTGAAACATCACCACGCTGGGCCAGCTTGGTCAGAACGTTCAATACCGCCTGCGTGCTGGAAAGCAACTTCTGGCAAATGGGCCTGAACCCGCCCTGATATCAGGCAACGGGAACCGAAGACCGCGCCGGTACACCACAGAAACGAACGGGGCTCCCGGCAGGAATGCCACTGACCATCGTATCGCGCATGGCAAAAGCACCACGTACAACCGTATGAACAGGACGCCCCGCTGCGTGAAACCCGTCAAAGGGCGTCCATCCACAGCGACTGGCAATCCAGGAATCGCTGATCGTCCAACGCTGCTTCAAGTCTACAATCGTCAGATCTGCATCATAGCCAAGTGCAATCCGTCCCTTCCCGGCTATTCCAAAGACTCGCGCCGGCCCGGCACTGGTTAGATCCACAAACCGCGCAAGGGACAAACGGCCACTGGCAACATGGGTCAGCATAACCGGGACCAGTGTCTGGACACCGGTCATACCAGATGGACTGTCGGGGTAAGGGCGTGCCTTTTCTTCCAGGGTATGGGGCGCATGATCAGACCCGATGACATCGACAACACCATCTGATACAGCCTGCCACAGGGCCTCGCGATGCGCTGCGTCACGGATCGGAGGGTTCATCTGTAGACGCGTTCCAAGTCTCTCGTAATCACCGGGGCCGGCAAACATCAGATGCTGGGGAGTCACTTCGACGGTGGCAAAATCCCTGCATGTTGCCAGAAGCTGTATTTCTGCTGCCGTTGTCACATGCAACACGTGAACCAGTCGGCGTGCTTTTCTGGCAAGTTTCAACAGGCGAGTTGTTGCCAGAAGGGCAGTTTCTTCGTCACGCCACGCAGGGTGCATGGCAACATCGGCGCCGCCGCCAACAATGCCCCTGCGTTCTTTCAGACGCTCCTCATCCTCGCAATGAACAGCTATCCGACGGTAACCTTGCGACAAGACATCGGCCAAGGTGTTATCATCAGCTACCAGCAGGGAGCCTGTTGAAGAGCCCATAAAAACCTTGATCCCTGCACAGCCGGGGATACGTTCCAGCTCTGCCAAGTCCTGCAGGTTGCCCGCCGTCGCACCAATGTAGAAGGCATGATCGCACCATGAACGCCCCACAGCCCTGAACAACTTGTCAGCCAAGTCTTCGGCACTGACGGTACCCGGCTGCGTATTGGGCATTTCAAAGACAGAGGTTACACCGCCAAGGACAGCGGCACGGGTTCCTGTCTCCAGATCCTCCTTGTGCTCCAGTCCGGGTTCACGGAAATGAACTTGACTATCAATAACACCGGGCAAGACGGTCAGGCCATCTAGGTCAACAATACGCTCCCCCCGGGTCCCCAAGGAACCAAAAGCCGCAATCCGCCCGTCCCGGATACCGATATCAGTCAGGACAGGGCCACCCGGCATCCAGACGGTCCCGCCGGACAGGACAAGGTCAAAGAGTTCGCTGTTATGGATCATCACAACACCCGGAGGATTGATTGTTGCCTGTAAGTAGCCACAGGTAGCATATATACCCAAGGTTGTCTACAGGCCAGATAACCTTCCTTATACGCCTCTAGGGGGGAGATGATAAAACATGAAAAACATCACCATCCACAGCCTGCCCCATAATGTGGCGGCGATACCACAAGTCCAGAAATAACAAAGACCAAGCGGCAAAACGCTCCCGCCGTCCAGGTGCCATAAACAAGGAGCGGACAACAGCAGGATCAGCCACGCGGCTGGCCAACTCTCCCCTGGCAACCAAGGCCCCTAATTCCTGCCCACGGGCCGCTATCCACTCCCCGACAGGCACCGTAAACCCCTTTTTGGGTGCAAACGGATTGGCCTGAGGCAAGGCATTCTCCAGCCAACGGCGCAAAATATACTTCCCCTGCCCTCCACGTATTTTAAGGGACCGTGGAAGACGGGCAGCGACCTCGGCCACGACCGGATCCAGAAACGGCACGCGTCCTTCCATACCATGAGCCATCAAACAACGATCAAGCTTGGTCAAAAGATCGTTGGGAAGCCAATCCGCGCAATCAATATACTGCGCACGCAACAGACGGTCATGAACCGTACGAGCCGCATCTTCCTCGGATGCCTGGTAGCCGGTACGCCATGAAGGGAAACGACCGAGATTTCCGCCCAACCCTTCAAACAGTCCACGACGACGCATCGCCCGGGTAAAAGGCCACGACCGTGAAGCTGCTCGGTAACGGCTATAACCGGCAAACAGCTCATCCCCTCCTTCACCAGACAGAACAACCGTTACATAGGGACGTGCTGCCCGGGCAAGCAACCAAACAGGGATAATGGCATAGTCGGTCGCCGGATCATCCATACAGGCAACAATCCGGGGCAAACAGTCCCAGAAATCCCGATCGGTTACCGACAGTTCGATATGCTCCGCCCCGACAGCCTGGGCAAGAGAACGCGCATGATCCCGTTCATCGTGTACACCCGTTTCCGGAAAACCCGCCGTAAAGGCCAGAACCGGGCGCTCATTTAGACGGGACATCAAGGCCAGGAGAGCCGCACTGTCAACACCTCCGGACAGAAACATGCCATAAGGCACATCAGACCGTTGGTGCACGGCAACACTGTCCATCAAAGCCTGATCCAAAGCCCGAAGAGCTTCTCTTTCCGTTTCAAGAGGAGGCTGGCTGCTGCGTAATGGCAAGGGCTGACGGCAGCTGTCAACAATACGCCCCTTGCGGATCATGATCATCTCGCCGGGAAGCAGACGACGAATACCGTCAAACAACGTCCGACTTCCCGTTGTGAATTGAAGGTTAAGTAACTCACCAGCAGCATCTGCACACAGAGACGGAGCCACAAAACCACCCGCAACCAGCGCCTGAGCCTCGGACGCAAAGGCGACGCCATCAGCATGCTCAACCACGTATAATGGCTTGATCCCGAATGGATCCCGCCCAAGCAGTAGTATGTCTTCCGCAGAATCATACAAGGCAAAGGCAATCATGCCCCGCAAAGACGCCGGAAATGAAAGACCCTGGCGATCATACAGGGCAAGAAGACTCTCGCAGTCCGAACCCGTACGGAAAGGAGCAGCTGGCATATCCTTGCGGACAGATGGATCATTGTAAATCTCGCCATTGGCGACCAGAATGCGGCCACCGGGCCAGAACAGTGGCTGGTCACCACCAGCAGGATCAATAATGGCCAAGCGAGTGTGTACTAACCCGACAGGGCCATCAACATGCACATGAACACCATCGGGACCACGGTGAGCCAAGGCATCGGCCATAGCTCTCAGCCCAGCCTCCGGCACCGCCCCATGGGCGGCAAAAAAACCTGCTATGCCACACATCAGGCCGACACCCGGGCAAAAAAGTCCCTGTACTTGCCGACAACAATACTTTCGGTAAACTCTTCCGTGAAGCTTTTCCGCCCCTCTTCGGCAAGACGCGCCAGAAGATCACGATCCCGCAAGGCCTGACGAATAGCATCCGCCATCGCATCAACATCATCCACCGGGGTTAAAAGCCCATTCACGCCATGCTTGATCAGTGCTGCCGGTCCCTGACTTGCCGCCGCAAGAACAGGCCGACCTTGCGCCCAGGCCTCCAGCACAACATTCCCCAAGGGTTCGTGGCGCGAAGGGCATATAAACAGATCGCACGAGGCATGAAAAGCCGGGGCATCATCGCGCCATCCCAAGAAACGGACACGCGGGCGTACACCGACTTCATAAGCCAGTGCTTCCAGGCGTTCCCGCTCCGGCCCATCACCGGCAATCCACAGATACACGTCTGACAAACGCGCAAACGCACGGATCAGGGTATCAAACCCCTTGTTTTCGTGCAGCCGCCCCAGTGCAAAAACAATAGGCACACGGTCAGGGGTATAAAATTCAGCACGATTGACCGGCGGCGCCGTACGTTCATCAACAAAATTGGGTAGGTAATGGGCTCGCTCTACCGGCCAGCCGTGACTTGTCACATAGTCAACAAGATCACGGGTATTGCACACTAGATGATCACACGACTGATAATGCTTCAGGTCGTAGTAACCACCCAAGCGACCAACATGCACGAACGGAACAGAGATCTGCGTTCTGGACGGACAAAAAGACGTCGCCCTGTTCATCCAGGTCAGCACAACTGCTGGCTGGAATCTCTCAATTTCCCGACGGAAAGCGCGGCGTGTAGAAAAATCAAACCGTCCGCCAAAGCCAAGAGCCACCGGATCAAGCCCCCCCTCACGCAGGCGGGCCATTCTGTTGCTGTCCGGACGCAAGAGTATGTGCTGCTGGACACCGGCACGATGAAGGGCCAGAACAAGCCGCTCGAAAAACAGCTCCGCTCCACCATTCGGGGCACCGGCCATAGCCTGCAGGATCCGAAGATTTACCATCTGTGGCACACAACTCCTGTCATCATACGGACGGCTCGCCTCCTGCAAGAGACGTTTAAACCTCTTCCGTTTCCTCCATGGCCTTTATGTACGAAAGCAGCGGATACAGCGCCGTACACAAGGCCACAACCAACCCCATACGCCCCTCACGATACCCCTTGCGGAACAGATAGACCCGTAAAAAACGCGATAGTGCCGAGCGGATAGCCCCGGCCAGAGATCCTGCTTGGCCGGACTCCCGCAGGTCAACAGCACGCGCTGAAGTATACCGGTCAAGACGGTGCAGCATATCGGAAATATTGCGATCAACATAGTGCAACAGCGGAGTTGTCAGAGCCGGACCGCGCGTACCAGACCACTGAAGAGCCGGGTGAACCCTCTGGCGGCCCCATATTTTCACGCCACGCCGGAAAAGTGCCGGGCACCCTGCCTTACCGAAACTGGATCCCCACCCATGACGGACCAAGCGTGTGCCAATGTAATTGTCGACGGGAACAACGTGCCAGTCGAAAAGGGAGGATGCAATGACGGCACGAACCTCCGCAGCCAAGGCTGGCGATACGTGCTCGTCTGCATCCACTTCCAGAATCCAGTCTCCACGGCATGCTTCTATGCCCGCATTCCGACGATCGCCTTCAACCGGCCAGGCGCCCTCTATCATCCTGGCCCCGGCAGAACGGGCAATATCAGCCGAACGATCGGTACACCGATCAAGAACAACCACAATCTCGTCAGCAAATGTCAAGCGCTCCAGGCACGCTGGCAGACGCTCTTCCTCATTATGGACGACAACCAAGGCTGAAAGCCGGGGCAATTCCTTCATGACCGGGTACGCCTCCATAGCTGACAGGCGGCATTAAAAACACTCTCGACAGCAAGGCCATCCATCAGGGTCCCCGTTTTGCGATGGTCAAACCCGGGAGGATAGATGGTCTGAAGGGTTTCCGGCGTACGAACAAACGCCGCATTTGGCCCCCATGGACCATACAGGCACTCGTCACTGGGACCAAAGAGACCAAGTGTCGGGATACCGGCAGCAGCAGCCATATGCATCAGCGCGCTGTCATTGCCAACATAGAGAGAACAGCGCCGGAGGCAGGCCGCCGCAACAGGAAGAGACAAACGGCCAACAAGATCAAGACAACGATCCGATGGAAGGGTACGGGCAACCTGCTCTGCCTGGTGGCGTTCATCCGGTGCACCGAAAAGGGCAACGCGCCCACCCGGCAGGATGCCATCCGGTGCGGTCAGGCGCGCAACAAGTTCCGCGAAACGCTCAGCACGCCAGATCTTGGCAGGCCAGTTTGCAGCTGGCCCGACGGCCAGAACCGGTGAACCATCAGGAATGAGCTGACATGCTTCCTGCTCATCATCGCCTGTAGTCCACAAAACAGGCGAAGGGGGATCATCCACCAAACCGACAAGAGCACCGGCAGCCCGAACCCGATGGAGCGCTGCGGTATCACGACCGGGAACCAGTCGCCGCCCTGCAACGGGAAGGCACCATGCCAAGGCTGAACGACGCAGATCAACCACGACATTCCAGCGGGTTGTGGCAACCTGTCGCCATAAATCCAGCCAATGCCCGCCCCAACGGCGTTTATCCATGATGATCAGGCGTTCCAGCTCAGGCAAACCCGAGAACAGTGGAGCCGCCAAAGGACCACAGGCAACAGTGACACGAACCCCCGGCATGACCCCAACCAAATGAGCCAGAAGACCGGAAGACAGAACCGCATCCCCGATCCGGGTCGAGGTGACAAACAACAAACGGCTCATACACAAACCTCGGCGGCAAGAGTCTCAAGAAAAACAGCCGCATCATTCCATGATCGATGGCGGAACGACGCCCCTGCTGCTGCAGACAAACCAGAAAACACACCATCATCCTGTAAAATCTGCACAGCCACACCAGCCAGTGCCGCATCATCGGGGACACAATACCCGGATACACCGTTCTCTACACGGTCAACAGCCCCCCCAGCTGGACCAGCAACGGCAGGAACGCCGCATGCCTGGCTTTCGGCCAGTGTCCAGCAGCACATGTCATCATCACACGTAGGGTAAAGATGCAACCGTGCACGGGACCAGAGGGTGGACAGACCCAGATCGCCGGGCGGAAGACAGACTTCAACGCCCTTACTGGCCAAAGCCTTGACGCGCTCAAACAGGGGCATCAGAACCACAGGCACATAATCCGGACCGGATCCAAGGAGACGTGACACGACCAACAACCTTGCCCCGGGAACATGGGGCCTGATCTGGTCACACCAAATATCCAGAAGGCGGTCCAGCCCACGCTGCGGATGCGTGGTAACAACCGCGACAGGATCAATAGAGGCAGGCACTCCCGTACCCCGGCCCAAGAAGGGGGAGCGAACCCCAACCGGCATAATCCAAGCGGGATCGTCTCCACTCCAACGGCAATGCTGAGCAGCACCACAAAACAGAACGCCCGCCCTCGTAGCCAGGATACGCGCCTGCACAGCCGGATGCGCCATATATTCAGGTGATGCCGTAACCCAGAGCAACTGCCGACGCGCCGACACCTGCCCCAGCAAGCCCGGATCCCGGAAGGCAACAGAAACATCTGCAACAAGATCCGTCGCCTCGGCTACAGGAACGTAGGCTATCCCGTTGCACTCAACGCGCCGGGATACACGACAGGCAACAGAAACCCCGTGCCCACGAGCTGACAAGGCATCAGCCAGCCCGTGCAAAGCTTTCTCCGCACCACCCAAAGCATGATGATCGGGGGAGAAAACACTGTAATCAGCAGTGCCATCAAGAAAGCAAAAGCGCATGTCCAAGAAAACAGCCGGGCGACCAACGAATGCTTTCGCTTATAAGAGGTTGCACACCAGATTACCAGCCCCGGTCAACCAACCGACTGAAAAACACGGCCGACAGGACTTTTCTCTTGCTTGACTCCATAAGCCCGCCCACATAATCGGGGCATAATCACAGAACTGACAGGCCTGAGACCACGAATGTCACCAGAAACTGCTCCGTTTCATGAGCTTGCTCACCGAGGCGCCCTGATCTTGTCCGGCGATGACCATCGCGCCTTCCTGCAGGGGCTGGTTTCTGCCGACATTCGTACGGTTACGGAGAACCACAGCGCGTGGACAGCCCTGCTGACCCCACAGGGAAAATTCCTGCATGACTTCTTCATTTACCAGCTTGGAAACACCCTGCTGCTGGAGGGAGAGCGGGAGCGACTGGAAGACCTGCGGACACGCCTCCTGCGCTATCGGCTTCGCGCCAAGGTCATCCTGGAATCCGCACCGGACCTGGCCGTCTTTGGTACCCTGCCACCATTTCATGGGCCACTGAAGAACCTGAGCCACGCAGGCGATACAATCACATTCGGGGATGGCATCGCCTGCATGGACCCGCGCCTGCCAGCCGGTGGTATACGCATCGTTGCATCGCGCCAGGCCATTTCAGAGACAGGGCTGACCACAACTGACATGACCGAAGCCGCATGGGAGCAAAACCGCATACGCAACGGCCTGCCTGATGGTAGCCGGGACATAGAACCCGAGAAAGGCTTCTTGCTGGAATATGGCTTCGATGAACTGGGCGGTGTTGATTTTCGCAAGGGCTGCTACGTTGGCCAGGAAACAACCGCCCGCATGAAGTGGAAGCACCTGACAAAGAAACGCCTTGTCCCCCTGCGCGGGGAAGGTAAGACCATTCCACAAAGCAACAGCCCGATAACTCTGCCTGATGGTCAGGTAGTTGGCGCTATACGCAGCAGCACGACTGACGAGACCGGAACAGGCTTTCTTGCCATGGGCATTGTACGCTTGGATGCCATCCAGGCGGATGATTTACGCTGCGACACCATGCGCCTGAAACCCTGCCCTCCCGCTTGGCTGCGCCTTCCGGACAACCGCTGAGGCAAGGTTAACAAAGGCTGGTTAATCCAGCTTGCGTGACAAGGCATTGAGAAGGGAAATGACGGCCCGGCTTGCCTCATGCAGTTCGTCAAGGTGCACAAGAGCGTTGTCGCGCTCTCCGGAATACCACGCCTGAAGCGCTTTCCGGGCTTCAGCATGAACAGCGGCGTGAGGCCCCTCCAGGGCAGCATACTCCGGAAGCGCCTTGATTCTTTGATCATTCAAGGCATCGTACCAACGCCCCAGGCGACAGCTATGGTGATCCGGAACGTCTGTGGGCTGCCACTCCCCATTGCCCATCAAAACATCAACAACCCGCTTCTTGAAAAGAATATGGTCAACGCGGGCCATTTCGCACAATCCTTGTGCTGATCCTTCGACGAACCACTCCTTGGCGCTTTTGCTGACAGCATCATTACTGGAGTGGATACTGTCTGCGACCTTTGTCACCAAGCTTACATTGTCACGCGACATTTCTGCAACGGCGGTAATACTGCGGGCAATTTCACCAGTTGCCTCCTTCTGCTGCCCCAGTATTGTATTGATCTCCTGCATTTGCCGTGCTGCCTCTGTCACCTGTGACGATACGGCGTGCATTTTCTCCTGGATGGACTCAATCGCAGAACGCCCCATGTCAACAGCACGCGTCGAACGCGCCATCGTTTCACGGATAGTTGTCATGCCAACACGCAAGGCATCAATACGACGGGTAATATCTTCCGTCGCCCGCGCTGTCTGATTGGCAAGCGTCTTCACTTCGTTTGCCACGACAGCAAAGCCCTTGCCCATCTCACCGGCACGGGCTGCCTCGATCGTAGCATTCAGGGCAAGCAGATTCGTCTGGCTTGCAATGGCCTCAATCACAACCAGAATTTCACCGATCTGCTCGGAAGCCGTCGACAGATCACTCACACTCAAGGCTGTTTGCTCAACGGCCCCCGCAATATCCCTGATCGCATTCCGTGCTCTTTCGACATCACTGACCCCTTCCCTGACCAAGGCGTCCGCGGCAGATGCCTCACCCGAGGCAGTGCCGCTGTTGCGGGCAATTTCCTCGACACTGGCCAGCAGTTCGGTCGCAGCAGAGGAAATAGCTTCACCCGAACTGCTGGTAATATGCGAGTTACGAGATAGTGACGCCAGAACAACGGCTGCATCATTGACATCAGCTGCTGTATCAGCCATCTGCCGCAGAATAAGAATGGAATGCGCATCCTTTGCTGCAGAAGGTATAGCCTGAACACTCTCGCTGCCTGAGGTCTCCATAAGATCAGGCACAACACGTCCATGCAGGCTACGGATCGCAGCATCACAACGGGATGGACGAAAACGGAACTGACGGGCAAGGGCAGACGAGGCCATGGACAAAAACATGGACGTAGCCAACCGATAAACCGGATCCTGCGGAAGATGCGGTTCGGGATACTCCGTCACACCAACCGACAACAGCCCATCCCAACGAGCGCGGAAGGACGACACACCCGAAGATCCATCCACCGCATCAGATGAAATATGGGCCAAAACAGCATCAGAAACCGCAGGTACAACACGCGCTGCATCCTGCAATCCGCGTTCTGTAACCCATGCCTCTGTACCCAATGTGCCTTTATGACTGGAAAGACTTGTCATATCAGGTGCCCGCTTTACTGCCACGCGCCAAGGTGCAGGTACAATACCCACCCGCAGAAATCACTGTGACACAGCGGAAACCAAGCGACAAACGGGACGTATGCCAGCTTGACTATTCCGCCAAGACAACACAGCACACCCTCTGGTCATGATCACCCCATCACGCCGTACTGTCTACAAGCTCCTTATGCCCGTTCCCTATACGACGACAGGCTGAACGTGCTGCAGCCAAGCGTGCGATGGAAACGCGATACGGAGAGCACGACACGTAGTCAAGTCCAATGCCCTCGAAAAAGTCTATCGAATCCGGATCGCCGCCGTGTTCACCACACACACCAACCTTCAACCCGGGATGAGCTGCACGCCCACGAACTGTTGCAATCTTGACAAGCTCACCCACTCCTTCGCAGTCAATCGATACGAATGGATCCTTGGCATAAACGCCATGACGATGATAGGCATCCATGAAGTGAGCTGCATCATCGCGCGAGATTCCCAGAGCAGTCTGGGTAAGATCATTGGTTCCAAAACTGAAGAATTCAGCATCATCAGCAAGATCACCTGCACGTAGAGCTGCGCGTGGCAGCTCTATCATGGTGCCAACCTTGTAAGGAATCGTCTTCCCACACCGGGCAAAGACATCCTTGGCAGCTTGATCAACAATCGCTTTTGTCAGCTCCAGTTCGCGACGGGTTGCAACAAGGGGAATCATCACTTCCACCATGGACGGTGCATCCTTGGGAGAAACCTCAATAGCAGCCTCAAAAATAGCCTGACACTGCATTGCATAAATTTCAGGGAAAGTAATCCCCAGACGACAGCCGCGATGCCCCAACATAGGATTGGACTCAGCCATCTGGGCAATGGCCTGGCGTACAGTACGCACGTCAACGCCCGCAGAGTCAGCTACCTCCTGAATATCGGCATCTGTATGGGGCAAAAACTCGTGCAGAGGTGGATCCAGCAAGCGTATCGTGACCGGAAGCCCGTGCATAATACGGAAGATCTCGATAAAATCAGCCCTCTGGTACAGACGCAGAAGATCCAGCGCCTGGCGTCGGCCATCCTCATCCCGGGCCAGGATCATCTGACGTACATGCACAATGCGTCCAGGCTCAAAGAACATATGTTCTGTACGACAGAGGCCAATCCCTTCAGCCCCGAAACTACGAGCCACGCGCGCGTCAGCAGGTGTTTCCGCATTGGCACGGACGCCCATACGGCGGATGCTGTCCGCCCACTCCATCAAAAGGGAAAAGTCTTTCCCCAGATCCGGACGAACCATGGGAACAGCTCCGTAAATAACCTGACCGGTCGAGCCATCCAGCGTCAGGATATCTCCCTCCCGGATTTCACGTCCCAACACAGTCATCACACGATCCGTGATATTGATCCGCACAGCTCCGGCCCCGGCAACGCAGGGACGCCCCATGCCACGGGCAACCACAGCCGCATGACTGGTCATCCCCCCACGGGATGTCAGAACACCTTCGGCCACATGCATACCGCCTATATCTTCCGGGCTGGTTTCAACACGCGCCAGAATAACTTTCTCCCCCCGGCGAACCCATGCCTCTGCATCGGCTGCGGTAAAAACCAGCTTACCCGAAGCAGCCCCGGGACTGGCCGGCAAGCCTGTTGTCAGAACATCACGGACAGCCCGTGGATCAAGCATCGGATGCAGAAGCTGGTCAACCTGCCCCGGATCAACCCGCATAACGGCTTCCTCACGCGTGATCAGCCCCTCACGTGCAAGATCAACCGCAATCTTCAAGGCAGCAGCAGGTGTACGCTTGCCTGTGCGGGTTTGCAGCATCCACAGCACCCCGCGCTGGACTGTAAACTCAATATCCTGCATGTCGCGATAATGCTTTTCCAGAATACGGCGTATCGCATCCAGCTGACGAAATACGTCTGGCATAAGCTCTTCCAAGGCAGGAAGATCAGATTGATTGGCCTGTTTTCCCCGAATTGTCAGATGCTGTGGCGTCCGGATGCCAGCCACGACATCCTCTCCTTGGGCGTTGACCAGATATTCTCCGAAAAACGTATCGTCACCGGTCGAGGGATCACGCGTAAAGGCAACACCGGTCGCACAGTCACTCCCCATGTTGCCAAACACCATAGCCTGCACATTGACAGCCGTTCCCCACGCTTCCGGAATATCATGCAAACGACGGTACGTTATGGCGCGCTGGTTCATCCAGCTGGAGAAGACGGCACCGATTGCGCCGCGTAGCTGATCGTACGGGTCATCCGGAAAAGGCGCGCCAGAGCGCTGCATAACCAATGCCTTATAGGAACCCAAGAGTTCCTTCCAGTCTCCTGCCTGAAGATCGGTATCAAGGACATACCCGCGATCAGCCTTGAGATCTTCCAGCAACTCCTCGAAATAATGGTGTCCAATCCCCAGAACGACATCGGAATACATCTGCACAAAACGGCGATAGCTGTCCCATGCGAAACGCGCATCGCCAGATGTCTCAATCAGACCAAGAACCGTATCGTCATTCAGACCAAGATTAAGAATGGTATCCATCATGCCGGGCATGGAAGCACGGGCCCCCGACCGAACCGACAACAGAAGCGGCTGCTTCCGGTCCCCGAAAGACACCCCCATAACCGAGGCAATATGGGCAACCCCTGCCTCGATCGCATCATCCAGGCCAGCAGGATACGTGCGACCATTGGCATAGTAAAATGTACACACATCAGTCGTAATGGTAAAACCGGGAGGAACCGGAAGCCCGATCACAGCCATCTCGGCCAGATTGGCACCCTTGCCGCCCAGCAGATCCTTCATGCCGGCACGTCCCTCGGTCCGTCCACCACCAAACACATAGACCCACTTGGACATCCTTGCGCCCCTTGTCCTGTCTGACTTCTTGTCTACCCGGTATGACACCCGGGCTTCACCTTGAACAAATGGCCGGGACAAGCCCGGCCACTTCTCTACACCACGGCCTCAGCAACCGGGCCACTTCCCTCGACCAATGCCAAGTCTGCAAGACCAACCGTTACCGCACCGACGGCTGACAAAAGTCGCAACCGATTGCGGCGTAAATCAGGATCAGAATCATTCACCGTCACATTCTCAAAGAAAGCATCAACCGGTCCACGCAATCCCGCAACCAAGACAGCCACCTTCTGGTAATCCTCGTCATCCAGAGCCTGATGAATTTCAGGTTCCGTCACCGACAACGCAGCAGCAAGGGCTTTTTCCTCATCCATAACCAAGGACCGAACATCAACAGGCCCGGTGTGCGGCCCGTCTTTCCGATCTTCTATACGGACAATGTTCATCGCACGCCGCCACGCAGCAAGCAGGTTGGCACCATCATCCGAACGCAACAAACCGGAAAGGGCTTCCACCCGCTTCACAAGCCTGACCAGATCATCCTCGTGACCAAGGGAGAGAACCGCTGACACCAAGTCAT
Source organism: Haematospirillum sp. 15-248 (assembly GCF_012102665.1). Classification (NCBI taxonomy): domain Bacteria; kingdom Pseudomonadati; phylum Pseudomonadota; class Alphaproteobacteria; order Rhodospirillales; family Novispirillaceae; genus Haematospirillum; species Haematospirillum sp. 15-248. The sequence goes on along the minus strand of NZ_JAAVTF010000001.1, from coordinate 49,979 downwards.
GCCGCAAGCCTTTCTCTCTGAGAAAAACCTTTAATCGTTCCGCAAAGAACGCCATCAGATCTGTGGCCAAGACATCCGACGACGCAACACGCGGCACACTGTAAGCATCCAGCGCCTTGAGGAATACAGCACGCAACGGCAGGCGCAAGCCATTCTCCAGAACAAGCCGAATAACCCCGAGAGCTGCCCTGCGCAGGGCAAACGGGTCTTTTGATCCGGTTGGTTTCTCGTCAATGCTCCAGAAGCCAGCCAAGGTATCAATCTTGTCCGACAAGGCAATGCATACCGAAACCGGAGCTGACGGGCAACGATCCGACGGACCCTGCGGGCTGTAATGCTCCGCAACGGCATCAGCCACAGCATCAGGCTCTCCGTCAGCCCGGGCATAATAACGCCCCATGACACCCTGTAGCTCGGGAAACTCACCGACCATACCCGTAGACAGATCAGCTTTGGCCAGAAGAGCTGCACGATCAACAAGAGCGCAGTCTACCCCCACATACCCGGCAATCATTGCAGCCAAGGAACGGATACGCCCTACCTTCTCCCACTCTGTGCCAAGACGGGCATGAAAAATCCGTTCCCGCAGCGTATCAACACGTGCCTCCAGACGGACCTTGCGATCCTGGTCCCAGAAAAAACGGGCATCTGACAACCGCGCGCGGAGAACACGCTCGTTACCAGCGATAATCTGCTGCCCTCCATCTTCTGTTTCGATATTGGAGACAACAATAAACCGTGGAGCAAGCGAACCATTATCCTGAACAGTGGAGAAATATTTCTGGTGTGCCCGCATGGACGTTGTCAGAACCTCGGCCGGCAGATCCATAAAGACATCTTCGATAGCCCCGCTCAGCACAACAGACCATTCAACCAACCCCGTGACTTCCCGCAAAAGGGCGGCATCCTCTTTCAGGCGAACCCCGTGACGATTGGCCAGATCTGTGGCCGCAGCCTCGATCAAGGCAGAGCGGTGCGCCGGATCCAGAACAACCTTGGCGGCGGCCAGTTTCTCAAAATAGTCCGCAGGACCTGTAACCGAAAAAACGGCAGGCGCATGGAAGCGATGCCCCCGCGTTACGTTACCGGCAACGAGACCGGCAAAAGAGACTGGAACCACCTCGGCCCCGAAGAGACACAGAATAGAATGCAGCGGACGCACCCAGCGCTGCGGCCCAGTCCCCCAGCGCATCGACTTTGGCCACGGAAAAGAAGCCAAAGCTCCTTCAATAGCCTCTTTGAGGACCGATGACATAGGCCGCCCGCGGCTGCAAACAACAGCAAACAAAAACGTTCCCTTGGGCGTTTCACGCTTCTCGCATTGATCCAGAGTTACACCGTTGGCCGCCAGAAAACCCTGTATCGCCTTTTCCGGTGCATCAACACGCGGCCCGCGCCGCTCTTCCGAGACATCCGGCGTGGCCTCGAGCAGGCCATCAATAACCAGCGTCAACCGGCGTGGTGTCACGTATGTCCGGGGCTCCGGAGCAGAGAAGCCCGCTTTCTGCAGCCCGTCACAAACCAGACGCTCCAGGGCCTCAGCCGCAGTAGCCTGCATACGGGCCGGTATTTCCTCGGACAGAAGCTCAAGCAAAAGGGACTGCGCCATGATATCAGCCCTCCGCCGCAACAAGATGACCACGCGCTTTCAGCCACCCTTCGCAGCACGCCTTGGCTAAAGCCCGTACGCGACCAATGTAGGCCGCCCGTTCTGTTACAGAAATGACCCCGCGCGCATCCAGAAGGTTAAAGCGGTGGGATGCCTTGATGCACTGGTCATAGGCCGGCAACGGCAACCCGACAGCCAACAGGGACTGACACTCTTTTTCAGCGTCACGGAAGTGATTTAACAGCATGGTGGTATCGGCATACTCAAAGTTATGGGCTGAATATTCGACCTCGGCCTGGTGGAAAATGTCGCCATAGGTTACGCCAGCTCCATTGAAATCCAGGTCATAGACGTTCTCGACCCCCTGGATGTACATCGCCAAGCGCTCCAGACCGTACGTAATCTCGGCCGGAACCGGGTTACACTCGAAGCCGCCAACCTGCTGGAAGTAGGTAAACTGGGTCACCTCCATCCCGTCACACCACACTTCCCACCCCAGGCCCCAAGCCCCGAGCGTCGGGCTTTCCCAGTCATCCTCGACAAACCGGATGTCATGTTTCATAGGATCAATGCCCAGTGCCCGGAGAGAGTCCAGGTAAAGCTCCTGGATATTGTCCGGGGACGGCTTCATGATGACCTGAAACTGATAGTAATGCTGCAAGCGGTTGGGATTTTCGCCGTAGCGCCCATCCGTCGGACGGCGTGAAGGCTGAACATATGCGGCATTCCAAGGGTCTGGACCCAGAGCCCTCAAGGTTGTTGCGGGGTGAAAAGTCCCCGCACCCACCTCCATGTCATAGGGCTGAAGGATTGCGCAGCCGTGACCGGCCCAGAATTGCTGGAGGGTAAGAACAAGCTGCTGGAAACTGGGGGATTTGGACAAAGGGCCTAGTGCGGGCATACGACAAGGTTCCGGGGGGTACAATACCACAGGGTTGAAAGGAACCTGAAAACTACCTGCCCCGACACATACGGTCAAATCCCTTTTGAGACGGGGTCCATTCGCGCTTTCCCGCGTACTACGACAAGGCCATAGCCGTATCCACAGAAAGAGCATCACGCAGGACAGCCTGCGCCGCATCGGTAAAGTCACCGGAAGCATGGTGCAGGACCAGACCGGGCAAAAGACGCAACGGCGAACCGGACCCCTTGCGGGCACGGACCAACACCCTCTTTGCCTCCTGACCAACGCGGGGCCACAAGGGAATGATCTCCACTCCACCAGCACGCCCCTGCAAGGTTGCCAGCATTTCCCCCAGACGATCCATACGATGCACAACGACCAGCCACCCACCTGGCTTCAGGCAGCGCAGACAAAAGATAATCCAGTCCCGAAGGGGCACATCCTCCATGTGGGCATGCGCGCGCCCTGGATCGGAAGGAAAAGTACCCTGTCCGTGATACGGGGGATTGGAAATTACAACATCGAACGACGATCCGGGAACGGGGGCAGGTCTGCTGCGCAAATCTGCGCACAGGACGCTGCAGCGGTCCTCATACCCGTTGGCAAGAACCGACTGTCGCGCCAGATCGGCATGGGACGGAACAAGTTCAACACCACACAGGGAATCAACCGGCAGACGCGCCAACAAACACAAGGCCGCCGCCCCTGTTCCCATTCCTACATCCAGAACTTTCCCGCAGCCGGACCCGGGAACAGCCGCAGCCAGAAATAAAGGATCCAGCGCGACACGATAACCCTCCAAAGGCTGAAGAAGGCGCACACGCCCTCCCAGCAACTTATTCTCTTCCACCATTGCCTTTATCATTCTGGTTACCGTTTTATATCCTGACAAAGTGACCGGAAACCATCACCGGCATCAGACCGCACAAAAAGCATTTATGACCACAGAGGCATTGCTCCTTGACCGCAACAGCGCTGAAATCCTATGCTCCGGCGCACACTGTAACTCCTCCAGATTATTCAGGATTGGCCGTGACCAACCCACCAAACGCCGAAACAATAGCCTGTCCGCAGACGGTAGATACCAACGCACTGGATGTGCTGAGCGACCTTGTTGCCGATGACATGAAACGCGTCAACGAAACAATTGTCCAGCGCATGCAAAGCCCGGTTGCCCTCATCCCCCAGTTGGCAGGCCATCTTGTTGCGGCCGGGGGCAAACGTCTGCGCCCGATGCTGACCTTGGCAAGCGCGCGTCTGTGCGGCTATGAGGATGGAGAAGACCACATTCGCCTGGCAACCTGTGTAGAGTTCATCCACACAGCCACGCTACTGCATGATGACGTGGTGGACGAGAGCATCCTCCGTCGTGGCCAAGCCAGCGCCAACGCCCTTTTTGGTAACAAGCCCAGCGTTCTGGTCGGGGACTTTCTGTTCTCCCGGGCCTTCGAGCTGATGGTCGAAGTTGGCAACCTACCCGTCCTGGGCATCCTGTCCCATGCCTCTGCCGTCATTGCCGAAGGCGAAGTACAGCAGCTGATCACCACCAATGATATTGACACAACCGAGGAATCTTATTTGGAGGTCATCAGCGGCAAGACGGCAGAACTGTTTGCAGCCGCATGCAAGGTTGGCGCAGAGGTTGCCGGACGCACACATGCCGAGGCCAATGCTCTTTACGCATATGGCATGGCCTTGGGGCTGGCATTCCAAATTGTAGACGATTGCCTGGATTACTCCGCCGACCAAGAGCGCCTGGGCAAAACCGTTGGCGATGATTTCCGTGAGGGCAAAATTACCCTGCCGGTTATCTTGGCTCTGCAACAGGCCAACAGTGACGAACGTGCATTCTGGAGCCGGACGCTCGGGGAGCTACAGCAGCATGACGGAGATCTGGAGCAGGCCATGGCATTGATGCAACGCCATGGTGCCCTGGAAGCTACCGCACAGCGGGCACGTACATACGGCGACCAGGCAAAGGCCGCCCTGAAGATTTTCCCACCCTCTCCTATGCATCAAGCACTCCACGATATTATTGGCTTTTGTATCAGCCGGGCTTGGTAAAGGGAAATCTGCAACATGCAAACGATGAGGCCTTGCTGCACTGTTCCGGTAAGGTTACAAGCACCTTCCTTGATAGCCTCAGGGGTGCATGGATAGCGGAGTGTAGCTCAGCCTGGTAGAGCACTGTCTTCGGGAGGCAGGGGCCGGAGGTTCGAATCCTCTCACTCCGACCATTCTAAAAGCACCGCCTTCAAGCGGTGCTTTTTTTTGCAGAATGAGGGACACGCCCCCTGATAATTGTTCTTGCCAGGGAAATTCGGGAACGTTATAAGCACACGCCTTGGCGCTGCAATGTAACGGAGTGTAGCTCAGCCTGGTAGAGCACTGTCTTCGGGAGGCAGGGGCCGGAGGTTCGAATCCTCTCACTCCGACCAGATTACGGCCCCAAGCAGGGGGAAATCAGTGACGTTCTATCAACCTTTTTAATACGGGCAACCCAAACAGGGGGAACGTATTGTTTACCCTGTTGACGGAACCGCCGCATCACCTCATATCCTTCACACCACATCTGTTTGGAAAACGGCGCAAACACGCCAGACAAGGACGATATCATGTCAGATCATCCGATTTTCAAGGACATCCAGCGCGACATCGACGAGAACGCCGTCGTTCTGTTCATGAAAGGGTCCCCAAACTTTCCGCAGTGCGGTTTTTCCGCTGCTGTCGTTCAGGTTCTCAATCACTTCGGCGTTGATTTTAAAGGAATCAACGTTCTGGATAGCGATGAACTTCGTCAGGGAATCAAGGAGTTCAGCAACTGGCCGACCATTCCCCAGCTGTACATAAAGGGCGAATTCATCGGCGGCTGTGACATCGTGCGCGAAATGGCAACAAACGGCGAACTGGTCAAGGTGCTCCAGGACAAGGGAATATCCATCAATTCCTGATTCACATTGAACCGGGTTGCCGCAATACCAGCAGCGCCCGGTTTTCTTGTGGTCCCGCGCATAAAAAAAAGCCACCCTTCCGGGTGGCTTTTTTGCATCAAGTGGGTCGAATGCCTTAGCGGCTATAGAATTCGACCACCAGATTGGGCTCCATCTGCACCGGGTAAGGAACATCAGCCAGCTTCGGCGTACGAACAAACGTACCCTTCAGCGCTTTGGCGTCCACTTCCATGTACTCAGGAACATCACGCTCAGATGAAGCGACCGCTTCCATGACCAAAGCCATTTCACGGGACTTGTCACGGACGGACACAACGTCACCTTCACGGACCATATAGGACTGGATGTTGACCCGACGGCCATTCACGCGCACATGGCCGTGGTTGATGAACTGGCGCGACGCAAACACGGTCGGCACAAACTTCATACGGTACACAACGGCATCCAGACGACGCTCCAGAAGACCGATCAGGTTTTCGGAGGTATCTCCCTTGCGACGCACGGCTTCGGCGTAATACTTGCGGAACTGCTTCTCGCTGATATTACCGTAGTAGCCTTTCAGCTTTTGCTTGGCCATCAGCTGAGTGCCATAATCCGAAGGCTTCTTGCGACGCTGGCCATGCTGCCCCGGACCATACTCACGCTTGTTGATCGGAGACTTGGCGCGGCCCCAGAGGTTGACGCCAAGGCGGCGGTCTATCTTGTACTTTGCGGAATGACGCTTCGACATAACAGGTCGTTGCCCTTTTAAAATCTATACGTTGTTGTCCCGATAGTCCGGCCCCGGATACATACGAAACGGGCGGCGGGGCAAGGCATCCAAACCAAAAACCATGCCCACATTCTCGGAAATGGAGGCTGGCATTATCGCGATCGATATCGGGATGTCAAATGATGAATCAGCCGCAAGACCGGTTCCGGGCTGATCTGAACAGCTTCCAGTATACGCCACCCACAAAAACACCACCACCAATTATGTTGGCAAATGTCACGACACCAAGATTCTGCAGGGCGCTAACCACATCAATGTGGGGGCGGCTGTCCACGGCCAATTGTCCGATATCCATCCAGAAGGAATCAGGAGCTCCGTACTCGATCATCAACCCCATGGGAATAAAGTACATATTGGCTACACAGTGCTCTCCCCCTGCGGCGACAAAGCCGGCAATAGGCAACACAATCACCATAATCTTGTCAGCTACTGTACGACCTGCATTGGCCATCCAGACAGCCATACACACCATGATATTGCACAGAATGCCCAGAAAAAAAGCTTGGCTGGCTGGCAGAGATGCCTTCGCAGATGCAATATAAAGAGCATTTGCACCGACAACACCATGCCCCTGCATGTACTGTCCACCAAGGAAGATCAGACCGGCAAAGGCCACAGCACCGACAAAGTTGGAACACCACACCACTGTCCATGAACGCACCATATGCCCAAAACTCAGACGCCTGCTGGCAACAGGCATGGTTATCAGGCAATCACTGGTAAACAACTGACCGCCCCCCAGCATAACTAGGGAAAGCCCGACGGTAAAACAGATGCCTCCCAGCATTTTGGTAACCCCGTAGGGCAAGGCTGAATGCGGATCACCCGACATGACAACCGTGGCGAAAAGCGCACCGACCCCGATAAAAATACCCGCCAGGATCCCTTGGATCATTTTTCCCGACAGACTGTTCACCGCTTTCTTGTATGCAAGGTCCTCGTTTTGCCGGGCGAGCAGGTCCGGAGGCAAGACATCAGGCGTCGAGTAGGATGAGGACAAAGGCACACAAGGGATCTGCTCATTGACAGCTGTGGGACTGACAGCCTGAACGGTGTGGTTCATGGAATACTCTCCGTGGAACACTCAAAAAGAGGGGTACAGCATGGAATGCTATACCCGGATTATTTTTGGGCATATTAATCCGGGCTGCGGGAAAGGAAACCTGCAGAACAAGCAATGCCCCCATGCGCCAAGCCGTGACCAGACGGACAACGGCTTGACACCCCGCTATGAGGACAAACCGGGGAAATGGTACTCTTTCAGCTCTATGCAGGCAGAACCGGGCGGCAGGGTACTTCCATGACACAGACAGCAGACTGCTATGGCGTTCACTGGACCGATGGTATTGCCTGGCTGCACCAGGGCGGCGAACCGACAACCTTGGCCGACAAACCAGCACAACAGGTACAGGGCATTGCCCGCGAAGACCGCTGTAATCACGCGATTCCGGTCCACGCCGTATCGGCTGCACAGCCACATAGGGAAATGCTGTCCACGGTCTGGAAAGACCTGATGTTTCAGGCCATGCTGCCTGTTCCCAAAACAGGCCCGGGGATCTGGTATTTTGACGTCGAGCTTCTCTACCCGACGCTGCTGTGCAAGCTCTCAAGCCCTGTCTTTGCGCCAATACGGGCCATGGCCAACATGACGCTGGAGCAAATTATCGATGCAATGGGCCAAAGCAACGTCCAACCCCTGCTTCTGACCGGGGTACGGGACCGCCATGCACAGCTGGTTGAACGCCTTGTAGCGGCAGCCCCGGCCCTGCCCCGCACCCTGATCCTGATCGGCAAGGCCGAGATGCCGCTTTCCCACTCGTTCAGCATGCTGCCCGATCTTCCCCTGCAAAACCTGATCCTGCCGCCATGGGAACAGCTTGGCGCCAATATCCTGCGCGATTACATGCTCGGCCGCCTGACCAGCGAGGGGGGCGCCGGCTATGGCGCCTCAGAAAGTAGCAGCGCTGCAACCTGACCCTATTCAGGCTCTGCATCACCTGCCCCGGAATGAAAGTCCGGTGGAGTGTTGCTTCCGTTGCTGTTGCGGGGCGGACGATCGGGACGACGCCCCCAGCGCAGCTCCCGCACGATGCCATGCAGAGTACGTACTTCCTGCGAACTCAGGCCATTGCGGGCAAAGATAGAACGAATATTCCGCACCATACCCGGACGCTTCTCGGGAACGCGTAAAAAGCCGCTGGCATCAAGCTCCCGCTCCAGATGCTGGTAAAGACCCGACAGTTCCTCTTGTGTCGCCAAGGAAGACTGCCGTTCAGGGGGGCGCTCGGACGGGGTTTCATCAAGGCCCGTAAACCATTCATACCCGACAAGCAAAACTGCCTGGGCCAAGTTCAGGGAACAAAACCACGGATTAAGGGGGATTTCCATGACAGCAGATGCCAGTGCAACATCGTCGTTCTCCAGCCCTGTCCGTTCCCGGCCAAATAAAATCCCGGCTGGCTGGGATGGCTGGGCTGCCAATGCCAGACGCATCTCAGCCCCGGCCTGACGCGGGGTTACAAGACGCTTCATCATGTCACGCCGCCGCGCTGTCGTTGCATAAACGTGTACAAGGTCAGCCACGGCATCTTCGGTCGAATCATAGATACGGGCCTGCTCCAGAACCGCATCGGCACCGGAAGACGCCGCCCGGGCCCGTTCCGTCAAATGATCAGGCCGGGGACGCACCAGACGCAAATCACCCAAGCCACAATTCCCCATGGCGCGAGCACAGGTCCCAATATTTTCTCCAAGCTGGGGCTCCACCAGGATAATGGCCGGCGTCACCCCCCGTGCAGCCGTTACATCCTTTGGCAACAAGGCCCTGCCGCGTTCCCGCCATCCAGCCTCGGCCGGAATATCACTCATGGTCGATCATTCCTCGTTGCTCCAATAATTCCGGTATCAACGGCAAAATATCATGCCGGGGCTGCCCGGGCACAAAAGCGGGGTCATAGACCAGCTCTGCCACCATGCGACCGGCAGGAAGAAATCCAAGCCCGTCAGGACGACTGCGGAATACATCAGATGCCGTGCGGGCATCAATCCCAAATCCTAGGGCCTTGGCCAAACCATGCCCCAGACATGTGGCACGCGCTGAACGCCCCACATCATCGCGAACCAGCAGAACAACATTGCTCAAGGCAGGCCCTTCTGCGCCCAGTACGGTACAACCACGGCGACGATCAGCCAGTTCAGCCGCATGGGTACGCGGGATCACATTCTGAAACGCCAGATCGACCAAGGCTTGCTCTGGCAGAACCAGGATACGCAAGGAGGCATCGGACGGGTCTTCCAGAAGGCGACGAGAATCCTCTGTAACAGGCAAATTAACCACGGAAAGAGATAGACCACGAACGCTGTTCCACGCTGTGACATACTCCCGCAACGCCATAGTCCAGGGACGCTCGTCATCATCACGCCCCAGCGGCTGACCCCGTACACCTACAGTAACCGGGACCGTCCAGCGCCGAAGCACAGGCCCCTGCCCCGTCGGGCCCTGCTCCCCAAACCCGGAAAAGGCAACGGAATCAAAAAGCCGCACAACCTGTTCTGGCTCCGGTGATCCCTGATGACGGCCACCCACCGCCGAGAACCAGGCAAGGGCAAACATCGCGAGGACCAACCCCACCGTCAGGAACACCACATTCCGGAACATGATATAACCGGGAGAACGTATCACAGTACCACCTTTCTGCTGCCATCGCTGCAAGGTGAAGCAAAGGCACAGCTGCATTCAAGACATCTGTGAGAATACCGGGACAGAATCCCCCTTGCGGGGTCAATCATTGATGGTAAAAGATTTCGATTCCCACGTATTTGTTCACCAGACCACAGCAAGGCACGATCTTTTGATGATCCTCATTCCATGGCTTTTTCTGTTTGCCGGTGCGGCGTTGCTATGGCTACCCGACCGCTTCCGCCCGCTGTCATATGCCCTGCTGATTGCGGGCTATGGTGCAGCAGCCCTGAACGGGCACCTTGACTTTCCAGCTCTGGTTCCTGTCCTTCTTCTGGGACTTAGCGCTGTATTGATTCAACGGGAACGCTGGATCCGGGCCGCCGGCTTCGTCCTGTTTACACTCACAGCAACGGTCCTTGCCCTGCACAGGGCACCGGGATTCGAGAACCTTGAAGTCATCACGGCTGATGTGCTGTCAGAGGGAGCCGCCCCGGCAAGCCTGTGGCTGAACCTGGACAAGCCACTGGTCGGGTTCTGGCTCATGCTGTTTCTTCCTTGGTGCCTTGCCGGACCCCATACAAAACATCCCGTGATACAGACAGCTTTGGTCTTGGCTGGAACGGTATCCGTATGCTTGGGCCTCGGCTTTATCACCGACAGTATAACCTGGGCACCCAAATGGCCTGAATGGGGATGGCTGTGGGCACTGAACAATCTTCTTCTGGTTTCAATGGCCGAAGAGGCTTTCTTCAGAGGCTTTGTACAGGGAGGGATGGAACGCCTCTGGGGCCACAAACGGTACGGAAAAACACTGGCTCTGGTTCTTGCCGCGCTCTTGTTCGGGCTTGCCTACCACCGCGGTGGAATGGTCTGGATCAGCTTGGCAACTGTCGCCGGCATTGGCTATGGCCTGGCATGGCGTGCGGGGGGATTACGGTCTGCTGTGGCCACTCACTTTGGCCTGAACCTCATCCACTTTAGCTTGTTTACCTATCCCATCCTGGCGAGTGCCACCTGAAACCTGGTCGAAAAAAGGGCGGGCCTGCAAGCCCGCCCACCTGTTTCATACCTGCCATGATCAGGATGTCATCTGCTTCTTTTCCATAACCTCACGCAAGGGGCATTCCTTGTCCATTGCCTCAGCCACCCAGGCACCAACGCGGTGATGGGCATCACGGAAGGGAACGCCTTGTCGCACCAAGTCCTCAAGAATGCGGGTTGCATCCAGATAACCTGACTCTGCCGCGCGGCCCATTGCATCCGTCCTGAAGGTAAGAGACTTCAGAAGGGTCGGCATGATCCCAAGGCATGCGACCAAGGTATCGACGGTATCAAACAAACCTTCCTTGTCTTCCTGCATATCCTTGTTGTAGCTCAGCGGCAGGGCCTTCATCACCGTCAGCATACCCATAAGGTTCCCGAACACCCGCCCGCTCTTTCCGCGAACAAGCTCGAAAACATCGGGATTTTTCTTGTTGGGCATCAAGGATGATCCGGTTGAAAAAGCATCATCCAGGACAACAAAACCAAACTCGGTGCTGGCCCATACAATCATGTCTTCGGCAAGCCGTGACAGATGCATCATCACGAGAGCAGCCACGCCATGAAACTCGATGATGTAGTCGCGGTCGCTGACGGCATCAATCGTGTTTTCAATAACGCCATCAAAGCCAAGCTCGGATGCAACAAAGGAACGGTCCAGCGGCAAGGTACTACCAGCCAGGGCACCTGCCCCAAGGGGGCACTGGTTCATCCGGCTTGTCCAATCCTTCAACCGCCCGAGATCACGCCCGAACATGGCAGCCCACGCCCCGAAGCACCGCCCCAACGGTACAGGCTGGGCCTGCTGCAGGTGCGTATACCCCGGCATGGCATCGTTGATGTGACGCTTCTCAAGCTCCAACAAGGTTGCATGTACGGCCTGTAGATATCCTTGTACCTTTTGTCCGGCATCACGGGCATACAGGCGCAAATCCAGCGCAACCTGATCATTACGGCTCCGCCCGGTATGCAGCTTCTTGCCGGTATCACCAGTCTTTTCGATCAGGCGCTGCTCGATGAACATGTGAATGTCTTCAGCCATGGAATCAGATGGAATTCCCCCTTGCTCCAGTTCCACAAGGATCTCAACCAGACCTGCATCTATGTCGTCAGCATCCTGCTGCGTAATTAGCCCTTGCCGGGCCAACATGCGCGCATGAACCCGGCTGCCCTCGATATCAAACCGATACAGGCGGCAGTCAAACGGCAGGGATGCATTGAAACGGGCAACATTCGGGTCCATCGGCTTGCGGAAACGCCCACCCCAGACTGCGTTGGTCATACCGGAACCTCCTCCCGCGTTCTGGACTGCCGGTGCACCATTCCATACACCTTGGCCGGCAAGGAGAAAAGATTGATGAACCCCTGCGCATCGGCCTGGTTATACAGGCTGTCTTCCTCGAACGTAGCCAAGTCCGCATTATAAAGACTGCAGGGAGATTTCAAGCCCGCATACTGAACATTCCCCTTGTACAGGCGCACGGTGACGGTCCCTGTCACGTTCTTCTGGGTTTCACTGAAAAAGGCATCCAGTGCCTCCCGACTTTGGGAGAACCATTGCCCTTCGTATACCAGATCAGCATAGGCAGGCTTCATGGATTGCTTCAAGCGCAGCATGGCCCGGTCAAGACAGGCTGTTTCCAGGATATGATGAGCCTTGTACAGAACGGCAGCAGCAGGTGATTCGTAAATGCCCCTTACCTTCATGCCAACCAGGCGGCTTTCAATAATGTCAGCGACCCCGATGCCGTGCCTGCCCGCACGCACGTTCAAGGCAGAAAGAAGGGATACGGGATCCATTGGAACACCATCCAGCGAAACCGGCACCCCCTGCACAAACTCAAGAGAAAGAAACTCTGCATCAGCAGACGCTTTCTCTAATACCTCTGTCATCAGCAACACGTCATCGGGCTGCCCCGTATCCAGCCTTTCCAGGCATCCCCCTTCATGAGAGACAAACCAGATGTTCCGGTCGCGGGAATAAGGCGATGACGGGCTGACCGACACCTCAACACCATGTGCCCGGGCATAGCGAATGGCATCCTGGCGGGATGTGATGGACCAACTCCTCCAGGGGGCAATGACCTTGATGTCCGGCGCCAGCGCATTAATGGTGTACTCAAACCGAACTTGGTCGTTTCCCTTCCCGGTCGCGCCATGCACAATAGCCGATGCACCGGTGGAACGGGCCACCTCGACCAGCTTTTGCGCAATCAGGGGGCGGGAAATAGTCCCCAGGACATACTGCTCCTCGTACAAAGCACCTGCCTTGACAAGGGGCCACACATAATCCGTTACGAACGCCTTGCGAACATCCACAACAACGGCATGGTCAGCCCCTGTCCGCAATGCTTTGTCACGGATGGCCTGCAAGTCTTCCCCCTGCCCCAGATCGACGGTAACAGCGGTGATCTCGGCATTCGGGTAATGCTCCTTCAGCCACGGAATCATGACAGAGGTATCAAGGCCGCCCGAATAGGCCAGAACGATTTTGTCCGGATTGTCTTTCATTCTTCCTGTTCCTGATAAAAAGATTCCAGATACCCAACGAGGTCACCCAGATCGGAGGTAAGGGTATCCACGGCAATCCTGCCGTTTCTCAGAAGCACAACCCGGTCGGCAACACGGGTCAGAAAATCAAGGTCGTGGGATGCAATAACCATGGTCACACCCATATCCCGGACAGAGCCAAGCAACTCCGCCACGCCGGATGTCGAGGCCACATCAAGACCAGACGTCGGCTCGTCGCACAGCACAATATCCGGCTCCATCATCAAGGTACGGGCCAACGCAACTCTTTGCTTCTGCCCACCGGACAAGTGGCGTGGATACGCTGCAATCCTTGACGTGAGCCCCAAGTGTTCCAGCAGAACGGAGGCACGCTCAAGACACGCAGCCCCCTTTCCCCGTAACCGTGGTGCATAAAGAACATTGTCCAGAACCGTCATATGCGGAAAAAGCTGGAAATCCTGAAACATGAATCCTGTCCGGCCATTACAGTGAATGACACCGGAATCTGGCTTCTCCAGATTCTGGAGAAGACGCAGCAAGGTTGATTTCCCGCTACCCGACGGGCCTGCCAAGCCGACAATACTGCCTTTCTCAATGTCCAGATCCAAACAATCCAGAATCACTGCACTCCCGAAGGATTTCGATACGGTCTCAAGCCTGAGCATAAAAGCCTCTCTTCTCGACCTTGCGGCCCAAATACTCGATCAAGAGAACCAGAAGGTAGTAATAGGCACCCGCAATACACAGCGGCAGGAAGTAGGTGAAACGCTCTGCCCCCAGAATCTGGGCCATCCGCATGATATCCAGGCCACTGATCGTACCAATCAGCGCCGTTTCCTTGAGCAGGGCAATGACCTCGTTCACCAAGGCCGGGAAAACATTGCGCAGAACTTGAGGGAGAATAATATCTTTCCACATGTAGAAAGTCGGGACTTCCAAGGCGCGAGATGCCTCGAACTGCCCGGGGGGCAGGCTCTCGATACCCGAGCGCAAAATTTCGGCGATGTAAGCGGATGCATTCAGGCCAAAGGTCACTATCCCAGCCGTCAGCACACTGAACTTGATCCCAAGGACACCCGGGAGAGCAAAGTAGACAAAAGCAAGCTGCAGGATAAGTGGTGTCCCCCGAAGAACGGAAACCCACCGGTCAATCACCACAACCCCGAAGCCCCTGAACCTCAGGATGCTGATCGCAACGGCCAGTGAAAAACCCAGCAACAGCCCCCCTGACAGCAGTTGCAGGGTCAGGGCAACGCCCTTGCCGATAAAAAGGACATGGGACATCAGCTCTTCCATGCTGAATCCCCAAGCCATTTTTGTTTCAGCCGCGCAAGCTCGCCGCTTTCTTCCAGCTCTGTCAGCGCCTGATCAACCCGCGCATGAAGGGGCGACCCCTTTGGGAAGGCAATGCCATAGCCCGTATCGGAGCGACTGATCACCGAAGATCCCAAAACCGGGTTTCTGGTAGCAAATTCCACCGCCTGGATACTGTCAATGAAAACCAGATCAACATGCCCGGCCTTCAAGGCTTCTATTGCCTGGTTGTTGTTATCCATTGCCACGATGTCAGCACCAGGCACATGCTCTCTCAACCAGATCTCCATAGTCGAGCCCAGCTGGCAGGCAATCGTCTTGTTATTCAAGGCCTCAATAAAAGAAACAGGCGTTTGCAGAGGATAAACAACCGACAGACTTTCCGTATAATAGCTTCTTGAGAAATCGAAACTTTTCTTGCGTTCCTCTGTAATGCTGATGGTCGAGATAGCCGCGTCGACAGTTCCACTTTGAAGCGCGGCTAGAACAGTACTGAACTGCATATCCTCAAAAACAGCAGTCTTGCCCAGCTTGGCAGCAACAGCGCGGGCCAGATCAATGTCAAAACCCTTTATTTCATCACCTTCCCTGTATTCAAAAGGTGGATATTCCGCAGAGGTTGCGAAGCGCATTACTTCAGACTGGTCCTCATCAGAACATGCTGAAATAAGGGATAAAGCAATAAAAACGGCAGACAGCACCTTACTCACAACGGAGCATCACTCATTATATATTCATTTTATGACTATAGGAGTGCGGTCATTGCGGCGTCAAGGGCAATTCGGCTATAATTCCAAAAACATGAATGCAAAGTCAAAAAAGGACCGCAACATGACGCATGAACCCGCCCTTGATGGGCATATTCTGAATATTATCCAAAGCCATTCCATCTATGAACAAAGTGAAATTCAGGAGATCTTGGAGAAAAGAGGCTACAGGATTCCGCAAGCCACCCTTTCACGGCGGCTGAAGAAGCTGAACATTGCAAAAGTATCAGGGCAGTACAAAAGCCTTGAGGTTTTTCATGGAACCCTTCCTGTCATCAAGGGCATACAGGTCTCGGCCCTTGGGCTTATCGTCCTGCACACACACCCAGGACAGGCAAACAGCATTGCCTATGCCCTTGATCAGAAATACGTACAGCCCTCATCAGGAAAGGACAGCGACCACCCAAGAATCCTGGGGACCATTGCCGGTGATGACACCATTCTGATCATTATCGAGAGCAAATCAGCCTTGGAAGTGACGTTGGACCATCTGTGCGCTGACTTTCCCTACCTTGATCGCCCGAAGATCCCCAAAATATAAAACAGGGTCCATCAGACCCTGTTCACTCTTGATCAATCCCCACCTATACGACCAATCGCACGCGCCAGCACGATATAAAGACGCCCCATATCGGAACTGGTGAAGACAGCCGTCAGCACATCACCACGATCATTACTTCTTGCCCCCTTCAGAAGAGACTCAAACTCGGTGACATAACGGGATGCGTACTGACGAAACTCGCGGTTCTCGGAGTACAGCTTTTTGATGGCCTGAACCTGTGAACGCGTAATCGTGCGGGCAGCATGGTGGAGGAAAACGTTCTGCTCGCCCTTGTAAAAACGCTTCCACAGATCTTCTTCCACCGATGGCGTAAACAGTCGTGTAATGTCCACCGCCGTAGCCTGAAGGCGCTCAATCACATACGATGTCTCGGTCAGGAATCGCTGAACATCAACATCCTGACGCACAACCATCAACTCGCTGGCGCGCTCCTTGGCCTCCTCGGCTGCAGCGGCCAGCGCACTTGCGCGTCGCGCAAACTCATCACCGGCCCGACTTGCTTTTTCAGTCACCGTAGCGCTGATCCGGGCAACAATATCACCG
Source organism: Haematospirillum sp. 15-248 (assembly GCF_012102665.1). NCBI lineage: Bacteria > Pseudomonadati > Pseudomonadota > Alphaproteobacteria > Rhodospirillales > Novispirillaceae > Haematospirillum > Haematospirillum sp. 15-248. The sequence continues at coordinate 33,323 of NZ_JAAVTF010000001.1, read as the reverse complement.
CTCTCCCCCAGTGAGCGGGTGACACCCTGCAACCTGTCCGCCGCCTCATCGGTTGCACGGCTCAAGGCATCAACCTGCGCCCGTAACGTACCCCCGGCTCCGTTCAGGGTCTCCATCGTTGTGCGGGCAGAGACAGCAAAGTCATTCGCTCCGCTGGTCAGACGAACACCAGCCGTTTCCACCCTTTCAACACCACCATCGATGGTGGCCTCAAAACTGGCCAAGGCCGCAGCCAAGGCACCACGAACGGCATCAGCACGCAACAGGGCACCATCCGCCGTCTCGCCAAACCGGCGGGTTTCAGCAGACAAGTCAGCAGCAAGCGTGCGAATGGTCACAATTGTGGCATTCGCAGCCTCGCCAATCCGGGCAGCTTCATCACCAAATGCCTGCCCGGCAGCAGCAAGGGCACTGACCCCGCTTGCCATACCATCGGTCGCAGCCCGAACACGGCTGACAGCATGATCAGACTCAGCTGCAACGGCACGCGTCGCTTCCTGGATTTCCCGCGAGGCATCTATGGCCGCGCCGCCACTTTGCTTCATGGATTCGGTCACAGTCTCGATCTCGACAACCGAACGCGCTGTTGTCCGGGTAATATCAACAGCACTGCGACTGAGAAGATCAGCCAAGTGACGAATCCGCTCTGTTGCCCGATCCGTTGCCTGCGATACCATCTGCCCCTGCTCGTCACAGGCTACACCCGTATTGCGGACCTCTTCTCCCATACGACGGGCGGCATCCTCCAATCCCTTGGCCTGGTTATGCAAAAGGCGACGCACGCCTTCTGCATGAGCTGCCGTATCACGAATGGCCGCCGCAGCGGCGTGGGCTCCCTCCAGAGCATCCGTTGTCACATCACGGAATGCATTGAAATCGCCAATCGCCGTAGCAGCCGCTGCATCAAGTTCCTGAGCAGCGGCATGTGCACTGCGGGTAATGTCCTGCTGGCGATTGTGCAGGACATCCGCCCTGCGGTCCACACCATCACCCAGCTCATTCATCTGCTGTATTACGACAGCGGTGGCGTCAGCCAGGGAACGCGCCCGCTCCGTCATGGTCAGGATAACGTTGTCAATTGCCTCTGCCCGCTTGGTCAGGCCGTGCGTTGCCTTGGCGGCACCCACCATCAGAGTGGTTGCAGCGTGATTGAAGGTATCTGCAGAGACCTTGGCAGAAGCCAGTAACGCATCCTGACGCGTTACCAGATCATCAACAACCCGGTTGCGCTCGGCCAGATCTGTACCAAGAACGGCCAACTGCTCACACTGACGCCCCAGTGACGCTGCCAATCCCTCCGCCGAGGTGTCGGCCTGGCGGGCAGCTTCAGTCAAACTCGCGTAGTGATGTGACAGGGAGGAATCCAGAGTGGCCGTGACGTCCCGGACCTTCTCCACCAGCTCCGAAACTTGGCGGACCTGGCTGGCTGCGCGCTCCAGCGCCGGAGTTGTTCGGGTATCAACGTCCTGGATCATATGCGCCAGCTCGCGCGTTTCGCGCCCCAGGATATCGCGCAGGACAGAAGCCTGGCTTGCTGCGGCATAGGTTGCTTCCGACAACTCTATGGCCTGCGCCCGTAAAGCACCGGCCACCGTCGCAACCTGGTTCTTCGCATGGTCTGCCGGGTACGTCAGCAAGGCCAACTGGGCACGCAGAACCTGTGCCTCGCGGTGGATCTGCGCACCACGCCGGAAGAAAGCGACCAGAAGCCACAAAAACATCAAAGGCAGAACATAAACAGCCGACAAGGCCGCCACCTCAATTGGCGGCAAACGCCCCAGATCCGGAACGGGACCGAAAACACCACTGCCCCACCAAGCCCCAACCGATGTCCACACCAGACTGATCAGGGTGGCAAACCGTATAGCAAACGGGGATTCCGGCTCATCGGATAACAGGGCAGACGCTGCAGACAATTCAGGGGCAGAACCGGTATCAGGCAGGAGAGCCGGACGAACAGGCGTTGGTGCATCCACACTGCCACCAACGGACTGCGCACCTGCGGTACCCGCTCCATCCATACCCTGACCTTGCCCGGAAGAAGGCGCACCGGGATGCGGAGCCTGAAGCTTGAAGTGCACGATCCGCGGCTGGACCGGATCAACACAGATCTCTCCTGCCTCGCGCTCGTCCGATTGCACATTATCGGTCATGACACCTCCTGCCCGCTCCGCTCCGGGTATCTGTATCTCATGCCCTGAAACAGAAACACTACTACAGTCGGGCAAAATTGTTGCCGGATCAATATAATCTGCGCAGTATCGTGTTTCCGAGACAATTCAACAAGAGTCATGCCGTGCTGCCTATGCCGGTTTCCACACCACGGACACAGCTGTCCATTCTGGGGTGCCCCCTGTCACTTCTCTCTCCGCATCAGGCCGCACGGCAGATCGTGCTCTGGGCACAAGGCAAACAAGAATATCCGGCTCTTGTCCTGTTCAGAGATGCACACAGCCTGCTTGCCGGGCGGGACATACAAGACATACGCCAACTGGAGCACGCGGCCGATCTGGTCCTGCCCGATGGCATGCCCTTGGTCTGGATCGCCCGCGCACGGGGATATGCCTCCGCCCAGCGCGCCTATGGACCGGATATCATGCACATTCTGTGTTCTCTTAAAACACAGACCCCGCTCAGACATGCTTTTCTGGGTGGAGCACCGGGCGTTGCGGAAAAGCTTGCCACATCCTTCCCGAACCTGTCTGTCGCCGGCATGCTGACACCGGATATTACGGATGGGTCACGCTTGGATTTCGGGCTGATCCAAAAGCTGAATGCCATGAATGCCGACCTGTTGTGGGTTGGCCTGGGAACGCCCAAACAGGACATATGGATTGCAGCCCATCACCCTTACCTGAATGCGAAGGTGATCCTGGGGGTTGGTGCCGCATTCAATTTTCTGGCTGGCACAGTACGCCAAGCACCGCGCTTTTTACACCCACTCGGGCTGGAATGGCTGTGGCGGATGGCCATGGAACCAAGACGCCTGATACCCCGCTATGTCAAAACTGTCCCGCGGTTCAGCTGGCTGGCCTTGCTGGAACTCTGTTCAATACAGCGCCGATAAACCTCCAGCAACGGATCTATACTGGTGAACAAGGATCGCGCACGTCGATAACCATCAGTCCCGACGGCAGCATACTCAACCAAGGCCATCTGAATCGCCACGCCCAAGGCATCTGGGTCCCCGGGTGGAACAAGGAAACCTGTGGGACCAAGAACCTCGGGCAGCCCTCCGACAGCCGAGGCAACAACAGCTGCACCGGCAGCCATGCCTTCCAGTGCCGCACGCCCGAAAGGCTCCGGCCAGAGAGAGGGAACCACAACAACCTGCGCCTTCTCCATCGCACGATAGATGTCTTCAAGCGGTACATGCCCATAGACCTTGATCCGGTCACAGGCCCGAACCTCAGCCTCCATCGGTCCGGTCCCGTAGATGCTAACAGGGACAGAGGGATCAAGTGCCCGAACAGCCTGAAGAAAAACATCAACCCCCTTCTCGGGTGACAAGCGCCCTGCATACACAACTCCGCTGCGCTGTGCAGGGGGACAGGGCACCAGATCCGGCGCACTATTCAGCACCACAACCGCTTTGCTGTGATCAAGGACCGGGGCCAGAATGTCGCGCAAAAAAGCCGAGGGCGTAACAAAAGCAGAAACTTGGTCCCAAGTCTTGCGCTGCCAACGCACCATGCACGCAGACAACAAAGTCTGCATTCGGCTGTTACGCCAGCAACCATGATAAATCCCCGGAACAGGGGAAGCGCGACAAGCCACACACAAGCCTTCACCCCGCCACAATGTTGCAGATGGACACAGCAGACGGGCATTACGCAGATGCTGGACAACGGGAATGCCACGATGAAAAGCAGCATGGTGTACGGCCGTTGTCGCTGCCGGAAAGAAATTCTGGACGTGCAACAGATCAAATGAACCGTGCTCCAGCATACGGGCAACACGATGCCCCCATACGCCGGGCCACACCGTTCCACAACGCCCCAGGGCGGGTGCAATCATCTGCGTAACCTGAACACCGGCAGAGCGCAGACGTGTGGCATCAAGCTCAACCGAAACATCTTCGCCTCCCGCAAGGCGATAGCGGGCATGAAACATCAAAACGTGCATGGCGACACCGTACCTTGGAGCTGTGCATGCAAAACCGGTAACAGGGACTTCATGACCATGCGGGGCAAGAGCTGCGACAAACAGGCATGATCACCACGCCAACAAACTCTTGCCGGTGCACCAGGCAAACCACAGGGCTGACACTTTGGCCCAAGACGCAGGACAGGAACACCGGGGGGATCCCAAGCCCGTGCTGTCGGGCCAGCAATCCCTACAACCGGTACACCCAGCGCGGATGCCAGATGCAGCGGGCCACTGTGCACACTGACCACAGCACGGGCACCGGCTATCCCGGCCAGAAAGTCACCAAGGGGACGCCTGTCATCAACACCACGACGGACAAGCCAATGGAATCCCGTCACAGCTTCCAGATACGGGGCAAGCTGATGCATGCCATCCCATTCCTGCAAGGACGTGGCGGCTCGTACATGAAGCTCCCCATAGGCAGTAGTACCCTCCACACGTCCGGGCAAACGGGCCAAACGCATAACAGGGCACACGCCCCCCATGAAACGGGCCAGGTCATACAGCATGTCATAAACAGGGCGGTGCGGATCAAATGGCAAGCGATGTGTCAGCAGGTATTCTCCCCGGCTGATGCCAGAATCAAAGCCGATACGGCATGGAGAAACGCATGCCGCAACACCATGAACCGCCGCTGTTTCATCATACGACAACAACGCTTTATCCTGACGCCCAACCTGCTTCACCAGTGCGGGAAGACAACGCAAACCCGCTATGCCGGACAGGGAAGCCCGTGGCACGGTGACAACGCGCACACGATCCAGTACCGGATTCAGGACAGTTTCTCCAATAGGCGATAACAAGACGGTTATATCCAGATCCGGACGATCTTTCTTCAAGGCCAGAAGAACAGGCAACAAGGCCAAGCTGTCCCCCATACCCCCAACCCGTGCAATTAGAACACGTGTCACGTGTGTAGCCTGATCCTGGCTAATAAACGGGTAACAACGCGATCCGGTGCCCGACGACAAGCCAACCAGCGCCCGACGCGGCCCATACGGCGACAACGATCCGGATTGGCAAGAAGCTGCTGCACGGCACGGGTCATATCGGGAACGGTTTCTGCCACTATTCCTGTTACGCCATTCACAAGCCAACCACCAACCGCAGCGGATGGTGTTGCCACCACGGGAACTGCGCAGCACAGGGCTTCCCAGCCAACCAGGCCATCAGTTTCATAATCCGACGGGATCAGCACAACCGAAGCCTGCTGGTAAAACGGAACAACATCGCGCTGTAATCCGTGAAAAATAACACGATGCCCAACACCAGCACGTTCAGCGAAAGCCATCCAGCGCGATACAGGACCTGCCCCGACAACATCCAGAACCACATCATTTGCCAACGGAACGATAGCCATAATGGCGAGGTCAAGACGCTTGCGATGCCAAGCTCCACCGACAAACAGAATGCGTGTTGATCCCTTGGGAGGAGATATTGCGGGAACAAAGCAATACGGATCCGATGCATTCGGCACAACGTGTATCCGGTCCGGAGATATGCCGTGCTTCCGGACTAGATCAAGGGCCAAGGATGTAGACACAGGGAACAGAAAGACAGCCCGGGACGGGTGAAGGACAAAATGCTCCAGCGTCATGGCGATCCAGTGGCGCCACCGCTCGTGAGAATAGCGGACACATCCGGCAAGACCAGAAATGACAGCAAGACGTGGATACCAGCTTGATGACAGAAAATGGACCAGAGCAGCATCTCCCCCGCCGTACAGGGGACTGTCGAGCAGGACATAGTCCATTCCCCGCCGCAGCCAGCGACGGGCCATCCACCAGACAAGCAAGAAAGTCAGAAATCGTAAGGATCCATGCCAGACCGGAAGAGTGGGTAAACGAATCAAGCGTATTCCCGGCGGCAGGGTGGTCTTGTCGGCAACAGCCGTGACAACCGTCAGGCGTACTGCTGGATGTGACGCCAAAGCCCGCACCAAGCGCCAGACAGCGACATCCTGCCCAGATCCAAAGGGGCGCAGGGATTGCGTAACCAACATCAGACGCATGGCATAATCGTGCAGCGCCGCCGGTTGACCGCCAAACCCAGCGCACTCCAGAACAAGGCTGCCAACACAACAGATTTACCCCCCAGGAACACAGATGCAAGCATCAGCGACCAGGCAAAGGACACCATGCCCTGCCCCAAGGCATCACGCCCCTTGCCACGACTGGCTGATACCAATATAGCCATCACCAGAACCAGCAGGGCCATTCCTCCGTCTTCGACAAGATCCATGGCCCGGCTGTGATGGTAGACCTCTCCCGCATGCGGACTCTGTTCCGGGGCGAACTTGGTCATGGCAGAGCCGCTGGCTCCAAACCCGTACCCAACAAGGAGGACACCCGGATTATGGAGCACATGCTCAAGCCAAGCCACCTGCGCATGCCAACGCTGCAGATAGGTTCCCGTTACAAAGATCCGGCCCACAAGGCTGTGGGTATGTTCCCACCGGAACGCAACAGCCTGCATAGCCTCAAGACCGGGAACAGATACCATCCCGATCAGCAGCAGCACCAGTACACGAACCAGGACAGATCGTAACCGCCCCAGAATACTGCCCAGCATGGCACCAGCCAGCACAACCCATGTAAAGCGCACCATGGTGAGAACCGTACCGGCCGCACACAAAGCAGCCAACCCTGTGCGTGCCAGAATCTCAACCACCCCGCCGGGACGGGGGCGACATAAAACCCAGGAAAATGCCATAAAGACGCCCATATCCGTTCCATTGCCAAAAAAGGCATACGGGCGTAACCACCCGGCTTCCAGATTCCCCAGGCCATGAGCGCCCGTCACGCCAACGGCACCACCACGAGCCAGAACGGACCGTCCGGATTCAATCCAGGCCAGATCCAGCATACCCGGCCCGTCCATCATCTGAATGCCCCCCAAACAAGCCCCGCAATGACCAGAAACAGGGGCAAGCCGTAACGTGTTCCGGCTGCTGGTCCACACTGCCGGACCAGAAAATAAAAAATCAGACAACCGTACTCTTCTTTCCAGTGCGCAAAACGCACCATCCATGGGACGCGGGGATCCAGCAGAGCAAGCCCCAAGGTCAAGGCAAGAAGGGCAAAGACCAAATAATCTGTTACGCAATCTGCGGGAACAGATCTGCCGCTCACCGTTCCCAGAAAGAACACAAGCACAATAAAGGCATCCGCTACTACAATCAGAACATACCAAGCCAGCTCGCTCTGCCCCAGCCACGGGTCAAGAAACAGAAGACGACGCAAACCATAATTGATGGCCAAGCCTGTCAACGCTGCACTGAAACGGTGTCCTTCACCGCAGGCCGCGTACAACAACAGGCTGCTGTACGCCAAGCCAATCAGCAACACTATCGCCATGGCCATGCCAACACCACCGCGTTTGTAGCGTACGACAACGCCAGAAGAGCAAGGAGGCAAGCGATGCCATAAGGAGCACACAGCGGCAAACCAGCCATGCAGATACCGCCAGCACAGAGGGTTGCCAGAAAAACCCGTGCATTATCCTGCTTGGCACGCACAAAGATACCCGCAGCAGCTGCCAGTGAAGCAGCCACCAGGTAGGTACAAGCCAGAACACCATCTGCCACGCCAATGCCATGGGCTGGCAACAGGACACGCAAGGATCCTGGATCATCTCCGGCGAAACAAAGACCAATGCACCACAGACAGGATAATCCAGACAGGCTCACTCCAAAGACAAGCGCACGTGCCTTGGCCAATCTTTTCTGTTCTTCACGCACCAGCCGGGCAAGGCGTGGCTGTAGATACCCTCCAAGGAATGCCATGCCCTGCAGGACAGGCATCATCAGAAGCTGAACACGTCGCCAGTCGCCAGCCCCTTCCGGACCGTGAAAAACTGCAACAACCAGCACAGGCCCTTGCTGCACCACCAAGGCAACAGGCAACGCGAGCACCAGGCAAATCCCCTTGCGCACATGCCACGCCAATACACTCTTCAGCACACGCACGCGCAAAGGCGAAAAATGGGCCAGACATCCGATGCTCGTTATTGACAGAACCAAGACCAGGTTATGCGGCGTAAGATCACCCGACAGAACAAGAATACAGGTGGCCAGTGGACACAGCCCCACCCAGATCCACACCTTTGGACCTGTGCAGATACCAGCCTGCATAAGGCGGCGGTGCAAAAAAACAGTCGCCAGACCGGGGGAAAGAAAGAAACCGGAAACCGGCAGGGCAAACCACTGCGTATCTGAAAACCCAACCATCAGGATACCAGGCAGGAATGCAGAAAGACCAAACCAGCCGAAGATAGCCTGTAACATGCGTCCATGCGTGCGACCGCACCGCCCGCGCTGGCTGAAGGGATCCAGAAACACGGCGGTTAGAATCGAAACACCCACCCACATTCCCGACAGCAAAAGGGCAAACCGCCCATGATCTTCTGGAGAAAAGACAGCAACAGCCAAGACAGACAAGCCAAAGACAATACAGCCACTACAGACATGGAAAAGAATCGACCGCGGAAGAAGGGCTCCATGGCGCAAAAACACAACGCGCATAACGTGAAATGAATCCGGGAAAAATCTTTTGCGAAAGTTCAAACCGTGACGTTCATGTTTCGTCCATCCATATGAATTCATTGTCTGTTATTCCGGCACACAATTCTTCACCACTCACCATCATTGTGATAACAAATCCGTCTATTTTCTACCACAGAGATGTAACGCGTGCGCGGTATTCAGGCGACAGGACAACACAGGGATGATGGTGCATTCGACACCATCCTGAGGCTACTGTGGCGGCGGTGGCGCACTGTCATGTCGCCCGCATTTGGTCTGATGACGATCACCCTGATAGCGAGCACAGTCATGCCACGGCATTACACCGCAACATCTGTCATCATGCTGGACCGGGGACAGCCAGAAAACGTAACAGGTGTTGCGGGTGTAAATCCTGCTTTGCCGCGCGAGCCTGTCTCCATACTTGGGGAAATCGAGGTTCTGCGTTCTCCGGCCCTTATCTCTGCCCTGATAAAGGCTGAAGATCTGGAAAATGACCCAGAGTTTGTTCCAGCCCTCGCATCATCAGAATCAACAGCATGGCTGGATGGATTATTGGCCGCGCTGAAACCAGAACCCGATCCCATACCGGCAGGTGCATCCCCAGCACTGCATGCCGTGCGCAAGGCAATATCTGTCAACCAGATGAACCGTGCCCTGGTTATCGGCATTTCTGTCAGCACCCGAGAGCCAAGCAAATCAGCACGGCTGTCCAATCGCTTGGTCGAGCTGTACCTGGAACATCAACGCCAAGCCAGGACAGAAGCCGTTATGTCGGTATCCGGCTTTCTCAATGATCGTCTGGAAACCCTGCGTCAGGCTGTCAACGACGCCGACGCCAAAGTCACCGCATTCCGGAGTACACATGGCCTTGGCCAGAACGGGGAGATTTCATTGGCCGCACAGCAGCGCACAGATCTCAACAACCAACTGGTACAGGCGCGTACAGCCCGGGTCAGTACGGAAGCGCGCCTGGAACGCCTGCGCCTGGCTGCACACCATGATGATCTGGAAAACATGCCTGATGTCCTGCTGTCTCCCACAGTACAGAATCTGAAAGCGCGAGAGGCAGAACTCAGCCGCACACTGGCCGATCTCAATGCACGCTATGGAGAGAAACACCCCTATATCCGCGATACCAAGGCGCAAATAGAAGATCTGCGCCGACGCATAACCGGCGAGGCTATTACCATTCTACGCAGCATGGAAAACGAAGCATCCATTGCCCGCATCCGCGAACACAGCCTGACAGCAGAGCTTCGGGACCTGGAAAACCAGCGGCAGACAGAAGGCGAAGCCATGATCCGGCTCAGGGAACTGGAACGGGAAGCCGAAACCAGTCGTGCCCTGTACCAAACGTTTCTGACGCGCATGAAGGAAACCGGCAGCCAGGCTGGGCTCGACATACCGGATACACGGGTTGTCTCCAGCGCTCCGGTTCCTGATCGACCCGGCGGCACACCACGCGGTGCGCTGGTTGTTGCGTCCTTCTTTGTCGGTCTCCTCCCCGGCCTCGTCCTGGCCATTTTGGTCGAACGCCTTGATCGCAGGCTGCGTCACCCACGTGATATCCCACAGAAGCTTGGCCTTCACCTGGCCGGACTGATGCCCCGCGAAACCGCAGCACCACGCAATACCATGCCACCGGGCAACACAGCCGAGGAATTACGAGCCCTGATCGCCCGGATATGGCCAGCCGGTGATACCCCCGGACCATCAATACTGGGGGTAACATCGACCCTGCCCGGCGAGGGCAAAACAACGCTGGTGTACCGTCTTGGTCAGGTCCTTGCGCGCAGCGGGCGCAAAGTTCTGCTTGTTGACGCCGACCTGCGCCGCCCGGCACTAACGCCGCTGGCAACGGGAAACCCCGTGGATCCGGATAATTCTTCAACACCAAATCTGATGTCTGTGCTGGCAGGCACACAGACTCCGGAAAGCAGCATTATCCGCTTGCAACAGACCAGCCTGTTCCTTTTACCCGGTGCCATTGCCGGGGCCGTAGCACCTGATCTGCTCGAGGGGCCGGGCTTTATGACCCTGCTCCGCTATATGCAGGATAACTTTGACATCGTACTTCTTGATGCGCCCCCCGTTATGCCGGTTGCAGATGCACGGGTTATGGCGCGCTTCTGCCAAACCATGCTGTTTGCCATGCGCTGGGAAAGCACACCCAGCGACGCAATCCAGCAAGCCCTGGAATTGCTCGATGCCTCCGGTGCCGGTGTCCCCCTGATGGCTGTTATGACCATGATCGACCTACGTAAACAGGCAACGTATGGCTATGGCGGGTACTGTCAGCATTATTCTGCCTATCAGGAATACTATGCATACTAGGAAGAACTGCCTTCCTGCCATGGCCTATGGACTGATACTGCTGCTGGGGTCAACGGTCATGATGGTGGAGTGGATCCTGGTCCTGCCCGGATATAGCTTAATGGAGGACCTGTCCCGCAATCATCCTGTATCAAAATCACAGGCACACCTTCTGGCCACTATGCCCGGCCATATCCCCGAGGCAGCGAGACAGCGCGCGGCCGGCCTTACCCTGCTTGGACAGTGGGATCAAGCACAACAACAGCAGGAACAGTGGCTTGCCCTTTCGCCCGCCGATGCTTATGGATACCTGCGCCTGAGCATCATCGCCAGCATGGCAAAGGATACAGACACATCAACCTATGCCTTGGCGATGGCGTTCAGAACCGGACGCCACGAACGTGAGCTTATGCTGCCAAGGCTGTTAGAAACCGTAACACAGTGGAACAGGCAAGAACATCCTGTACGGGACATGGCACTGAACGACCTTGCCATGCTATGGCGGTGGGATCGCACTGGATTGACCCAATCCCTGCCCGTGAGCAAAGCTTGGCCCCTGTACAGTCGCGCCTTGTCGGGCACTGCGGCTTTTACGGAAGCGATGACCCTGCGTTCCACACCCTAAACCAAGTAACAGGGCAACCCATAGACTGTTGGCTGGAATCTGGGGTGCAAAATCAATCAGCCCCTGAACAGCAGCCAGAGCAAGAGCCGAAATCCCAACAGCCGGAGCCAGGTCAGTGCGTACAGCCCGGGCCTGACGCCAACAGATGCGCACTTGGCCAAGAACCACAAAAGCCAGAACTAGGAAAGCGGGTATCCCGATCTCGACTGCCAGTTCCAGATACATGTTGTGAGCCCGATCCCAATGCTGGACCGTTACAACATCGCGCCAGCCCGTGAAGGCATGGTCAAACCCACCCCCACCGACACCAGACCACCACTGATCCGCTATTCCGCGCACAAGACAATGCCACACATAGAAACGGTCAATGTGATCGGGATCTGTTGCAAGCCAGCGGTCCGTAACAACACGCCCGGACACCAAGATCAGAATCAAGAAAAGGAAAAGGGTTTTTGCGCTGTCTTTATGCTGTGGTCGGCGCAACCAGACCAGTACCACCAAGGCAACAACCAAGGCTGCAAACCCGCCACGGCTCCCTGCCATCAACACAGCAACAAAGGGAATGGAAACCATGACAGACCTGTACAGGCCCGACATACGATCAGCAGATCCTAAAACCACCAGACAAACCAAGCCAAAGAAACAAGCCGCTGCATTACGGTTTATAAACGGACCCGTCAGCACCCCGATATAAGCTTCCTTCTCCCACAGGACCAACAACCGCCCCGGCGACAGCATTTCAAGAAAAATGGAGACAAGAGCCCAGATCAGACCACCTACAGCCATACCACGCAGAACCCACACGGCACCATAAGCTGTATCACGGGCCAAGACAAACCCGAGAAAGAAAACGCCACCAAGGGAAGCCAGACGCAGTGCATGCTCAACTGCCGTCACAGGCTGCACGGCCAACGGCACCAGAGAACCCGTCACAGGATAGCTCACAACAGCACCAGGCCAGATCGGCAAGGCCTGCAGCAGCATCCACACCAGAACGCCCGAAAAAAGAAATAAGGAACGCTGCAAACGCACCGGAACATCACAGCGTGCCAGAACTGCCATCATGCAGGCACCGGCGATGATTCCTGGCAAGTGCCAAACCCAGGGACGATTACTGCCAAAAGGAAGCGGTACCCACAGGGCAAGACCCACCAGAACGCATGGCAGCCACACATGCCACCCCGGGGGATGATCAGAAAAATCTCTGGTGAACATGAATGATGTCTCCGGGCTGAACCGGCACCGTCAAGGAAACTCGCCGGATTTTGGCATCATCACGGCGAATGCTGATATCATCCTCGTCCGCGCGGTAGGTAAAGCCACCGCCCAAGGCAACCGCTCCCATAACAGACAGCCCGCTGGCCCATGGATAGGCACCCGGCTTTTGTACTTCTCCCAGAATGTAGAATGGACGATGGGTTGTGACCTCAAGCGCCACATTGGGTTGACGCAACCACCCATCTGCCAAGCAACTGACCAGCGTTTCCTCCGCTTCCTTGAGGCTCAGCCCGCCCAGCATAACAGGCCCGAGCAGAGGCATCGCCAGGCGCCCGTCGCTATCCAGCGAGAATGTCCCGGAAAGATTCTCTTCACCAAAAACCGTTACGCGCACCACATCGCCCGGCCCCAAGCGGAACATGTCGGTTGCCGTGACATGAACAGGAATGAGAAACATCAGCGCAAACAACACGACAAAGCATCGCATTATAAACGTACTCCCAGACGTGTGGACAACCGGAGCCGTTGATAGCTGTACTCCGGCAGGGATGACGCCTGGTCGTCATCCCTGACATGAAGGCTGAGATACCAGTGTGGCCCAAAAGCAAAGCGCGCCTCGGCCTCAATACTTTGCAGAACATCGCGCCTTTCGCGGCCAAACCAGGACAGCCACGGGGCAGCCTGCCAGTCCGACGTCTGGCGGAATACACGCAGACCAATCTCCAGATTGCGCAGTACCTCATGGCTGATCCCAAGCCTTGCCTCCTTGGACAGGGCACCGGCCCATCCATAAACAGCACCTTCACGGACCCTGTGCTCATACAAACCGGACAGGGTTGTCAGAGGTGTTGGCGCAAAGGCAAAGGATGCCGACCGAACAGAACGGTTTACCGACGGAAAACTGGGGGACAACCAGTGAACCGAGGCCCGCCCCGTGGTGATTTCAGCAATCAGGCGCTCGTTGATATCCATCCCGATACCAATGAAGCGCCGTGCTTCACCAAACCCGAACTCCATGCCATAAGGCTGACGCATGTCATTAATTGAGTAGTGACGGTCCTCACCGACAAAAAGGTCAAGTTGGTCAATCGGAGAAAACCCGGCACGATAAGAGGTACGAATGTCATGCCGGTCCCGGTCATCCTGTTCAAGCAAGCGGCCATCGAACATGGTGCCATCATGATAGTCATCACGTTGCACACTACCCCCCACCATGCTGAAGGCACGGACGTGGCGGATAAGAGCGCGCGCTTCCGCCTTGTATATGTCAACGGCAATGGGCTCAGCCGCAACACGTGACCGGGAGGAATCCCCCGGCATCTCATGACGACGGCGGGCAGACAGTTCCCCGGTCATCCAGGAACGATCCCATGCCCGTCCGGTCAGGGATGTATAGGCCCCTGCATTGTACCACGCACCGGAAAAACCAGACACAGGCTGCACATACTCCAGTTCGCCACCTGTTGTCAGATGCCAGACATCGGGTCCTGCCCTGACCCTGGCATCAACCGACGTCACAAGACTGCTAATACCGTCAGCCTGTGAAGATGAGCGGGACTGCGGGTTGCTGTCCCACAAAACAGCCTCATGCATACCAAGGTCCAGGTGCATACCATGCCCCTCCCACCCCGGAGGCTGGTAAAGGCGCCGGCGTTCATCTGCCTCTTTCGCGGCTGTTGTTATGGCGGGAAGCCCTGAATGGGTCGCAAGGTCACCAATGCCAGCATGTGCCGGTACCAGCACCAGCATGGCAAAAAGAAAAAAAAACCATAACAAAACGCGTCTCATGACGGGCTTGGCAAAAGGAGGGAAGGAACATGTGGCGGCGGAAACAGAAACAGCCTGTACAGAAGCTCAAACCCCTCGTACGAACGTGATGGAGATGAGTCACCATCCATAAGACTGCCGAGACGAAGGTCATGATCACGCACCATGATCCGGCTTGGATCCGGAATGTTCTGTATGCTGTCTGGTAAGGGATCCAGCGTTGCCTGCCTTATGACAAGCATGACACGGCGCAATGCTGCCATCCCATGTTTCATGGCTTTGTAATCATCTGGCTGGTCCACCGGAACATCACGCAGGGCATAGACCGTGCCCCATGAACCAGCCTCCACCTTCCCCAAACGGGCAACAATGCGTTGGAGGACACGAACATCCGCATGCGGAGCTGCTGTACGAACTGCGGCCAGAATATCAGCAGCATGACGTCCTTCTGAGGCAGCAAGAGCAGCAGCCAGAACGGCTGCAGCCAAGCGGGCCTGCTGTTCGGGTAAGGTACGCATAACAGCAACACTGGCAACCGGGGCTGCCAGCCATGGTGCCAGACGTACAACCAAGGCAACCAAGTCCGGCCCCAATTCAGGGGCCTGCTCCGATAATGTCAGGACAGAGTCCAGAACAGCCGTATCATCCCCAGCCTCAACAGCATTCAGAACCCTCGTATACCCCTGCGAAGGGGCAGAGCGAACCGATTGTACAGGCACGAACAGAAAGAAGACCAAACAAACAGCCTTCCAGAATCCCCTGTAACAAGACACAGCACACTTGCCCCGGATACGTCACGAAAACCTATTTATACAAAATACTCCGCATAATATTCAATCAAAAGAAATGACCTGCATCATAAAACAGTAAGGCCAGAGGCTAACGCGCCTCCTGCCCTGCCATAACCTGCTCACGCATGGATCCAAAAGCACCAATCATGCCCAATGATGGAACCGGAGACAGGTATGTACCGACAACAACTGCCACTGCAGAAAATGCAAAACCGGGCACCAGTTCATAAAGGCCAAACAACGGACCCGGAGCAGCACCAAACCATTCGCCATGGCTCCACACAATCACGGTCGCAGCCCCTGTCACCATCCCGGCCAGAGCGCCATAGCGTGTCATGGAGGGCCACAACAGGGACAAGAGGACAACAGGACCAAAAGCCGCACCAAAACCAGCCCAGGCATAACCAACCAGCCCCAGAACACGGCTTTGCGGATCACGGGCAATCAAGATTGCCACAACGGCGACAACCAAGATCATGGCACGCCCAACCCAGACCAGCTCTGCCTGGCTGGCGTTTTTACGCACGAATGGCTTGTACAAATCCTCTGTAAGGGCAGATGAACAAACCAGAAGCTGACAGGACAAGGTGCTCATGACGGCAGACAGAATAGCAGACAACAAAACACCTGCTATCCAAGGATTGAACAGTACCTGTGACAGCTGGATGAAAACGCGCTCCCTGTTCTCGGTAACAGGGCCGGAACTGCCTGTATGTTCAGCAAAATAGGCCGACCCGAAGAAGCCAACCAGTACCGCACCCACCAGACACAGGATCATCCAGGTCATACCAATAAGCCGGGCCCTGGGAATGGAGCGAACCGAGTCAACGGCCATAAAACGGGCGAGAATGTGGGGCTGCCCCATGTAACCCAATCCCCAGCCCAGCAGGGATGCAATGCCAACGACGGTCATATTACCAAACATATCGGTAGCTTGCGCATTGACCTGTAGAACCTTGTCAACAGCACTCTCCAACCCACCCAGCTCTCCGACCACAACAAATGGAACCAGCAGCAGCGCCATGATCATCAAGGATGCCTGAATGGTATCCGTCCAGCTGACAGCCAGAAAACCGCCAACCAGCACATAGACGATGGTTGCTACAGCACCGGCCCAGAGCGCCACCTCGTACGACAGCCCAAATGTTCCTTCAAACAAACGGGCACTGGCGACCATGCCTGATGCACAGTACATCGTGAAAAATAACAGGATAAGTACAGATGAAATTACCCGCAGGACACGACTGTCATCCTCGAAGCGGGCTGTGAAATAATCCGGCAACGTCAGGGCATTGTCTGTCAGCTCTGTGTAAACACGCAACCGCCCGGCAACAACGCCCCAGTTCAGCCAAGCCCCCAGCACCAGCCCAACAACAATCCAGCTTTCTGAAAGTCCAAAGGCAAAAACAGCACCCGGCAAGCCCATCAGAAGCCATCCGCTCATATCCGATGCGCCTGCCGACAGGGCCGTAACAAACGACCCAAGACTGCGCCCACCAAGAATATAATCGGAGAGATTACGTGTATAGCGCCATGCAAAAAAGCCGATGCCAACCGTTAGAAGGAGATAAGCGACAAAAGTCACTGTTGTCGGATTTCCGAAACCCATAGTGCACCCTGCTCTGTTATAAAGCCCCCGGCACATACATTCCCAAACCCACCAAGCAACACACCGGAACGACAAGGGCCGGGACATAAAAGCCAAGGCACCGGCAGAGACACACCAGGCAAGAGAACAATGTACACATTTCTTTCATTCTCTGAAATCTAGCCCAGGTCATACAATTACGCAATCAAGGGTTCTGATCTTTATGGAGCCAAGACGTCCGAAGGCATATCCATGCCATGTGTATGCTGTTATATGTCTTTTTCCCCACGCTGCATTCCTGCCTCTGAAGACGCATCATGACACGTCCCGCTCGTTCAAAAACAATTGCTTTTCATAAACCCTATGGCGTGTTGAGTCAGTTTACACCCGAGGCATCAGGGCAAAGGACACTAGCTGATTTCGGCCTTCCCCCCGGGGTATATGCAGCGGGTCGGTTGGACCAGGACAGTGAAGGCTTGCTGATTCTATCCTCGGATCGTCGGCTTGTGCATCAGTTGCTGGAACCCAGCCATGCACACCCTCGTATCTATTTGGTACAGGTGGAGCGCATTCCGGACGAAGAGGCTCTCACCATGCTCCGCACCGGAACAGATATAAGGGTGGGGAGCCGGATATACCGAACACGACCGGCCACCGTTGAATTGATGCCCGAAGATTTTGATCTGCCGCCAAGAAACCCGCCGGTACGTTACCGCAAATCAGTTCCCACCGCCTGGCTACGCCTGACGTTGACCGAAGGAAAGAACCGACAGGTCCGCCGAATGACCGCCGCAACGGGATTTCCGACTCTGCGCTTGGTACGCGTGCAGATCGGCCATCTTGCACTCGGTGATCTTGAATCCGGACAATGGCGCACAGTCCAGGCACAGGATGTTCTCGGCACAACACCCCTCCTTCCGAACCAGAAAGCATAAACATATCTTTATGTCTTATTGACAGTTGTATCACCTCCCACCTATCGTCTCATGGTCGAGGTTCTTCGGGACAACGCCCGAAGCTAAGAGGGAATCCGGTACGTTCTCCAAACTAATCCGGAGCTGCCCCCGCAACTGTAGGCGAAGAGTAGGCCGTCGCTACGTGTCACTGGGACTATCACGTTCCGGGAAGGCCAGACGACCACGAGGACTCGCAAGCCAGGAGACCTGCCCCGACTTATAACGTCCTCGGGCGGGGTGTCCCGGTGGTACGCCTGAGGGTGTACGGGTCGCTCTGTACCAGTCGCCTTTCTGCGTGTCCGCTCTACCTTGCCCCAACACCATGGGGGTCAAGCCGTGACTGTTTCTTCTCTTTCTGTAGCAACCCTTGGCATGCCGCGTATCGGTCGGCACAGGGAATTGAAGTTTGCCCTGGAAGACTTCTGGAAAGGTAATATAGCGGAAAGTGCACTTGTACACACCGCAACCAAGCTCAAGGCCAGAAATTGGGCGCGACAGGTTGAACAAGGCGCGACCATTCTGCCATCAAATGATTTTTCCCTGTATGACCATGTCCTTGATACCAGCGCCATGGTTGGTGCCATACCGGAGCGATATGACTGGCAAGGCGGCCCGCCGGGACTGACAACATACTTTGCCATGGCCCGCGGAACACGGGGCACCGCAGGAAGGGAATGCCACAATGCCTGCAACCCGGCCTATACAGGGGCCGGCATACCAGCCCAAGATATGACAAAGTGGTTTGATACCAACTACCATTACATGGTTCCGGAATTCACACCCGGACAATCCTTCCGTCTTTCATGTCTGAAGGCTGTCAACGAGTATCGGGAAGCACGCCTTCTGGGGTACAGAACACGACCGGTTCTTCTCGGGCCTGTTACATTCCTCAAACTGGGAAAGAGCACCGACCCCATTGTCTCCCCTCTTCGGAATCTTGATTCGTTACTGCTGGTGTACATCGACCTCCTGACACGCTTGTCACTTGAAGGAGCAGACTGGATCCAGATCGACGAACCCTGCCTGGTTACCGATCTGGATAATGAAGCCCGAACCGCATTGCAAACAACATATCAGGCCTTTGCACGCGCACTCCCCAATCTGAACATCATGTTAACTACATGGTTTGGCGGACTGGGGGATAATCTTGATCTGGCAACACAGCTCCCCGTAGCTGGGCTGCACCTGGATCTTGTGCGCGCCCCGGAACAGCTGCCTGAAGTCATACGCAGGTCAAGGCGTGAGCAGATCCTGTCCTTGGGGGTCATAGACGGACGCAACGTATGGCGCGCTGATCTGGAGGCCATACTGGATCAGCTGGAGCCCGTGGTAAAACAAAAAGGCGCAGAGCACATTCAACTCGCCCCTTCCTGCTCATTGCTCCACGTGCCACTGGATATCAGCGTGGAGACTGATCTGGACAGCGATATCAAAAGCTGGCTGTCCTTTGCGGACCAGAAGATCCACGAACTGGCGGTTCTGGCAACGGCCCTTGCCCGCGGCAGGGAATCCGTACGTGGTCAGCTGGAGGCTGCATCACTGGCTACCCGTGCCCGCAAGACTTCAGACAAGATACATTGCAAGACCGTCCAGGACAGGGTCAACGGCATAAAGCCACACATGACCAAACGCAAAAGTCCGTACGCTGTGCGGGCATCACAGCAACAGAAAGACCTTGCCCTCCCTCTCTTTCCAACCACGACGATCGGCTCGTTTCCTCAAACCGGGAAGGTCAGGCAGGCACGGTCAGCCCATAGCAAAGGAATACTGACGACCGAAGACTACGAGATCTTCCTGAGGAAGGAAACAGAGCGGGTTGTTCGTTGGCAGGAACAAACGGGACTGGATGTTCTGGTTCACGGCGAGTTTGAACGCAATGACATGGTCCAATATTTCGGGGAGAAACTGTCAGGATTTGCCTTCACGCGGCACGGATGGGTGCAGTCTTATGGCTCGCGTTGCGTCCGTCCTCCCATCCTTTATGGCGATATATCCCGCCCCGAATCCATGACCGTCAAATGGTGGTCGTGCGCACAGGCTGTCACAGCACGCCCGGTCAAGGGCATGTTGACAGGGCCGGTCACTATCCTGAACTGGTCCTTTGTGCGGGACGATATTCCCCGCAGTACGGCTTGCCGCCAGTTGGCACTGGCTCTGCGGGACGAGGTGCTTGACCTGGAAAAGGCCGGTGCCCGCATCATCCAGATCGATGAGGCTGCCCTGCGCGAAGGGTTGCCACTGCGACAAACAGAATGGAATGCCTATCTGGAATGGGCCGTTGCGTGCTTTCGCCTGACCTCATCAGGCGTTTCAGACCATACGCAAATACATACCCATATGTGCTATTCAGAATTTAACGACATCATGGAAGCGATCGCGGCCATGGATGCCGATGTTGTATCAATAGAAGCCTCCCGATCGGGCATGGACCTTCTTGAGACTTTCAGGACGTACCGCTACCCAAACAGCATTGGCCCGGGCGTGTACGATATTCACTCTCCACGCATTCCGGGAACCGATGAAATTGTCGCACGCCTTGCCATGGCACGACAGTATCTGCACGATCGACAGCTGTGGGTCAATCCGGACTGCGGCCTGAAAACAAGAGCATGGGATGACATACAGCCTGCCCTGCTCAATATGGTTGCAGCCGCGCGTAAACTACGCATCAGCCAGAATCAGGAACAGCGAAATGTCCAAAGCGCGTTAAGCACATAGTGCCATACAAGGAGGAAGCCGGTGACCGCAACCTGGGCAACCAGATAGGGCCAGAGCAAGAAGCCTGACAGAGCGGTCATCAGCACTCCGTTCCACAAAAACCCGGTCCCGGCTACCATGAAAAAACGTGGCAATGTCTCGACATGGGGCCGGGTACTGCGGAACACAATGACACGTCCGGCTCCATAATTCGTCAGGGCACCGCACAGAAAACCGGCAACAGATCCAGAAACAGGATCAAAAGACAGGAGTTCGACCAAACCGACCAGAACACAATAGTGCACGACAGTACCAAAGCCGCCAGCAACAGCAAACAGCATGAACTGGCGCCAGGACAACACCACAGATCACCGAACAATCACAGGATACCCGGCCGGGCGATCCTGCACAGGCCTCAGATCCTTGACCACAGCCAAAGGAACCCCGAGACGGCGCACCTCAACAACAACATCCCCGTCCATGGCCGCATCACACCCCATCTGGGTCGCCGAGACAAAAAAATCAGCCTGCAGCCAATCGGCAACAACGCGAAATCCCGGCCCAAGAACAGCATCGGCCTGCACGAGTTCAGCACAAACAGCAACCCGGTATTCTCCACCTGTATCACGAGGTAGAGCATACTGTTGCAGCCCGACAAGAGCATCCTTCACACTGCTTGACCAATAGTCCATCTCCCACCGCCCAACAGCGCCGGAAAGCCCCCCGGCAAGAATATTGTAACCCACATATCCATAGGGATGAATCAGGACCAACGGAACCGCTGACAGAAGACAAACAGCGCCGAAAACAGCAAGAAAGAGCCTTCTTGCAGCAACAGACGAAACAGCCGCAACACGGATACAGACAGTATACAAACCAGCTGCAGAGAGAATGACAAGGGGAGGAACCACAAACAGGAAGTGACGAACACCGTTATACAGCGGCGGGTTTGTTATCAAGGCAAGAAGAACGGGACACACCGCAGCCGCCACAACAGGAACCCACAGAATGGATTGCCGCGCCTGTACCAAGGTACGCCAACGGACAGCAAACACCAGGACACCGCAAACAAGGCCGAGCAAAACAGGTTCGGACATCTTGACCAGAAGGTAAATCGGCAGGTAGGTGCGTGGAACATCATCGACCTGATAGACTATCCCGGATAGAATCGTATCGATCTCGAAAGAAAAATTGGAAAACGCTTTTATGGCAAGCGGAATATGATCGAACTGCTGCACTGACCACGGCCAGAAGAAAGCCATCAGTACAAACGCAAGACACATTCCGGGAAAAAGGGAACAAGCAGACCGGAACCAGAACAGAGCCCTGCCCTTCCATAAACCAGAATATGAAACGCCGCGGACAAGGATAACCAACGCTGCATAGCAGACCAACAGCCCCCCCCCAACCCGCAAGCCCAAGGCCAAACCTGTAGACAGACCGAAACCAAGACCCAGCGACAAGGGAACCCGAGGCAAGCAGGATACAATCCGCGTCAGAGTATAAACGCCCCAAATCATTGCCGTTGCAAAGGGAATATCCTTGGTGTGGGTAAACATGGCCCCCGACCATATCCCGCACAAGGCCAGAAGAACGATTGCCAGCAAACCCATACGTGGTCCGTATAGATACGTTGCCAGACGGCCTGTACCAACCAGGCCAACCACACCAACCAGCCCCGACAGCAGGTGACGCAGGTCCCAGATAGAGGCAGATGGTACCAGCTTCAGCAGAGCCACCACGGGAAGATCAAACGCTCCCCCATAAAGATACAGGTTACGATAGGAAAATAGGGAAGTATCTGTCAGGCCGGACGCATAATAACGCCACAGCATATCGCCGTACGTATGCTGCACCAGCTCGTCATTGCTGATTCCATGACGCCGGAATGTCAGGACAACAAAGGCAACCATGCTCCAATAAAAAAGAATGGAGAGACGGTACTCCCACATCCCCTGCTTTTTGGTCGGAACACCAGTTGCAACACAACGGGTGTCAACATTGCATCCGCCATCCATCATCACCGGGCTACACCTCTGCCTGCAGGAATCTCGTCTTCTTGTTCAGCTTCCGTCTGTTCGGCTACCAGAAACAGGGGGCGCCCCTTCACTTCACGGAAAATCCGCCCGATATACTCCCCCAATACCCCAAGACCTGTCAGCTGCACTCCGGACAGGAACAGGATTGATACCATCAACGATGTATATCCCGGCACATCAACCCCCTGAACAAGCGTACGGACAATGAGCCAGCTTCCGTAGAGCATGGATCCGGCAGCCAGTACCAATCCCAGAAGGGACCAGACACGCAATGGCACAACCGAGAACGCCGTCAACCCATCAACCGCGTAGCGCAAAAGACGGAAGAAAGAAAATGTAGAGCACCCACCTGCCCTTGGTTCTGGATCAAAAGGGATAAAACCCTGCGTAAAGCCAACCCACCCTGTAATACCCTTCAGAAAGCGGTTGCGCTCGGGCAAACTGTTGACGGCCTGTACAACACGCCGGTCGAACAGTCGAAAATCGCCGGCTCCTTCGGGAATCTCAACATTCGCAATACAGCGGAACACCTGATAAAAAAGACGGGATACCAAGCGGCGCAAAGCCGGATCTGTGTCGCGGGAACGCCGCACCGCCGTAACCATACGGGCACCAGCTTTCCAGCAAACAAGCAATTCCGGTATCAACTCGGGGGGATGTTGCAGATCGGCGTCCATCAGCACAACAGCGTCACCGCACGCAGCCTGCAGGCCAGCTGCTACGGCGGCTTCCTTGCCAAAATTACGCGCCAGACGAATACCACGCACCCGGCTGTCTGCACGTGCCAACTCCCGGATCGTGGCATAACTGCTGTCGCGACTGCCATCATCCACCATAATGATCTCATATCGTAGCAATCCGGCACGCTCCAGAACCTCTGCCAGACGACGAGACAGGGAGATCAGGGATTCTGATTCATTATAGACAGGGATGACAATGGAAAGGAGATATGCTGTTTGTTCTTCAGGACCACTCTGGACATCAGGCACGGCATCACCTTGGATCTTGGATCAAAGAACGCGGCGGATACGGGCTTGATTGTGCCCGGAACAACGAGAAGCACCAAGGTCTCCGCTTCATCATGTCTGAGCGGTGACGGAGAATGATCATGAGCGAGACAGGACACAAAGCGCAAGAAGAACACTCCATCATTATTTGTGCGGACGACTACGGTCTCTCTCCCGGTGTCTGTGACGCCATAGAAAACTTGATAGAACGGGGCAGAGTATCCGCGACAAGTGCCATGGCAGTTATGCCTGAATGGCCCAAGCGGGCACGAACACTGAAGGCATTGACGAAAGGCTATCCCGTCGAGGTTGGCCTCCACCTGACCCTGACCGGCCCGTGGCGTCTGACAGCGTTCTGTGGAACCGTGCCGGAATCCCTGCATGCCCTCTCCCATCGTGCCCTGACCCGACGTCTGGAATCTGGGCCGATTCGCGTTGAAATACGGGCCCAGCTTGATGCCTTTGAAGATGCCTGGGGCCAAGGCCCTGACTATATAGACGGCCATCAGCACATCCACTGCCTGCCGGTTATCTGCGACGAGCTCCTGCGTGAGGTCAAAAGCCGTTACGGAACACGACCGTGGATCCGGAACTGCGCGGCACCGCTGCATGAATGGAACCGCTACAACAGTTCACCGGCAAAAGAAGCCTACCTGTCCGTTATTGGCCGCCGCATGGCAGCCAAGGCCAGAGCACTGGGATTTCGCATGAATGACAGTTTTCGCGGTCTGTATCCGTTTACAACACGCCGAAGCTACGAAAGCCTTTTTCACAAATTTCTTGCGAAACCAGCGGCAACGGCCCTTTTGCACTGTCACCCCGGCTGGGTGGATTCATCGCTCTGTGAACGGGATGCCCTGACCTGGCCACGGGAGAGGGAATTCGCCTGGCTTGCCTCCACAGCCTGCCAGGAACTACTGGAACAGACCGGCATAAAGCCATCCTGCTTCCCGGGAGCCTTTGCTACAGACACGTTCTGATCTTGAAATTCCGGGCACAACCCTGTACCTCACGGCATCACCTGATACCGTCCCGACCGGATACGTGCCCTCTCCCGACATACCGGGAGGATGCATGATACGAGCCGGTCTTGTTTATGGAACACCTGTATGACCGGCACAGCCAAAATCCTCAAGCCTGCCCCACGGATCGGACTGGTCAGCCTCGGCTGCCCGAAGGCATTGGTTGATTCAGAACGAATCATGACACGCCTGCGTGCGGAAGGCTACGAACTGGCACCAACCAGCGAGGGAGCGGATGCGGTCATTGTCAACACCTGTGGGTTCCTGGATTCGGCAAAGGCCGAAAGCCTGGAGGCTATTGGCGATGCGCTGGCCGAGAATGGCAAGGTTATTGTCACCGGCTGCATGGGAAAGGACGAAAATGGCATCCGCACTATTCACCCAAGGGTTCTGTCTGTTACGGGTCCCCACCAGTATGAAGCGGTCATCAACGCCGTTCATGACGCGGTGCCCCCGCAGCATGAGCCTTTTGTCGACTTGGTTCCACCAGAGGGTATCCGACTGACACCCCGCCACTATGCCTATCTGAAAATCTCGGAGGGCTGCAATAATCGCTGTACCTTCTGCATTATCCCCTCTATCCGCGGGGACCTGGTCAGTCGACCGATGAACCGAGTTCTGGCTGAAGCAGAAAAACTGGTCAAGGCGGGCGTACGGGAATTGATGGTTATTTCACAGGATACCAGCGCTTATGGCGTTGACACCCGCTATGCCGACGTTGACTGGAAAGGGCAGACCCGCAAAAGCAACCTGCTGGAACTGACCAGTGCGCTGGGAGACATGGGGGTATGGGTGCGCCTGCACTATGTTTACCCCTATCCATCGGTTGATCATGTCATCCCACTGATGGCACAAGGCAAAATACTACCCTACCTGGACATTCCCTTCCAGCATGCCTCCCCGGGAATCCTCAAGGCCATGAAGCGTCCGGCCAACAACGGGAAGGTTCTGGACCGGATCAAGGCATGGCGCGACATCTGTCCCGAGCTGACCATTCGCTCGACGTTCATTGTCGGCTTTCCCGGTGAAACGGAAGAAGACTTCGAGGATATGCTGGAATGGCTGGAACAGGCCCAGCTTGACCGGGTTGGCTGCTTCAAGTACGAGCCTGTCGAAGGCGCTGTAGCCAACGCCCTGCCCGACCCTGTGGACGAAGAGACCAAGGATGAGCGCTGGGCCCGGTTTATGGAGCACCAGCGTCAGATTTCCGAACAGCGCATGGCCCGCAAGATCGGAAGCCTGCAACAGGTTATCATCGATGAAGTGGATGAAGATGGCGCCATTGGACGATCCACCGGTGATGCACCGGATATTGACGGCAATGTTTTTCTTAACGGCGAAGTAAACCTGAAGGCCGGCGATATTGTCACGGCACGGATTGAGCACGCTGATGACTACGACCTGTGGGGTGAACTTGTCTCCAGCTGAAAGGAACGCAATTGAGAGATAAAGGACTTGCAAGACGGCAAAAGGCCTTCTATAAGGTCCTCCTCTGCTCCTGAGGGTTTCCTGACAGGATCCGAAACTGGGCAGATAAAGGGCGCGTAGCTCAGTGGGAGAGCACTGTGTTGACATCGCAGGGGTCGCAAGTTCAATCCTTGCCGCGCCCACCATCAAGGCCTCGACTGAAATGTCGGGGCTTTGTCTTTTTCCCGGAACCCTTTGCAACATTTGACAGATAAATGCCTTGCCAGATGATAAAAGGGGCTTTATAAGCGCGTTCCTCGCTTTTGGTGACAGAAGTTGCACCGCAACATACCCAGAGCAGGGCGCGTAGCTCAGTGGGAGAGCACTGTGTTGACATCGCAGGGGTCGCAAGTTCAATCCTTGCCGCGCCCACCATCAAAACCCCGACTGAGATGTCGGGGCTTTGCTCTTGCAAAAGCCCTTTAACAGGTATCTTGGCGAGGGAAGACCTGTTGGTGTAACCTCCTCTTATGAAAGCAAAACAGGGCGATCACACAACAGGCACCCCCAACCTGGAGACTGACAGGCAGCCTCCCCCGTCGTCTCCCTTTGCAATCATTAAACCTGACGTGCAAACACTGCCTCTCGTTCTGGCATCTCCCCACTCGGGAAACTATTACCCTCCCGCATTTCTCGCAACATCACAGCTGAATCCCCACGAAATCCGCCAATCAGAGGATTTCTATGTTCACGAGCTCTTTGCAGCGGCACCACGGCTGGGAGCTCCGATGATCCGGGCCACATTTCCGCGTGCATACATTGACGTCAACCGTGAGCCATATGAACTGGACCCCGACATGTTTGATGGTCCCCTGCCCGCTCATATCAACACAACATCTGTTCGCGTTGCCGCCGGCTTGGGAACCATTGCACGAATCGTTGCCAACAAGGCTCTCATCTACAAGACAAGACTACCAATTGAAGAAGCAGAACAACGTATCCAGCTTTTCTATCGCCCATACCATGCTGCGCTGCGGAAGCTGATCGCTGATACGGTCGCCCTTTTTGGTCACTGCCTGCTCCTGGACTGCCATTCCATGCCCTCTATTGCTGTGTCCGGGCCAAACAGAAAAGTCGGGTTTGTCCTGGGGGATGGGCATGGCAAGACATGCGATCGCACGTTCACGGATACAGCCCACCGTACACTGGCAGGAACCGGATGGAATACAGCCCGTAACGCACCTTATGCCGGGGGCTATACAACCCGGCACTACAGTCAGACTAAACAGGGCATTCATACCTTACAAATAGAGATCAACAGAGCGCTCTATATGCAGGAAGATACGTACGCAAAGATTCCAGCGTTCCACACGATAGCCGGACACATGGAAGATCTGATCCTTGCCTTGGGCCACAATGCACCGGCGCAAAAGATTGGATCTTGCTAAGAACATCTGCTGCACAGGTGCCAGTAGAGACAAGATCGCCGCCATGCGCCGTCCCGGCGTAGCGGGTACACACAACATCAGCTAGAATACGGCTCCGGAACCAACACGATGGAGACAGCCATGTTGCCGCGCGCTACAGCCGTCTTCGCATGGCTTTGGATAGCACTTCTTTCTTTTACCGCTCACGCACAAAACAGGGATGTCCAGTTTGGGCTGGCTGACAACGCTCCGCTTGGTGGCGTCCATAACGGACAAGCCGACGGAGTATTTGGCATTACCGGGACACATATCCTGAAAACAATGGGTTATAATCCCACAGCCTTGCAACTTCCGTTCTCCCGCCTTTATGAAAGCATACACAGGGGGGCCATAGAAATTGCCGGCAGCACGATGAAGACACCTGAGCGCAGCCTGCTCGCCCACTACACCATTCCTTTGCTGACCGAATACAATGTCATCATCGTTCATAAGGGTGATGCCTTCCCCTTCGAGAATCTGAGCCAGCTCTCTGGAAAACGGCTGGGTGCTATTGCTGGCTTTGAATTCCCGACTCTCCACTCCGTCACAGATCTTATCCTGGAACGGGTCCACAACGAAGAAGACAACATACGCAAGGTCGCAGCCAAACGTCTTGATGGCGCAATTTTGTCATCAATACGGGGACTTCACACCTTGGAACAAAGTGGGCTGGCCAACGAGGTTGAGCTACTGCCTCTGTCTATAGGGCGGGTAGACTTGGGCTTTGCCCTGTCCAAAACGTTCTTCAGCACGGAAGACGTAGACCGATTCAATCAAGCCATAACAGATCTGAAGCAATCACCGGAATGGATCCACATCCTAGATGAAACAGGCACCAAGTCCCTGATAAAGGATTGGCCACTTGCGACCATGCCATAAGCTCTCCCACACAAAAAAAGGCCGCGACACATGAGATCGCGGCCTGAGTTCAGGGAGAAAACATCCACTACAGCAGCACCCCGCTTTACACCACAGACGGGTTGCTGCGACGCACAATGACATCATGCATCACCAAAGATGGCAAGAAAGAAAGAGATCACACATAACGCGTATCCAAAATTGAGAAGTCCCCAACACTATACTTCGTTAGACACACCCCCTCCAACTGTGGCACGAACCTTGCTGTTGACTCTGGTATCTGATCCCCACAAACCAGAGATATAGCATGCGCACCCTATGTTTATCAGTTCTTCTCATAACCTTGCTGCCGGGAGCAGACAGAGCAGCCTCGGCGTCTTCCCCCTCTCCGGCAGGGGCTATATCACGTGGGTACTATGCACAAAACTCTTCTGATGTGTGTCGTCTTCATACGGAATACCATGAAACACGCCTGCGCTTACCCCAGAACATGCTGACAGCCCTGTCTCATGTAGAATCCGGACGCTGGGATACAGCCAAGCAGGAAAAAATTGCCTGGCCCTGGACCGTTATGGCCGAGGGAAACGGCAGATATTTCAGGACAAAGGCCGAAGCCATACGAGAAGTGCGTACCCTGCAATCAAGGGGCGTACGCAATATTGATGTCGGGTGTATGCAAATTAACCTCAAGCATCATCCCGACGCGTTCAGAACCCTTGAAGATGCCTTTGATCCCGCACGAAACGTGGCCTATGCCGCTGATTTCCTGACCCGCCTGTACACCGAAACCGGATCATGGGCCAAGGCAGCAACACGTTATCACTCAGCCACCCCCGTCCGCGCAACACGCTATGGCGGACTTCTGACCCGGGCATGGTCCAAACTGAACAATCAGTCACGTGCAAATACAAGGCAATGGCATAAAGAGACAAGACGCCACCTGGCGCTTCCATCTCCTGTGAAACGTATGATATACCCCTACCCACAGATGAAGGCCATTGGCCTGAGAAATACAAAAACGGAGAGTATCCATGCCAGGGAGAGATATAGTCGCAGGAATGCAAATGACTTTGCAGAAAACTGGCGGAGTCATAGACTGACAGAATACCTTGGCAGTCGCCGCGCATCGACTACACCCGGATCAAATGCAGGTGCACCCCCTGCGCCGGACGTCGATGAAAAGCGCGAAACCGCTCCGCCGGACACATCCATTTCGGCCCCCGTGGCTTTCGGAAGGATTGAGATCGCGGAGCGTTGAGACAATAGGTTCAACCGTAGCCCGGTCTTCATTCTCATGAAAAACTCTTCACATCCTGCTTGCACCACAGATGCACCCATTGTTGGCCTGATTGCCGATGTTGGTGGAACAAACGTACGTCTTGCCTTTGCCCACGCTGACAACAGCTGGTCCGAAGAGCGGGTCTACCGGTGCGAGGGATACTCCAACCCAACCGAAATTGTCCGTACCTTCCAGAGAGATACAGGCGTACCCTTGCCCCCCCATGTTGCGCTGTGCGTTGCAGGTCCGATTACGGGTGATGATGCCGCCTTTACCAATTTAGGATGGCATTTCTCTATCGAAGCCATGCGACGTGACTTGGGTGTTAAAACCCTCAATGTCGTCAATGATTTCGTTGCAAACGCATTGGCCTGCCCACGACTTCCCTCCAGTTCCCTGGTGCAGATAGGTCAGGGTGCAACAGCCCGGACTGGTTATCCCATCGCTGCAATCGGGCCTGGCACGGGCCTTGGCACGGCTACGCTGGTGCCGGACAACAAGGGGGGCTGGATTCCCGTTGCTTCAGAAGGGGGGCATGTCACATTGGCAGCCTCGAACCAAAGGGAATGGGATATTATCTGCCATCTTCGCCAACGCAGCTCTCATGTGTCAGGTGAAAGTACAGTGTGCGGCAGTGGCCTGGAATCCTTATTCCGTGCAATACGCGATCTGGATGGTCTGGAGCCCTTGAACCTGTCTGCATCCGAGATTGCGGCCAGAGCCTTGGGAGAAAGAGACCCATGTTGCCGTGAAGCCCTGGAAATTATGTGCGCTATGCTGGGCACCCTTGCCGGGAACTTGGCGCTTACAACAGGAGCCTTGGGGGGGGTTTATGTTCTTGGCGGCATACTCCCCCGGATGGTCGATTTCCTTCAGGAATCTCAGTTCCGGAATCGTTTTGAAAACAAAGGACGACTATCGTCCTGGGTCCGGGACATCCCGACTTGGCTGGTTACCCATCCGTTTCCCGCGTTTCCCGGTTTGATCGGTCTTCTTCCAGAGCAGAAGGTCCAACCTGAGGCAATTGGCTCCGTGTAACAGGGCCAATCCTTAGCGCATATAAATAATCTGCAAAGAACGCAGGAAGTTCCCGTACAGCAGAACGCCACCAGCTCAGTCTGGTGGCGTCGCTTTTTGATGGCTTGAAACCAATTCTCCACCTATGCCTATATCCCAGAAGACGCAATAACATCCATAAGCGGGGAATATGCCAGACATCGCTTACCAGAATAACCTTGGGGGGCATCATGCCAGCCAAAAGAGGCAGGCTGAACTGGATGTTCTCACGGCTGTTTCTGGATTTGTCTTCTTGTACAATCCGGTGCACCGGTAAACCTTTTTCAATTAAAAGGGAAGACATGATAGCGGATTCCGGCACAGAGCTCCCCACAGCACCGCCAGACAGGATCATCGTAGAGACCTTCCCTTCTCTCCACAGATCGTAAACCGCCTCCACTCTTCGATACAATGCCAAGGACGGTGTCCCGTCAAGATAAACCCGTGCCCCAGCAACCAAGGCAACCGCACCTCCTGATTTCATATGCACACCAGAAGATGGTTGACCTGACGTCAATGAAGCCTTTCTCCCGCGATGAATGTGGGGCATGGACAAGTTACCAATTTCCTTCCAAGATCATTGAAGTATAGAGAAGTATCTACAGTCCTGCCGCAAAGCACCGCAACATAAAGAGACACAGGAAGCAATGGCTGCTGTTATTTCCGGCATAACGCTCTACCGCGAAAAGAGCACGGTTCACCGGTTTGACTTCTCTGGTGAACACAGAGATGAGGATGCCATATTCCAAGTCCGCTCCAACCGAGTATCGTTGATTCTGAAGTCTGGTCCTGTCACAGAACATGTGATTATACGTGGCCAGAATATACCAACAACGCTACGAATGACGGCACTTGTTGTTGAGCAGTTCAACCGTAACCCAGCCCTGTTCACAGAAGATCATACAACCAGCTTTGACTGGGCTGAACACTGGAAAAGCCGTGTTTCAAGCTACGAGCGCCAGTTTATGGAAGAATCATGGATATCCATTTACCATGAAGGCGGCACACTGTTCAGTACCAACCCGTCGGCACATATTGATGAAATAGAGCGCATCGCCTTGGGTGGGGACATTAATGACAGCCACATCAAGAAGGTTTCCCAGTCCATCGTCGGGGCTATCGAAGATGTTGTCACCCAACACGACAGCCAAACAGCTGTCGTCTTCACCCCATTCAAGGAATACCATCGCGCTGCTATTCTAGAACGGAGAGGCGGACGCACAGGGTCGTTTGCAACATCAGCTTACCATCCACCCAAACCCGGCAGACCCGTTCGTTATTCCGGATTTATCAACTTTTGCGCGGATGCAATCGAGGCTCTGAATTTGAAGGTGTTTCTGGAACGCGTCAAGCAAATGGTTGAGGAAAACAAATCATACGGCGGCGCCATCACAGCCGTTCAGGTTGCAGCGGCTATGGCCAGAAAGCGTGATCTGATGCAATTTATCCAGTCATACGAACGAGCTAATAAAGTGGTCTATAGACCGGATAGGCCCGAATTCGTCTAGACAAGAACCAGGAAAACCTATCCAAAACCTTTTTCGGTGCATACATATTAGAAAATGTATCCCTAGGAACAACAACTTTTACTTGTAAGCATTGCAGTCCATCCGGAATGATAAACCAGTTAGCGGCCTCGAAAGCCACACTGGATCAGGAGGGAAATCTGTGCAGGCTATTTTCACAACAGGCACAGCCAAAGACGAAGTCTTCTCGCCAGAATATGGCGCAAACTTTATCAACGGCAATGGTGGGATTGATCGCGTTGACTACTCCGCGCTCAAGGAACCCATAACAGTCAAGCTCCATGACGGGTTAGATCCGTCCATCGTATATGTTGGAACAGAGCCCCGTGATGTACTGATAGATATAGATGACATTACAGGGGGAATTGGTGATGACCATCTCACTGGAAACACACAAACAAATAAATTTAATGGAGGACTAGGACAAGACACCTTGGATGGAGGAGAGGGGCTTGACTTTGCAGAGTACACGGATAGATCTCTCCCCATTGCGGTTAAGCTATCATCAGATAGTCCATCTATTGTTTATGTAAATGGAATGGCTGAGGATACCCTGATCAATATCGAAAATATAATCGGAGGGTCGGGAAACGATTATATTGTTGGAACCGATGATTATAACCTTCTATTTGGGGGGGATGGTGACGACATTCTTGAAGGCAAGGGGTTTGTTGATGCCCTTTCAGGGGGAGCAGGTGCTGACACCTTTGTTTACAGGTCGTTCCGAGACTCAACGCCAGACCAAAAGGACTGGATAGCCGATTTCAACAGAATAGAGGGAGATCGCTTTGAGATGTCTCACGTGGATGCAGACATTAACAAGGCAGGACACCAAACGCTGACCTTCAACGGAAATCAAGCACAACCTCATTCCATATGGTACGAATGCGAAGGGTTTACTCCTTTTGCAAATAATAAGATCGGTGGGTATTACGTTATAAACATTTTCGCCGATGTTAATGGTGATACATCGGAAGACTTCGCAGTCACCGCTTATTCCCAATCCCCACTTATTCTTCATAATGACTTCATTC